>JBKXQO010000062.1:0-1521 GCA_047014865.1 Blautia sp. | reverse complement strand
AAAAAAGCAGACACCCACACTTTTGTGAGTGTCTACTTTCATTTTACAGGTGCATGGGACGGTCAACTTTCGCTCTCTTTTCTTCTTTGGCTTGGATGTTACAAGCCAGCCTCTTTTGTTAAACCTGTGTTTTTGAAAAATTTATTCAAAAATCTTAATTTAATCTTGCATATTTGAAGATTTCATAGTATCCTAATAGCGGGGAAGGAGTGAAAGTACCATGTTACTGCAGTTCAAGGCGATAAACTTTCAATCCATCAAAGAAGAGGCTATTTTGAGCATGGTTCCCTCTTCTGATAAATCTCATCCAGAGAATCTTGCCCATATGGGAAAAAGAGACGCACTTAAATCAGCTGCTATTTACGGCGCAAATGCCGCAGGCAAAAGTTCGGTGATCCGGGCCTTTGTTGCAGCTATTATGGCGGTGCGCACCTCGGACACTAGAAATATCACGCAGAAGATCCCTGGAATGGTTCCGTTCAAATTCGCCGAGGAAACTGTGAAGGGCCCCTGCTCTTTCGAGTTCTACTTTGTTACCCAGAATGGGGTTCCCTACCGCTATGGGTTTACAGCCGATGCAGACCACGTCCATGAGGAGTATCTGTATTACTATGCCAGTGCCCGTCCCTCCCGTGTTTTCGAGCGGACAGGGGAGAAATTCATGTATAATCAAACGGACGAGGGCGCTTTTTCAAAATACGAGGAAAAGAATACGCCGAACAAGCTTTTCCTGGCTACAGCTACCAACTGGGGGAACACGAAGACTGCCCCAGCATACCAGTGGTTGGCTAACGCCATTGATGTCTACAATCCCGAATTGGCCATGCAGCCCACCGCACTGCAAGCCTTTGAGCAGGATGAGCAGGGAGAGTTAAAGCAGTTCACTCTTTCCCTGCTTCGACAGGCAGATATCAACATTGATGATATCCAAGTGGATATTACCCCTTTAGGGAACCAGACAAAAGAGATCGTCTTTACAGACCCAGCGGGAAACCCTGTTCCACAAGGGCAAGTAAAAGCGGTTCACATTCACGCGGGACATTATGTGCAGTCCCAAAGTGGTGAGGGGTCACAATTCTTCCTGGACCTCAATGAAGAGTCTCTGGGTACTAAACAGCTTTTTTGGCTTTCTCCCATTCTGAAAGAGGTCTTTGGGAAAGGAAAAACCATGGTCATCGATGAACTGGACCGAAGTCTACACCCGTTCCTGGTACAATTTCTGGTAGAACTGTTCCATACGTCAGAGATCAACAAAGCCAATGCCCAGTTAATTTTTACTACCCACGACACCACGCTTCTCTCTCTCGATACGTTCCGTCGGGATCAGATTTACTTTGTGGAGAAAGATCCTCATACTGCGGCCACGGAGATCTACTCTCTAGATGAATTCTCCGTGCGAAAGAACGAGAACATTGAGAAAGGGTACTTGCTTGGCCGGTATGGAGCCATTCCCTACCTGCGTCCGGAATGATATTGTCAAGATTAGTTGACACATTTTTCTCAAGGATATCACTGACTATG
>JBKXQO010000061.1:0-1544 GCA_047014865.1 Blautia sp. | reverse complement strand
CCTCGTATTATAAAAGAGTAGTATTTCTATTCCCCTCTCCAGGGGTGTGCTACAATGCAAGGGATGCTGTGGATTGGTTTTGTCACCTACCGCATAGACGGTTCTTGTGAGGCTCCGACCACAGCCCTTTGCAGATTTGTTAATCAGTTAGATACCGCCAGACGGTTTATTTGGAACGAGGTTACAAGGCAAGGTGTACTGTGGATGCAGCATCATAAATCATCTTTTGGAGGTATCATTATGATTTGCGTTGGAATCGATGTTGCGAAAGACAAGCACGATTGCTTTATCCTCAGCTCGGAAGGCGAGGTGCTGGCGGACGTATTCACAATCCCGAACAACCGAGACGGCTTCGAGACCCTGCTACAGCGTATCCGGTCCTGCGCTTTCCCTGCTGACAAAATAAAAGTAGGGCTTGAGGCCACTGGACATTACAGCTACAACATCCTCGGGTTTCTTCTTGACTGTGGCCTGGCAACCTACGTCATTAACCCTCTGCACACCAATCTATACCGGAAAAGCCTCAGCCTCCGAAAGACCAAGACCGACCGCATTGATGCGCGGACGATTGCAGCTATGCTCATGTCTGATGTGGACCTCAAGTCCTACACAGACACAGCATACCACAACGAGGAGCTAAAGTCACTCACAAGATACCGCTTCGACAAGGTTCGGCAGAGAGCAAAGCTCAAGCAGTCCGTTTCCCGCCTGGTGAACATCCTGTTCCCTGAGCTGGAAACGATCGTCCCCACGCTTCATATGGCGTCTGTCTATGCGCTCCTCAGCGAGTTTCCCGGCGCTCAGCAGATCGCCGACACGCACCTAACCCATCTCAAAACTTTACTGGATGACGCTTCCAAAGGACGCTATGACAGGGAGAAAGCCGTGGAAATCCGCGAGGCTGCCAGGCGTTCCATTGGTTCAAGGATGCCTGCCAAGTCGCTGGAGCTTCGTCATACCATCCAGCTCATCCGGGAACTGGACAAGGAGATTGCCGAGGTGGAGGATTCCATTGAGGAGATCATGAACTCCATCCAGTCACCTATTACCACCATCCCTGGCATGGGTCTTCGCATGGGAGCGATGATCTTGGCCGAGGTCGGCGACTTCGCCAATTTCGATTCGCCGGATAAGATCCTTGCCTATGCCGGCCTGTCTCCATCTACATATGAATCCGGAAAGCTGTCTCTTGCCGGGTCTTACTCCCATATGGAGAAACGCGGATCTCGCTACCTTCGTTACGCTATCTTCAACGCAACGAAATATGTCTGCCATTGGGACTCGACCTTCGCCGCCTACCTTGCCAAGAAGCGCGCCGAGGGCAAACACTACAACGTCGCCATCTCTCATGCAGCTAAGAAGCTCGTGAGGGTCATCTACTCCTTACAGAAATCCGGACAGGCTTACCAAACGGCAGCCTAATTTTTTCCTCTCCACCCAACCTTGAGCGCCGCTTGACGCTCTGCTTTGCTATGCCGTCTTTGCCTCGCCTTCCAACCCTCAATTCCCTCAATTTGGGGCTTGACTTTTAATAGTTAGTCTCA
>JBKXQO010000060.1:0-1637 GCA_047014865.1 Blautia sp. | reverse complement strand
TCTGGGCTGTTTCCCTTTTGACCATGGACCTTATCACCCACAGTCTGACTGCCGAAGATGACATAATGGCATTCGGAGTTTGATTTCATTCAGTACACCTTGACGGCGCCATCATGAATTCAGTGCTCTACCTCCACTACCCTTACTTCGACGCTAGCCCTAAAGCTATTTCGGGGAGAACCAGCTATCGCCGTGTTCGATTGGAATTTCTCCGCTAGCCACAACTCATCCGCCAACTTTTCAACGGGGGTCGGTTCGGTCCTCCATTTGGTTTCACCCAAACTTCAACCTGGTCATGGCTAGATCACTACGGCTTCGGGTCTATCTCATCGTACTGCCGCCCTATTCAGACTCGCTTTCGCTTCGGCTCCGTGTCTTCCACTTAACCTCGCACGATAAGATAACTCGCCGGTTCATTCTACAAAAGGCACGACATCACCCCTTAACGGGCTCTGTCTTCTTGTAAGCATATGGTTTCAGGTTCTATTTCACTCCGCTCCCGCGGTTCTTTTCACCTTTCCCTCACGGTACTGGTTCACTATCGGTCATGTAGGAGTATTTAGCCTTTCCGGATGGTCCCGGATGCTTCCGACAAGGTTCCACGTGCCTCGCCGTACTCAGGATTCCACTAGGTCAGCTCCCAATTTCGATTACGGGGCTTGCACCCTCTTTGGCGGACCTTTCAATGTCCTTCTTCTATCGGTTACTGTACCACGTCGTGGTCCTACTACCCCAGCCCTAAGACTGGTTTGGGCTCTTCCCCGTTCGCTCGCCGCTACTAAGGGAATCATTGTTATTTTCTTTTCCTCCAGGTACTAAGATGTTTCAATTCCCTGGGTTCTCTCCTCATGAGCTATGTATTTACTCATGGGTAACGCGACATTACTCGCGCTGGGTTTCCCCATTCGGAGACCGACGGATCGATGTGTGCTTACCACTCCCCGTCGCGTTTCGCCGTTAGCTACGTCCTTCTTCTGCTCTACATGCCTAGGCATCCACCATACGCCCTTATTCATTTAATCACAGGTCCTCTGTCTTGACTGCGAGTCGTCCAGAGTTCCTCTATATCTTCAATAAGAACTGTTCAACGTTCAACTTCAAATATCTTGTTCTGATTTTTGAAATCTTACAACTTTTCAGAAAGATCATGTCTTTCTATCTGTTTTCTGTTATTCGGTTTTCAAAGAACAATCACTGTCTGAGAAATCTTTCGATCTCTCAAAACTAAACAGGCTTACTCCCTCACAAATCCAACTTCCTTGTACGTCTTTCTCCTTAGAAAGGAGGTGATCCATCCCCACGTTCCCGTAGGGATACCTTGTTACGACTTAACCCCAATCATCAGCCCTACCTTCGACGGCTCCCTCCTCTTGCGAGGTTAGGCCACCGGCTTCGGGTATTGCCAACTCTCATGGTTTGACGGGCGGTGTGTACAAGGCCCGAGAACGTATTCACCGCGGCATGCTGATCCGCGATTACTAGCGATTCCGGCTTCATGAAGTCGGGTTGCAGACTTCAATCCGAACTGAGACGGACTTTCTGAGTTTTGCTCCACATCACTGTCTTGCTTCTCGTTGTATCCGCCATTGTAGTACGTGTGTAGCCCAGGTCATAAGGGGCATGATGATTTGACGTCA
>JBKXQO010000059.1:0-1655 GCA_047014865.1 Blautia sp. | reverse complement strand
CGTAACAAGGTAGCCGTAGGAGAACCTGCGGCTGGATCACCTCCTTTCTAAGGAATAAAACGGAACCTGCACATTGTCAAAACTTTGTTTAGTTTTGAGGGGTTTACCCTCAGAGCTTGTACTTTGAAAACTAAATAATATCTAATTTCTTTATTTATTAAAAACAATAAACCGAGAACACCGCGTTATTTGAGTTTTATTAACGAAATAATCGCTAACTCAATTAATTGAGATAACCACGGAGTGGTTATCAAGGTTAAGTTATGAAGGGCGCATGGTGAATGCCTTGGTACTAGGAGCCGATGAAGGACGGGACAAACACCGATATGCTTCGGGGAGCGGTAAGTACGCTTTGATCCGGAGATTTCCGAATGGGGAAACCCAAGCACCTTAGTCGGTGCTTGCTTGACCAGTGAATCTATAGCTGGCAAGCGGTAGACGCAGTGAACTGAAACATCTCAGTAGCTGCAGGAAGAGAAAGAAAATTCGATTCCCTGAGTAGCGGCGAGCGAAAGGGGAGGAGCCCAAACCAGTGAGCTTGCTCACTGGGGTTGTAGGACTGAACATTTGAGTTACCAAAGTGCGACGTAGTCGAAACAGTTGGGAAGCTGTGCCAGAGAAGGTGAGAGCCCCGTAGACGAAACGTCACACCCTCAGTTCAGGATCCTGAGTACGGCGGGACACGTGAAACCCCGTCGGAAGCAGCGAGGACCATCTCGCAAGGCTAAATACTACCTAGTGACCGATAGTGAACCAGTACCGTGAGGGAAAGGTGAAAAGCACCCCGGAAGGGGAGTGAAATAGTTCCTGAAACCATGTGCCTACAAGCTGTCGGAGCCCGTTAATGGGTGACGGCGTGCCTCTTGCAGAATGAACCGGCGAGTTATGATTGCATGCAAGGTTAAGGTGGAAAAACCGGAGCCGTAGCGAAAGCGAGTCTTAAATGGGCGTAAGAAGTATGTAGTTATAGACCCGAAACCAGGTGACCTACCCATGTCCAGGTTGAAGGTGCGGTAAAGCGCACTGGAGGACCGAACCCGTGTCAGTTGAAAATGGCTGGGATGAGGTGTGGGTAGCGGTGAAATTCCAAACGAACTTGGAGATAGCTGGTTCTCTCCGAAATCTCTTTAGGGGGAGCCTTGAGGTAAGAATCGTGGAGGTAGAGCTACTGTTTGGACAAGGGGCCCGTCATGGGTTACCAACTTCAGATAAACTCCGAATGCCATAGATTTATCCTCAGGAGTCAGACGATGAGTGATAAGATCCACCGTCGAAAGGGGAACAGCCCAGATCACCAGTTAAGGTCCCTAAATATATGCTAAGTGGAAAAGGATGTGGAGTTGCATAGACAACTAGGATGTTGGCTCAGAAGCAGCCACCATTTAAAGAGTGCGTAATAGCTCACTAGTCGAGTGATCCTGCGCCGAAAATGTACCGGGGCTAAGCATATTACCGAAACTGTGGATGTGCACTTCGTGCACGTGATAGGAGAGCGTTCTAAGGGCGGCGAAGTCAGACCGTGAGGACTGGTGGAGCGCTTAGAAGTGAGAATGCCGGTATGAGTAGCGAAAGACAGGTGAGAATCCTGTCCACCGAATGACTAAGGTTTCCTGGGGAAGGCTCGTCCTCCCAGGGTAAGTCGGGACCTAAGCCGA
>JBKXQO010000058.1:0-1673 GCA_047014865.1 Blautia sp. | reverse complement strand
AATTACTTTATGAGCAGACACAGACAAACAAACTGCTCTTAGTAAGTTAAGGTGAGGATTAATTTCTCATTTTAACTTGTACTAAATCTTGACATAGGACCAGTTCTAGATAGGAGAAACCTATGGGCGGCAACTCGCCACCGATTGCGGAAGAAAAAACATGAGATTGACTCCTTTCAGTACAGCTTTAGGGATGAGTGATAGAAACGGACATGAAAAAAGCCACAGGCGCAAACCCATGGCAGGAATACGGTTGATTTGCCCTTACAGGCGTATATAATCCCTTGAATTTGGCATAATATTAAGGGAAAGTTCTTTCCGCGAGTTGATATTCCCCTTATTTTGTGCTAAAATTTAAGGAAATAAGGGAGGGCGTAAGGGTATGCGTATATTCAATTACTCCGCAATTCGGGAGCAGAAGTGGGACTCGGAGATTCTGGGCTTGGTCGCGGCAATCTATAAAGAAGCCGGAAAGCAGGAACTGTACCTGAAACAGCGGCCGGAGGAATTGGAGAAATTAGTGGAGATTGCAAAGGTGCAGAGTACCGAGGCATCCAATGCCATTGAGGGCATCGTGACCACAAACACCCGTATCCGACAGCTAGTGGAAGAGAAAACGACGCCGAAGAACCGGGACGAGCAGGAGATTGCAGGTTATCGGGATGTGCTGAACCTTATCCACGAGAACTTCGATGCCATCCCAATCACCCAGAACTACATCCTGCAGCTCCACAAGATCCTCTACAGCCACATGAACAATCCCATGGCGGGCAAGACCAAAAATGTGCAGAACTACATCAGCGCCACCTATCCCGACGGCCATGTGGAGACCTTATTCACGCCCCTGGCCCCCTATGAAACCCCGGAGGCGCTGGACAGGATCTGCGAGGAGTACAACCGGGTCATTGGGAACATGGAAGTGGAGCCACTGATCGTCATTCCTGTGTTCATCCATGACTTTCTCTGTATTCACCCCTTCAACGACGGAAATGGCAGAATGAGCCGCCTGCTGACCACATTGCTGCTCTACCGCAGCGGGTTCTATGTAGGCAAATATATCTCACTGGAGGCCAAGATTGCAAAAAACAAGGATCTCTATTATGATGTCCTGAGCCAGGCGCAGATCGGGTGGCACGAAGGTACTGAAGATGTGGTTCCGTTTATCAAGTATCTGCTGGGAACCATTCTTTCTGCTTACAAAGACTTTGAAGATCGCTTTGCTCTGGTGGAGACTAAACTCCCTGCATTGGAGACCGTGCGCCGGGCCACCATGGAGAAGATCGGCCGGTTTACGAAGCAGGACATCCGGGAACTCTGCCCTTCACTCAGTATCAGCTCCATTGAGGGGGCGCTACGGAAATTGGTGGCATCCGGTGAACTGAAACGGGAGGGGGCAGGGAAGAAGATTTGCTATTACAGATTAAAATGATTCCCTTCATCAGTCCTGCACTGCTATCCTGGAGACAGCTGTGTGTGATGTGCTTGGCACACGACCGTTCCTTCAAAGCGGATCTGATGCTGTCCGCGCCCTCCTTGCAGATTTTGGACAGCCCCCTTGGTAGTGTATTCCAGTCCTCCGGCAAGGACAACATCATGGAGAGTAGCCTTTTGGATTTCAGCGACAGCCCCGCGTTGCGCAGGTGGTGGTTGGACATCACCGTGTAGTCGCGGGT
>JBKXQO010000057.1:0-1768 GCA_047014865.1 Blautia sp. | reverse complement strand
CAAGCTGGGAGTACCAGTTCGGGACGTAGGCGAAGGAAAACAGGTCTGGCATGAGTATCATATATGACCATGCCTTTCCGCGAAAGGCACCAACGAGAAATGAAACAAGGCTGGTGCTTCCGCAATAGAGTGTAATTTGGTAAACTTTGTTTGGGGGCAGCCATACTACAGAGTACGAGGAGGTAGGTGCGGTGCAGCGTGCTGTAACCGCGCTCATATATAAGTCACCGGGCATCCATTCAAGCACCAATGTGTAGGACATAGAGCCTGTAAACTTATCTTTGTAAAGACGCAACTCGTTTTTAGCTGGATGCCCAGTCCCTGGCTGCCCTCAACAATATTTTTGCGAGGGGAGTTGTTATGGGAAGACTAAAAATCGTATATCCAGTTTGCTGTGGGATGGATGTTCACCGGGATTTTCTCATCGCCTGTATTGCCGCTACCAATGCGCAAGGGGTTACAGAGTACCAATCACGAAGATTTTCAACCTACACAGGGAGCCTGCGCGAACTGCGGGACTGGCTTTTAGCCAACGACTGTAAGGATGTTTGTATGGAATCAACAGGTAAATATTGGTTCCCAGTTCACAACATTTTGGAGGAGTCCTGCCATGTGGTAGTCAGCCACCCGAAATTCGTCAAGGCTATCAAAGGGAAGAAAACTGACAAGAAAGACGCTCAGTGGATTGCCGACTTGTTCAAGCATGACCTTGTTCGCGGCAGCTTCATTCCACCTAAGGATATCCGGCAGCTTCGAGATCTTTGTCGTTACTGGGTCAAGCTTTCGTCCTACATGACCGGAGAGAAGAACCGCGCCCAGAATTGTCTCACTGTTTCCAACTTCAAGCTTGATGACGTGTTCAGTAATGTGTTCGGTAAGAGCGCATCCGCCATCACGACACAGTTGTTGGAACACCCGGGAGAGCAGTTTGACGTGGCTCCCTTTGTAGATGGGCGCTGTAAAACACCCATTGCACAGATTCAGGAAGCAGTTGACGGTATCTTCACTTATGAGCAGGCGGAGAAGCTCAAAATCATTCGTGGCCACATGGATTCTCTGGAAAGACATAAGGCAGAACTCGAATCCCTTATTCTGGAGATTGCTCAAAACTATCTTCCGCAGATTGAACTGCTGCTGACTGTCCCCGGCATCCATGACGCTTTTACTGCTATCCGCATTCTTGCAGAAATCGGGGCCGACATGACGGTGTTTGATACCTCTAAGCATCTCTGCTCTTGGGCTGGTCTTACCCCTCAAAACGCGGAGAGTGCCGGTAAGAAGAAAACCACTCGCATTGGCAAATCCGGTGCTTATCTCAAGCCCTTGCTGATTCAGGTCGCTCTTGCTGCAAGCCGCGGTGAAAAACATCCTGAAATCTACGGAAAGAAGCAGGCGCTGCAAAAACGGCGCGGTAAGAAAAAAGCCATAGTTGCCATTGCCAGGAGACTCTTAACCGCCATCTACCATATTCTAAGCAAGAACGAGCCGTACAATCCTGCTGCCTACATCCAGGAAGACAAGAATCCTATGGCCCGCCAGATCTCCCAAGAGAAAGCCTTCGAGATGCTTGCTCGAATGGGCTTTATTGTTTCAAACCCTTCTCCGTTGTCCTCGTCAGGATAGCCAGCCATCCTCGTTTTTTGACCGCCTGACCGACGGTCTATTTTGTTGCGCCCCTTTTTAGGGTGGTGTGTCACTGATTTGTTTCAAACTTCAGTTTCCTCCATTTGTTCTGTAATGCGTCCACGAGCTTCATCTGCACCTCAAT
>JBKXQO010000056.1:0-1823 GCA_047014865.1 Blautia sp. | reverse complement strand
AAAGGGGACAGACTGTAAATCTGCTGCAAATTGCTTCGGTGGTTCGAATCCACCCCCGTCCATTTGTGTGAGGCTGAGTGATATAGCGCCAAGCGCGGAGTGTCACGGGGTGAGCTGAGGAAGCACAAGAGATGCCGCAGTGGCGGAACTGGCAGACGCACAGGACTTAAAATCCTGCGAGGGTTAAACTTCGTACCGGTTCGATTCCGGTCTGCGGCATGGGTTGATGCCCGCAAATTCTTGATTGTAGAGAGTTTGCGGGTTTTTGCTACCTAAGGTAGACTTATTCAGAAGATACGAGGAGGAACCATAAAATGAGAAAAGTCGTAAAATTTGGGGGGAGTTCCCTGGCCAGCGCCCAGCAGTTTCAGAAAGTGGGCGACATCATTCGCAGCGACGCTTCCAGAAGATTTGTCGTTCCATCTGCCCCCGGCAAGCGCAGTCCAGAGGACATTAAAGTGACGGACATGTTGTATGACTGTTATGAGACAGCGGCGGCAGGTAAGGACTTCTCAGAGAAATTGACGGCAATCAAGAAGAGATACTATGAGATCATCCAAGGCTTGGAGTTATCTCTGTCGCTGGAGGAAGAGTTCCAGACGATCGAGAAGGACTTCGCCGGCGGAGCCGGGGAGGACTACGCCGCTTCCAGAGGCGAGTTCTTAAATGGAAAGATTATGGCGGCTTATCTGGGATATGAATTTGTGGATCCGGCAGAAGGAATCTGTTTTGATGAGAACGGAGCTTTTCTGGCTGCGGAGACACAGGAGAAGATGGGCGAGAGACTGAGCGACTGTGAGAATGCGGTGGTGCCGGGTTTCTACGGCGCGAAGCCAGACGGGACGATCAAGACGTTTTCCAGAGGCGGTTCTGATGTGACGGGATCTATTGTGGCAAGCGCCATCCACGCAGATATGTATGAGAATTGGACCGATGTGTCAGGATTTTTGGTGACAGATCCCAGGATTGTGACAGATCCGGCGGTGATCGAGACCATCACGTATCGGGAGTTGAGAGAGTTGTCTTACATGGGGGCCACGGTTCTCCACGAGGAAGCGATTTTCCCTGTGCGCAAGGAGGGCATCCCCATCAATATCCGTAACACCAACGCGCCTAAGGATCCGGGGACTTTGATTGTGGAGAGCACTTGCAAGAATCCCAAGTACACCATCACAGGGATCGCAGGAAAAAAAGGTTTTTGCTCCATCAACATTGAGAAATCTATGATGAATGCAGAGATCGGATTTGGCCGGAAAGTCCTGCAGGCTTTTGAGAATTGCGGCGTGTCCTTTGAGCATATGCCTTCAGGGATCGACACACTGACGGTGTTTGTCCATCAGGAAGACTTTGAGGACAAGGAGCAGCAGGTGATCGCAGCGATTCACCGGGCAGTCCAGCCGGATTTTGTGGAGCTGGAGTCGGATCTTGCATTGATCGCAGTGGTGGGCAGAGGCATGCGGTCCAGCAGCGGAACCGCGGGCAAAATCTTCGATGCCCTGTCCAGGGAGCACGTAAATGTCAAGATGATTGATCAAGGTTCCAGTGAACTGAATATTATTATCGGCGTGAAGAATCGGGATTTTGAGAAGGCCATCCAGGCCATCTACGGGGCTTTTGTCGAGAACAAATAGATATTGCGGGACCGTTCCCTCCAGTCTGTAAGGCTGGGGGGATTTTTTGTGTTATAGGAAAGTTCTTTGAACTTCCCTATAACACAAAAACGCTCCGCGAGGATCGCACTGCGGCGGAGTGGGAATATGTCGCGTATGCGACCCGCCGCAGGCGGAGAATCCTGCGTGGCAGGATTCTTTGTGCTGTTATAG
>JBKXQO010000055.1:0-2022 GCA_047014865.1 Blautia sp. | reverse complement strand
AGAGACTCACGAACAACTCTCGTTGTTCAGTGTTTCAATTTTCAGCTTGATCCAGATTTTTAAAGAGCAAATATCTCAAACATCACCCGAAGATGAGTTTTGAGATATTAAGGCAGGTGACTTTCACTCACAAACCAGCAAGTGGCGTCCCCTAGGGGATTCGAACCCCTGTTACCGCCGTGAAAGGGCGGTGTCCTGGGCCTCTAGACGAAGGGGACGTATCAGTCTGCTTCGCAAGACGCCTTGCTTTTCACTTTCTATCAGACAATCTGTGTGAGCACTGCAAAGTACGCTTCTTTAAGGTAAGGAGGTGATCCAACCGCAGGTTCCCCTACGGTTACCTTGTTACGACTTCACCCCAGTCATGAATCACAAAGTGGTAAGCGCCCTCCCGAAGGTTAAGCTACCTACTTCTTTTGCAACCCACTCCCATGGTGTGACGGGCGGTGTGTACAAGGCCCGGGAACGTATTCACCGTGGCATTCTGATCCACGATTACTAGCGATTCCGACTTCATGGAGTCGAGTTGCAGACTCCAATCCGGACTACGACGCACTTTATGAGGTCCGCTTGCTCTCGCGAGGTCGCTTCTCTTTGTATGCGCCATTGTAGCACGTGTGTAGCCCTGGTCGTAAGGGCCATGATGACTTGACGTCATCCCCACCTTCCTCCAGTTTATCACTGGCAGTCTCCTTTGAGTTCCCGGCCGGACCGCTGGCAACAAAGGATAAGGGTTGCGCTCGTTGCGGGACTTAACCCAACATTTCACAACACGAGCTGACGACAGCCATGCAGCACCTGTCTCACGGTTCCCGAAGGCACATTCTCATCTCTGAAAACTTCCGTGGATGTCAAGACCAGGTAAGGTTCTTCGCGTTGCATCGAATTAAACCACATGCTCCACCGCTTGTGCCCCCCGTCTCTTGAGTTTAACCTTGCGGCCGTACTCCCCAGGCGGTACTTAACGCGTTAGCTGGAAGCCACGCCTCAAGGGACACTTTAGTACATCGTTTACGGGTGGACTACCAGGTATCAATCCTGTTTGCTCCCACGCTGAGCCTCAGTAAAAAGCTACAGTCCAGTGAGCCGCCTGCCACTGGTGTCTCCCAATATCTATGCGCATTTCACCGCCACACTAGAATTCACCACCCTCCTGCACTCCAGCCTACAGTCAAAAGCAGTTCCGGGGTTGAGCCCCGATTTCACTTCACTTGCATGGCCACCTACACTCCCTTTAACCCAGTAAACCGGATAACGCTGTCTGATACGTATACCGCGGCAGCTCGCACGTATTTAGCCGGAGCTTTAGTCAGGTACCGTCACCATCTTCCTGCTGATAGAGCTTTACATAACGAATTACTTCTTCACCACGCGTCGCTGCATCAGAGTTTCCTCCATTGTGCAAACTCCCACTGCTGCCTCCCAGGAGTCTGCCGTCTCATCCAATGGGCTTGTCACCCTCTCAGGTCGGCTACCGACGTCGCCTGGGTGGGCTGTTATTCACCACCAGCTAACAGACGCGGTCCATCTTATACCACCGGAGCGCCACACCATGTCATGCAACATTGCGCTTATGCGGTATTACCAGCCGCTCAGCTATCCCCCAGTACACAGGTTACCCACGTTACTCACCCGTCCGCCACTCAGTCATAAAGAACTTCAACCGAAGTAACTGCTCCCCATGCTGTCGACTTGCGTGTTAAGCACGCCGCCAGCGTTCATCCTGAGCCAGGATCAAACTCTCATAAAAAGTTTGCCTCGTCAGTTATAAACTAACTAGCTTAAATAGTTTTACCAAAACTTACTGTTTAGGTTCGTGTATCTTTCGATACTCGCAAGATTCATTAATGAATCATTTTAAAATTCTCAAAGAATTTCAAGGTTGTCTTTCTATTCAGTTATCAAAGATCTGTATCGCTCAAACCCAGTATTTATCTGGTGTTTTAAGTCTTATTTGTTACCGCTTACCGCGGCGACTTGTATATAATATCATCAGGTACACACATTGTCAACAACTTTTTT
>JBKXQO010000054.1:0-2026 GCA_047014865.1 Blautia sp. | reverse complement strand
CTGCCTAGCGGATTTGAACCGCCGACCTCCGCCTTACCAAGGCGACGCTCTACCAGCTGAGCCAAGGCAGCAAGTACGTCTCACAATTAGGAATTCTATCAAAAATAAAAGTCCTTGTCAACTATTTTTTTGAGAAAAGAAAGGGTGGTTTTTTCGAAAATATTTTGGCGCGGAGGAAAGTGGGGGAAGTTCCACATGAGAGAAGAAAGGGCTTTTATTGGGGAAAAATTTATGATATGATTACAAATTAAGAAAGGTTGAGGAGGCAAGAGATGGAGAACGAGACAATATCCAAAAATTTTATCGAGCAGATCATAGATAAAGATCTGGAGGAAGGTGTTTACGATGGGGTGCACACCCGTTTTCCTCCAGAACCCAATGGTTATCTGCACATTGGACACGCGAAATCGATTCTTTTAAACTATGGATTAGCCCAGGAATACCACGGCAAGTTTAACATGCGTTTTGACGATACAAATCCTACGAAGGAGAAGGTAGAGTTTGTGGAATCCATCAAGGAGGACATCAAATGGCTGGGCGCGGATTGGGAAGACCGTCTCTTCTTCGCGTCAGATTACTTTGACCAGATGTATGAGGCTGCTGTGAGATTGATCAGAAAAGGAAAGGCTTATGTGGATGATCTCAGCGCAGAGGAGATCCGCCAATATCGGGGAACGCTGAAGGAGCCGGGCAAGGAGAGTCCTCACCGGAACCGCAGCGTGGAGGAGAATCTACAACTGTTCCAGGAGATGAGAGACGGCAAGTATGCCGGTGGGGAGAAAGTGCTTCGGGCGAAGATCGACATGGCTTCTCCCAACATGAATATGAGGGATCCTGTGATCTATCGGGTGGCTCACATGACCCACCACAATACAGGGGACAAGTGGTGTATCTATCCCATGTATGACTTTGCCCATCCCATCGAGGACGCCATCGAGGGAATCACCCACTCAATCTGTACCTTGGAGTTTGAGGATCATCGCCCTCTCTACGACTGGGTAGTGCGCCAACTTGAGTATCCCCATCCGCCTAAGCAGATTGAGTTTGCCAAATTGTATCTGACCAATGTGGTGACCGGGAAGAGATATATCAAGAAGCTGGTGGAGGAGAAGATTGTGGACGGCTGGGATGATCCCAGACTGGTATCCATCGCAGCGCTGCGCCGGAGAGGATTCACACCGGAGTCCATCAAGAGGTTCGTGGATCTGTGTGGGGTATCCAAGGCTAACAGTTCTGTTGACTACGCTATGTTGGAGTACTGTATCCGGGAAGACCTGAAGATGAAACGCTCCAGAATGATGGCGGTTCTGGACCCCATCAAATTGGTGATTGACAATTACCCTGAAGGTCAGACGGAATATCTGGATGTGGAGAATAATCTGGAGAATGAGGCGCTTGGACACCGAAAAGTTCCCTTTGGAAGAGAATTGTATATTGAGAGGGAGGATTTCATGGAAGTTCCCCCGAGAAAATACTTCCGTCTCTATCCAGGCAATGAAGTGCGGTTGATGCACGCCTACTTTGTAAAGTGTGAAAGCTTTGTGAAAGATGAAAATGGCGTAGTCACGGAGGTGCACGCCACCTATGACCCAGAGACGAAGTGCGGTACAGGATTTACAGGGAGAAAAGTCAAGGGAACCATCCACTGGGTATCGGCCAAGGAGGCCAGAGAGGCCAAGGTTCGCCTGTATGAGAATATCATTGACGAGGAAAAAGGGGTGTACAATGAGGACGGATCCTTGAACTTAAATCCCAACTCTCTGAGAGAGGTCACCGCTTACGTGGAGCCGGAGTTGATGGAGGCTCAGGCTTACGACAGCTTCCAGTTTGTGAGAAATGGATATTTCTGCGCGGACGCCAAGGATTCCAGAGAGGGGCAGCCGGTCTTCAACCGGATTGTGTCTCTGAAGAGTTCCTTCCGGCTTCCGAAAGCTTGAGAGAAGACTTTTACCCATAGGAATCATCACAGGAAAGTCCTCTGTTCTTATTGAAATCAACGGAAAATCCAGTTATAATAGAGATGCTA
>JBKXQO010000053.1:0-2451 GCA_047014865.1 Blautia sp. | reverse complement strand
CCTGAGGAAGTGTTGGAATTGAATGGGTACCGGATTACTGCCTACCGTGTGAACCACAATGTGATTTGCTACGGATACTCATTGGAGATCTTGAGAAAGGGAAAGTTCTCGGTGGAGAATGCTCAGATGCACGGGATTCCTCAGCGCTATTGGAGCTTGCTGCAGAAGGGGGAGACCATTGAGGTGGACGGAGAGATCTATACACCGGATATGGTGTTGGGGCCGGACCGGAAAGGGATTAAAGTGACTTACACCACCGACACCAGACCTACAGAATCCATTCAGAGGAACGCAAGGGAATCGGACTTGTTTATCTGTGAGGGCATGTACGGCGGAAAAGAGAAAGAGGCGAAGGCGCGGGAGTACAAACATATGACGTTCACAGAGGCGGCGTCCTTGGCCAAGACGGCGAAAGTCAAAGAATTGTGGTTGACTCATTATAGCCCGTCTCTGGCTTGGCCGGATGAATTTTTGCCGGATGCAAGGGCTATTTTTTCCGAGACATACCTGGGAAAAGATGGGAAGAGTGCAGAATTGAATTTCGTGGATTAGGGATGGGAGACAGATGGAAAGAGATATATTGATTTTGGCTATTGAGAGTTCCTGTGATGAGACAGCAGCCTCAGTAGTAAAAAATGGGAGAACGATTTTATCAAATGTCATCTCCTCACAGATCGAGCTTCATAAGTTATATGGAGGCGTGGTGCCGGAGATTGCGTCCAGAAAACACATCGAGAAAATTAATCAGGTGACAGAGCAGGCATTGGCTGACGCGGACGTCACTTTGGATGATCTGGATGCCATAGGAGTGACCTATGGACCGGGGTTGGTGGGAGCTCTGTTGGTGGGGGTGGCGGAGGCGAAAGCGATCAGCTATGCAAAAAGGTTACCCTTGGTGGGAGTACACCACATTGAAGGCCACGTGTCGGCAAATTATATTGAGAACCCAGAATTGGAACCGCCTTTTTTGTGCTTGATCGTGTCGGGCGGACATACTCATTTGGTGATTGTGAAAGACTATGGAGAGTTCGAGATACTGGGGAGAACCAGAGACGACGCGGCCGGGGAGGCCTTCGACAAAGTAGCCAGAGCCATCGGACTGGGGTATCCTGGGGGACCTAAGATTGACAAGCTTTCTGATGAGGGGAATCCAGATGCAATTGTATTTCCGAAAGGGAAAATTGACGGAGCGCCCTATGATTTTAGTTTCAGCGGAGTGAAGTCGGCGGTCTTGAATTACTTAAATCAGGCTAAAATGCAGGGAAGAGAGGTGGACGCGGCAGATCTGGCGGCATCTTTTCAGAAATCTGTGGTGGAGGTTTTGGTGGAACACACTATACAAGCGGCAAAAGATTATCATATGGATAAGGTGGCTATGGCCGGTGGTGTCGCGTCGAATCTGCATTTGAGAGCAGCTATGGAGAAGGCTTGCCAGGAGGAGGGACTTCGTTTCTACCGCCCGTCACCGATCTTTTGCACAGATAACGCAGCTATGATTGGAGTAGCGGCGTACTATGAATATCAGAAGGGGACACGCCATGGGTGGGACTTGAATGCAGTTCCAAATCTCAGGTTAGGGGAGCGGTGACTATGAAAGAGCAGTGTACTGCCATTGTGTTGGCAGCAGGACAAGGAAGGCGAATGGGAAGCCGGGTTCAGAAACAGTTTTTAGAACTGTGCGGTTATCCAGTTGTCTATCACTCTCTGAAATGTTTTCAGGAATGTGAGTGGATCGACCAGATTATTTTAGTGACGGGGGCGGAATGCCTGGATTATTGTAAAAGGGAGATTGTGGAGCGTTTTCAGCTCACTAAAGTTAAAGAGATTGTTGAGGGCGGTAAGGAGAGACATGATTCGGTCTACGCTGGCTTGGGAGCCTGCCAGGGGACAGATTATGTGTTTGTCCACGACGGGGCGCGTCCTTTGGTGTCTCAGGAAATCCTAGAGCGGGCTCTGGCGGGAGTACAGGAATGTAAGGCCTGTGTGGTGGGAATGCCTTCCAAAGACACGGTGAAGTTGGTCGATGACCAAGGATTTGTGGCGGAGACACCGTCGAGGGATCGGGTGTGGAATATTCAGACGCCGCAAGCATTTGCCTATGAAGTTCTCAGAGAGGCCCATGATCGCATTCGCCAGAGGGACTTCAGCCGAGTTACCGACGACGCGATGGTTGTGGAGCAGGAGACTGGATATAGGGTGAAACTGGTGGAAGGATCCTATGAGAATCTAAAAATCACCACTCCGGAAGACCTGGAAATTGCCAAGACTATACTGAAAAAAAGGGAAATGCAGCAAATGAAGGCGAAATAAGAAAAAACTTAAAAAAGTATATTGACAGAAAAGGGTAATGATGGTAATATACATTTTGCGCTGACAAAGTCGGTGTGAAAGATTAGCTGGAGAGGTATCGAAGTGGTCATAACGAGGCGGTCTTGAAAACCGTTTGTCCGC
>JBKXQO010000052.1:0-2459 GCA_047014865.1 Blautia sp. | reverse complement strand
CACCGAAGCAATTTGCAGCAGATTTACAGTCTGTCCCCTTTGGCCACTCGGGAACCCGTCCAAACGCCTGTCCGATACAGGCTCTGTCAATTCTGACGGATTTAATTATATAAGATTCCAACTGAAAATGCAAGGGGTTTTTCTTTTTTTCTTCTGTACTTTACCACTTTCAAGTCACTGCTGCTCACCTGCCTGGCAGTGCTCTCAATCTCTGTGACAGAGCACGATGGCGCTCTGCGCAGGTAACTGAAGCCTGAGCATCCCTGCTGTGGCCTGGTGAACCCGCGTCTCCTCTGTGAATCCATCCCTCGTAGTGAGGATCAACTGTCTCATCTCCACTTTGTGGAAACGTGGCACTCCCACATTCCACACAGGAATCTCCACCTCCTGCTCTCTCTCATCATTGTTCACAGCCACCACGATCTGTTCATCGAAGGAGAACCTACCGTAACTGAGCGTCTGATATCCGTTCTGTAGAAACAGCAGTGAACCGCTCTTCAAGGATTCATACTTCTTGTGAATCCGAATCATAGACTTGTGAAACTCCAAGAGCTCCCGGTTCTCCCTTCCCCACGGGTAGGTTCGCCGGTTATCCGGATCTGTAAATCCACAGACCCCCACCTCATCACCGTAATAAATAGTAGGCGCCCCAGGCCAAGTCATCTGTATGACTACCGCCTCCCGCATCACCGCCGGATTGACACCCTCCTCTGCCGCCTGATGTCCCAGGTTCTGCACCCTGCCCACCTTCCGGTTAGTTCTGGTCAAAAATCTAGAGTGATCATGATTGGACAACTCGTTCATGGCCGTCTGAAGGGAACCTGTGTGAAAATTTGACATATGGGTCTTCATAGCGCCGATGAAAGCCTCACTATTGCCCAGAAGATCCTGTCGATACTCGTCGCTATGCTTCTCCATCCCCGTCAGAAACCAAGTGACCGGTTCCATAAAAGCGTCATAATTCATCACCGTATCCCACTCGTCTCCCCTTAACCATCCCCTGGAATCCCCATAATGTTCTGCCAGGATGATGGCCTGGGGATTTGCCTCCTTGACAGCTTTGCGAAAATCTTTCCAAAACTGGTGATTGAACTCATTGCTGTATCCCAGATCAGCCGCCACGTCCAGTCTCCACCCATCCGTATTATATGGAGGGGAAACCCATTTTTTGCCGATATCTAAGATATACTGATACAACTGGGGCGAATTCTCATAGTTCAACTTAGGTAAAGTGTCAAATCCCCACCATCCATCGTAACTGCCATTGTAGGGCCATTGACTCTCGTCGAAAAATTTAAAGTAAGAGCGGTACGGACTGTCCGAGGACGTGTACGCCCCAGGGGGATACCCCTCCCGCCCCTCGTAGATCCGTTCTCTGTCCATCCATTTGTTAAAGGAACCACAGTGATTAAACACCCCGTCTAACACAATTCGCATTCCCCTGGCGTGGATCTCTTCCACCAACTCCGCCAGCATCCGGTTGCTGGCCTCCAGATTCCCTCTGTCCGTCACCCGCTGAATATATTTTGTCGCCCGGATATTCTCATGGTCTCCTTCCTGCAGGCACTCTCCCCCGTCATTAACGATTCTGCCGTAGTGCGGATCCACATAATCGTAATCCTGACAGTCATATTTATGGTTACTGGGAGAGACAAAAATAGGATTCAAATAGATCACATCCACGCCTAAGTCTTGCAGATAGTCCAGCTTCTCTCTGATCCCCTGCAGGTCTCCTCCGTAGAACTCCCTCACTCCCATCATGGCGGGAAGCTTATTCCAGTCCTTCACCCCCACACTGTAATCACCGATATAGTAATATTCCCTCGTCTGGACGTCGTTCTCCTCGTCCCCGTTGCAAAAACGGTCCACATAGATCTGATAGAATACCGCCCCCTTGGCCCAGTCCGGTGTCCGGAATCCCGGACGAATCACAAAGGCATTCTCTTCCCGTAGTTCCAGGCAGACCCCTTGCTGGTCATAATAGCAGGTCAACTGTCCAGAGTGAATCTCAAAATGGTACCGGAACTCTTCCTCTCCCAGAGTCGCCTTCCCCATATAATAGTCGAATCCCTTCTCTGCACTGGACACATGCATCTGGATCCTCTTGTGTCCACACACTAAATATACGCTGTCCACATTATTGCGCAGCGTTCGAAAACGTATCTTGACCTCCTCCCCGGCCTCCGGCTCCATGGGAATGCGGTAATATTTACTTCCATCACTAAATAAAGCGTCCTTATTAAATACCGGACGCATCTGTAAAATATATTCCTGTGTCATAATCGGATTAAAATTCTGCTGGCTCATAAGGTCACTCCTTAATAATTATCACGATCTTATTATTTATTCTATCTTAATCTCTCTAAAGATACAACATATTTAAAGAAAAAAGACAGCCTTACGACTGTCTTTTTTGGAGAAGGTATTTCTTCTTATGGGGTGTAGCAAAAACTATATAA
>JBKXQO010000051.1:0-2735 GCA_047014865.1 Blautia sp. | reverse complement strand
TAGCGCCGTCCATCTGAGCAGCACCGGTGATCATGTTCTTTACATAGTCAGCATGTCCGGGGCAGTCAACGTGTGCGTAGTGTCTCTTCGCGGTCTCGTACTCAACGTGTGCGGTAGAGATGGTGATTCCACGCTCTCTCTCCTCGGGAGCCTTGTCGATGTTCTCGAAAGCTACCTCTTCACCGGTACCTAATCTCTCGTGAAGAACCTTTGTAATTGCAGCCGTCAGAGTTGTTTTACCATGGTCTACGTGGCCAATGGTACCAATGTTACAATGCGGTTTCGTTCTTTCAAACTTAGCTTTAGCCATTTTATAACGTCCTCCTTAATTTGCACCCATTCAGGGCTAATATAGTTATTATCAAGGCTTGTCTTTAATTATATTCGATTTGAACCGTTATTTCAAGTCTTATTATTTGCCTTTTCTCTCGCTGAGAATCTTCTCCTGAACGCTCTTCGGAACGGGCTCGTACTTGTCAAAGAACATGGAGTAGTTTCCACGTCCCTGGGTTCTGGAACGCAGGTCGGTGGAGTATCCGAACATCTCGGAAAGGGGAACAAATGCTTTGATCATCTTTCCGCCGCCTACATCCTCCATACCTTCGATCCGTCCACGGCGGGCATTGATGTCGCCGATAACGTCTCCCATGTATTCCTCAGGCATGGTAACCTCTACCTTCATGATCGGCTCCAGCAGGATCGGGTTGGCCTTCTGCATAGCTTCCTTGAATGCCAGAGATCCGGCGATGTGGAATGCCATCTCAGAAGAGTCTACCTCGTGGTAGGATCCGTCATATACGGTAGCGTGAACGCCCAGTACCGGGAATCCGCCAAGGATACCGGCCTTTGTAGCCTCTTCGATACCTTCGCCGACTGCGGGGATATACTCCTTCGGGATCGCGCCGCCCACAACGGAGGAATCAAACTTGAAGGTCTCCTCTGCGTTGGCGTCCATGGGCTCAAAGTGTACTTTACAGTGTCCGTACTGACCACGTCCACCGGACTGCTTTGCGTACTTGCTGTCCACATCCACAGCCTTGGTGAAGGTCTCCTTGTAAGCAACCTGAGGCGCACCTACGTTGGCCTCCACGTTGAACTCACGGAGCAGACGGTCCACGATGATCTCCAGATGAAGCTCGCCCATACCGGAGATGATGGTCTGACCAGTCTCCTGATCGGTTCTGGTACGGAAGGTGGGATCCTCCTCTGCCAGCTTTGCAAGAGCCTCGCCCATCTTGCCCTGACCAGCCTTGGTCTTCGGCTCGATAGCGATATCGATAACCGGCTCCGGGAACTCCATGGACTCCAGGATTACCGGATGCTGCTCGTCGCAGATGGTATCACCGGTGGTGGATACCTTAAAGCCTACTGCGGCGGCGATGTCGCCGGAGTACACCTTGTCAATCTCATGTCTCTTGTTCGCGTGCATCTGTACAATACGGCCCACACGCTCCTTCTTGTCCTTCGTAGCATTGTATACGTAGGAACCGGAGTTCATGGTACCGGAGTACACACGGAAATATGCCAGCTTACCCACAAACGGGTCGGTCATGATCTTGAACACCAGAGCGGAGAACGGCTCTTCATCAGAAGAATGTCTCACGATCTCATTTCCGTCCATATCCACGCCCTTGATCGGCGGGATGTCGATGGGAGACGGCATGAACTCGATGATGGCATCCAGAAGCTTCTGCACACCTTTGTTTCTGTAAGCGGATCCGCAGCAAACGGGAACTGCTGTACACTCGCAGGTAGCCTTTCTCAGAACCTTCTTCATGTCCTCTACGGACGGCTCCTCGCCCTCCAGATACATCATCATCAGGTCGTCGTCCAGCTCGCAGATCTTCTCCACCAGCTCGGTGTGATAAAGCTCTGCCTCGTCCTTCATATCCTCAGGGATATCCACGATGCTGATATCGTCGCCCTTCTCATCGTTGTAAATATACGCTCTCATCTCGAACAGGTCGATGATTCCCTTGAACTCATCTTCCTTGCCGATGGGGAGCTGAATGCAGATTGCGTTCTTTCCCAGTCTGGTACGGATCTGCTCTACTGCATTATAGAAATCTGCACCGAGGATGTCCATCTTGTTGATGAAGGCCATTCTCGGAACATTGTAGGTATCTGCCTGACGCCACACGTTCTCAGACTGTGGCTCAACACCGCCCTTTGCACAGAACACACCTACCGCACCGTCCAGTACACGCAGAGAACGCTCCACCTCAACGGTGAAATCCACGTGTCCGGGAGTATCGATAATGTTGATACGATGCTCCAGCGCGCCCGGCTTCGGCTTGCAGTTTTCTTCCAGAGTCCAGTGGCAGGTGGTAGCTGCGGAAGTGATGGTGATACCTCTCTCCTGCTCCTGCTCCATCCAGTCCATGGTTGCGTTGCCTTCGTGAGTATTACCAATTTTATAGTTTACACCAGTGTAATACAGGATACGCTCAGTCAGCGTGGTCTTACCAGCGTCGATGTGAGCCATAATACCAATATTTCTGGTTCTCTCCAATGGATATTCTCTTCCAGCCAAGGTCTTTTCCTCCTATGATAATTAGAAGCGATAGTGTGCAAATGCCTTGTTTGCCTCTGCCATCTTGTGCATGTCTTCTTTTCTCTTTACGGCTGCGCCAGTGTTGTTGGCCGCATCCATAATCTCGTTGGCCAGTCTCTCTTCCTGAGTCTTCTCGCCTCTCTTACGGGAGAACATGGTCAGCCAGCGAAGCGCTAACGCC
>JBKXQO010000050.1:0-3634 GCA_047014865.1 Blautia sp. | reverse complement strand
CATCCCACATGGCATCCAGGTCCTCCTGGGTCAGATCCTTCTCGCCACCCCAGAAGGCGGCCTGAAGGTTTTCCCTGAAATTCTGCTTGGCATTGCCTTCTCCATCTAAAACCAGTTCTTTACCAAGCAATTCATCGGTAGTGACCCCAAAAATTTTTGCCAGTTTTACTACTGTCTCGGGGTTTGGAGTTGCTTTGTCAGTCTCCCATCTGGCAACGGCCTGCTGACTTACAAATAATTTGCCTGCGAGTTCTTTTTGACTTAAACCAGCAGCCAACCGATACTTGCGCAGCTGAGTACTAAACACTGATTCCACCCCCTGTTGCTACTAGAGTACAACATAAAATTGTAAATCGCAATAGAGAAAATAAAATTTGCTATTGACAACAACAAAAAATAGTACTATATTAAACGCACAACAAAAAGTAGTTAAAACAAAAGGGGAAGTAACTAATGCACAACATTAGAGTGTTGCGTGAGAAAATAGGTTTCTCACAACAGCAGGTTGCTGAGTCCGTCAATGTAAGCCAGCAGGCTGTAGCAAGATGGGAAAACGGTTTGGCAAAGCCAAGAGCGGATTTACTGCCCGAATTAGCGGTGTTATTCCACTGTACTATTGATGAACTCTTTAAGGAGCCTGACAACAAAACACCCCCGGCCGGGCCGGGGGCGTGAGAGGGGGGTGAGGAGATGGAGAGAAGAGATGTGTCTTTGGAGCAAGCTGTGAGAAATTTCTGTATTCGGGTATTGGAGGGCAATGGTCACCCCCAAGAAGTAGCGATCCTGCCACAGATGTTGCAATACGTGATGGGGCATGATCCAGAAGTAGAAAGCCGCCAGAACGAGCTGGCGGCAAAGGTCAACTAGGATTTGTAAGTATATCAGACAGAGCTTTTTTTACTGCTTTGCGAATAGCAGAATTTTGTAAATCGAATACATTTTTTACTCTCAACCAACTATATTCGTTTGCAAATGCCGCAGGATATAACTCTTGACTGACCAAAGGGTAGATTTCCGAAAGGCAGGAATCAAATGCCGAGTCAACGGCTTTTTCGATTGTTGCTTTATCCATCTTGTTTCACCTCCTTCCTACCGCCCATATTTTACCACGGGCGGGGGAGGGGAACAAGACAAATGTTCGAGTGACAGCAGCACGAAAACGGACAAGCGCCGATGAATACCATGACGAGGGAGGTGACCGGCGTGGAAGTGACAGAGACCATGGACTATTGGTATGACATCGTGACCCGGAAGGAGTACCGGGTCAAAGTGATTCGCCGGGTGGGCCCTCATCAGGTGGAGGACCAGGATGGAAATCTGGTCCAGGTGACGGAGTCGGTCACCTTTGAGGCCAGCCCGCCCATGGGGACCCCAGTGATCTACATAGACGGGGAGAAGGCTGTGAAGGCCGATCTGGTCGTGGAGGTGACGCAGACTACGGAGTCAAACGGAGACAAGGAATATCCCTTGACAATTACGAAATGGAGCGGCCTGCATGAGATCCAGGACCGGCAGGGGAGGACCGTCCGGGTGGAC
The DNA here is from genome assembly GCA_047014865.1 of Blautia sp. Classification (GTDB taxonomy): domain Bacteria; phylum Bacillota; class Clostridia; order Lachnospirales; family Lachnospiraceae; genus Blautia_A. Next base: position 2,098 of record JBKXQO010000050.1, on the reverse strand, counting down.
CGGACCGTATTCTCGGACGCCGGGCCGAAGATGGGCATCTCCAGGAGCATGATTCGGCACCGGGAGATCCCTTACACCGCAGAAGAGAGGGAGGAGGGCCGCCGGAACATCCAGCGCGTGGTCACCCAGTGCCTCCAGGCGCAGGGGATCTGGTAGGGAGGCGGAAACATGTGGTCCAGACTGAAGAAAAAACACCCCTGGCTCTATGAGGCAGCGGAGTGGGGCATGCTGGCGCTTTCGGCTGGGGCCTTTGTCCTGGCCTGCGCCGTGTATTTTGGGAGGTAACAGTATGATGACGACCATGACGACACCGGCAAATGTGTCGGACCAGCTGATGGGGCTGTACGGGCCGGAGCAGCTGAGGGAGGTGGAGCGTCTGTCCACCTACAACTACCGGGCCCGGCTGGCCGGCGGCGAGATCGTGCTGGTGGTGGTCCGGGGAGACGGCTCCCTGGCGCTGATCGAGCCGGAGATGGACGGATGATGGGATATAAAAAGTCCCGGACGGCTCGCTCAAACCGTCCGGGACAGTTGACAAAAGGGTTTGTCAACCATGAGAACATCTGTATTATACCACACGGCTACAAGATAGGCAAGGGGGTATCTATGGACGAAAAAATCCAAACCGGATTACGGCTCCCCGAAAAAAGATATGAGGAACTAAAAAATCTGGCAAACAGGGCTGGTATTTCAGTAAATGCCACTATTTTAATGCTTTTGGATATTGGACTTTCCGCAGTCAATCATGGGATACGGGAAGAGGCCCATTCTCATTCTCATATTCCGAAATGTAGCGGCGGACAATGAACTCAATCAGATTGTTAATGGAACGCCCCTCTAACTCAGACAGGGATTTTACTTTGCTGTATATGGTTTCGTCTAAACGTAGGCCGGTCTGAATTTTTGATGTAGCCATGTGAATCCCTCCGCTAAAAAATGTTAGCACATTATAGCATTTTCTTCTTGACATATCTACTCACGAATGTTAGCATAGTGACAACTTAAGTGCAAACAAAGTGCTAACAAAACGGAGGGGATAAATATGTCAAATCTCGGATTGCTCTCAGAGGCGGAAGACATCCAGTTCAACCAGCAGTGTGCCCTGACCACGCTGGGGATCATCCAGAGCAGCCTGGAGCAGGAGGTGACCCATATCGAAGCATCCGGGGCGCTTCTCGCGGTGGGCCATTTGCAGGACCTGTCCAGCGCCGTCTACATCATCTCCACCCTGCTGTATGACCTGAACGAGAGGCTGAAAAAAGCGGTGGACGAGGAATACAAAAGCAGAAAGAAGAGGGAACAGTGATGGAGCAGTACGTTAGAATCCCCAAGAGTGTGCTGTTGGACAAAAGTCTCTCTCTCCGCGCCAAGGGGCTTTATGGGCTTATATTGTCACTTCCATCCCAATGGAACGGATCTATCCAGTATTTCACTGAAGAATCCGGTATGAGCAGGCATGCTGTCTGCAAAACGATTCAGGAGCTAGAATCGAAAAAATACTTGGTTCGCCACCAGATGGTTGATGAAAATGGTTGCTTCGCCGGAATGGAGTACGAGCTGAAAGTGAGGGAATACGATGACACGCAGTGAAATCATACAGCAGACCCAAGGAGACCAGGAGAGCGGCGGAATGTTCATGGTGATTCCCTCAGTGGTCATGCTCGACCGGGAACTGTCTATGTCCGCTCAGATGTTGTATGGCGTAATCACATGGAAGTGCAACCAAAAGGCTTTCTGTTGGCAAACTAATCGGGCATTAGGGGAAATCCTGGGGTTATCCCCGAAAAGGGTCTCTGCCTTGCTTTCAGACTTGGAGACTCAGGGGCACATTGAAACTGAAATCATCCGGGACGAAGAGACCGGTCAGGTGCTCCAACGGAATATCTATCCTATCGTGAAAAGCAGCAAAGGGATAAGAAACCCTATCCCTAAAAATAAGGATACCCCTCTCCCTGGGAAAAAGGATACCTCTCCTCGAAAGGAAGGAGAGCCTATCCCTAAAAATGCGGAGGAAAAAGATAAAGAAGAAAATATAAATAATATACCCCCTAAAGCCCCCCAGGGGGGCAAACGGCCCAGCAAGTACGATCTGGCGGAG
>JBKXQO010000049.1:0-4208 GCA_047014865.1 Blautia sp. | reverse complement strand
CAGAGAGAATCGACGTGGACGAGACCGGCAAGATCAGCGGTCTGTTCTAAGAATTTTCTAAAATATATAGCAAAGTTCAACTGTGAACAATGGGGTGTTGTGGGTGAGAGCCCACGACATCCCCTTATGTCATAAGAAACTAAAGGAGACGATTACAATGGGATTTTCAACAAGTACTTGTACGGAATTTGTGGAGGTGTTGGCTTCCAAAGCTCCGGTACCTGGGGGCGGCGGGGCGTCCGCCTTGGTTGCAGCAGTGGGAACGGCCCTGGGAAATATGGTGGGAAGCCTGACTGTGGGTAAGAAGAAATATGCAGATGTGGAAGACCAGATGTGGGAGCTGAAGGGAAAATGCGATCAACTTCAAAAAGATTTTCTGCGGTTGATCGAGCGGGATGCGGAAGTATTTGAACCGCTGTCCAAGGCCTATGGAATGCCAAAGAATACAGAGGAAGAGAAGGCTGAAAAAGCCAGAGTTATGGAGATTGTTCTGAAGGAAGCCTGCTCTGTACCCATGGAGATTATGGAGAAGTGCTGTGAAGCCATCGAGTTGATTGTGGAATTTGGCGCGAAAGGTTCTACGCTTGCGATCAGTGATGCCGGAGTGGGCGCCGCTTTCTGCAAAGCTGCCTTAAAAGGTGCGAGTTTGAACGTATATATCAACACAAAATCTATGACTGACAGAGCATATGCAGAGGAGCTGAATAAGAAAGCGGACGCAATGCTTGAGAAATATACTAAGATTGCAGATGAGACTTTTGACAGTGTTCTGTCCAGATTAAAATAAGCGGAGGAATTAGAAGACATGGCAAGACAATTATTGGGAAAAGAAGTAACCGCTGCGTTGAATGAGAGAATCAAAGCAGATGCGGCAAAATTGCAAGAAAAAGGGATCAATCCTACTCTGTGCATTATCCGTGTAGGTGAGAACGGAAGCGATATCTCCTATGAGAAAGGCGCGACAAAGCGCTGTGAGACTTTGGGCGTTGCCTGCGAGAAGATTCTGTTACCAGCGGACGTGTCCCAGGATGAGCTTTTAGCTACGATTGACAAAGTCAACAAAGACGATCACATTCACGGTGTGCTGTTGTTCCGTCCACTGCCGAAGCATCTGAATCAGTCTGTGATTGAGAATGCCCTTGACCCGGCCAAAGATGTGGACTGTATGACAGACGGTTCTATGTCTGGCGTATTCACAGGTAAGAAGGTTGGATTCCCGCCCTGTACGCCTCAGGCTTGTATGGAGATTTTGGACCATTATGGAATTGACTGTACTGGAAAGAAAGCGGTTGTGATTGGCAGAAGCCTTGTGGTTGGAAAGCCGGCTGCTATGATGCTGGTGAAGAAGAATGCCACAGTGACGATCTGTCACACGAAGACGGTAGATATGCCGGCAGTGGCCAGAGAGGCAGAAATCCTGATTGTCGCAGCAGGTCGTGCAGGCGTTGTGGGGGCTGATTATGCCCGCGAAGGACAGACTGTCATCGATGTGGGAATCAATGTAAACGCAGAGGGAAAACTGTGCGGAGATGTGGACTATGCGGCTGTGGAGCCAATCGTCGATGCAATCACACCGGTTCCCGGAGGCGTAGGCAGCGTGACAACTTCTGTGCTGGTAGGCCATGTGGTTGAGGCCGCTATGAGAAAGGCCGGCGAATAATCGGTAAGCGTTGATCTCATTGTATTTTGTTATTTTATTCAATAGATATTCCGAGATTGGAGACTGTGCAGAGCGAATTCGTGCACAGTCTCTTTTTGACGCTTAGGGAGCGGCTGTCGAATTTCTCAGTGAAAATACTCTGTGAGACTGTGCAAAGCGCGGAATTCTCTGTTCTACTCTTCACAGACGGTACTTGGCTTTCATAGGAATAAATGGTATAATAAATAAGATATCCTACACTTGCAATTTTTTTTGCAAAGTTGGGAACGGTATTTCTAGACACTTTTTATTGATGAGAGTTCAGGCAGGTTAGGGATGTCTGAATTCGCAGAACAGAATGTGAAGGACGGAATGGTATGCGTAAATACAATTTTTTGAAGACAATAGTGTGCGTGGGAGTCTTGTGCCTGAGCAGCCCGGTGGGGGTTGTGGCGGAGACGGGAACTTCAGCAGCGGAATCCATTAAGGAAAGTGATCTGTCGGAGGAATATGAGAAGTTTGACAAGAGCAAGGAACAGATCTTAGTCAGCGCGGCTCTGGATGAGAAGAATGAGGACATCTGTAACATCAGTGCCGCAGTGCCTAATATGCCCTCAGATGTGAAAAAAGTCACTTTCCATGTGACGCAGAAAGAAAAGAAAAATGACAAGGGGAAATGGTATAAGGGGAAGAAAAAATCCCAGGAGATTTGGCAGATTGCTCTGGATGAGACAGAGGTAGCCACAGATATCGCATACGAGGTGAAGGCGTATGCAAAAAAGCAGGATAAGAGCAGCATTTATCTTGGCAAGACTGCGTTTTTGATCAGTGAAGACGATATTTCTCTGAACAAAGACGGTAAAAAACAGGATGCTCAGGTGGAGAAAAACGAGTCCGCAACTGCCACAAGCCAGAATATCATAGAGGATGATTCCACCAACAATGAGCGGGGATACTACACGATCATGGGAAATTCTACGGCGACTGTGGAACAGATGGTCAAGGATTATGAGGCCCAGGCAGTGGAATACCCCACAGAAGCGCTCTCAGGAGGAGGAGCGTCCACTATCGAGGAATTTTGCCAGATTCTCTATGACGAGTGCCAGGAAGAGGGCGTCCGGGCAGAGGTGGCTTTCGCCCAGTCTATGCTAGAGACCGGGTGGCTGCAATTTCGCGGGGATTCCAAGGTAGAGCAGTATAACTTTGCCGGTCTGGGAACCACTGGCGGGGGTGTACAAGGAATTTATTTTCCGGATGTGAGGACGGGACTTCGGGCTCAGGTCCAACATTTGAAAGCTTACGCGTCCAGCGACAAACTCAGCGGCGACTGTGTAGACGAGCGGTTTGAGCTGGTGACCCGTGAGACGGCTCCCTATGTGGAGTGGCTGGGAATTCAGGAGAACCCTTACGGGGGCGGCTGGGCAGCCGGGGCCAACTATGGGGAGAAACTTTTAAAGCTGATTGCGGATCTTAAGGCCATTCAGTGACGGGCAAAAATCCAAGCTTAGGAGTTACGAAAGATTTTGAGAGAAGATCAAGTAACCCATCTATGTGGTGTGGCGCGGTATTCTGTGAGACATTAAGCGTGATGGAGATTATAGAAAGAAAGCTGGAGCGATATGAGATTTGACATGCACTGTCATACAAAAAATGGATCTCTGGACAGTAAGATCGAGATCGAGGAGTATGTGCGAATTCTAAAGCAAAAAGGTTTTCAGGGGATGTTGGTGACAGATCATAATTCCTACAATGGATACCGGGCCTGGGTGAAGCTAAGGCGTCAAAAGAGACTGAGAACGGATTTTGTGGTGTTAAAGGGGGTTGAGTATGATACCTTGGATGCCGGACATATTCTGGTGATCATGCCGCGCAAGATTCATCTGCGGATCTTGGAGGTGCGGGGTCTGCCTGTCCATATGTTGATTCGGATCGTACATCAATACGGGGGAATTCTAGGACCAGCCCACCCTTACGGGGCGAAATTTTTGAGTGCGATGTGTTCCAAGAAGATGGAGCGGGATAAAAGCCTGGCGGAGGAATTTGATTTTATAGAGGCGTTTAACACTTGTGAGTTGCCGGAGTCCAACACGAAGGCCAGGTTGATGACCCAGAGATACCGAAAGCCAGGCCTGGGAGGTTCTGACGCCCACAGGGCGGCTTATGTGGGCACTGCCTACACGGACATTGCCTATCCGGTGCGCAACAACGATGATCTGATCTATGCGGTGAAGAATGGCTATGTGGTGGGATGTGGTGGTCAGGAACGGGAACCCACGGAGAAGAACCTGTTTCTCAGGGTGATACCTTTGGGGGGCGCCTGGAAAGTATATAATCGCGGGTTGGCTTTGCTGAAATCGCGGACACGGCGTGTGAACTTGGAAAAAATATTTTTGTTGAACATGCTCACGGCACAGAAGGAGCGGGCAAAGGGGGAGGATCAAGAGGAGATAAGAAGCGGTCTTTCTTAAAACGAGAGGCAGCCATCTTGGAGAAATACGCCAAGATGGCTGCCTCTTTCTGGTGTGCCAAGCATGGCACTAATCTAGTCAGTGAAAGTCTGACCACGGGT
>JBKXQO010000048.1:0-4900 GCA_047014865.1 Blautia sp. | reverse complement strand
TTATTAATTTTCACTGTTATCACCGCCTTCTAAGTCTGCACGAGAAACGATTTTGCATTTACATGGTAACTTGTGCATTGCAAGACGTAACGCTTCGCGAGCAGTTGCCTCTGGAACGCCTGCAATTTCAAACATCACACGACCTGGTTTCACAACGGCTACCCAGTACTCCAGGGAGCCTTTACCGGAACCCATACGTGTCTCTGCTGGTTTTGCTGTCACTGGTTTATCCGGGAAAATCTTAATCCATACCTGACCACCACGTTTGATATAACGTGTCATTGCAATACGGGCTGCCTCAATCTGGTTGGAGCGGATCCAACACGGCTCGGTAGCAACCAGTCCGTACTCACCATAATTAATCTGATTCCCTCTCAGGGCTTTTCCTCTCATGGAGCCACGGAATTGTTTACGACGTTTTACTCTTTTTGGCATTAACATTATTGATCGCTCCCTTCCTTAGTTCCTTTTGTTGGAAGTACCTCGCCATTATAGATCCACGCTTTTACGCCAACCTTGCCGTAAGTGGTATCTGCCTCTGCGAAGCCATAATCGATGTCTGCACGAAGTGTCTGCAGCGGAATATTTCCCTCGCTGTAGAACTCTGTACGGGCCATATCTGCACCGCCCAGACGTCCGGACACAGAAGTCTTAATTCCTTTTGCGCCAGCCTTCATAGTTCTGGACATGGTAGATTTCATCGCTCTACGGAAGGAGATACGGTTCTCCAACTGCAATGCAATATTCTCCGCTACCAACTGTGCGTCTCTATCTGGTCTCTTGACTTCCTTGATATCGACAATCAACTTTTTGTCTGTGTAGTTCTTCAGCTCAGCTTTTACTTTCTCAATCTCAGAACCGCCCTTGCCGATTACGATACCTGGCTTTGCGGTGTAGATGATGATTTTTACACGATCGGATGCTCTCTCAATCTCGATCTTGGAAACACCTGCGGTGTACAATTTCTTCTTCAGGAATGTTCTGATATTATAGTCCTCAACCAGGTAGTCTGAAAACTCTTTGTCTGCATACCATCTGGAGTCCCATTCTTTGATCACTCCGACTCTAAGACCATGTGGGTTAACTTTCTGTCCCATGTTTTCCCTCCTTATTTCTCATCCAGCACAATTGTGATATGACTAGTTCTCTTCTCGATACGATATGCTCTACCCTGAGCTCTAGGCTGAATTCTCTTCATAGTGGGTCCTTTGTTTGCATAGCACTCTGCGATGTAGAGGTTATCAGCACTCATACCATTATTGTTCTCCGCGTTTGCGATGGCGGATTCCAGTAACTTCTTCAATACGCTGGAAGCGTATCTTGGATTATATGTCAAGATACCAAGTGCACTCTGTACATCTTTTCCGCGGATTACGTCTAACACGTAGCATGCTTTCTGTACAGAGATTCTTGCATAAGACAGTTTTGCAGATGGTCTTGTGTCTCTATTGTTCTCATTTCTCGATCTCTTAATTTGGGATCTATGTCCTTTTGCCATTGGATAAATCCTCCTTTCTCACACACTCAATCTATTAACGGACGCCTGACTTCTTCTCGTCTTTTCCATGTCCTCTGTAAGTTCTGGTTGCCACAAACTCTCCCAGCTTGTGTCCAACCATATCCTCTGTGATATATACCGGCACATGTTTTCTTCCGTCGTGAACAGCAATGGTATGTCCCACGAATGACGGGAAGATGGTAGAACGACGTGACCAGGTCTTAATAACTGATTTATCATTTGCTGCATTTAATGCATCCACCTTTTTCAACAGACTAGCGTCTGCAAAAGGTCCTTTTTTCAATGAACGAGCCATATTCGAACCTCCTAATTATTTTGCTAATGCTTTTCCATCTCTTCTTCTTACGATGAACTTGTTGGACTGTTTGTTTTTCTTTCTGGTCTTCAGACCCAGCGCTGGCTTGCCCCATGGAGTACATGGACCTGGGCGGCCGATACCGGTCTTACCTTCACCACCACCGTGTGGATGGTCGTTGGGGTTCATAACAGAACCACGAACCGTAGGTCTGATTCCCATGTGACGCTTACGTCCTGCCTTACCAATATTGATCAGATTGTGATCTCCATTTCCAACAACACCGATGGATGCACGGCAAACAATCGGAACCATTCTCATCTCGCCGGAGGGAAGTCTCAAGGTTGCGTACTTTCCTTCCTTAGCCATCAACTGCGCACCGTTTCCAGCGGAACGAACCAACTGTCCGCCTTTTCCCGGATGCATCTCTACATTGTGGACCATAGTACCTACCGGAATCTCCGTCAGAGGCAGGCAGTTACCCACGCGAACCTCAGCCTCCGGACCATTCATAAGCTTTGCTCCTACTTTCAGCCCTTCCGGTGCCAGAATGTAGGATTTCTCACCGTCCACATAGCAGATCAATGCAATATTTGCAGTTCTGTTTGGATCATACTCAATGGCTTTTACAATTGCCGGAACATTGTCTTTTCTTCTCTTGAAATCGATCAGTCTGTATTTTCTTCTGTTCCCACCTCCGCGGTGTCTAACAGTGATCTTTCCCTGGTTGTTACGCCCAGCATTTTTGTTCAGAGATACTACTAAGGATTTCTCCGGTGCAGATTTTGTGATCTCAGAGAAATCAGATCCTGTCATATGTCTTCTGGACGGAGTATATGGATTATAGGTTTTAATTCCCATGATTTTGCTCCTTTCGAATTTCTTATCGTGCTTCCGTGCACATATCCGCGATAAACAGAGTGTCAAGGCTTGAAATAAAACAATTTGTCGTGCTTGCACGTAAGAAGTGTTTTATTTCGAGACTTGTGAGCGTGTAACGCGACTGAGGAAGCTTCGCTTCCGAGGTCACACTCGTCATTTCTTGAAACAAATCAATTCGTCGTGCTTGCACCTAAGAAGTGTTTTATTTCGAGACTTGTGAGCGTGTAACGCGACTGAGGAAGCTTTGCTTCCGAGGTCACACTCGTCATTTCTTGAAGCAAAACAATTCGTCGTGCTTGCCCTCATCTCTTCAACACTCTGATCTCATCGCTCCTTCTTACAGTCCCTCAAAAATTTCGATATCTTTGCTGTCCTCTGTAAGAGCTACAATTGCCTTCTTAGTCTTGGCCGTCTTTCCAACCGTCATACCGCGTCTTTTCTTCTTGCCATCCATGTTCATGGTGTTGACGCTTTTTACCTTTGTTCCCTCGAACATTTTCTCTACGGCCTCTTTGATCTGAGCTTTGTTAGCCTCTGGGTGTACCAGAAATGTATATTTCTTATCTCCCATAACGCTCATACTCTTCTCAGTGATCACTGGTTTCTGGATCACATCATAATACTTAATCGCTGCCATTATGCGTACACCTCCTCGATTGAAGCTACTGCATCCTTGGTCAGAACCAGAGTGCTGTGGTTGATCACATCGTAGACATTGATCGTATTCACAGTAGCGGTCTGAACCTCAGGAATATTTCTAGCAGACAATACCACCTTCTGATCTACCGCCGGTGTCACAACCAGAGCCTTCTCGGCTTTCAGATTGTTCAGTACGTTCTGCATTTCTTTCGTCTTGATCGCATCAAATTTCAGATCATCCACAATGATCAATTTGTTATCCTGCACCTTTGCACTCAGGACAGATTTCAGCGCCGCCAATCTCTCCTTGCGGTTCATCTTCACACTGTAATCTCTTGGCACTGGCGCGAACACAACTCCACCGCCGGTCCACTGGGGAGCTCTGATAGAACCCTGTCTTGCATGACCAGTTCCCTTCTGTCTCCATGGTTTTCTACCACCGCCGCGAACTTCAGAGCGTGTCTTTGCTTTCTGAGTTCCCTGACGTTTATTTGCAAGCTGGCGAACAACTGCCAGATGTACCAAGTGCTCGTTGATCTCTACACCGAACACTGCATCGTTCAGCTCCATTGTTCCAACTTCATTGCCTTCCATATTATAAACGGTTACGTTTGCCATCTCTTAGTGCTCCTCCTTTCTTATTATAAGGACTTTACTGTCTCTTTGATGGTTACTAAGGATTTCTTCGGTCCTGGAACAGCACCTTTTACTAACAGTAAATTATTCTCAACATCCACACGGACAACTTCCAGATTCTGAACTGTGATCTGCTTATTACCCATCTGTCCTGGCATCTTCTTTCCCTTGAAAACCTTGCTGGGATCGGATGCAGAACCATTGGAACCTGCATGACGGTGGTATTTAGAACCGTGAGCCATAGGCCCTCTAGACTGTCCATGTCTCTTAATCGCGCCCTGATAACCTTTACCTTTGGAGATTGCCGTCGCATCGATGTGATCACCGGCTGCAAAAGCATCCACCTTGATCTCCTGGCCCAATTCATATTCTGCCGCGTTATCCAGCTTGAACTCCTTTACGAATCTCTTGCAGGATACGCCAGCCTTCTCAAAGTGGCCCTTCATCGGCTTATTCACAAGATTCTCTCTCTTGTCCACATAGCCGACCTGAACTGCACTGTACCCATCGTTCTCGTCAGTCTTAACCTGTGTAACCACACAAGGTCCAGCCTGCAATACGGTTACCGGAATCAACGCTCCCTCTTCATTGAAGATCTGAGTCATTCCGACTTTGGTAGCTAAAATAGCTTTTTTCATTTTATATTCCTCCTTATAGCGGATTACCATCTCGGTAATCATATAGTGTTACCAACTCTCATCTGGGAACTTTTCACAAATCCCCTTATTTATTTTTCATCTTGATATCGATGTGAACACCTGCCGGCATCTCCAGACGTGACAGAGCGTCTACTGTCTTCTGGGTTGGAGTCATGATATCAATCAGTCTCTTGTGTGTCCTCTGCTCAAACTGCTCTCTGGAGTCTTTGTATTTGTGAACAGCTCTCAGGATGGTCACTACCTCCTTCTTAGTGGGAAGTGGTACCGGTC
>JBKXQO010000047.1:0-8749 GCA_047014865.1 Blautia sp. | reverse complement strand
GTATAAATATAGAGACAAGATCAACCATGTGCTCACGTCCCATGAGCAGGGGGCTTCCCATGCGGCGGACGGATATGCGAGAGCCACCGGGAAAGTGGGAGTCTGTCTGGCCACTTCCGGCCCGGGCGCAACCAACTTGGTGACTGGAATCGCCACGGCTTGCATGGATTCTATTCCCATGGTCGCCATCACGGCCAATGTGGGTAAGACCCTGTTGGGGAGAGACTCTTTCCAGGAGGTGGACATCGCGGGGATCACCATGCCCATCACCAAATACAGTTTTATTGTCAAAGATATCGATATTCTGGCCGATACCATCCGCAAGGCGTTTTATATCGCCAAGAGCGGCAGGCCGGGTCCCGTGCTGGTGGATGTGACGAAGGATGTGACGGCATTTACCACGGACTATGAGCCGCGCCGCCCTGCGACGGTCAACCGGTCCACAGAGAATATCCACACGTTGGACTTGGAGGTGGCCGCAAAGCTGATTGCAGAGTCTGAGAAACCTTTTATCTTCGTGGGGGGCGGCGCAAATATCTCAGGGGCCTCCGCTGAGGTGACAGAGCTGGCGCACCGAATTCAAGCTCCTGTCTGTGACAGCCTTATGGGAAAAGGCGTGTTCAGTGGGGAAGATGAGCTTTACACCGGAATGCTGGGAATGCATGGAACTAAGGCGTCGAACCTGGGAGTCTCCGACTGTGATCTATTGATTACGCTGGGCGCCAGATTCAGCGACCGTGTCACGGGTAACACCAAAAATTTTGCAAAAAAGGCGAAAATTCTACAGATTGATGTGGATGCGGCGGAGATCAATAAGAATGTGGTTGTGGACGCCAGCGTGGAGGGCGATGTGCGGGAAGTGCTGCGGCGTCTTCTGACAATGGTGGAGCCAGCACAGCATCCCCAATGGTTGGAGCACATTCGGGATTACAAGGAGAGATACCCACTGAAGATTCAACAGGATACCCTCTCAGGACCCTACGTGATTGATCAGTTATACCGTCTTACCAAGGGTGACGCCCTGATTGTCACAGACGTGGGCCAGCACCAGATGTGGGCGGCACAGTATTATAACTACAAGGAGCCCAGAAGTTTACTGACTTCCGGTGGTCTGGGGACCATGGGGTATGGTCTGGGGGCAGCCATCGGAGCCACCTATGGCAGACCAGAGAAACAGGTGGTCAACATTGCAGGCGACGGCTGCTTCCGTATGAACATGAATGAGCTGGCCACGGCAGTCAGAAGCGGCCATCATATGGTGGAGATCATTTTGAATAATCACGTGTTGGGCATGGTTCGCCAATGGCAGACCCTGTTCTATGAGGAGAGATATTCACAGACGATCGTGAGAGATAAAACGGACTTTGTGAAATTGGCGGAGGCCATGGGATGCCAGGCAATCCGGGTGACAAAACCGGAGGAAGTGGAGCCGGCGCTGAAACGGGCCTTGGAGAGCGATGGAGTCGTGGTGGTGGAGTGTGTGATCGACGAGGATCAGAAGGTATTCCCCATGGTTCCGGCAGGTGCAAATCTAGAAGATGTGTTTGACGAGGAGGATATTCAGAAATGAGACGAGTGTATAATTTTTCTGCAGGTCCGGCAGTATTGCCGGAGGAAGTGCTGAGAGAGGCGGCCGAGGAGATGATGGATTACCGTGGCACGGGGATGTCTGTGATGGAGATGAGTCACCGGTCCGCGGCCTTTCAGCAGATTATCGACGACGCCGAGGCCGACCTGAGAGATCTACTTCAGATCCCGGAGAACTACAAAGTGCTGTTCCTACAAGGCGGGGCTTCCCAGCAGTTTGCCATGATTCCCATGAACCTGATGAAGAACAGGGTGGCAGATTATATTGTGACTGGGCAGTGGGCGAAAAAAGCTTGGCAGGAAGGCCAGAAATATGGAAAGGCCAATAAGATCGCCTCCTCTGAGGATAAGACGTTCAGTTATATTCCGGATTGTTCCGATCTGCCCATCAGCGAAGATGCAGATTATGTATACATTTGTGAGAATAATACAATATATGGTACAAAGTATCGGACTTTGCCCGACACTAAGGGGAAACTGCTGGTCTCCGACGTGTCCTCTTGCTTCCTCTCCGAGCCTATGGATGTGAGTAAGTACGGGATCGTCTATGGGGGCGTGCAAAAAAATATCGGCCCGGCCGGCATGGTGATTTCTATTGTGAGAGAGGATTTGATCACCGACGATGTGCTGGAGGGAACTCCCACTATGCTGAAATTTAAGACTCATGCGGATGCAGGTTCCATGTACAATACTCCCAACAGTTATTGTATCTATATCTGCGGCAAGGTTTTCCAGTGGTTGAAGAAGATGGGAGGGCTTGAGGCGGTCAAAGAGCGCAATGAGAAGAAGGCTAAGATCCTCTACGATTATCTGGACCAGAGCCAGATGTTTCGGGGGACAGTGGAGCCGGCTTCCCGCTCATTGATGAACGTTCCCTTTGTCACAGGAGACAAAGAGTTGGACGCCAAATTCGTGAAAGAGGCCGAGAAAGCCGATCTGATGAATCTAAAAGGGCACCGCACTGTGGGCGGTATGCGCGCCAGCATTTACAACGCTATGCCTGTGGAGGGTGTGGAGGCTCTGGTCGCCTTTATGAAAAAATTTGAGAAGGAGAATAGTTAAATGTTCCGGTATACTTGCTTAAATCCAATTTCACAGAAAGGGCTGGATTTATTTTCGGCGGACTACACGAAGGTGGAGAAGCTGGAGGATGCTGACGCAGTGTTGGTGCGCAGCGCAAAGATGATCGAGATGGAGATTCCGAAGAATGTGCTGGCTGTCGGCCGGGCAGGGGCAGGGGTCAACAACATTCCTGTCTCGGACTGTTCTGAACAGGGGATCGTGGTGTTCAATACGCCTGGCGCCAACGCCAACGGGGTAAAAGAATTGGTTCTGGCCGGTATGTTGCTTGCCTCCAGGGATATCGTAGGCGGCGTGGAGTGGATCAAAGATAACCAGGAGGATCCCAATATCGGTAAACTGGCCGAGAAGCAGAAGAAGCAGTTTGCCGGCTGCGAGATCAGCGGCAAGAAGCTGGGAATCATCGGACTGGGAGCCATCGGTTCTCTGGTGGCCAACGCGGCGGATGCTCTGGGCATGGAGGTCTACGGTTATGATCCGTATCTGTCCATAGATGCAGCCTGGAATCTGTCCAGAAATGTACACCACAGCAAGACTGTGGATGAGATCTATGAGGAGTGCGATTATATCACCATCCATGTGCCGCTTGTGGACAGCACCAGGAGGATGATCAACGAGGATGCCATTGCGAAGATGAAAGACCATGTGGTGATTCTCAACTTCTCCAGGGATCTTCTGGCCGACGAGGAGGCCATTGTGCAGGCGCTGGAGCAGGGAAAGATCAAGAGATATGTGACGGATTTCGCGAACCCTGTGGTAGCAGGTAAGGCAGGAGTGTTGGTGATTCCCCATCTGGGAGCCTCCACCGCCGAGGCGGAGGAGAACTGTGCGATCATGGCGGTGAAAGAGCTTAGAGATTTTCTGGAGAACGGTAATATCCGCAATTCGGTGAACTTCCCTAAATGTGACATGGGTGTGTGCAAGGGAAAGAGCAGAGTCGCCATCACCCACAAGAACATTCCCAATATGATCAGTCAGTTCACCAAGATTCTGGGAGTCGAGGGAAGGAACATTGCAGATTTGACCAACAAGAGCCGAGGGGATTACGCTTACACTTTGATAGATCTGGAGTCTGAACTTCCGGTTTCCGTGGTGGAGGAGTTGGAGGCCGTGGAAGGCGTCTCCAGAGTCCGCGTGGTGAAGTGAGAGGGAAGAGGTAGAGACCATGAAGTTACACAGGGTGTTGGCCAAAGCTTCTAAGAAGGCGAAGAAAGCGGAGAGAACCTGGAAAAAGGTAAAGAAAATACCGAGGAGAACGCCTCGATTGAAAGTGAAGAAGCTTCCCGGAGGGATTCGCGCTCTCTACGTGGGGAACAAGTGCCTTGGGTGCCTGTACCGGAATCGAAAGAAGCTGGGTTCTTGCACGAGAGGTGTGACGCATTTGATGGCAAAGAGATTGAAAAGATGATACAACTTGCCCCCGAGGGGCGGTAAGTTGTAGTAAAAAGAGACTGGCACAGGCTGATTTCTATCAGCCGCGCACAGTCTCTTTTGTGATAGGAAAGTTCTCCGAACTTCCCTATCACACAAAAACGCTCCGCGAGGATCGCACTGCGGCGGAAGAGGAGATGTATCGCTGATGCGACCCGCCGCAGGCGGAGAATCCTGCGGGACAGGATTCTTTGCATTGTGATAGGAAAGTTCTCCGTGGCGTGTGGGCTGTTTGTTGTATTTGGACCTCTGCCTCTTTGGGGGCATGATCCTATTGATCGGATCTATGGTTTGACTGGAGCAGTTTTAGGACTTCCTCTTTTGTGGGCATCACCCGGAGAGCACCCTTGCGGCTGGTGATCAGTGCGGCGGCAGCGTTGGCGAAGAGGAGCATCTGGGAGAGATCTTCCCGGGTAAGTCCCTCCAATCCTTTGTCCAGAATGTAATTGAGGACACAGGCGCAGAAAGTGTCCCCGGCTCCGGTGGTCTCGATGGTGTCTGGCAATGAGAAGGAGGGGACGAAGACCTTTGTGTCCTGGTAATAGGCCACGCTTCCGTTTTTGCCCAGGGTTACCAGTATCAGTGGAATCCCATACTGAGCCCGGAGTTTCGCCGCGCCGGCGTCATAGTCCTGATCACCGAACAAGAACTCCATCTCATTGTCTGAGATCTTTAAGATATCGCAGTATTGCATACCATAGAGGATCTCTTTCTTGGCGTCCTCCAGGGAGTCCCACAGAGGGGGACGGAGGTTGGGGTCAAAACTGATCAATAGATGGTTCTGTCTGGCTATATCCAGAGCGTAGCGGGTGGCGGCGCGGGCCCCTTGGTGTGTGCTGGAGAGTGTGCCGAAATGGAAGAGGCGGGACTGTTTGATCAGGTCCGTCTGAATCTCTTCCTCTGTCAGCATCATGTCAGCCCCTGGGTTGCGGTAGAAAGAGAAATCCCGGTCTCCGTCCGGGAGCGTGTGGACGAAAGCTAAGGTGGTATGGATCTTCTCATCCATCAACAAATTCTGGGTGGAGATCCCAATCTCTGTGAGGATGTTCTCTAAGAAATGGCCCAAGTGGTCGTCGCCCACTTTGCCGATGAATGCCGTCTGTCTTCCGAGAGAGGTCAGCATGGCCAGTACATTGCAGGGGGCACCGCCGGGATTGGCCTCGAAATAAGGATTGCTTTGGTTGCTGACTCCATTTTCTGTGAAGTCAATCAACAGTTCTCCCAATGCGGTTACATCGTATTTTTTCATTCCAATACCTCCGGTTGATTTTAATAGTAAGATAAGTTCAGACTATAATCTGTCGATAGCCGTTCCTTTTAATTTACCCCAGTCGGATGGCGTTGTCAATTCCTTTGGAAAAGACTTTTCTAATTGGTTTATTGATGATAGAATAGACCATAATAGTGGTAGTAGTCAGTGAGCGGCTGTATACCAGGATGGGAGGAAGCAAGGGATGGAAAATCGTGCTTATCAATATATGAACTGGCCTAGAATCGAAGGAATTATATACGGGGAGGAATGTTCCCCCAGAGATGTGATGGAACCCAGACGGGTACCGGAGGGCGTACTGGTACAGGGCTTTTTCCCGGATGCCGCACAGGTCTCGGTCAGAAATACCAAGAGCGGGCAGGAGTTCCCCATGGAGATGGAAGATGAGGCGGGATACTACGCAGTGGTACTCCCCTATAAGAGGATTCCTTCTTATGAGTTTCTGGTGGAGGCGGAGGATGGGCAGATTCGCAGGCAGCCCGATTTGTACAATTTTTCTTCGGGAATCACACAGGAAGATGAGAGAAAGTTCTGTGCAGGCGTGTTCTACCAGGCCTATCAGAAGCTGGGAGCCCATTTTGGCAGTCAGAAAGGGGTGGAGGGCACCTTTTTCGCAGTCTGGGCGCCCAATGCATTGCGGGTCAGCGTGGTGGGGGATTTCAATGATTGGGATGGACGCAGAGCCTTGATGCATCGCTGTCCCATGTCAGGAATCTATGAGTTGTTCGTGCCGGAGGTGAGGCCGGGAGCGCTCTATAAATATGAGATCAAGGTGAGAGGCGGCAATGTAATCTTAAAGGCGGATCCCTATGCCAGGCAGAGCGAAATGCCCCCGGCCACAGCCTCTGTCGTTCCCAGAAAGTCTGCTTTCCGCTGGGACGATCAGCGCTGGATGCAGGAGAGAAAGAAATATGCCAGGAAGGATGTGCCCGTCTCTATTTACGAGGTCGATCCATTTCGGTGGGAGGCTCCGGACGGCGAAAGGACGGACAGCTATCAGAGCCTGGCTAGGAAGCTGGCAGACTATGTGAGCGCCATGGGTTACACGCACGTGGAGTTGACGCCGGTGATGGAGTATCTGGATGAGGAGAGTAAGGGGTACGCCACCTTTGCCTACTATGCGCCCAGCCGCCGTCTGGGGGACTACCAGGATTTCATGGAGATGGTATCTATTTTGCACAGCGCCGGAATCGGCGTGATTATGGATTGGACGCCGGCACAGTTCCCCAATGTGGGCGCAGGACTGGCTCTGTTCGATGGGACCTGTCTCTACGAGCCGGAGTGGATGGAGAGAAAATTCCACCCCTTCTGGGGGACTTTTCTGTATAGGTATGAAAGTCCCATGGTGAAGAATTTCCTGATCGCCAATGCGTGGTATTGGATTCAAGAATTCCATGTGGACGGCCTGCGGATGGACGATGTGGACGCCATGTTGTACCTGGATTACGGCAGGGGACCGGGAGAATGGCTTCCCAATATCTATGGGACCAATGAGAATCTGGAGGCTCTGGAGTTTCTCAAACATTTGAATTCAGTGATCAAGAAAAAATATCCTGAGATTTTACTGATCGCTCAGGAAGACGGCCTGTGGCCGGAGCTGACCGACGGGGTGGAGAACGATCATCTGGGCTTTGACTATAAGTGGAGCGGAGGATGGACGAAAGATTTCCTGGACTATCTGTCCAAAGAAGAGACGGAGCGCAAGGGAAGCCACGATGCGCTGACGTTGAGTATGCTGTACGCTTACTGTGAGGAGTATGTGTTGACTCTGGCCAGCAGAGACGTGGGGACTTCCTACCAGGAGTTCCTGGACAAAGTTGCCGACACACAAGGGGAGAAGGAGGCCACGGTTCGGGCAGCCTACGGCTACCTGATGACACACCCGGGCAAGAAAATGCAAGCCATGGACGCGGCGGCTCCAGGCCCCATGCAAGAATATATGAAAGCCTTGAATCAAGTGTACCGTTCTTCTCCGGCTCTGTACCAGTTGGACGATGCGGTGGAGGGATTCCAGTGGATCCAGTTGATGAAAGCCCAGGAGCGCACGATTGCCTTTCTGCGCAAAGGGAAGAAATCCTCGGAGACGTTGCTGGTGATCTGCAATTTCTCTCCCACAGCCTATGAGAACTACCCGGTAGGGGTACCTTATCCCGGGAAATACAAAGAGATTCTAAACAGCGACCATACCAAATTCGGCGGTTCGGGCGTGATCAATCCCAGGGTGAAGATGTCGAAGAAAGTGCAGTGTGACGAGAGGGCCGATTCCATCACAGTGAAAGTACCGCCCTTGGGAATCGCCATCTTTTCGTATAGTCAGGCAGTGGAGAAGATGACAGACAATCAAGGCGCAAAGAAACGACAAAAGAGAAAAGGAACTTCCCCAAGAGGAAAGACGCTGCGGGAAGAGATCGCAAGTAAGATAGAAAAGGAGCGTTGACGAAATTTTTATGGATCAGATTACGCGGTGGGTGGAGAATAAGCTCCCGGATATGGCCTCGTTTGGCTTGAAGATCTTGCTCTCCATCTTAGTATTTTATATTGGAACTAAAGTGATCCGGTGGATCCTGGGCTTTCTCCGCCGCTCTCTGGAGAGAGCTGGGATTGATACGGGGGTGAATCAATTTATCGGTTCGCTCTCCAGGGTTCTCCTGTATGCAGTCTTGATTTTCAATATTGCCACTCAATTTGGGGTGACGGAGAGTTCTGTGGCCGCTCTTTTGGGGTCGGCGGGCCTGACGATCGGACTGGGCTTACAGGGGGGACTGGCCAACCTGGCCGGCGGAGTGATGATCCTGATCTTCAAACCATTTCTGGTGGGAGACTATATCATTGACAATGGCACAGGGTGCGAAGGTACGGTGACGAGGATCGAGATCTGCTATACTACCCTGGCTTCTGTGGATAACAAGAAGATCGTGATTCCAAACGGAGGCCTCTCCAACAGCAGCATCACCAATGTGACGGCCAGAGATCAGAGGCGGCTGGAGATGAAGGTGGGAGTCACTTACGAGGCAGATTTCAGGCGGGCCAAGGATATCTTGCATCAGTTGTTGCTGGAGGAGCCGAGAATTTTATCGGAAGATGAGATGGTTGTCTTTGTGGACGAGCTGGCAGACAATGCGGTGATTCTGGGATTCCGGGCATGGGTGAAGACGGAGGAGTACTGGGCGGTGCGCTGGGAGATGAATGAGAAGATTAAGCTGGCCTTTGACGAGGCGAAAATCGACATCGCTTACCCCCAGTTGGAAGTGCATGTGAAAAAATGATAGAAATTTTAGAAAATGCTTGATTTTTTGAAAAAATCATGTATAATATTCTTTGTGTCACGCACAAGCTGGAATAGCTCAGTCGGTAGAGCACTTCACTCGTAATGAAGGGGTC
>JBKXQO010000046.1:0-9302 GCA_047014865.1 Blautia sp. | reverse complement strand
ACTCTCCATGGGAACTCCCGTCATCTGACTGAGCATCTCATAGTAGTACTCTTCTTTGATCTGTATCCGTACACGCGCAATCCCTGTGGCCAGATCCACCTTCTCCAGCAAGACTTCCTGGACATAAGGCCCTTCCATCTGCACCGAATCCTGGGTGATATCCCGAATTTTCCGAGCCTTTCCCATGAGATTTTGGATTTGTAAGAGCAGGTGACTTTTCAGCTCCTGGTCAGCCGGCAACATCTCCACCCATTTAGGCACGTAGAACTGTATCTGGCACAGAGGAAATTCATAGAGAATTTTCTCCAGAATCCGAACCACGTCTTCCTTGCGGAGCTGCTCGCAGTTGGCTGTGACCGCCGACACATGGTATTTCTCCTCCATCTGTTGCGCCAATTTCAGGGTATCCTCCTGATACGGCCGCTGGGAATTAATCAAGACCAAAAAAGGTTTTCCCTGTTTTTGGAGTTCCTGAATGGTTCTCTCCTCCGCGGGAATATAGTTTTCCCTGGGGATCTCCCCAAAAGATCCATCTTTGGTGATCACCAGGCCAATGGTGGAATGCTCTTGAATTACTTTCTGGGTTCCCATCTCCGCCGCCTCATGGAACGGAATTTCCTGGGCGAACCACGGAGTCTTCACCATCCGCTCCTTCCCTTCCTCCATGTTGCCGGTTGCATCTTGCACCAAGAATCCCACACAGTCAATCAGGCGGACCTTCACCTGGGTATCCTGACTCAGGGTCACATCCACCGCATCCTTAGGTATGAACTTTGGCTCCACTGTGGTGATCAACTTTCCTGAACCACTTAGAGGTAGCTGATCTTGCACCTCTTTTTTCTGTGCCTCCTCCAGCACGGGAAGCGCCATCTGCTCCATAAACCGCCGGATAAACGTAGATTTTCCTGTGCGAACGGGGCCCACCACCCCTATGTAAATCTCGCCCTTTGTGCGGGCTTGTATATCTTTGTACACTTGAAAATTGTCCATAATTAATCCCCCTTGCACATCCTGCAATACCATGTATTGCTATAGTTTATGCAGGGAAGATCCCCATTATTCCTCAGATATCTGATCCCGGAAAATATAATAGCTGTCCACCGTCCCCAGGTATTCATAGCCCGCATCGATGAATTCCTGGGCATCCCCTGGGTCTGTCAACTGGGGGACCAAATAGTCCCATCCCTTCTCCCTGGCACAGTGGACTAGGAGTTCCACATCTATCTCTGGGGCCATCATCTGTTGGTAGATCGTCCGGTTGTACCATCCGCCCACACCTTTCCCTCCTCGGCCGTAGGGCATCTGAATCCCAGAGTCATACACTCTCACATAGGTGGCTGCTGACTCTGTCGTGGCCATACGAATCTTCCCCTCCGGCTGATCTTGCCGGAGCAGATCACAGATCCTGGCCACATCTGCTGGAACTTCCTTGGCGTTCTCAGCTTTCTCATAAGCCCCGTGCAGATAGACATTCCTCCCACAAAAGATCATCGTCAACACAAGGAACGCCACGATAAAACCATTGGCAAAGCTCTCACGAAACCGCTGGGCAAACGAAGTAAAAGCTGCAGCGATCAAAAAAACGGACGGCAACAGCCACAGCACTCTCCAGTAGACAGAATCTCCGATGCAAAGGCGGATTATCTTCGCCGTATATGGAAAAAAGAACAGAAACAGAAACACCACCGTATACCCGGCAAGAGCTTTGCGATTCTTTTTCTCACCGGGAAACAATAATAAGAATAGGAAACAGACAACCAGTAAAATGTCCCCGCGCCCTTCATCCCAGTAGGCTTGCCAGGTCTCCACTGATATCCTCAAAAGCTCACTCATCTCCATCCCTCCTCATCCCATCAGATTCAACCATATATAGACCCCGCCCAACAGGAGACAGGGGAGACAACACAGCAAAAGTCTTCCTATTCTTTCCCAACGCCACTCCAGAATTCCATACAAAACCCCAAAAATTCCCAACATCAAGGGCACCAGCATAACCCCCATGCTGGAGGACAGACAGCCGGCCACAGAGAAAAATCCCAGAACCCACCAGGAGATCTCCCGGGACTCCTCTCTCAGTAGCTGTAGACAGAGATAGAAAATAGCCGGCAGCAAGACGGAAGCCAGCAGCGCCTTTCCCTGCCAAATCCGGATCATAAAAAATGTGGAGGAAGTGTAGACACTGTAATAGAAACTCATCTGAATCACTGCGCTAAAGAGCAAGAACTGTCCCTGTGCTCTCCGGTCCTTTGGAAAAAGCGTCTTTCCCAGCAGATAGTAGGCCACGTAGGCCAGAATATAAAAGAGAACCGGGAAGACCCGGTGCGCCATCACAGAAGGATCCATTCCCGTCAGCTTGCTGACGATCGCCAAATAAATCGGAAACGGAGACAGAATATAGCGGGTGGGGATCCCCTGATATTCCTGTCCTGTATACGGATTGATCTGGTATAGGGAATCTTCCTGCAAGGTTGTGGTGGCTGTGCCCACATAAAAAGCATCATCTGCGTCCATGTGGGCAAAAAATACAGAGACCAGGATCTGGACAGCGATCACCCCAATGGCAATCCACAAAGAGAGACTGGCCTTGGAGATCGATGGAACGACAGATAACAAGCGCCTCTTTGATCCCACGATGCTTCTCACCACTCCCCAGGCTGCAGCAGTCACAGCCAGGATCCCCCAGACAAACACCAGGCGGTGAAAAGGCTGTCGCAAAAACGTCATGGACAAGATCAGCACCTCTGAGATGGCAAACAAAAAACCGTAGCCAAACAGATAGGCCGCTGCCCAGTTATTCTCTTTTCTATTTCCAATGAAAATCAGCCCGGCGGCCGTGGGAACCAATACTCCCCACACCAGCGCCAACAAGAATTCCAACATACCATATCCTCTCTTTTATCACAGACACAAATTCCGTCCACGATCTCTCTCACTGTGTCAGATTTTACCACATCGCCATACCTATTACAAGAAACAATCCCTAGCAAAGAGTTCCTCCGCCCGTGTCCGACTACCTTGGCCTGTCTCTGCGCCAAGCACAACATCTTGCGACTTTCTGTGAAAAACACAGACGGCCTGCCCTCGAGAAGGCAGGCCGTCTACAGAAAAGTCCTATTCAATTACATCCCGGCAATAAAAACTTCCGAACCGTCGGCCGTTACACTATTCCCGTTACTAGCAACTTTCTAATAGCTGTCATTGTGAAGCAGCTTGTGCTCTTTTCCTTTGAGCAACCCGTTGTACAACTCAATCACCAGAGGATTCTCATCTGATTTCTTGATGATCATCGTGCTATCCGCATTGTACAAACCTTTTGCACGGGCCGTCTTTGTTCTATTTCCTGCTCCCGTAGGCTGCCCTCCGCCCATAATACAGCCGCGACGGCAGGCCATCACCTCGATCAGATGGTACTCTTTCTCACCGGACTTCACTTGCTCCATAACCGTGTGGGCATTGCCTAAACCGTTCACAACGCAAATCTTCACGTCGATGCCATTGTACGGAACTGTGAACTCCTTGATCCCATCTTCTCCTCTCACACCACAGGAGGCGATGCTCTCCAGCGTAGCTTTGCTGTGATCCGGATTCAGACGGCGGATAACCGCCTCCGTCACACCTCCGGTCACACCGAAGATAACGCCGCCGCCCGAGCCAAATCCAAACGGCATATCGCAGGCCTCCGGCTCCGCAGATGAGAAGTCCAACCCGGAAGTGCGGATCATACGAATCAACTCCGTCGTGGTGATCACAAGATCCGTGTCTTTCTCATTTTCCGTATAACTGTTGGGGCGCTCAGCCTCCATCTTCTTGGCGGTACACGGCATGATGGACACCATCACCGTCTTCTTACCCTGAGCATTCTCAGGATCTCTGAAATACTCTTTGATCACCGCCGACATCATTCCCTGGGGAGAACGGCAGGTGGACACATTGTCGATATACTCCGGATACTGGTCTTTCACAAACTTCACCCAAGCAGGACAACAGGATGTCATCAATGGCAAGTTCTCACCCTTTTGTACTCTGTCCAAGAATTCCTGAGTCTCCTCCATGATCGTCAAATCCGCGCTGAAGCTAGTGTCATAGACTTCATCAAATCCCATCCGGTGCAGCACATTGACGATCTTGCCCATCACGCTGCGCCCTTTCAGCATCCCAAAGTGATCGCCCACGGCCACCCGGACTGCAGGCGCGATCTGTGCAACCACCCGGACATTCGGATCATTTAAGGCATCCCAAACCGGACCTGTGTTGGTCCGGATGGAGATCGCGCCTGTGGGACAGAATACCCGGCACTGTCCACAGTTCACACAGTCAGTCTCGCTGATCGTACGGTCAAAAGCAGGCATAACCATGGCCTCTGTGCCACGGAATGCAAAGCTGATACATCCGATTCCCTGAATCTCTGAACAGGCTCTCACACAGTTCCCGCACAGGATACATTTGTTTGGGTCTCTCACAATGGAAGGTGAGCTGAAATCCAACGGCCTCTGCTCTCTGGTGTTCTCGAAACGGACATTCTTGACGCCCAGGCGGTGCGCCAGCTCCTGAAGCACGCACTCTCCGCTTTTCACACAGGTGGTACAATCACGACAGTGCGCGGCCAGCAATAATTCCACAATTAACTTGCGGTACTTTCTCAGCTTGCCAGTGTTGGTGTAGATCACCATTCCATCTCTGGGCTCCTCTGAACAAGACGCGAACATTTTTCCTCTGCTGTCCTCCACGGTACACAGGCGGCAAGCTCCAAATGTTGACAGCTCAGAGTGATAACACAAGGTTGGTATATTGATTCCTGCCTTCCGAATGACGGACAGGACATTTTTTTCATCGGTAAACTCTATATTTCTACCGTCGATTGTCATTGTTGCCATTTTCTTCCCTCCTTCTTACGCTTCCACATAGATAGCGTCAAACGCACAGTTGTCTTTACAATTGCCACACTTAATACACAGATCATTGTTGATCGTGTACAGTTGCTTCCTGACACCGGTGATCGCGCCTGTGGGGCAGTTCTTTGCGCATTTTCCGCATCCCTTACAGAACTCAGGATTTATATGGAACTGACGCAGTGCAGTACAAACCTTTGCACGGCATTTCTTCTCCTTGATGTGCTCCTCATACTCATCGCGGAAACGGTTTAAGGTACTGATAACTGGCAACGGGGCGCTCTTGCCCAATCCACACAGAGCCATGCTCCGCACCATCTCGGCCAGCTCTTCCAGCCGGTCCAGATCTTCCATCTCACCTTTGCCTTCCACAATTCGCTCCAGAATCTCCAGCATACGCTTGGTTCCCTCACGGCAGGGTACGCACTTGCCGCAGCTCTCACGCTGGGTAAAACTCATGAAGAAGCGCGCCACTTCCACCATACAGGTGTTTTCATCCATGACAACCAGGCCGCCGGAACCCATAATCGCGTCAAATTTCTTGACCGCGTCGAAATCCAACGGCTGATCCAGGTGCTCCTCAATCAGACAACCGCCGGAGGGCCCGCCGATCTGAACGCCTTTAAATGCAGCGCCGCTCTTCAAACCGCCGCCAATATCATAGATGATATGGCGCAGGGTCGTTCCCATCGGAACCTCAATCAGACCTGTAGTCTCTATGGAGCCAGTCAGAGAGAATGTCTTGGTTCCAGGACTCTTCTCCGTCCCAATCGTGCGGAACCAATCGGCCCCTTCCAAGATTATTTTCGGCACATTGGCGTAAGTCTCCACATTATTCAGAACCGTAGGCTTCTCCCACAGACCTTTCTCAACAGTACGAGGAGGTTTCACTCGGGGCATTCCTCGATTTCCCTCGATGGAAGCCGTCAGCGCAGAACCCTCTCCGCAGACGAACGCACCGGCTCCCCGGTTAATATGTAGATGGAAGGAGAAATCCGTTCCCAGAATGTGATCGCCCAACAGTCCATACTCTTCCGCCTGGCGCATGGCCTTTTTCAGCCTTGCCACCGACAGCGGGTACTCTGCACGCACGTAGATATAACCTTCCTGAGCGCCTACGGCGTAAGCGGCTATGGTCATACCCTCGATCATCTTATAGGGATCCCCCTCCATCACAGAGCCGTCCATAAACGCTCCAGGGTCGCCCTCGTCACCATTACAGACTACATATCTCGTCTTCTCAGGCTGACCGGCCACTTGTCTCCATTTCTTCCCGGCTGGGAATCCGGCGCCGCCTCGTCCCCTCAAGCCAGAACGATCCACCTCGTCGATGACCGTCTCCGGAGTCATGTCAAAGAGAGATTTGGAAAGCGCAGAGAAACCTCCGATCGCGATGTACTCGTCGATGGACTCCGCATCGATATTTCCACAGTTCTCCAGAACAATTCTGGTCTGTAATTTCAAAAATGGAATGTCGTCCGGATGCTCATAAGAGTTCCCGTCGTGGGTATAGAACAACCGCTCCACCGGCAACCCTTTTACAATGGTTCTATCTACGATCTCGCGGCAATCCTCAGGCTGTACCTTCACATATTGATAATTATACGGCTCGATTCTCACCAGTGGCCCCAACTCACACAGCCCCTGACATCCGGTCTTAATCACTCCCAGATGGGGCAGGTCTTTTTGCATCTCTATCTCGACGCCCTCTAAATCTTTGCACAGCAAACTCATCTCATCAAAGATCTTCTGTGCGCCGGAGGCCATACATCCGGTTCCTGAACAGACCAGAATCCGACAAGTATAGGACTGGACGGAGGCCTGCGCTTCTTCTCTTTTCTTTAACAGATCTTCTTTACAGGTTATACTCATTGATTCTCACCTCTCAATTCCTCTAACATTTCCAAAGCCTTCTCCGGTGACATTTTGGGATGAACGACATCGTTTACATTCAGTGCCGGCGCAAGCCCGCAGGCGCCCAGGCAAGAAACGGTCTCCACAGTGAACATCATGTCGTCTGTGGTATGTTTCTTGTGGTTCAGCCCCAACTCTTTCATCAAGGCTTCCTTGACTGGCATGGATTTTCTTACGTGACAGGCTGTCCCGTCACAGACTTTGATCACATATTTGCCCTTCGGCTCAAAAGAAAAGTTCTCATAGAATGTCGCCACACTATAAGCCTTGGCCTCTTTCACGCCGATCTCCCTTGCCACATAGGTCAACAGCTCTCCAGGAAGATAACGGAACTCCGCCTGGACATCCTGCAGAATCGGAATCAGGGAAGAATCCTTGCGTCCGTATTCTTCGATGATCTCGTCTGCCTTTTTGTAATAGGATTGGTCTAACATTTTTTTCCCTCCTTCATGAAATTCAAGCATATGTTAATTATATGACTTTCTTGTGTTGCACCTTTTCTCTGGGTTGTAAATTTTTCACATATTCTACTTTAAATAATACAATATTTTCACATTTTTCACAATATCAAAAATCACTTTTTTCAGGGGTCTATTTTCCGGGAACCCTTGATTTTAAAGGCTTTTCGATAATTGTACTCAAAAAAGTACAATCAGTATTTTTTAACAATATTGTTAAATTCCCTTTATTGATAAACAAAAAATCAACAATCACGTTAAAAAATTATCATTGCAAATCTTAAGACAAATCCCCCGCATTTTACATTGTTCACGACAAAAAACTTGCATAGTATTTTTATATCCGCTAAAATTAATCTAGAGTGCGAAAACCGAAGAAGGAGTGATACATCTATGAGAGGTCTGAATACACCGGTCAGACAGATAAGAAGACAAGTGTTTACTGAAATTGCCAAAATCGGTTTTTATTCCACTGATGAAAACTTGATTCATGATATCGAGGCAATTCCTTACACTATTGTAGAAGAGACTGCTAAGTACCGCGACAGCATCTACCGGGAGCGCGCGGTGGCCAGCGAGCGGGTGCGTCTCGCCATGGGAATGTCCCTGCGCCCGGAGAACCATGCGGTTCACCTCACAGAGGGAATCGAGGCCAGCAACATCGACGAGAAATACTATGAACCGCCGCTGATGCAGGTCATTCCTTCCGCCTGTGCCGCCTGCGCCCCCAACAAATATGAAGTCAGCGACATGTGCAAAGGCTGCGTAGCCCATCCCTGTCGGCTGATCTGTCCCAGAGACGCTATCTCTATGGTAAACGGGCGCTCTTTTATTGATCAATCCAAGTGTATCAAGTGCGGCCGCTGCAAATCTGTGTGTCCGTACGATGCCATTTCCCACAAAACCCGCCCCTGCGAGAGAGCTTGCGGCGTCAACGCAATCACCAGCGACCAGCAAGGGAGAGCTTCCATCCAAAATGACAAGTGTGTCTCCTGCGGCATGTGCATGGTGAGCTGTCCCTTCGGCGCAATCTCTGACAAATCACAGATCTTCCAGTTGGCCCACGCTCTCAGGGAGGGTACGGAGATCATCGCCGAGGTGGCCCCAGCCTACACCGGACAATTCGGCGACAAAGTCACACCTGACAAATTCCATGCCGGGCTGTTGGCACTGGGCTTCTCGGCTGTCTATGAAGTGGCTCTAGGCGCCGATATTGGAGCCATCGCCGAGGCTCACCACTACGCCAAGGAGGTGGCCACAGGAAACCTGCCGTTCCTTCTGACTTCCTGCTGCCCTTCCTGGTCCATGATGGCCAAAAAATTCTTCCCGGACGTCATAGACAACATCTCCCGGGAATTGACCCCTATGGTGGCCACAGCCCGCAGTATCAAGCAAAAACATCCCAACGCCAAAGTGGTCTTCATCGGACCTTGCGCTTCTAAAAAACTGGAGGCCTCCCGCAGCGACGTCCGCAGTGATGTGGATTTCGTAATCACTTTCGAGGAACTGGCAGCTATGCTGGACGCAAAGGAGATCCAACTGGAGACTCTGGAGGGAGATACCTCCATGCACGACGCCACTGCCGCCGGCCGTGGCTATGCCGCCTCAGGCGGGGTGGCCGGCGCCATTGAGGCTTGTCTAAAAGAATATTACCCCGACGTGCCTGTTCACATTGAACACGCAGAGACTCTGGCCGACTGTAAGAAAATTCTGACTTTGGCCAAGGCCGGCAAATTAAAAGGCTGTATGATCGAGGGAATGGCCTGCCCAGGTGGCTGCATCGGCGGCGCCGGGACCAACGCGGATGTGAAGAAGTCTGGCCGCGCCCTGTCCAAACTTGTGGCCTCCTCCACCAGGAAAATCCCCCCCAAAGAGTTGGAGGACATCCATTTGGATTGACAGAGCCTG
Organism: Blautia sp.; assembly: GCA_047014865.1. GTDB lineage: Bacteria > Bacillota > Clostridia > Lachnospirales > Lachnospiraceae > Blautia_A. The sequence continues at coordinate 133 of JBKXQO010000046.1, read as the reverse complement.
TGTGACCTCGTCTTCACTGGAGAGTGTCCGCAAGCCTCTCAGCCAAATCAAAAAATGTTTTCGGTGAACTTTCCTGTGAATAGAGTAGAGAGATAACTGCAAGAGTTATCTCCCTCTCACTGAACCGTACGTA
>JBKXQO010000045.1:0-9321 GCA_047014865.1 Blautia sp. | reverse complement strand
ACGTACGGTTCAGTGAGAGGGAGATAACTCTTGCAGTTATCTCTCTACTCTATTGTCATAGGGAATTCGTTGAACTTTCCTATGACACAGGGAATGTTCCGCGGGGATCGCACTGCGGCGGAGGATCCAGCGGTGTTGTCCTGGGCTGTGTGAGTTAATTTTTGTTTGAGGAGGATATCTATGGCGATTACAAAAGAAATTTTCGGAATTGCACCAGGCGGTGAGGAGATCACAAAGTTTCGGATCGAGAATTCGAGAGGAGCCTATATTGAAGTCTCCAATTACGGGGCGAACCTGGTCAGGATCGCGGTCCCGGACCGTGAGGGGAAGTTGACGGACGTGGCTCTGGGATTTGACAGATTGGAGCCCTATTTTCGGAATCCCAGTTACTTTGGGGGCACCATAGGGAGAAATGCCAACCGGATTGCCAATGCGCACTTCTCCATCGATGGGCAGGAGTATACGTTGGCGGCCAATGAGAATGGAAACAATCTCCACAGTGGTCCGGTCAGCTACAACTGTATGGTGTGGGAGGTGAAAGAGGTCTCCCAGGAGGAGAACAGCGTCACCTTTGGGAGGATCAGTCCTGACGGTGAGCAGGGTTTCCCGGGCAATTTGAATATCACTGTCACCTACAGTTTTAATGAGAGACAGGAAGTGGAGATTGCGTACATGGGGGTGTGTGATCAGACGACGGTGGTGAATCTGACGAATCATAGTTACTTTAACCTGTCCGGACAGGATGCTCCCAGTGTGGAGGACACTCAGGTGCAGATCTTGGCGGAGAGTTACACACCCACGGATCAATATCTGATTCCTACCGGGGAGATTGTGCCAGTGGAGGGAACTCCCATGGATTTTAGAACTTATAAGAGTATTGGAGAGGACCTGCACAGCGATTTCTCACAGCTTCGAATGGCGGGGGGATTTGATCACAATTATATATTGGACGGCTATGAGTCGGGGATTGTCCGGACGGTGGCCAGAGCTTACTCACCGGCTTCTGGGATCTCTATGGAAGTGGATACCGATCTGCCAGGTTTACAGTTCTATTCAGGGAATGCCATCGATGAACAGGCAGGTAAGGATGGGGTGACTTACCGCAGGTTCAGTGGATTTTGCATGGAGACTCAGTATGTGCCAGATGGGATCAATTGTCCCAACTTTATCGCGCCGATTGTGCGCCCAGGGGAACCTTACCACACGGTGACGGTGTACCGTTTTGAAACAAAATAGGAATGAATAAGAATTTTCTTCATATATTATCTAGTATGAGGAAAAGAAGAGATGGGGCGTTTTGGCCTCAATTTGGGGTAATTCTGCTGCTGGTTTTGTCGCTCTGGGCGCAGTGGAATCTGACAGAGGAGGAGCAGGTGAGGGAGAGGGTGACTGTGGAGCGCCAACCGGCAGGACAAAGGAGCTCAGAGCCTGATCCGATTTCGATCCGGGTACTGTTGATGGACAGTGACTATGAAGAGTATGAGCAAGAATCCGTGACGATTTGTACAGAGAAAACCCAGACGGTGTATACCCCTGGTGATTCCAGGATAGGAGAAGATGGATTGATTCTGGACAGCCGTGACTTTGCAGGCGGGATAGAAGTTTCCTCTATTGTCAGAGGTCAAGGGACGCCTGCCTACACAGGAACCCTGGAGATCCACAGGGGAGAGGATGGCCTGTATGTGATCAATGAGTTGCCTCTGGAGGAGTATCTGAAGAAAGTAGTCCCCAGTGAGATGCCTGGGGACTACCCGCTGGAGGCCTTGAAGGCGCAGGCAGTCTGTGCCCGTACCTATGCGGTTCGGCAGATATTGGATCAGAGGCTGAAAGAATATGGCGCGGATGTGGATGACAGTGTGAATTTTCAGGTGTACAACAATCAGGAGGCCTCTCCTCTGACGGAGCAGGCTGTGGAGGAGACAGCAGGAGAGATTCTCTGTGCCTCGGGTGAGCCTATTCAAGCCTATTTTTTCTCCACGTCGTCGGGAAAGACCAGCACGGATCAGGTGTGGGAGAGCGCGCAGACGGCGCCCTACTTAAAAAGTGTGGCTTGCGCCTATGATTCCCAGGATCCCTGGGGGCACTGGGAAGTCTCGTTTACCCTGGAGGAACTGGATAGTAGGTTTCAACAGAGATACCCAGATCTGGGAAGCCTTAGAGAGTTGAAGGTGCGCAAGAGAAGTGACGGAGGCGCGGCCATCCAGATGGAGATTGTGGGAGAGAGTGGAAGTCATGTGATTCACAATGAGTATGATATCCGCGCGCTGTTTTGTCCTTATGGCAAAGAGGTAATTCAACAGGATGGGAATAAGGTGGTTGACGCCAAATTGCTTCCCAGCGCCTATTTTTCATTGGAGCCATTACAGGGGGAAGCAGGGCTGGAGGGATACCGTTTTGTGGGAGGCGGGTATGGCCATGGGGTAGGTATGAGTCAGAATGGGGCGAATCATATGGCTTTGGAAGGCCAGAATTACTGGCAGATACTGGAGTATTTTTTCCAGCAGGTGGAGATCGAGTCCGTGGAGGAGGCGTTGAAACTTGCCAGTCAGTGAAAAGCGTGGTATGATGTAGCAGATAAAAGAGGACTCCTGCCTCCATTGGCGGAGAGTGAGAGAGGAAGGCATATGAAGAAGAGAATTATTCCGGTGTTGTCTTCCCTGGCGGGTTTCGTAGAACGAACGCAGAAAGATCACATAGGAGCGTATGCAGCCCAGGCAGCATATTTTATTATACTGTCGTTTATTCCGTTTATGCTGTTCTTAATGACCTTGGTGCAGTACACACCATTGACTTATAATGCAGTTCGGACTGCGATTATCGGCTTTTTTCCAAAAGAGATCCAGTCGTTTGTCTTGGGTATCGTGGCAGAGGTCTTCACCAAAAGCGGGGCGGTGCTTCCTGTGACGTTGATCACGGCCTTATGGTCTGCAGGGAAGGGGATTCAGGCAATCACCAATGGTCTGAACACAATATATCATGTAAAAGAGACACGTAACTGGTTGATCACACGGCTGTGGTCGATGCTCTATACGGTTCTCTTTATTGCCGCATTGATCGGCAGTTTGATTTTGTTGGTTTTCGGCAATGCTATTCAGCACACTCTGATGAGGCATGTGCCATTTCTGGGTGAGATCGTGGCCAGATTTTTGGGCGCAAAGAATTTCTTGGTTTTTATTGTCCTGGTTGTGGTCTTTTTATTCTTGTATAAGGCGCTTCCCAACCGGAGAGCCAGCCTGAAAAGTCAGTTGCCAGGGGCAGTCCTGACAGCTATCGCCTGGTCTGTATTTTCCTTTTGCTTTTCTATCTATTTTACGTTCTTTCCGAATTTTACAAATATGTATGGAAGCTTGACTACCATTATATTGATTATGTTGTGGATGTATATCTGCATGAATATCATGTTGTTTGGCGCTGAGATCAATGCCTACTATGAGATGGAGTTTCGTCAGGCGCAGGCTTTTGCCAGGGAGCTGTTTGAGAGAGAAGAGGAAGAACGACGACAGGAATTGGGCCAGGGAGAGGAAGAGCTGAGAGCGCAGGAGGAGCGGTCTAAGCTGATTGAAAAAAACAAAAGAAAAAAGAGTTAGCCCTTGACAGAATTTTCTTTTATGTTAGAATAACATTTATAAATTGCAAAAAGCTGTGATGGTGCAAGTAGAGATATGCTTTCTTACAGAGAAGGGTAGTCGTCGGCTGTGAGCTCCCCTAAGTTCAGGCGTATCTTGAGATTCTCACCGGAGCTGCTGTCTTGAAGGTGTTAAGGTGCACGGGTGCGCTGTCTGTTGACAGTGGGTGGTGCCGGGTAGAGACAGACGTGTCTGCGCGTTAAGCAGTTGAGAGTCTGCAAGTGTTTTTGCAGAAATCAGGGTGGTAACGCGGATTTTGCTTCGTCCCTATTGGGATGGAGCTTTTTTGTGTTGTAGGAGAGATTTCTGAACGCTCCTACAACACAAAAAATGCTCCGCGGGGATCGCACTGCGGCGGAGAGGGAGTATGTCGCTTGCGCGACGCGCCGCAGGCGGAGAATCCAGCGGTGCAGGATTCTTTGTATGTTATAGAAGAGATCTCTGAGCTCTCCTACAACACAAAAAACGCTCCGCGGGGATCATATTTCGCCGAAAAAGATGATGATAAAGGAGAATGAGAAAATGGATATGAAACAGAAGCTGCAGGAGATCCGTGAGGAAGCAGTTAAGAAAATCCAGGATATCGATGCTCTGGATAAGCTGCAGGAGATCCAGGTATCGTACTTAGGGAAGAAAGGCCAATTGACCGCTCTGTTGAAGAGTATGAAAGATGTGGCCAAGGAAGAACGCCCTGTTGTGGGACAGATGGTCCACGAGACACAAGGACAGATTGAGGAGTTGTTGGCCAGAACCAAGAAAAAACTGGAGGAGGCAGCCCTGAATGCAAAGCTGGAGTCAGAAGTGATCGACGTCACTCTTCCGGCGAAGAAATCTAGAATCGGTCATCGTCATCCCAATATGATTGCCCTGGAAGAGGTGGAGAATATCTTCATCGGCATGGGGTATGAGATTGTGGATGGACCGGAGATCGAGTATGATGAGTACAATTTCCGCAAATTAAATATTCCTGACGGACATCCGGCCAAGGATGAACAGGATACCTTCTGGATCACGGACCAGATCTTGCTGCGTACCCAGACTTCTCCTTGTCAGGCACGAACTATGGAGAGAGGTCCATTGCCTATTCGAATGATTGCGCCGGGGCGTGTATATCGCTCAGATGAGGTGGACGCCACTCACTCTCCATGTTTTAATCAGGTGGAAGGAATGATTATCGACAAGAATATCACTATGGCAGATCTGAAAGGAACTTTGGACGAGTTTGCGAAACAGTTGTTCGGACCTGAGACCAAGACCAAGTTCCGTCCTCACCATTTCCCATTCACGGAGCCCAGCGCCGAGATGGATGTGTCCTGCTTCAAATGTGGGGGAAAGGGATGCCGCTTCTGCCAGGGAACCGGCTGGATCGAGATTCTGGGCTGTGGAATGGTGCACCCGGACGTGCTGGAGATGTGTGGGATTGATTCCAAGGAGTACACAGGATTTGCTCTGGGTATGGGATTGGAGCGTATTGCACTGTTGAAATACGAGATTGACGATCTGCGCCGTCTGTATGAGAATGATATCCGTTTTCTGAGACAGTTCTAGACATATGGAAGTGAAGAGAAAAAATATTTGTGGAGATAGAGAGGAAGAGTTATGAATACTTCATTATCATGGATGAAAATGTATGTGCCGGATCTGGATGTGGATCCCCAGGAATATACAGATGCAATGACTTTGACTGGGACAAAGGTGGAAGGCTACCACAGGACGGATGCAGATCTGGACAAGATTGTTATTGGGCAGATTGATAAGATTGAGAAGCACCCGGATGCAGATAAGTTGGTGGTCTGCCAGGTCAATGTGGGGACAAGAGTATTGCAGATTGTGACAGGAGCCCCAAATATTAAAGAAGGCGACAAGATTCCCGTTGTGTTGGACGGAGGGCGTGTGGCCGGCAGCCATGACGGCAAGATGACTCCAGGAGGGATCGAGATTAAGAAAGGCAAGCTAAGAGGCATAGAGTCCGACGGCATGATGTGCTCCATCGAGGAGCTGGGAAGTAGCCGGGATATGTACCCGGAGGCGCCGGAATATGGAATCTATATATTCCCGGAGGATGCCGAGGTGGGGGCGGACGCCATCGAGGCTCTGGGACTGCGGGATGTGATCTTTGAGTATGAGATCACTTCTAACCGGGTGGACTGTTACAGCGCTCTGGGGATCTCCAGAGAGGCGGCGGCTACTTTTAATAAGAAGTTCTGTCCTCCGGCGATCAAGGAGACGGGAAACGACGAGCAGACTTCTGACTATGTGAAGGTGACGGTGGAGGATCCGGATCTCTGCCCCAGATATGCAGCCCGTGTGGTGAAAAATGTCAAGATTGGTCCCTCTCCCAAGTGGATGCAGAGGGCTTTGGCCAGCAATGGAATCCGTTCTATCAATAACCTGGTAGATATCACCAACTATATCATGGAAGAATATGGGCAGCCGATGCACGCCTATGATCTGGATAAGATCGACGGAGGCCACATTGTGGTCAAGAGGGCGAAACAAGGCGAGAAGTTCGTGACTTTGGATGGACAGGAGCATGAGCTGGACGACTCTATGCTGATGATCTGTGATGAGAACAAGCCGGTGGGTATTGCGGGTATCATGGGTGGTGAGAACTCCATGATCACCGACGAGGTGAAGACGGTGCTGTTCGAGGGCGCCTGCTTCAACGGCGTGAATATCCGCAAATCGTCTAAGAAGCTGGGGCATGTGACTGAGGCCTCGGCGAAATTTGAGAAGGGATTAGACCCGAACACGGCCCTGGAGGCTGTGAACCGTGCCTGCCAGTTGATGGAAGAGTTGGGGGCCGGAGAGGTGGTCGGCGGTATCGTGGATGTGTGCTACGACCACAGAGAGCCCTGGACGGTTCCCTTTGAGCCGGAGAAAATCAATGCCCTTCTGGGAATCCAGATCAGCGCCCAGGAGATGCTGGAGTATATGGCGAGAGTGGAGCTGTATCCAGATGAGAAGAAGGAGAATATCATCGTTCCCACCTTCCGGCAGGATGTACATTGCACGGCAGATTTAGCAGAGGAGGTGGCCAGATTCTATGGGTACGATAAGATTCCGTCCACGCTGCCAAGTTCTGTGTTGACTGGATTTTTACCGTTCCGCAGAAAAGTAGAGAAGATCGCTGAGGACATCGCAGAGTTCTGTGGGTTCTCCCAGGCTATGACTTACTCTTTTGAGAGCCCTAAGGTCTTCGATAAGCTTCGGCTGGACGAGGACGATCCTCTGAGAAAGGCAGTTGTGATTCGAAATCCTCTGGGTGAAGACTTCAGTGTGATGAGAACACTTCCCCTGAATGGAATTCTCTCCTCCCTGGAGACCAATTACCGGAGAAGGAATAAGGACGTACGTCTGTATGAGTTGGCTAAGGTCTACCTGCCCAAATCGCTGCCTCTGACAGAGCTGACCGACGAGCGGGTGAAATTTACCCTGGGTATGTACGGGGAAGGCGATTTCTATACGATGAAGGGTGTCTGTGAGGAATTTTTCGAGAAAGTGGGGATGAAGGGAAAGGTTACCTACAGCCCGGATTCTGGGAAGAATTATCTCCACCCTGGCCGTCAGGCGAATATCTGTTACGGGGGAGAACTTCTGGGGTATCTGGGAGAAGTTCATCCGTTGGTGGCTGAGAACTACGGCATAAAGTCCAGAGTCTATGTGGCAGTGATCGATATGCCCACGATCATGGAATTGGCGAACTTCGACTATAAATTTGAGGATCTCACCAAATATCCTGCAGTTCTCAGAGATATCAGTATGGTGGTTCCGAAGAATGTTCTGGCTGGGGATATCGAGGCGATTCTGGAAGAGCGCGGTGGAAAGATTTTGGAGAGCTATGAGTTGTTCGATATCTATGAGGGAGACCAGATCAAGGCTGGCTATAAGTCCATGGCTTATAGCATTGTGTTCCGGGCAAAAGACCGGACTTTGGAGGACGCAGATGTGACAGCCGCTATGAAGAAAATATTAAACGGACTGGAAGATCTGGGAATCGAGCTGAGAAGTTGAGATGAGACTGTATATTATGCGTCACGGAGAGACGTCGTGGAATGCCCTGAAGAAGATTCAGGGCATTGCCGATATTCCTTTGAATGAGAAAGGCAGAGCTCTGGCTGAGAAGACAGGGGAAGCTCTGAAGAATGTAAAATTTGATTTGGTGATCACCAGTCCTCTGCGCAGGGCCAGGGAGACTGCACAGTTGGTGGTCAGAGACAGAGAGATCCCTTGGATTGTGGACGACAGAATCCAGGAGATTTGTTTTGGGGTTATGGAGGGAACACAGGAATCCTCAAGAGAATGCCCTGAGTTCGCTGAGAATCTGAGCAAATTCTTTGCAGATCCCTGGAATTACCAGGCTCCTGAGAATGGGGAGAGTCTCCCGGAGGTCTGTGAGAGGACCAAGGCTTTCTGGGAGGAATTGACGCAGAAACAGGAGTACCAGGGCGATACTATTTTGATTTCTACTCATGGCTGTGCTTCCCGGGCGCTTATGCAAAATGTCTACCGGGATCACGATTTCTGGCACGGGAAGGTTCCTCCCAACTGTAGCGTGAACATCGTGGATGTGAGAGACGGTGCGAGCGTTGTGGTGGAGGCAGATAAAGTCTACTATTAAATAGGGAGAGAGTTATGAAGACATCCGATTTTAATTATGAACTTCCCCAAGAGCTGATCGCCCAGGATCCTCTGGAAGACCGGAGCAGTTCCCGCCTGCTCCACCTGGACCGGAGCACTGGGGAGATCAGTCATGGGACTTTTCGAGATATTCTGGGGTATTTAAGGGCGGGGGACTGTCTGGTCATTAATGACACGAAAGTGATTCCTGCCCGTCTCTTTGGACACAAAGAGGACACGGGAGCCGTGATTGAATTGTTGTTGCTAAAGAGAAGAGAGAATGATATCTGGGAGACTCTGGTGAAACCTGGAAAAAAGGCGAAAATAGGGACGAAGTTGGTCTTTGGCGACGGGATTCTAAAGGGGGAGATTCTGGATGTGGTGGACGAGGGAAATCGTCTGATTCAGTTTCACTACCAAGGAATTTTTGAGGAGATTTTGGACCAACTGGGTGAGATGCCTTTGCCGCCTTATATCACTCACAAATTACAGGATAAGAACCGCTATCAGACGGTATATGCTAAGCATGAGGGATCAGCGGCGGCGCCCACGGCAGGTCTGCATTTTACCCCGGAACTCTTGGCACAGGTGAGAGCGGCTGGGGTGGAGATTGCCCATGTCACTTTGCATGTGGGACTGGGGACCTTCCGGCCAGTGAAAGTGGAGGATGTGTCCAACCATCATATGCACTCTGAGTTCTATGTGGTGGAGGAAGAGCAGGCTCAGTTGATTAACCGGGCAAAGGTCTCAGGCAACCGGGTGATCTGTGTGGGGACCACCAGTTGCAGGACATTGGAATCTGCCACAGATGAGGATGGCATTCTCAGAGCAGGTAGCGGATGGACAGATATCTTTATCTATCCGGGTTATCGCTTTAAAATGATGGATGGGCTGGTCACGAATTTTCATCTACCAGAGTCCACACTTCTGATGTTGGTGTCCGCCTTTGCCGGGAAAGAGAAGGTGATGGCGGCCTATGAGGAGGCTGTGGAGGAGAGATACCGCTTTTTCTCCTTTGGAGATGCAATGATGATTTTGTAGAGCGATTCACTACAAAATAGCGATACAACGGAAT
>JBKXQO010000044.1:0-10659 GCA_047014865.1 Blautia sp. | reverse complement strand
TGATAAAATGGGGCTATTCGGACATTTGAGAAGATTTGAAAAGATAAGGAAAAAGGCATATATAATTTATACATAATTATGGTGCTACAGTTTGGAAAAATAGCGGTGTAATTACTTTAACCAGGTCTTCAACTTCACCTAATATAGTGGATACATATTATGCACCTGAAACATCAATTATAGCATCAACAAATACGGTAGCGTCGGCGGTTAATGGAAGAATTATAGAATTTTCTATTAATTTTAATACGGCAATTATGGAAAATCAAAATACTAGACAAAATAGGATTACAGCGGCACATGAAGTTGGACATACGTTTGGCTTGTTAGATTTATATGAGAGTTATAATACGGACAAGTTAATGTTTGGAACTAACAAAGGAACAGCTATTAAACCATCAGCATCGGATATTAAGGGGGGGTTATATGCAACTAGAAAGTAAGTGGAGAATGGAGAAAATTAAATTAAAAAATGTGTTATTTGCCCTAAGTTTATGTGTTAGCTTAATATTTAGTAGTAGTATTTTATATGCAGCAGATAACGGAGATATAGAAGTAGATGAGTCAATAACAGATGAGATGATTTCAGCAGAATCCGAGAATTCTATTACTTCAGCTAATATTCATTTCGGTAAAATTACAGAGACAAATAAGTTTTTTAAGGTCACAGTTCCCAGTGCTGGGAAGTTAACGGTTAATATTACAGGATTAAATAGCAAAAAAAGGGCAGCAGTGGTTTTGTATGATGAAGGAAAAGCTCAGTTGAGTACTGCTTATACAATTAAATACACAAATCCTACTGCAAGATATTATATTAGAAATGCTGGAACATATTATATCAAATTAAGATGCACAGCAGGATATACAGCGACAGCAAGTTGTACATATAATCAGTTAACAGTTCAAGGAGGGCTCTTATATACAGAGGCAACAGAGATGAAAAAGGGTTCGAAAAAAATGGATGTTCAAGGATTTGACTTACCAGAAAATACTGTACAATATTATCAGATTACAGTGCCATCGGAACAAACAGTGGCAATAAAGTGTACAAAGAGTGGGAGTTGTTCATCGTCAGACTCTTTTTGTGTAGAGATATATAAGTCTGATAATTTATTTGATCCTGTTGAAAGGGGAGCTATTTTTGAAGGCCAAGGAAGTGGCACAATATATATCAGAAATAGTGCGAATTATAGAGCTTTACCAGGAACTTATTATATTTCGATTTATAAACTTATGCCGAGATCCAGTTTCTCTTATTCTCTTATGTGGTTATAAAAGAGTGTATGTTAGTGTATTGTATAAAATCGCTGAATCATGGATAAATATTTTAGCGAAAACATGAATTTAACTTAAGTGAGTATTGTGATATAATTACAATAATCTTACATAAATGTTAATATGAGGCAAAAGATCATGTTCCAGTGTACTGCTTTTAGGGCTTGATTCGGCCTGTAAGTACGCGGAGCGTGAATGGAAACGGGGGAAATAGTGAAGAAGGAGGGATGCGATGGGGAGAGAGTAAAAGATGAGATTATCAAGAGGGAGAGAACTTTTGTGCAGTGGATTGCCGGGGGAAGAAAATGGAGAAGAAAAAGATTGATGTGATAAAACCTGGCACAGTAAATTCAAGACAATCATGGACAGGAGAGAGATCTCCCTTTTGATTTGTTGATTCGAGTGATCCTTATGAGTTTACGAAACAGGAGGTTATTGTGAAAATGAAAAATAAGAAAAAGATTGTATTTGGCGTAGTGTTGGCATTGGCGCTCAGCCTTATGGCGCCAGCGGGCGCTCAAAGCCTGGGAGGCGTCAGGAAAGTCCAGGCGGCCACTGTGGTGGGGACGCCCAAGTTGGTGTCGGCCACTGCCTCTGGTACTTCAAAAGTGACAGTGAAATGGCAGAAAGCCTGGCGGGCAGAAGGGTACCGGGTCTATAGGAAGACGCCCGGAGGCTACTGGAAAGGCCTTCGGACTGTGGCGGGTGGCACGAAGGTCTCCTATGTGGATCCCACTGCGGCTCCCGGGACGCAATATTACTACACGGTCAGAGCGTACAAGACGGTGAAGGGAAGCAAAGTTCTGGGGGGATATAACAAGACTGGCGTGGGCGCGCTGACTGGGTTGGACACGCCAAGCTTGGTGTGGGCGAAACACAATGGCGCCCCCAATCTTGTGAAATTGCAGTGGAAGCCGGTGAGAGGGGCGAAAGGTTATGTGGTGTACAAAAAGGATAGTAGCAGATGGCAGCGGCTTGCGGTGGTGAAATCCGGCAAGACGGCGGTCTACTACGATAAGAAGGCCAAGGAGACAGACGCCAATCTCTACACAGTGAGAGCCTACACAAACTATGGTAAGACCTACAAATACAGTGGATATGTAAAAGCGGGTGTAAAGAGCGATGTCTTTCGATATGCCTACATGGATGTGGTAATTAAGAGGATAAGCGCCACAGAAGTGCTGGTATCTGATGGCATTTCCCTGGTTCCGAAAGATTTTGGGAAAAACTTTTCCAAGTATAAGGTGGGGGATAAGATACGGATCAAATACTATGGATCGATTACCGAGACTTATCCGGGAACCATCGATCACGTGGTATCCATCACGAAGATAAGCTGATTCGAAAATACTTGAGTAGAATGGGACCGTCGAAATCGGATGGTCCCTTTTTTCCGACTGATAATGGGGAGAGAGATGAAAAAGAACAAAATCGGTTGTTATTTTATCTGTGGGGCGGTGCTGTTACTCTTGTTAGGGTACTTTCCTTACCAGAAAAAAGAAAATTTGGAATTGTTGTTACAGATAGCCCAGGGAGGATGGTTTCGCCTATTCTTGTATCTACTGTTGGGATATGCTCTGACCGGCGCTCTGGATGGTTGCGAAAGGCGGTGGAAGAATGCTCTGAGAGGGTCTGGGATGGCCTTGTCCTGTCTGGCGGTGGAGAAACTATTCTTTCTATTTGTGGGAGGAAGAGTGTTGACCGTGGCGGGAACTCTGTGGGAGGCCACGGCAACTCTGTCTGGAGCCGGTGTGGCGGCAGTGTTTTCCGGCGGCAAGGGGGAGAGGAGCGCAGGGGGAGAATTCTCTTATCAACCTTTGAGCACCTATCGGAGTGAGTTGATGGGGATTGCTCTTTTCCTTGTGTTGCTGGTTCATATGAGAAATGTGAGGGCATACTGGGGAAGTCTTGACTATATTTTTCGCAGAGGGTATGTGGGCGTGGACATCTTTTTGTTGGTATCTGGCCTGGGGATGGTCTTCTCCCTCACCAGAAACTGGAATCTAAAAGAGTTTTACCGAAAGAGAGCTAAGACGATCTTTCCTCCATATCTGATCTTGGTCACGCTCTACACTCTGGCAGTGATTTATCTGGGACGATGCGGCTGGAGTATGTTGTTATTGAACTGGACTACCCTTGACTTTTATGTGGGTGGGAGGGGAGCTTTTAACTGGTATGTGTCGGCCATCGTCCTCTTTTATTTGTTCACTCCCTGGATCTTTCGGAGGATGCAAAAGCGGGAGAAACGTTTTCTACAAGTGTTGGCCATGTGTATGGGAATTTATCTGTTGGGGATTGTATTTCACCAGTTTTTGGGGTTGTCTAGGTTGAACATCGCCTTTTCCAGAGTTCCAATCTATATCGTAGGCATGGCTTTGGGGTTTGCCATTCAGGAGAACGTGCGTTTCGGATGGTCTCAGCGGATGACCATGTGGCTGGCGCGGCCTTGTTTGGCGTCTTGTATTGTCTAGAGGAGAAGAATCTCTTGAAGCTCTCCATGGGGCACTGGACGCTCCTGGAGCCGATGGTAGTAGTTGGCTGTGTGGAGGCCTCTCTCTTTATGGGAAGAATTCCCGAACAGTTCTGGGGGAGACGTTTTCTCAGATGGATGGGGGAGAACAGTTTTCTTCTGTATCTGTGGAATATTCTGTTGCTGCGATTTACGCAAATGTTCTACACAGGCTTGAAATATCAGGATATCTGGTACCGGAGAGGGTATGTGATCGCGCTGATCGCCGGGAATTTCCTCGTGGTTCGACTGATCAACAGCGTAAAGAGGAGGCGGAGACTTCGTCCAGGGTGACGACAGATGGAACGGACTGGGTGCGCTGGGTAGTTTTGCTGTGCTCAGAAGGCTTCGCCGGATGAAGAATAGATTGCGAGGCAACTTACATTGGAGAATCCTGAGAAATGGGATTCTCCATTTTGCATAGAAAAAAATGCTTTACACAGGGAAAGCTTTGATTTATAATCTACTAAACCTATGGGAAATATTGGAGATTTTTTCGAATTAAGGGACTGTGTCAGGCAGGTATACAGATGAAAATCATGCCGCAGGGGACTTCTCGTGCTATTTACTTGTAAGAAAATGACACTTATGATAGAATTAATTCATTATAGATTTTTTGTACTGTAAGATTTGAGTGTGTCTGGGGATGGCTTTTGGTGATCCCTGCACATTTTTTGAGGGGTTTGCTGAGGAAAGTGAGACGGTGGTGAGATGTTGACGACGGCGATTAACGGTGGAGTGGTTGTGGATGTCCGACATAAGGCGAGGCATTTGTGGAATATTGGACTTGAGAATGGCAAGATCGCGCAGATCGCAGAGGAGCCCTTGGAAGCCGAACAGGTCATAGATGCCAGGGGACTGGTTGTCTCTCCGGGATTCATTGATGTCCATGGTCACGTGGACGGGGAGGACTATGCGGGGATACTCTCGGCCTGCCAGGGGATTACCACCACGGTGGGGGGCAATTGCGGCTGTTCGCCGAAGAATCTGGAAGCATTCTTCAGTGAGCAGGAACGGCGGGGATTTCCCATTCACCAGGCGATGCTGGTGGGACACCAGACTTCCCTGCGGGAAGAGGCCGGGGCCATGGACCGGTATCAGCCCGCCACAGAGGAGCAGATTGGGAAGATGGTTAGCTTGGCTGAGGATGCTCTGAGACAGGGCGCCTGTGGCGTCTCTTTTGGCCTGGATTACGTGCCGGGGAGCAGCCTGGAGGAAGTGATAGCCTTGGCAAAGGTGTGTCAAAAATGTGGCAAGATCTGTCCGGTACATACCAGGCTTTTGACCAACAAGGATCTGTATTCCCTGTACGAATTGTTCCAAGTGGCCAGAAAGACCAAGGCGCAGATTTTGATCTCACACTTTGTCTATCAATATTGCAATGGATTGGTGGGGGAGGGATTGAAAATGGTGGAGAAAGCCCGGGCGGAAGGTCTGGACATTCAATTGGACAGTGGAATGTACACCAATTGGACGACGTATTTTGACACGGCCACCTTCGATCTGGAGAATATACGGAATAACCAGTGGAAGTGGGATCAGATGGTGGTGGCCACTGGGCAATATAAGGGGCGCGTCATGGACGAGGATCTGTACTATCATATGAAGAAAGAGTGTCCAGGCGAGGCGATTGTCTTCTTCGAGGGGGAGGAACAGGAAGTTTATGATTGTATGGTGAAGCCCTATGTGATGCCCTCCACGGACATTGGAGCTTACGAAAAAGGAGAGGGACATCCTCAGATCGCAGGGACTTATCCAAAATATTTTCGAGAGATGGTTCGGGAGCTGCAGTTGTTGTCCCTTGAGGAGGCCGTGTATAAGGCTACTTTACTGCCAGCCCAGGTTTTTGGCCTGTCCCAAAAGGGGGAGATCGCGGTTGGCAAGGATGGGGATTTGACGCTTTTTAATTTGGAGACGATCTGCGACCGGGCGGATTATCCCCATCTGGGGGAACCAGACGCCATTCCAGAGGGGATTCCCTATGTGTTGGTAGATGGGGTCTTGGCGGTTGACCAGGGTGTGTACACAGGGAGCCGCAGTGGGAAAATCATTAGAAAATAGGAGACTGGGATAATGGGTGAAGTACTGTTAGAGATTAGGGACATAAAGAAACAGTTCGATGGAACGGAAGTTCTGGAGGGGATCAACCTGTCCATCGAGCGAGGAGAATTCATCACCTTTTTAGGTCCTTCCGGCTGTGGGAAGACTACGACATTGAGAATTATTGCGGGCTTGGAGACGCCAGATGGTGGTCAGGTTCTGCTGGAGGGCCAGGATGTGACGAAGCTGGATCCCAACCGCAGGGATGTGAACACGGTGTTTCAGAACTATGCCCTCTTTCCCCACATGAATGTGGCGGACAATGTGGGGTACGGCCTGAAGATCCGTAAGGTTCCCAAGGAGGAGATTCGCAGGAGGGTGGAGGAGATGCTTACCTTGGTACAGTTGGAAGGTTTTGAGAAGAGAAAGCCCTCTGAACTGTCTGGGGGACAAAAGCAGAGGGTAGCTATTGCCCGGGCATTGATCAACCGCCCGAAAGTCCTGCTGTTGGATGAGCCTTTGGGGGCGCTGGATCTTCAGTTGCGCAGAACCATGCAATTGGAGTTGAAGAAATTGCAGAAGCGTCTGGGGATTACATTTATCTATATCACCCATGATCAGGAGGAGGCCATCAATATGTCCGACCGGATTGTGGTGATGAACAAGGGTGTCTTTGAGCAGATTGGCACGCCGGATGAGATCTATAACCACCCGGAGACTAGTTATGTGGCCACCTTTGTGGGAAGCGCGAATATCATAAAGGGGCGCGTGGACCGGGTGGTGGAGGACAAGGCCTTGGTGTTCACCTGTGGCGGCAAGGCCTTGGTGGATTTGAACGGGGCGAAAGTGAGTCCTCAGGAGGAAGTGACCATGGCGGTGCGCACAGAGAACATAGGTCTGGATGAGAACTGTGGCTGTGGACTGGAGGCGACGGTGGAGGAGAAGTCGTTTTCCGGAGGTTTGTTGAGAATGGTTCTGCGGCTGGACGACGGCCAGAGTTTGGTCTCCAGCCGCTATGGGATTGACGCCAATGTGAAAGAAGGGCAGCGAATTTGTTTTCGCTGGGAGTCCAACCAGGCAGTGCTGGTGGACCGGGGTGAGCAGCCATGAAAAAGACGAACCGAAGAGGTATGCTGATGGCGCTGCCACTGTATCTGTTTACCATTATCTTTGTGGCGGGACCGTTGATCTATATGGTGGCCTTAAGCTTTGCCACCAACAACGAGTCCTACGGCGTCACCTGGAGGTGGACCTTGGAGAACTATGGGAGGATCTTGGAGCCGGTCTACCTGCAGACCTTTGTCCAGTCCTTCCAATTGGCTCTCACCAGTACGGTGATTATCATTCTGATTGGGTACCCGTTTGGGTATTTTATGGCGAAACTCTCGGACCGGTGGAAGTCAAAGGCAATGCTGCTCTTGATGCTTCCTTTCTGGGTGAATTCTCTGATTCGTCTCTACGGATGGATCATCATTCTTCAGACCAAGGGGATTTTTAACGGAATTCTCCTGAAACTGGGAATCATTCAGGAGCCTCTGAAGATTCTCTACAGTTATCCGGCTATTGTGATTGGCATGGTGTACGTGCTCTTGCCGTTTATGATATTGTCCGTGTATTCCAGCGCGGAGAAACTGGATTGGTCTTTGGTGGAGGCTTCCAGGGATCTGGGCGCCACCGCTTTTCAGACTTTTCGCAATATCACGCTGAAATTGACCCTTCCTGGGTTGCTCTCCGGTGTGATCTTGACGTTTATACCGTCAATGGGGCTGTTCTTCATCGCGGATATCCTGGGAGGAAATAAAATTGTTCTGGTGGGAAGTCTGATTCAGGACCAGATGACCAGAGGGAGCAATTGGCCCTTTGCGGCAGCGCTGGCAGTGGTATTGACAGTCCTCACCTCCCTGATGATCTACGTGTACCGCAGGCTGACCAGTGTGGGAGAATTGGAGGGATTGCATTGAAAAAGAATTCAAAACTGTCTAACATTTATCTGGCGCTGATTTTTATTTTGATGTACTTGCCGATTTTGGTGGTGATTATATTTTCGTTTAATGATTCCAGGCTGACTGTGAGCTGGAAGGGATTTTCTCTCCAGTGGTACCAGGCGCTCTTTCAGGACAGCGGCCTTATGGAAGCTCTGGGGAATAGCCTGATATTGGGTGTGCTAAGTTGCCTGCTCTCGGCGGTGATTGGAACTTTGGGGGCGGTGGGACTGGCCAAGATCCAGTACCGCAGCAAAGGGCTTTTGGAGTATGTCTCCATTTTGCCATTGATGATCCCGGAGATTATTCTGGGTATGGTATTCTTGGCATTTTTTTCCCTGCTGGGATTGCCGTTTGGGATGGTGACGTTGCTGATTGCCCACACGGTCTTTTGTGTTCCCTATATCTTGATGGAGGTCAAGGCCAGATTGGTGGGAATGGATCCATCGCTGGAGGAGGCGGCCATGGATCTGGGCGCCACTCCCACCCGGATTTTCTTTGATATCACTTTGCCGTTGATCATGCCTGCAGTTCTGTCGGGGGCTCTCTTGGCTTTTGCCATGTCCATGGACGATGTGGTGATCAGTGTGTTTGTCAACGGACCGAGATTGAGCACGCTGCCCATCAAGGTGTACACGCAGATGAAGACTGGGGTGACGCCGGAGATCAATGCGCTGTGTACGTTGATGTTGGCGGTCAGTGTGATCGTTCTATTGGCTTACTCCTTGGCGCGCAGGTTAAGCGGCCGGAATGGAGTGAAGACTAATAAGAAATAATTAGAGAAGTGAAACGATGAACTTGCACGAGAAGGAGGTTATTATGAAGAAGAGATTTTTAGGTGGAATGTTGGGAGCAGTCTTGTTGGGAACGGCGGCTCTCAGTGGATGTGGAGGCAGCGCTGACGCGAACGCAGAGATGGTGCTCTATACCTGGGAAGCAATGTTTCCCCAGGAGGTGCTGGATGGCTTTGAGGATGAGACGGGAATCAAGGTGGTCTACTCCAACTTTGATACGGACGAGACCATGTTAGAGAAGCTCGCTCAGGCCAAGGGCGGCGATTACGATGTGATCGTGGCGGACGACTATATCTTGGAGAGTGTGATCAAGGAGGGATTGGCCAAAAAGTTGGACAAAGAAAAACTGAGTAATTTTGAGAATATCAATCCCTTGTACCAAGGACAATTCTATGATCCGGAGGACGAGTATACCGTTCCCTACGGGGCGGGTATCCCTCTGATTGTCTATGATCCAAGCCAGGTTAAGATTGACATCAAAGGTTATAAGGATCTCTGGGATCCGTCCTTGAAGGATAGCATCGCCTTGACAGCCAACTACCGGGTGATCAATGGAATCACGCAGCTCTCCATGGGTGAGAGTATGAATGAGGAAGATGTGGATGTGATCAAGAAGACTGGCGAGAGACTCTTGGAGCTGGCGCCCAACGTCCGTCTGATTCAAGATGACAATACCCAGAACGCCCTGCTCAACGGGGAGGCCAGCGTAGGATTTCTATACACCTCCCAGGTGACTCAGGCGTTGGCAGAAAATCCAGACCTGGAGGTGGTATACCCGGAGGAAGGATTGGGATTTGGAATTATGAATATGTTTATTCCGGAGAAGGCGCCCAATCAAGAGGCGGCCTACAAGTTTATCGATTATATCTTAGAGCCGGAGGTGGCGGCTAAGTGCTTCGACAGTATTGGTTATTACAGTACCAATGAGGCGGCAGACGACCTGGTGAATCCAGATCTGGTTGTCCCGGACTCTGTCAGCAAAGGAGAGATTGTCCAGAATGTCAGTGAGGAGGCGGATATTCAGTACAATAAGAATTGGACGGAATTCAAGGCAGCCTGTGACTGATTGTCTGAAAAGCCATATGTGATAAGTCGGGATTGCAGTCCACAGAGGCGGTGGCTAGGCGCATCTCAGATGGCAGTAGATTGGAGTAAGAATGGTGTATGAATCAGGGGGGAACAAGCAATGAATGTCTATCATGGGATGGGGACGTTTCCAGGAATAGCTATTGGGAAGATACAGTTTTACCGGGGGTGTGAGCAGCACATCCGAAAGTATAATATCGCGGATACGGATAAGGAGCTGATCCGCTTTCAGAAGGCTCGAAAGCAGGCCATCGAGGAGCTTCACCATTGGCGCAAAAGAGAGCAGATGGAACTGGGGAGAACGCAAAAGAGGGTGGATACCTATATCCAATTGTTGGAGAACAGCAGTTTTATCCGTGCCATCGAGAGCATGGTGCGGTCAGAGAAGGTAAACGTGTCCTATGCGATTGCCGTGACGAAGGAGGAGTTATCCAGCACTTTTGAGAAGTTGGACGACGCCTACGTACAGTCCAGGGTGGAGAGCATACGCTATCTCTCGGATCAATTGATTGGGATCTTGGACAGTATCAGCCAAGACCGCATTCAGGGAGAGGAGCCGGTGATCCTGGTATCCAAGGAGTTGACTCCTTCCCATGTGATGGAGGTCGATCAGAAGAAACTTCTGGCGATTGTAACAAAACAGGGGTCAGCGATCTCCCACACATCGATCTTGGCTAAGACCATCAATATTCCCATCTTGATCGGCGTGGATGTGGACTTGGAGTGGGACGGCTGTATGGGGATTGTGGACGGATACAGCGGAACACTGTACGTCCAGCCGGATGAGGAGACTTTGAAGGCATTCCAGATGCGGCAGAGTCAGGATCAGGCCAAACATGCGGAGCTTTTGAAATTGAGGGACGCGGAGGATGTGACCAGGGACGGGACGCACGTGGCCTTGCTGGCCAACATCGCCAATCTGGACGACTTGGACAGCGTGGTGTCCAACGGCGCCTCCGGGATCGGACTGTTG
>JBKXQO010000043.1:0-12825 GCA_047014865.1 Blautia sp. | reverse complement strand
AAAAGGAGTTGGTTCTACCAAGAACGGTAGAGATTCCGAGTCCAAGAGATTAGGCGCGAAGAGAGCAGACGGACAGTTTGTAAAAGCTGGTAATATTCTTTACAGACAGCGCGGAACCAAGATTCATCCAGGTGTAAACGTAGGATGTGGTAAAGATTATACCTTATTTGCTTTGACAGATGGTGTTGTTAGATACACCAGAAAAGGCAGAGACAAGAAACAGGTCTCTATCGTTCCAGTATCCGAGTAAGCAGTAATCACAGGAGGCTTCAAATCGTTCAGGTTTGAAGCCTTTGTTTATACCACGGAGGTAACCATGTTTGCAGACAGAGCAAAAATAATAATACGGTCCGGAAAAGGCGGAGACGGACATGTCAGTTTCCGGCGGGAGCTGTATGTGCCCAACGGCGGGCCTGACGGCGGAGACGGCGGAAAAGGCGGGGATGTGATCTTCCAAGTGGACAAGGGATTGAACACACTCACCGATTACCGACACCGGAGAAAATTCAAGGCTCAGGACGGAGAACCCGGCGGAAAACGCCGCTGCCACGGAGGCAACGGTGAAGATATCGTGTTAAAGGTTCCGGAGGGAACCGTTGTGATGGACGCCCAGAGCGGCAAGGTAATCGCTGACATGTCTGGCGAGAATACCAGTCAGGTGGTGCTAAGAGGCGGACGGGGCGGCAAGGGTAATATGCACTATGCCACCGCCACCATGCAGGTTCCCAAGTATGCCCAGCCCGGTCAGCCGGCACAGGAGCTGGAGGTGAAATTGGAGCTGAAAGTCATCGCGGACGTAGGCCTGGTGGGTTTCCCAAACGTGGGCAAATCCACCTTTCTCTCCAGAGTGACCAATGCACAACCCAAAATTGCCAACTACCATTTCACAACTTTGAGTCCCAACTTAGGCGTGGTGGACTTGGACGGAGGCGGCTTTGTCATCGCGGACATCCCAGGATTGATCGAGGGCGCTTCAGAGGGAGTTGGCCTAGGCCACGAGTTTCTTCGCCACATTGAGCGCACCCGTGTGATCATTCACATCGTGGACGCAGCCTCCACAGAAGGCCGGGACCCCATCGATGATATCTATAAAATCAACCGGGAGCTTGAAGCCTACAATCCAGAGATCGCCACCCGTCCCCAGGTGATCGCGGCCAACAAGGTTGACGCCATCTACGATCCCCAGGATAGCCCTGTAGAATTACTGCGAATGGAATTCGAACCCAAGGGCATCTCCGTCTACCCTATCTCGGCTGTCAGTGGACAGGGAGTCAAGGAACTGTTATATCACGTACAGAACCTGCTAAGATCTGTGGAGCAAAAGCCCATCGTCTTCGCCCAGGAATTCTTCCCGGAGGACGTATTGATCACAGAGAATCTCCCCTACACCGTTCAAAAAGACGAGAGAGATCCCCACACATTCATTGTCGAGGGACCAAAGATTGAGAAAATGTTAGGTTATACCAACCTGGACTCGGAGAAGGGATTTGCTTTCTTCCAGCGTTTCCTCAAAGACGGCGGCATTCTGGACGACTTGGAACAAGCCGGTGTCCAGGACGGAGACACCATCCGTATGTATGGATTTGAATTTGACTATTACAAGTAAGAGGTAGAGAGATGACAAGTAAACAGAGAGCCTATCTGAAAGGATTGGCTATGAAAATAGATCCCATTCTACAGCTTGGGAAAAATGGAGTGACCCCCGAGAACACCGCATCTGTGTCAGAGGCTTTGGAGGCCAGGGAACTGATCAAAATCTCCGTGCTCCAGAACTGCCTATTCGATCCCAGAGAGATGGCCGAAGTGTTGGCAGAGCGCACACAGTCCCAGGTGGTACAGGTGATCGGTAAGAAAATTATTCTATATAAACAGGGAAAGAAAGAGAAGAGAAAAATACAGTTACCCTGACAAAGAGGATTACTATGGGCAAGAAAAGTAGAAAGATCGGAATCATGGGGGGGACCTTCGATCCGATTCACATCGGACATCTGATTCTGGGGGAGAAGGCGTACGAACAACTAGGACTTGAGAAAGTGCTGTTCATGCCCTCAGGGAATCCCCCCCACAAGAAAAATCGCGTGGGACGTGCCAGCGACGCCCAGAGAGTGGAGATGGTCTCCCGGGCCATCCAGGGAAACCCCCATTTTGAGCTCTCCACCGTGGAGATGCATGAGAACGGCTACTCCTACACTTACCACACTTTAGAACAGTTAAAACAAGACCATCCCGATGTAGAATTTTTCTTCATCATCGGCGCCGACTCCTTGTTCAGCCTGGATGCGTGGATGAAACCAGAACGTATCTGCGCGGCTTGCACCATGGTGGTCGCCACCCGTGATCACATTCCGCTAGAACAGATTGACCTAGAAATGGCACAGATGTCCCAGAAATACCACGGCCATTTCCTCCGCCTGGACACCCTGAACATCGACGTCTCCTCTAAAATGCTTCGGACCTGGATACAGGAGGGCAGAAGCGTTAAATACTATTGCACAGACAGCGTAATCTCTTATATGAGTGAACACAAAATCTATCGCACAACCCAGGAGGACAGCCATGGCAGATTATGACTTGTATCAAATGCAGAAAAAACTGGAAAAATATTTAGACGAACACCGTTTTCTTCACACTCTGGGAGTCACCTACACCTGCGCCTCCCTGGCTATGGTACACGACTATAATCTGATGGACGCCCAGGTCGCCGGCCTGCTCCATGATAGCGCAAAGTGTATTCCCAACAAGAAGAAACTGTCCATGTGTCAGGAGCACCAAATCCCGGTCACCGACTTCGAAAGATCCCATCCATTTTTACTTCACGCCAAACTGGGAGCCTACCTGGCTCAGGCAAAATACGGCGTCGATGATCCTCAAATCCTGAGCGCCATCACCTGGCACACCACTGGCAAACCCCAGATGTCCAAATTGGAAAAACTGCTCTACATCGCAGATTACATCGAACCACTGCGGGACAAGGCACGCCATCTGGATCAGATACGAAAGTTAGCCTTTCAAGATTTGGATCTGTGTATGTATGAGATTCTGAGGGATACCCTGACCTATCTGGATAGCGGCACAGGAGAGATCGACGGAGCCACCAGAGAAGCCTATGAATATTATTCGTTGAGACACTGACAGGAGGACAACAGATGAATATTGGAAAAGAGATGGCCAAGCTGGCCTGTAATGCTTTAGATGAAAAAAAGGCGATGAACTTAAAGGTCATCGATATCGCTGAAGTCTCCACCATCGGAGACTACTTCGTCATCGCCAGCGGTAGTAACCAGAACCAAGTGCAAGCCATGGTTGACAATGTGGAAGAGAAATTGGGCAGAGCCGGATACGAACCCCGTCAAATCGAGGGAACGCGAAATTCCAACTGGATTCTCATGGACTATGGCGACTTGATCGTCCACGTCTTCGACGAGGAAAACCGCCTATTTTACGATCTGGAGAGGATCTGGAGAGATGGCAGAGCAGTGGAAGTGGAAGATCTGTAACCAGGATAGCCCACAAAGAGCGCTCTGGAATATGACGACACAAAGAAAGACTCAGAATAGAGAGAAATTCTCTGTTTAGGGTCTTTTTTTGTTTGCGATAATAATATTACGTAAACCATATGGCCAACGACGAAAAAGACCAGGACAATCTCTGACAGCCTGACACAGGCCTTGTCTGTACTGTTCTGGTCTTCTCTGCTCAGTAAAAAATCTCACTCTACTTAAACATGCGGAACACACCGAAGACTTTTCCCAAGATCTGAAACGGTTCCTCCTGCTCCACAATAATGGGATCCATGGTGTCATTCTCTGGCTGCAGGCGGTAGTGCCCTTCCTCCTTGAAGAATCGCTTTACCGTGGCGCTGTCGTCCAGCAGAGCCACAACTATATCGCCGTTCTCAGCGTCCGGCTGCTGCTGCACCAGAACCTGATCCCCGCTTAAAATCCCCGCATTTACCATGCTCTCCCCCTGCACATGGAGCAAAAAGCACTGTTTGTTAGGCATAATTTCCGCCGGAATCGGAAAGTAGCTCTCAATATTCTCCACAGCCAGAATCGGCTGTCCAGCTGTCACCGTACCGATCACAGGCACATTAACCATCTCCCGGCGGAGGAGATTGAAATTGTCGTCCAATATCTCGATCGTGCGGGGCTTAGTGGGATCGCGGCGAATGTAGCCGTTCTTCTCCAACGTCTCCAAGTGTGCGTGCACAGAGGAGGTGGATTTCAGTTTGACCGCCTCACAGATCTCTCTGACAGAGGGCGGAAACCCTTTATTCAGGATCTCTTTCTTTATGTACTCCAAAATCTCTCTCTGTTTATCCGTTATTTTCCCGTAACCCATGTCTGGCCCTCCCGCATTTCCGTATTTCTGTATTTCATCCGTAATATTCTTAAAATTATGATACCATAATTGGCAGACAAATGCAAACAGACATTCGAAAATCTTTTCCGCAAGTGATTCTGTGGATTCACCATCCATTCATCTTGACAATCTTTTCTCTGTTTACTATGATAGATGTGTTCAAATATCTTCTAAGAAGGAGCAGACCGTCTATGAAAACCATCAAAGAACAGACCTACGAGATCTTAAAGGCCAAAATTTTAAAACAGGAGATTCCCCTCGGAAGCCGGTTAAACATCGGTCAGCTCTCCAAGGAACTGCAGGTGAGTAATTCTCCCATCCGTGAGGCCCTAAGCCTTCTGGAACAGCAGGGATTGATCATCACAACGCCAAACAGCGGCATTCACGTGGTGACTTTAAACCAACGAGATTTATTTGAGCTGGCCCAGGTACTATATTTCTGGGTATCCGGCGCTTACAAATATTGCGTGGAGATCGGAAACACCTCGCAATTGTGCCAGAAGATGAGCGACGTCTTGGCGACGCAAAGAGCCTACTTCGAGAAAAGAGACTCCTATGAATTTACCTACTATGCGGATATGTTCGACCGCTGTATCCTAGAATCTTCCGGCAACCAACGGTTGCTCAGACAATTCGACTCCCTGTTCCCCCTATTTTTTCTGGGTTCTCTCTACGACCATCAAAATAATGACCGGGAGTGGAAGATTGGTTTACAACAACACGAGGATATCCTCTGTGCAGTGCGCCAACAGAACCACAGTGAAGTGATACGTCTGTTGGAAGAGCACTACTACAAACCTGTCTGGGACCTGCGGGAGAAATCCGCCCCCTCTGAGAGAGACACTTTGTAGGGACAAAATTGTATTCCACAAATAAAAAAATGCACCGACCAAAATCCTTGAATTGACAAAGGGGGTTCTGAGGCTTATAATTAATGCATGATGCATCATGCGATTTTATTTTTCTCGTATGGTTCAAATTTAGAAGAGAAGAGGAGATAGGTATGGGGAATGAAAAGATATTAGTGATCAATCCCGGATCCACCTCCACAAAGGTGGCTGTCTACGAGGGGGATCAACAAAAATGGGTGGAGAGCATCTCCCACAGTCTGGAAGAACTAAAAAACTATGCCTGTGTGTACGATCAATTAGAGATGCGCACAGATCTGGTGAGAGAATGTCTCCAAAAACACGGCGATACCCTGGAATCTTTGACCGCCATAGTATCCCGGGGTGGTAACATGCCGCCTGTGCGCGCCGGCGCCTACGAGATCAACGGCTATATGGTAGATTGCCTCCATTACCATCCGGGAGATGAGCATGCCTCCAACCTCGGGGCAGGTATCGCCTACCAATTTGCCCAGAAGCTGGGGATCAAGGCTTATACCTATGACGCAGTGACTGTGGACGAATTGTTGCCTGTGGCTTCTATGACAGGATTAAAGGGCATTCCACGGCAAGCTCGGGGACACAGTCTGAACACCCGTGCCGCCGCGTTGGCTTTCTGTCGTCAAAATCAACTGGAGTACGCAGACACGAACCTGATCGTCGCCCATTTAGGCGGTGGAATCACCATCAATCTCCACAGTGGTGGGAAAATGATCGACATGGTCATGGACCAGGAAGGCCCATTCTCCCCGGAGAGAGCAGGCGGCCTGCCCACCTACACAGTAGTAGAATTGGCCTACAGCGGCGCGTACACCCGTCCCCAATTGATGAAAAAGCTACAGAGAACCGGCGGTCTGATCGCCTATTTTGGCACTGCTGACCTACGGGAAGTGGAAGCCCTGATTGACAAAGGAGATTCGGAAGCCGCCTTGGTGGTAGAAGCCATGGCTCTGGCCATCGCCAAGAGCATCGCCAAACTTGCCCCCACAGTCAATGGAAAAGTAGACTATATCCTCCTCACCGGTGGGTTGGCCTACTCCAAAAGGTTGACACAGATGATCCGGGAGAGGGTTTCTTTCCTGGCGCCCATTGTGGAGTTACCGGGAGAAAATGAGATGCAGGCCCTCGCCAACGGAGCGCTCAGGGTCCTCAGAGGCGAGGAGAACGCCCACATACTTACTCCTGACCAAAGGTAGGCGCGGTCATAGCCAACTGTAGATAAGATAAGTAGATAAGATAAATGGTGGTCCGCACAATTCACCGTAAAGAAAAATTCTCGGATATCACAGGTTCGTCTATACCGGGAGATAGAATTTTGCGTCTTACCAGGATCGCAGAACTTGTGATATCCGTATCCCAGACCACGGAGAGCGTATGATCAATGGATTACAGAAGTTATGTGGTAATTAAAACGATAAATTACCACAGATGAAAAGTCCAGTTCTCCGTTTTATCTGCGCTATATATCTATACGACAAACCCAGGTTTTTCAAATAGATGTGCTCGAAAACCACTTATCCCTAATTCCTATTTTTTATTGATTTTATAGACGGAAATCGTCCTATAACTTCTTGCAGGTGTTTATAGAAGCGGACAAAACGCTCGTATTTGCAAGGGATTCCCCATTCTTGCTTGTATCTTCTCATATCGCCGTATAAGCTGGTGGTACCCTTTCCGTAAAAATCACATCTGTATCATAATCACCACTTACTCTTATAGTCTCAAACAGTGGTTGTATTTATTCTGACTTAAATGCAGTTCCCTTTCTCTCCGCAAGTGTGAATGTATGCGTCCTTTGAATACCAGTATAAAAAGAATTGCAATCACAACTGTCAGTATTAAGCACGGAATGAGCCATTTCTTTTTCATCTAAAACACCTCCGCAACTTCCAATTTGTTAAAATATTCCATGATTGTATTTTATCTGTGCGTGAATCATCACAACCAGCCCTATACTAAAGCAGATTCCAAAAAAACACCACCCATATAGAGAAGATGTTATAAAATCAACAATGCCTGTTAGTATAATTCCTGCACCTATAACCAACATTGCTTTTCCCATTTGCCCGGTATATGCCTTTTTATCTATATCCTTTACTTTTTTATAGTGATAGTCGTGTATTAAATTTATTTTCTCTTTCTTCCAAATTTGCCAACCTAGATAGAAAAATAAAATCCCACATAAAAACAAAAAAATCAATTCAAACCATCGCATGAAACCGCCTCCGCAATTGTCAGTATTTCCAAAGTTTTTTACAGTTCAATACTTTTCGATAGCAAAAAATCAAATACTATTTTTTATTGATTTTATAGGTGAAAGTTGTCTTATAACTTCTTATTTGCATTACAAGTCACGCTGCATGAAAATTGCTGTTTCCGCAGGATTGTCATTATATCTTTCAATGTAATAAAATCCGTATTTTTCATACAACTTTATTGCAGATGCCATGAATGGAAAAGTGTCCAATCTCATGTGTTTGTAACCTATTTCCTTTGCGTCCTTTATAACTGTTTCAACAAGAGCCTTGCTGATGCCCATTCCTCTATACTCAGGTTTGAGATACAACCTTTTGATTTCACAATACACATCATCATTTTTTGTTAACGCGACACACCCAACTGCTTTATCATCAACAAGAGCAAGATACATTCGTCCGTGGGGCAGAGCATATTTCAAATTCATATCCTTTAATTCATCATCTAAGTGTTGAGAATTAAGGCATTGAACAACATCCGTACCTTGTTCCAGTATTCCGTTTGTATATTCGGTCACTAAGCCAAGCATATCAAGTTCTCTTCCATAAGCTAATACAATCTCCATAATCCCTCCACCAACTTCAAAGTTGTCGCTTTGTATGGCAATATTATAGCACCCTCATATAAACTTTTCTATCATTCTCCCTACATTTGCACGAAATAGCAGAGCCGTCCGCACTCGTCAAGTGCGTCTGCCCCTGCTTATATGGCCAGCCAAGAGAGCGAAAGCAACGAGTGCTTTCGCTCTCTCATATATGGTATTTCTATACACGCTGACCTGAAGATCTTGAAATTTTATTGGAATCCGATTATGATATCTATAGAGTCTAAGCTTTTATATTCAGGAGGTTTTCATTTTTATGGAGAAACGCACTACTTACCACGAACAGACAGATACTCAGAACACTCTGCGTCTCCGCGATGTGCTCAAGACCTTGCCGCCTTTTTGCAGGGACTATTTTCGTGCTCTGGAGGCTACGACTACCACAAAGACCCGGATCTCTTACGCCTACGATATCCGCATTTTTTTCCAGTACCTCCAGGAGGAAAATCCCCTGTTTCACAATTTTTCCATAGACCAGTTCACCGTGGACGTGTTGGACCAACTGCAAGTGCTGGATATCGAGGAGTACCAGGAATACTTAAAGGTCTACCAGAATAGGGAAAAAACCACCACAAACGGCGAACGGGGAATAAAGCGAAAGATGTCGTCCCTGCGCAGCTTCTATGCCTACTACTATAAACGGGAAATGATCCAGACAAATCCCACCCTCCTTGTGGACATGCCCCGGCTTCACCAAAAAACCATCACCCGGCTGGACGCCGACGAAGTGGCCCTTCTGCTGGACTATGTGGAACATGCCGGGGATCAACTGACGGGACAAAAAAAAGTCTACTACGAGAAGACAAAAGAACGGGATCTGGCTCTGATCACTCTTCTGTTGGGAACCGGTATCCGTGTCTCAGAATGCGTGGGACTCGACGTGGAAGATCTGGATTTCAAGAATAATGGGATCAAGGTCACCAGAAAAGGCGGCGGGGAGATGATTGTCTATTTTGGAGACGAGGTGGAAGCTGCACTACAGCGGTATCTGACCGTCCGGGACGGAATCACACCCCTGGCCGGGCATGAGCACGCGCTCTTCTACTCTACCCAGAGAAGACGACTGGGCGTGCAGGCCGTGGAGAACCTGGTGAAGAAATACGCTTCCCAGATCACCACCACCAAGAAAATCACCCCGCACAAATTGAGGAGCACCTACGGAACCGCCCTCTATCAGGAAACCGGCGACATCTATCTGGTGGCCGACGTTCTGGGACATAAGGACGTCAACACCACGAAGAAACACTACGCCGCCATAGATGACACCCGCCGCAGAAAAGCGGCCTCAGCAGTCACCTTGCGTGAGAATGGAGCCAAACCCTTATAGTCGGCAGCTCCATCCTCAGTTCATCCCCAAGTAATGGTTAAACTTGAAATGTCTCTGCTCCCCGTTTATTAGAATTTCAACAGGTTCAAGCCAACCTCCTGGTCAAAAGACCGGTCTACAACCCCGTCGATCACCGTGATCACCATCTCACAGGTGGCGCTCACCACGGCCCGGTTCAGATGTCCCCCGAAGACTTCCCCGCTCTCATTGCCCGCGCTCATATGTAGGTGGGTGTAAAATTCCCCATTCATCGTATTGATGGTCCCTGTCAGGGAGACAATCTCATAACTCCCCTGAAAACTGTTGGAGTAATACTCCTTCTCTTCTGTCTTGAACACTCCCACAGTAAAGTCGTTGATCGCTCCCAGCGCGTTTACGCTGGCCAGGGCAATCTTCTCACTGTGCGCAATCGCTTTGACCTGCTCTAGAATCTCCTCTCCTTTGTCGATTCTAGCCACAATCTGATTTCCAAATCTCCTGTAATCCATTCTCTTTTCCTCCTATTAGCACTTACGAATTTGCAATGAAACGCCCCCAGAAAACACTGATAGAGTCTTCTGACATTATACCATAAAATCGCGAAAATTCCTCGCCAAACTTCTCCTAGACTTACGCTGCATTCCTCTATGACAGACTAATTATTTCTGAAAAACTAAAAATAGATCTTGTCCTGTTCCTCTATTGAGGGTATAATAGACTTAAAACGATTAGTTCTAACTAACCGATAGGAGGTGACCTACCACTTGGATCTGGGAAAATCAATGGAAGATTATTTGGAGGCGATTTTTATACTGCATAAGAGAAAGGGAAACGTCCGCTCCGTGGATGTGGCCACGTATATGAATTTCTCAAAGCCTTCCATCTGCCACGCGGTCAAGGAACTGCGAAAGAAAGGCTATCTAACCACAAGTGATGACAGTGCACTGTGTCTGACAGAGAAGGGAATGACTCTCGCCCGGCAAGTATATGATCGGCACAGTTTCTTTACCAATCACCTAATCTCCATAGGCGTCAGCCCTGATGTGGCAGAGCAAGACGCCTGTGAAATCGAGCACGTAATCAGTGAGGAGAGCTTTCAAAAGCTCAAAAAATCAATGGAAGCGATGGAACGTGAGGGATAAAAACGCCCCGCCGGGAATCCAACATTGTTGGAAATCTCGGCGGGGTGTTTTTGTGAGCCGCACTCAATGATTCGGTTCTTTTACATAGTCCAGCGGATCCACATAAGCGCCGTCTTTTTTCACTCCAAAGTGCAAATGCGGGCCTGTGGAATTCCCGGTGGAGCCCACATAGCCAATCAACTGCCCCTTGGACACTCGGCTTCCCACACTCAGACCAGGGGCGAACCGGCTCTGATGCATGTACTGTGTCTCCAGAGCCACCCCGTTGATCGTCCCATGGGAGATCTGAATATAGTATCCGGCCGAGGAACTGTATTGACGAATCACAATCGTCCCCGAAGCCGCCGCATAGATGGGCGTTCCACTGCTGGCTGCAATATCAATTCCCATATGGTTGGTGGAACCGATTCCTCCCGGCGAATCGCGCCCTCCAAAATAGCTTGAGATGTAGGACCAGCTCTTCAGGGGCCAGGTTAGTACGTTGGAAGTATTCACCTTCCCTTCCTCCCACACTCCGTCAGACCCCATATAGTGCGTCGCGTCTATCCAGGTGTTCGCAGCCATCTTGCCTGTAGACTTATAGAAATAATACAGTTTTTTATTGATATAGTTGTACCCTGTCAGGGCAAAGGCATAACGCTTGCTGAAGTAATATTTACTACCGCTAAGTGTCTGCCATCCCAGCAAAAGAGAGCCGCTGGAGCTGGCATAATAGATTTTACCATCTTTCTTGACCCACTGGCCCTTATAGGCCGCACCACTGCTTGCAAAATAATAAAACTTACTGTTTATTTTCTGTTTACCTGTCTGGCGCACACCGGTGGACGGATCAAAATAATACAATTTCTTA
Source organism: Blautia sp. (assembly GCA_047014865.1). GTDB lineage: Bacteria > Bacillota > Clostridia > Lachnospirales > Lachnospiraceae > Blautia_A. Next base: position 1,418 of record JBKXQO010000043.1, on the reverse strand, counting down.
CTGATATGATTGGGGCCTGTGAGCATCCGGCCATCCCGGTACAGGAAGTAGCGGTACTCTCCCTTGGAATTCTTCAGCCAGCCTTCCGCCCGCTGTCCATTGGATCTGGCATACCGTTTATACGTTTTACCATTCTCCGTAAAGCTAATCCAACAACTCTTGAGCATGTGTCCGTCGGTCCGGTAGAAGTAATAACTGTGGCCGTCTTTATAGTCCAGCCAGCCGCCTTTGTACAGTTTACCATTCTTATCATAGTAGTACTTCTTACCTGAGATCGTGACGATCGTGTTATGTACTCTCCGCCCAGAGCTGTTAAAGTAATACTGTCCGGAGCCGATGGTCTGCTTGCCGGTGCGCATCACGCCGTCAGAGCCAAAATAATAATAATTTCCAGCCGTAGTCTTGAACCATCCCGTCTGCATGGTCCCGTTGACCGCGTTGAAGTAATACTTCTTGCCACTGATGGTGCGCAACCCTTTATACCGAATTCCCGTGGACTTGTCAAAGTAATACCGTTTCTTGTTGATATTATTCCACCCTGTGAGCATATGGCCGTCCCGGTATAAGAAATAGCGGTACTCCCCCTTGGAATTCTTCAGCCAGCCCTCCGCCCGCTCTCCAGTGGCGCGTATATAGCGCTTGTATTGCTTTCCATTCTCTGTGGAGGTAATCCAACAACTCTTGAGCATATGACCGTCTTTGCGGTAGAAATAATACGTCTTTCCATCCTTATAGTCCAGCCAACCGCTTTTGTAGAGTTTTCCCCCTTTGTCATAATAATACTTCTGGCCCTTAACTGTGACTATAGCATCCTCTGCTCTCCGGCCTGTACTCTTAAAATAATACTGGACCGAATCTATGGTCTGAACCCCAGTGCGCATCACGCCGTCTTTACCAAAATAATAAGTGTACCCGGCTGACGTGGTATACCAGTACGTCTGCATATAGCCATGTACAGAGTTAAAGTAATACCGCTTCCCACCAATGGTCTGTTGCCCTTTTGCCTTCGCGCCATTGATATAATAATACTTCTTCCCGCCCTCAGTAACCCAACCGTTTTGCTTGGCCGTCTCTGTGACCGCCCCCTGTACTCTCACATCAGAGGACACCGCCAGTCCCACGCCGAAGCACAACAGCAGAGCAAGGAACAGCCCATACACATAACCCTTTTTCTTCATAATAAACCTCACCTCTTAACCGTCTCTTTGGTTTGCCTCACTTCTATCTCGCCAACGTCTCGTCGAGAATCACTGTAAATGGACCGTCATTCTCCAGAGACACTTTCATGTGTTCCCCAAAAACCCCTGTCTGGACCACAGAGATCTGTTCTCTGGCCTGAGCCACCATGTATTCGTAGAGTTCAGTGGCCTTCTCCGGTTCCCCGGCCTCCACAAAACTGGGACGATTGCCCTTGCGGC
>JBKXQO010000042.1:0-13667 GCA_047014865.1 Blautia sp. | reverse complement strand
CGCACTCGCGGGAAGATGAAAAATGTCGCAAGCGACCGCGCTCGGCGCGAGAATGCGCCAAGGCACATTATATGTTATGGAAAAGTTCCCCGAATTCTTCTAAAACATAAAAACACACTTCGTGTGATAATGCGCACTCGCGGGAAGATCGCACTGCGGAGGAAGGGGAGTATGTTGTGAGGGTAACCCGCCGTAGACGGGGGAGGTAAAATCCGTTATAATATGAAAATGAGAGTAAAGAGCGAAAGGATATGGGGCATTCCAGGGAGCAGATTATGAGAAAAGAACCTTTGAAACATCAGGCATACAATATTATCAAGGAGAAGATTGTAAATTGCGAATACCCGCCCAGCATGATGCTCAGTGAGGAGAAACTCAGGGAGGATATTCAGGCCAGTAGAACGCCCATTCGGGATGCGCTGGGACGTCTGGAACAGGAAGGTTTGGTGAAGGTGCTGCCCAAGAAGGGGATTTTGGTAGCTCCGCTGTCGATCCGGGAGATTAACAGTATTCATGAGGCTAGAATGCTGATCGAGCCTTTTGCGGTTCGGAATTACGGCAACAAGATTTCGGAAAGTGAGTACCGGAAATATTATGAGTTGTTTCAGCAGGACACATCCCAGGCACAAGATCTGAAGGCGCTATATGAGCAGGATAATAGATTTCATCAACTGTTTGTGGACGCCACGGACAATGCTTATCTGATCCATACTTATGAGAGAATTTTCTGCCAAAACACGAGACTTCGTATTCTGTCGGGGCGAAAAAGTGAGACTCGGATACAGGATACTCTGCGGGAACATAAAGAGATCGCAGAGTGTTGTCTGAGAGAGGATTGGGATGAAGCCATGAGAGCGATGAAGGTGCATTTGCAGCGTTCTAAGAGTGCGATCTTTGAGGTGGCGTTCCACTCAGGGGAGATTGAATTTTAGGAAAATTGTGTTGAAATTCGATTGTTCTGTCGCTGGAAAGATCTTGTGGTTCTATGCAGAATTGCACAGTGTACAAGAGGAAGTTGCATAAAATTGAGATGAGAAATCTGGCAGATATTAACAAAAATAGAGTAATCGCTTCGAAATGGTTGACATGGTAGGGATAACATTTATAATTTGTTGTATACAACAGATAATACAAGGTGTTCTGCATGCTAAACTTCAGCGGAAAATATTGAATTTGCAAAGGGGAGATGAGGGATGAAAGCTATACGTATTCAGGAACCTGGCAAAGTTGAGATCATTCAGATGGAGAGGCCGGTGAGAAAGAAAGGTGAGGCGTTGCTAAGAATTCTCTACGGCGGAATCTGTGGAAGCGATCTGGGATCTTACAGGGGGACGTTCGCCTATGTGGATTATCCCAGAATTCCAGGACACGAGTTCAGCGCAGAGATTGTAGATATCGACGAAAATAGACAGGGTTTGAAGCCAGGGATGGTGGTCACCTGTAATCCGTATTTTAATTGTGGAATTTGCCACAGTTGCAGGAGAGGCCTGGTCAACGTTTGCATGGACAATAAGACGATGGGGTGCCAGATGGATGGCGCATTTCGTGAGTACATCACAATGCCAATTGAGAGAATCTATGACGGAAGAGGGATTTCCCCAAAGGTTCTGGCGGCGATCGAACCTTTTTGTATCAGCTACCACGGAGTCCAAAGAGCAGGAATCCATCCAGGGGATAAGGTCCTTGTGATAGGGGCTGGGACCATCGGCGTTCTGGCGGCGATAGCAGCCAAGACTAAAGGGGGAGAAGTTTATCTGACGGACGTGTCGGAGGAAAAATTGAGATTTGTCCAGGAGAATTTTGACTTTGCAGGGGTCATCTGTAACCATGGACCAAAGGCTTTGGAGAGAGGCGTCAAGGAGATCACCGGGGTGAATCTGTCGGGAGGCGCAGAGAGGCCTAATGGATTTGACGTCTGCGTCGAGGCCGTGGGACTTCCCTCTACTTTTCAAGACGCGGTGGACGCGGCAGCTTTCGGAGGGAAAGTTGTGTTGATCGGCGTGGGCAAGAAGAAACTGGACTTTGATTTTACCTTGATTCAAAAAAAGGAGTTGGATGTGTTTGGAAGCCGAAATGCTCTGAAACGGGATTTTTTAGAGTTAATTGACTGGGTAAAAAATCAGGATGTGGATTTGGAGAAAGTGATTACAGACGTCTATGATTTTCGGGACGCCGCCAAAGCTTTTGCGGATTTTAGCGGAAATGGGCAAAGGATGTTGAAAGTGATGATAGATTTTACAAAAATGTGTTGAGAAGAAGGGAGAGAAACATGGAACGTTTAAGCTACCGTTTGCTTGAAAAACAAAATTATCAGGGATATCTGAAACGTGAAGCGCCGGAGAGGGTGCTTCAATTTGGAGAGGGAAATTTTCTGAGGGCATTTGTGGATTATTTCTTTGACTGTGCCAATGAGAGGGGAGACTGGAATGGCAAGGTGGTCGTGACTCAACCCATCGCCACAGGGCTGACAACCTTGATCAATCAGCAGGAAGGGCTCTACACCCTGTACCTGAGAGGGAGCGAGAGGGGGGAGAAGGTGGATCAGAGGCGAGTGATCTCCTCAGTGAGCAGGTGTATCAATCCCTACGAGAATTTTGAGAGCTTGCTGGAGGTCGCCCGCAGTGACCAGCTAGAGATTGTGGTGTCCAATACCACGGAGGCGGGGATTGTGTATGATCCTCACAGTACGTTTGACCAATGTCCGCCGGACAGCTTTCCGGCCAAACTCACACGGATTTTGTATGAGCGTTTTCAGGCGGAAAAGCCAGGGGTGGTGATCCTAAGTTGCGAGTTGATCGACGACAATGGAAAGGAACTCTTAAAGTGTGTAAACCGTCATGTGGAGGACTGGAAACTGGGGGAGGAATTCCAAGCCTGGGTAAATGAGAAGAACCTTTTCTGCTCTACTTTGGTGGACCGCATTGTGCCGGGCAGGGTGAAAGACGCAGGAGAGACGGCAAAGATGGAACAGCAGAATGGATACCGGGATGATCTGATGGATGTGGGGGAGATCTTCGGGGTGTGGATTATTGAAGGTCCACAGGAGCTGGAGCAGAGGCTGCCTTTTCGGAGAGCCGGTCTGAATGTACATGTGGTTCCAGACGTCACGCCCTATAAGAAGAGAAAGGTACGGATCTTAAACGGGGCGCACACGGGATTTTCGCTGGGGGCTTATCTGGCCGGGAAGGACATTGTACGGGATTGTATGCAGGACGAGGTGATCAAAGGATTTATGAACCGGATGCTCTATGAAGAGATCATCCCAGGCCTTCCGTTGGATGGGAAGGACTTGGCTGAGTTCGCGGGGGCGGTCGCAGACCGGTTTAACAATCCTTTTGTGGATCATGAATTGCTGAGTATCTCTTTGAATTCTACCTCCAAGTGGAGGGCTAGGAACCTCCCCTCGTTGTTGGCCTATATCCAGGATCAGGGCAACCTGCCAACCTGTCTTGTCATGAGTCTGGCGGCCTACATAGCTTTCTACTCTAATGAGGTCCAGAGACGGGAGGAAGATGGCCTGGTCTGCAGAAGGCCCCAGGGAGGGGAGTACAAAGTACAGGACGATGGCTGGGTGTTGGATTTTTATTATGAGCACAGGGCGGACTCACCGGAGACACTGGCCGGGAGTGTTCTGAGCGACGAGAGGATGTGGGGGAGGGATCTCACAGAAATTCCGGGATTAAAGGACCGGGTGGCGGAAAATCTGCATCTGATCAGGAGGCAAGGGGCTTGGAAAGCGTTTGAGACCTGTATGTAGAGCGAACACAGATGAAGGGGGATGAGACGATGACTTCTGTAATTCGTATTGCAGAGACGGACAATGTGTGGATCGCTCTGCGATCCACAGAGAAAGGCCAGCGGATACAGGTGGGTGAAAGCTGGGTGACACTGAGTGAGGATATTGCGCAGGGGCATAAAATCGCGGCCAGGGATATCTCGAAGGGCGAGAATATCGTGAAATATGGAGTCCCCATTGGGCGCGCTTCCTGCGACATCGAAGCTGGACACTGGGTACATACGCACAATATGGAGACACGCCTCTCAGGGGAGGAGGCGTATTCCTATCATCCGGAGATCCCGCAGATGGAGAAAGTGTCAGGAGGGACGTTTCAGGGCTTTTGCCGGTGTGACGGGAAGGTGGGAATCCGCAATGAGATCTGGATCATTCCCACGGTGGGGTGTGTCAACGATGTGGCCAGACGGATGGCTCAGGAGAATCAGGATTTGGTCACAGGGACCATCGATGGGCTCTATGCGTTTACTCATCCTTTTGGATGTAGCCAGACAGGCGCAGACCATGCGCAGACCAGGAAACTTTTGGCTTCTTTGGTCCGGCATCCCAACGCCGGGGCGGTGTTGGTGCTGAGCTTGGGATGTGAGAACCTGACTCGTGAGCAGTTCTTGGAGGAACTGGGAGTGTATGAGAAAGACCGGGTCAAATTCTTGACTGTCCAGGAGGTGGAGGATGAGAGGAAAGCTGGAAGGGAACTGTTGAGAGCATGCTCTCGATATGCGGCAGGTTTTCACAGGACTCCGGTTCCCGTGGAGGAGCTTGTGATCGGAATGAAATGTGGCGCCTCGGACGGGCTGTCTGGGATCACAGCCAATCCGGTGGTGGGCAGGCTCAGTGATCAGATGATAAGGAGGGGAGCCACCACGGTGCTCACAGAGGTGCCGGAGATGTTCGGGGCGGAGAATATGTTGTTAAACCGATGTGTCGATGAACAGGTTTTTCAGAAGGCGGTGGCGATGCTCAACGGATTTAAAGACTATTTTCTAAGTCATGGAGAGGTGGTCTACGAGAACCCCAGCCCGGGTAACAAGGCCGGTGGAATCACCACCCTGGAGGACAAAAGTTGTGGTTGCGTACAGAAAGGAGGACATGCCCCGATCGTGGATGTGATCGCATATGGACAACAGGTGAGCGCACGGGGGTTGAACCTGCTGGATGGCCCGGGAAATGACCTGGTGTCCAGCACGGCGCTCACAGCGGCAGGGGCCCATATCATTCTCTTTACCACAGGGAGAGGGACGCCTTTTGGAGCGCCAGCTCCAACGATTAAGATTGCCTCAAACTCGGAGATCGCAGGGAAGAAGGCCAACTGGATTGACTTGGATGCCGGTGTGGTGGCGGCGGGGGAATCCCCGGATTATGTGGCCGACCAGCTATATCGGTTGATTATCCAGGTGGCGGAGGGGAGGCAGACCCGGAGCGAGCAGATGGGATATCGGGATATCTCCATCTTTAAAGACGGAGTTACACTTTGAAGGCCATTGAGAGCAGGCCTGAATAGTTTGTATTTAGATTTTGTTTTTATGTCTGAGAATACAGGGCAGCCATCCAGGATTCCTTGGATAACTGCCCTGTATTGTGTTATAGAAAAGTTTTCTGAACTCCCCTATGACACAGAGACACACTCTGTGTGATGTTGCGCACTCACGCGAAGGTGAAGAGTGTCGCGAACGATCGCACTGTGGCGGAGAGGGAGTATGTCGCATGTGCGACTCGCCGCAGGCGGAGGGGCTGTAAAAAACAGCCCCTTTGTCTCAGTTTAAGAATAAAATTGCTGAGTGGCCTGAATCAGATACTGGGTATCTTTGATACCGGCAGTCTCATAGGGTGAGTGCATGGCCAACTGTGGCAGACCGATGTCCACAGTGTTCAGGGCCACCTTTGTGTTGGAGATGTTTCCCAGAGTGGAACCGCCTAGGATGTCAGAACGGTTGGTGAATGTCTGATAGGGGACGTTGGCTTTTTTACACAGGGATTTAAACATAGCGGCAGACACTCCGTCGGTACAGTATTTCTGATTGGCGTTGAACTTGATGACGATTCCCTCGTTGAGGTAAGGCCGGTTCACAGGGTCTGCCATATCCGTGTGGTTGGGGTGGATGGCGTGGGCGTTGTCGGCGGAGATCATAAAGCTCTTCGCCAGATGAGTCAGATAGTCCTCATAAGAGAGGCCCATAGCCCCGTTGATTCTCATCAGAGTGTCGTACAGGAAGGTGGAGGCAGCTCCCTGTTTGGTTCCGCTTCCCACTTCCTCATTGTCCAGCAGGCAGTACAGGCATGTGTGTTCTTTTTTCTCACCCTGCAGAAATCCCTGGAGGGAGGCGAAAGCACACTGTAAGTCGTCCAGACGGCCGCTGGAGATGAATTCTTCAGAGGCGCCCCATATCACGCCGGGTTGACGGTTATAGAGGAAGAGGTCATGTCCCAGGATCTGTTCCTCCTCGACTTTGGCTGTGGCGGCGATGGTTTTGAGAAAAGTACCCTTGGCGGTGATATCGCCGTAGATAGGGAGCATATCCTTCTGCGCGTTGTACTTGTACCCATCATTGACTTCCCGGTTCATATGGATGGCCAGGTTGGGGATCAACACCAGATCCCGGTCCACATTGACCAGACGGGTGACAAAATGCCCGTCCTCCTCCACGATCACCCGGCCGGCGATAGATAGAGGACGGTCGAACCAAGGAGCGCAGAGCATGCCGCCGTAACGCTCTACGTTCAGTTTGACATACTTATTCTCCACGGCCATCTCAGGGTTTTCTTTGATCTTAAAGGTGGGGGAATCACTGTGGCTGGCCATGATGCGGTAGCCGTCGAGACCCTGCTGGGGGATCGCAAAAGCGATCACAGAGGAATTGTTCCGAGTGACGAAGTAAGAACCACCTTTTTTCAGGGTCCATTTATGTTCCTCGTCCAGCTCTGTGAAGCCAGAGGACAGGAGAGATTCTTTGACAGTGGCGATTGCGTGAAAGCAACTGGGGCTTTTCTGGAGAAAGGCCAAGAGCTCTTCAGCAGTTTTTTTATACATAGCGATACCTCCTAGATTTATGTAAAAGCTCTTTCTTCTCGCCAGTGATGGGGCGCCACGTGCATTGGGTAACAGCCGTGTGGGTCAAACCGCTCCACTTAGGGCAGAGAGGATTTTGTGTTCTAATGCTCGCAGTGAGACCTTTTACTGGCGGTGGGTGAAAAGTTTCTTCCTATTATATAGAGGACTTTCTTGTGTTAGAACAAGAAAGTATGTCAGACGAAAAGACGGAAGCTCCTGCTCATCCGAATGATCAGAGAGGATGAGAGCATTGACGGGAGCCAATCCAGAGTCGTCTGGGGGTATGGAAGAGCCAAGAACGCTTCAGTGTTCTTGGCCTATTGGAATAATTCGTTTAACAGGCGGGCGATGAAAGTGCGGGGAAGAATCACAGGGTGCCCACAGGCGTCGTGGATCTCTTTTTTCATCTGCACTCCATATCCCATACAATCCAAGAGCACACAGGAGATCTCTCTATCCCGCAGCGCTTGGGCCCGCTGTCCCATTGTCTGGGACTCCCGGTAAGGGGAGGCGACCACGGGGATAAAAGAAATCCCACTCTCAGAGAACCATTTTTCCACCTGGGGAAGCTGGGATTGATCAGGCACAAACAGGCCGATGGGCTGATCTAAGGTGAGCCTCTGTACCACGGAGTGGATAATCGGCTGTGGTGTGACTAACAACTTCCGGTGGGCAAGGGGAGGAAATCTGCCTGTACATAGCAACACAGTGGCATCCGCACCTTCGTCCTCTGCCCTCTGAACACAGGCCTGCACCAAGGGAATGACGGCTTCCTCCGCCATGGCGATCTGTCTTCCGTCACGCATACGTGAGACGAGCACAGACTCGCCCTCCTTGGGGGCGAATCTGTGGCTGGCTTCTTCGTAGGAATAGGGATCTAAGGCACCGTATTCCCGCAACTCGATGTTGGGGGAGAGCATCGGCCGGATATCGTCAGTGATATCGGTCCGGGGCGCCTGCCCGATGGTGATTGCACCGATGACTGCTCTGTTCATAGTCAATACCGTCCTACTCCTTATCCATGTTGCCGAAAGTCTGGAAGATCTTCAGATCGCCGTAGAGTTTCAGCAGATAGTCGTACTCTTCCTGGTCGTAGAAAGAGCACTGTCCTTCTCCGTAGGCCTTTGCCACCTCGATGGCAAAACGTGCGGCCGACTCCACATCCATGGGATGGCTGGCGCCGGTGGCACAGCCGGCCACAGGTTGCTCGGTTGTGATGGCCACGCCTACCACTGGGGCGTCGGTGGCGGTTGCAGGCTGAAGTACGCTGTTTAGATGGTAGACATTATTGCCGTAAGGGGTGATGTCCTGCTGAGCCAGGGGGAAGACCGCGGGAAGTTTTCCGGTCACCCGGGTCATGATATCCAACAAATCGGAACTGGTCTTAAGGATATACCCTTCTTTGACGGTGGGAGAGATGGCGAACCCATTGACGTTGATCACCTGATTGCCCTTTGTGGTGTCGATGGTCAGGATCGCGTCCATCCGTGGGTCCACGTCCTTGGAATTGCACAGAGCCATGTCGATGGGTGAGTTCATAAATGGGACGGGCTTGTGGTCTTGGGTAGGAGCGTCCGGGCAGATATGTGTGGAGATGATCACGTCCCCTTTGAGCACGTCTCCGTTGTGGTGCATCTCGGAGAGTTTCAGTCCGGCCGCCACTGCAGCCAGAGCGCCGTCTCCATCGGAGACGAAACCGGTCATTGTGGGGCGTGCGCCCAAACCGCCTAAACGTCCGATGATTCCCAGCGTGGGGGCGGAGCCACCGGCGGTCTTACCCTGGGAGCCGGCGATCAGAACTTTGATAGAGTCTGTCTGGCCGCGGTCTCCGGTCACCGTCTCCACAGAGACTTCTGTGGCTCCTCTAGATTTCAACAAATCGGTCAGCTCTTTGCCGTTGGCCTGGGGTTTATCCATTAATTCGAAGATTTCTAAGATTTGTTTTAATACCATTGTTTTCCTCCTTGACTGATATGACGAACTGTCACATGGTAATGATTCAATTTGATTTTTGATATACGAGAGATATCACGTCTAAGTTTACCCTAGAGAACAGAAAAGTCAATATATTTTTATCATAAAAACGCTGAAAAATTGGGCGAAATGTCTAAGTGGAGGTGTCGAATGCGAGAGAAACACTTGATTTTTAGAAAAGTACAGAGTATAATCTCATTAACAATTTGCAAGCAGTTTCTTAAAAAAATGGAAAAATATAAGCAAATTGAACGAAAAATTACCAGGAGGAAGGTTGTATGAAGAGAAGACTGATGGCTTTGATTCTGGCTGGCGTGATGGCAGTGACTGTGCTGGCTGGATGTGGTAAGAAAAGCGATGACTCTTCCACAAAAGAAGACAGTGCCACAACAGAGGAGGCGACAGAGATCGTCAACAAAGAGGCTACCATCGACGTGCCTGACGAAGTGACAAAGGGAGGGGAACTGAAGATTGCCCTCACCTCTTCGCCGAAGAATTTGGACCCGGTAAAATATACGGGTACCTATGAGGCGCAGATTATCTATCAGGTCTGTGACACATTGGTGAACTATGACAAAGAACTCAGTGAGATCATTCCAGGGTTAGCCACTGAGTGGACAGTCAGCGACGACAACATGGAATATACGTTTACCATCCGCGACGACGTGTACTTCCAGCCAGGCGAGTATCAGGATGGAAGACAGATGACCGCAGAGGATGTGGCCTACAGTCTGAACCGTTCTGCCCAGGAGTCGGCTATGAACCGTCTGGATATGCTGGATCACGCGGAGGCTGTGGATGCCACCCATGTGAAAGCTACGATGAAAGCTCCAAGCGCGGTGTTCCTGACCGCACTGACCAATGCAGGAAACGCTATTGTTCCCAAAGAAGAAGTAGAGGGATGGGGAGACGAGTTTGGAAACCATCTGGTGGGAACCGGCCCTTATGCGATGGAGCAATTTGACTTGGATCAGCAGGCTGTTCTGAAGAAAAATGACAAGTATTTCTTGGGCGAGCCAAACCTGGATTCCGTCATCTTCAAAGTGATCACGGATCCCAACCAGGAGGTCAATGCTCTGAGAACCGGAGATATCGATATCGCTCTGCAGTTGACCGGAGAGACTGTGAAGCTGGTGGCAGAGGACGACAAGGTGAACCTGATGAAGAAACCTGGAATCCAGATCAGCTACGCATACTTCAATATGCAAAATGGACCCACCAAAGATCCAAAAGTCCGCGAGGCTCTGATCAAGGCAGTAGATTACGATGAGCTGGCAGCCGGCGTGTTCCAGTACGGAGAGGGTGAGGCAGCGAGTCTGCCATTGCCGAAGGCGTCCTGGGGTTACGACGAGTCTGTAGAGGAGGATGTTCCCTCCTACGACGTGGAAGGTGCGAAAGCGCTGCTGAAAGAGGCAGGGTATGAGGATGGATTCACAATGGATATGTATATCACCAACGAGACCTTCCGCCAGAAAGCAGCTACGATTCTGCAGTCTTATTGGCAGCAGATCGGTGTGACATTGAACATCAACACGGTTGAGTGGGGAACTTTCAGCGATACCTGCGCAGGTGGAAAAGCCGATGTGTTTGCAATGGGATGGTCCTGGTATCCGGATCCTTACTTCTTCTTTGACAAGATGTTTGCCACCTCAGCAATCGGAACTCTGGGCAATGGACAGGGTTACAGCAACGAGGAGGTTGACAAATTGTTGGAGGATGCTCTGAAGATCACCGATCAGGATGAGCGTGCAAAGATGTACAAAGAGGCTCTGAAGCTGATCACCGACGACAACCCTGGAATTTTCTACGGCAATCCTATGGAGTGTCTGGGCATCAATCCTAAGGTACAGGATTTCAACCAGCGCGCAGACGGGACAGTCAAACTGTTCACAGCAGAAGAGAACGTATGGGTAGTTCAGTAAAGAAGTTCCGATAACCGAGATGAGACGGACGTAGGCTGCTACGTCCGTCTTTCTGAGAATAAAGAAATGGTGGTGAAGTACCGTGCTAAAGACAATTTTAAAGAGAATTTTACAGAGTATTCCCACTTTGCTGATTGTCATTACGATTACTTTTATTCTGACACGTATGATTCCCGGTAATCCGGCCTTGACCATGTTGGGGCCTCAAGCGCCCAAGGAGTCTGTGGAACAGTTGGAAGAAGAGTTGGGATTGAACAAGAGCAAAGGGGAACAGTATGTGATCTATCTAAAACAGATTCTCACCGGAGATTTCGGTAGATCCTACTCTTACAATAAGACCGTGGTGGAATTGATCAAAGAGAGAATTCCAAATACATTGGTGATTACGCTGACAAGTCTTTTGATTGCCCTGGTGTTGGGGATGATCGTGGGGATTGTCTCAGCCGTTAAGCAATATTCTATCCTGGATTATATATTTATGATTTTGGCGCTGGTTGGCGTGTCTATGCCGATCTTCTGGCTGGGGTTGATGCTGGTTTTGGTGTTCAGTGTGAACCTGGGGTGGCTCCCGGCCATGGGAATGGGAAGCATGGCCAACGGTGTCTGGGATGTGGTCAGTCATATGATTCTGCCATGCTTCTGTCTGTCTACGATCCCTATGGCAACCTTTGCGAGAATCACCCGTTCCAGTATGCTGGAAGTGGTGAACAACGATGCGGTGAAGGCGCTGCGGGCGAGAGGTCTCAGAGAGGGTGTTGTAATCTGGAAACACGCGTTGAAGAATGCGCTTCCGCCTATTGTGACAGTGTTGGGGCTTCAGTTGGCGTCTGCATTTACCGGAGCTATCTTGACGGAGAGCATCTTCTCGTGGCCTGGAATGGGGACGATGATTGTGAGCGCTATTGACAACAGAGATTATGCGTTGATTCAGGGAATCGTGCTGTTCACAGCGATTGTCTTTGTGGTCATCAACTTGATTGTGGACGTTGTCTACACGATTATCAACCCGAAAGTAAGTTACGAAGGCAGAAAGGGGGGAAACTAAAATGGCGAAAAAGAAAAATACAGCCAACGAGACAGTGTTGGGCGCAGAGGCTCACGCACAGTTAATCAAGAAAGAACGGCGGGCCAACAATGTCTGGAATAAGCTGAGACGGAACAAGACGGCTATGATCGGCCTTGTGATTGTGTCTTTTATGATTATCATCGCCATCTTTGCGCCCCTGATTGCTACCCACGATCCAAATGCAATCAAACCTTCTGAGACCTATCTGGGAACTGGACAAAATGGTCATATCTTTGGCACCGATGAGTTTGGGAGGGATCTGTTCTCCCGAGTGGTATACGGCGCGAGAATTTCCTTGATTGCGGCAATCGGAGGAACCATTGTGGGAGCTATCATCGGTATTATCCTGGGACTGATCGCCGGATATCTGGGCGGCGCCGCAGACGCCGTGATCATGCGCTTGATGGATGGTATGCTGGCCTTCCCGTTTGTGCTTTTGGCGATTATCCTGATGACTATCTTAGGGTCGGGTCTACAAAATGTAATCTTGGCTATCGGTATCGGCAACGTGCCTAGTTTCGCCCGGGTGGTCCGGGGCCAGGTGTACGTGGTCAAAAATGAGGAGTACTGTAATGCGGGTCGGGTAATCGGCGTATCCAACATGAGAATGTTGTTGCACCATATCCTGCCAAATACAATCTCGCCGATTATCGTATATGCCACCTTGAATGTGGCCGGAGCCATTATCTCTGAGGCGACCTTGAGCTTCCTGGGACTGGGAATCTCCCAGCCGACGGCATCCTGGGGGAATATCCTGCGTGCCGGCAAGGACTGTCTGAACACGGCGCCTCACATTGCAACCATTTCCGGTATTTTTATCCTTGTGACAGTGCTTGGCTTCAATCTCTTAGGAGATGGAGTGCGCGATGTGCTTGACCCTAAAATGAAAAAGTAAAAACAGTTGAGAGTAAAGTGAGGATGAAAATATGAGTGAAAATTTACTTACGGTGAAAGATCTGAAGACTTATTTTTTCACAGCCAGCGGAGTCTCTAAGGCAGTTGACGGCGTCAGCTTCACCCTGAAGAAGGGGGAGACCATGGGAATCGTGGGAGAGTCTGGGTCAGGTAAGAGTGTGACGGCCTCGTCGATCATCCGTCTTCTCCCACCCAAGATCGGGCGAATTGTGGACGGAGAGATTGATTTCGAGGGAAAAGATATCATCAAATTGAACAAAAAAGAGTTGCTGAATTTCCGTGGAAAGGATATCGCGGTAATTTTCCAGGATCCGATGACATCTCTGGATCCGGTGTTCAAGATCGGAAACCAGATGGTGGAAATGATCTGTGCTCACCAGGACATATCCAAGGATGAGGCCAGAAAGGTGGCCGTGGAGGCGCTGAAGAAGGTGGGGATTCCCCAGCCGGAGAAACGGATGGAGTCCTATCCATATGAGTTATCCGGCGGTATGTGCCAGCGTGTGATCATTGCCATGGCTGTCTGCTGTAAGCCTAAGATGATCATTGCGGATGAGCCGACTACGGCTCTGGACGTGACGGTGCAAGCGCAGGTGTTGGAGCTTCTCCAGGGATTACAAGATGAGCTGAATACTTCCATCTTGCTGATCACCCACAATCTGGGAGTGGTCTGGAAGATGTGCGATACCGTCATGGTCATGTATGCGGGGAAAACAGTGGAATACGCAGACACGAAGACCCTGTACGCACAACCTATGCACCCCTATACCTGGGGATTGCTGGACTCCATACCGAAGCTGAGTGATAAGGTGAAGGGAGAGTTAAAGACTATCCCGGGCGTCCCACCGGATCTGCGCCTGACAGGAAAATGCTGCAATTTCTATAACCGCTGCCCCTATGCCCAGGAGATCTGCAGCAAGGAAGTGCCGGAGCTTGCGGAGCTGGAAC
>JBKXQO010000041.1:0-14155 GCA_047014865.1 Blautia sp. | reverse complement strand
TACATATATTTTGATAATCAAAATATTTGAATTGCAATAGAGGATGAGAATATGAGTGGAATTGCTTTTGTCTTTCCTGGCCAAGGTGCCCAGTATGTGGGGATGGGCCAGGATTTTTATGAACAGGTACCAGTCAGCAGAGAAGTGATGGATACAGCCAGCCAGGTGACAGGGTTGGATTTGCCGGCCCTGTGTTTTGAGGAGAATGAGAAGATCCACATCACGGAGTACACCCAGATTGGGATTCTGAGTGTATCTGTGGCCATCTTGAGAGCGCTGGAGAGTGAAGGGCTCTCTTCCTGTGTCAACGCAGGATTAAGTCTGGGCGAGTATGGCGCTCTGGTGGCTTCTGGGGTTATCTCCGCGGAGGATGCTTTTGCCGTGGTGAGAAAACGAGGAATTTATATGCAGGAGGCCGTGCCCCAGGGGGGAGCTATGGCGGCAGTGCTGGGGTGTGAGGCTCCTGTGACCGAGAGGATCTGTCAGGAGACGCCGGGGCTTGTCTCCGTTGCCAACTATAACTGTCCGGGACAGATTGTGATCACTGGAGAGGAGGCAGCGGTGCAGACAGCGGCAGAGTCCTTGAAAAAGGCCGGGGCCAGAAGGGTTCTGCCTTTGAAGGTAAGCGGTCCTTTTCACTCTCAGATGTTGTCTGGCGCTGGGGAACAGTTGGCGAGAGCCTTAGAACAGGTGCCGGTCCAGGATTTCCCGGTGCCTTACGTCTCCAATGTGACGGCGGAGTATGTGAGGCAACCGTGTGAGGTAAAGCCATTGCTGGTGAGACAGGTGTCTTCCCCAGTGCGGTGGCAGCAGAGTGTGGAGCAGATGATCAGTCAGGGGGTCGACACATTTGTGGAGATTGGGCCAGGGAGGACACTCACTGGCTTTGTGAAGAAGATAGACCGGTCGGTGAAGGCGCTTCATGTGGAGAAGTTGGATGATCTTGAGAATGTGATGAGAGGAGTGCGGGAAGATGTTGGAGAATAAAGTTGCGCTGGTCACTGGGGCCAGCCGTGGGATTGGTCAGGAGATTGCCAGGACTCTGGCCCGGGAGGGTGCTTTTGTGATTGTGAATTACAATGGCTCTGAGGAGAAGGCGCTACAGACCAGGGATCTAATTCAGGCAGAGGGAGGAAAGGCTGCGATCTGTCAATGTGACGTCAGCGATTTCCAGGCCTGTGAGGAGATGGCAAGAGAGCTGGTAAAGGAGCATGGACATATCGACATCTTGGTGAACAACGCTGGGATCACCAGGGATAATTTGGTCATGAAGATGAGAGAAGAAGAGTTTGACCAGGTGTTAAAGATTAACCTGAAAGGGACTTTTAACACCATTCGCCATCTATCCAGGCAGATGTTAAGGCAGAGAAGTGGAAAGATCATCAATATCTCCTCAGTGTCGGGGATCATGGGAAATGTGGGACAGGCCAACTATTCTGCCTCCAAAGCTGGGGTGATCGGTCTGACGAAGACCATGGCCCGGGAGTTGGCAAGCAGGGGGATCACCGTGAATGCGGTGGCGCCGGGATTTGTGGACACAGAGATGACTCAGGTGTTGCCGGAGAAGGTGAAAGAGGAAGCTTGCAGGCAGATTCCCCTGGGGCGTTTTGGCAAGACTTCGGATATCGCCAATATGGTGGCTTATCTGGCGTCAGATAAGGCGGACTACATCACGGGACAGGTCATCAGTGTGGATGGCGGTATGAATATCTAGGAGGAAGTTTTATGAGAAGAGTGGTTGTGACAGGAATGGGGGCGATCACGCCCATTGGCCTGTGTGTGGAAGAATTCTGGAGACATGTGAGGGAAGGAAAGACTGGATTTGGGGAAGTGACGCACTTTGATACCACGGATTTTAAAGTACACCTGGCGGCAGAGGTGAAAGATTTTCAGGGAAAAGACTATATGGATGCGAAGTCTGCCAGGAGGATGGAACTGTTCTGCCAGTATGCAGTGGCCGCGGCTAAGGAGGCTGTGGAGGATGCAGGCCTTGATATGGAACAGGAGGATCCTTTCCGTGTGGGGTGCTCTGTGGGCTCTGGTATCGGAAGTCTCCAGGTGATTGAGCGGGAACATGAAAAGATGCTGGATAAGGGACCCAAACGGATGAACCCGTTGATGGTACCTATGATGATCAGCAATATGGCGGCGGGAAATGTGTCGATACAGTTGGGTTTGCGAGGTAAAAATATCAATGTGGTGACAGCCTGCGCCACGGGCACGAACAGTATCGGGGAGGCTTTTCGAACCATCCAGTGCGCAGATGCGGATGTGATGGTGGCGGGAGGGACTGAGGCGGCGATCACGCCTCTGGGTCTCGGCGGTTTTGCCGCATTGACGGCGCTCTCCACATCCACAGATCCCCAGAGGTGTTCCATTCCTTTTGACAAGGAGAGGGATGGCTTCGTCATGGGCGAAGGAGCAGGCGTGGTGGTTCTGGAAGAGCTGGAACATGCCAAGGCCAGGGGGGCGAAAATCTTGGCAGAGGTGGTGGGCTATGGGACAACCGCAGACGCCTATCATATTACCTCACCCATCGAGGATGGCAGTGGCGCTGCCCGGGCTATGGAGAATGCCTTGAAGGAGGCGAAGGTTGACCTGGGGGAGCTGACTTATATCAATGCCCATGGGACCAGCACACATCACAATGATCTCTTCGAGACGCGGGCGATCAAGGATCTGTTTCAGGAGCACGCCAGGGATATCCGGGTGAACTCAACCAAGTCTATGATTGGCCATCTCTTGGGGGCTGCTGGGGCGGTGGAGTTTATCACTTGCGTGAAGACCATCCAGGAAGGTTTTATCCACAAGACTGTGGGATACCAAGTGCCTGACGAGGATTGCGACTTGAATTATGTGACGGAGGCGCCCATCCAGGAAGAAGTGGAGTATGCTCTCAGCAATTCCCTGGGATTTGGTGGGCATAACGCCAGTATTCTTCTGAGAAAGTATCACGGATAAAGAGGTGAAATGAGATGGAATTTGAGAAGATCAAGGAATTAATAGAGTCGGTGAGCCAATCCAACCTGACCCGGTTCGAGCTGGAAGATGAGAACTTGAAGATTTCGATGTACACCGATAGAGAACAGCGCCTGGCGGTAGCGCCGACGGTTTCGGCAGCTATGTCTTTGGTTCCCCCTATGGGCGAGGGCGTGGAAGGAGTAGATATCCGCCAGCAGGAGGCGAAAGGACAGGTAGTGAAATCCCCTTTGGTGGGAACTTTCTACAGTGCGCCCGGCGAGGGGGAGGAGCCTTATGTACGGATAGGGGATCTGGTGGAGAAAGGACAGGTTTTGGGAATCATAGAGGCGATGAAACTGATGAATGAGATCGAGTCGGATTACTGGGGAAAGATCCGGGAGATCTTAGTGGAAAATGGACAGATGGTGGAATACGGACAGCCGTTATTCGTAGTGGAGTAAAGGAGGGAGCCAGATGAAATTGACAACGAAAGAGATCATGGAGATTATTCCTCACAGACAGCCGTTTCTGTTGATTGACACAGTGGAAGAGTTGGAACCTGGGATCCGCGCGGTGGCCAGGAAATGTGTGTCTTACAATGAACCGTTTTTCGCAGGCCATTTTCCCCAGGAGCCGGTGATGCCTGGGGTATTGATCGTGGAGGCGCTGGCCCAGACTGGCGCGGTGGCCATCTTGAGCAAGCCGGAGAATAAGGGAAGGATTGCCTATTTCGGTGCGATCAATTCGGCGAAGTTTAAGAATAAAGTCCAGCCTGGGGATGTGCTGACTCTGGAGGTGGAGATCATCAAGGAGAAAGGCCCCATCGGGGTGGGCAAGGCCAAGGCTGTGAATCAGGAGGGCAAAGTGGCTGTCATCGCAGAGTTGACCTTTGCCATCGGATAGGAGCAAGAGAGATGTTTGGAAAAATATTAGTGGCCAATCGGGGAGAGATTGCAGTCCGGGTGATCCGGGCCTGTCGGGAGATGGGGATTCAGACGGTGGCCGTCTACTCAGAGGCAGACCGGGACGCCTTGCACACACAGTTGGCTGACGAAGCAGTCTGCATTGGACCGGCCGCTTCCAGGGATAGCTACCTGAATATGGAACAGATATTGAGCGCTACCATTGCCACCAAGGCACAGGCCATCCACCCAGGTTTCGGTTTTCTCTCTGAGAATAGCAGGTTTGTGGAAATGTGCCGTCAGTGTAACATTACATTTATCGGGCCCAGCGCGGATTTGATCCGGAAGATGGGAGATAAGTCGGAGGCAAAGAATACCATGCGCCAGGCGGGAGTCCCGGTGGTACCCGGCACGGACAGGCCGGTTCTCCACGTGGAGGACGCGTTGGAGGAAGCCAGAAAGATCGGATTTCCCATTATGATTAAAGCCGCGGCAGGAGGCGGAGGAAAAGGTATGCGGGTGGCTGAGTCGGAGGAGGAGTTCCCAGCCCGTTTCTCCACAGCCCAGCAGGAGTCTGTCAATGCCTTTGGGGACGCTACCATGTATCTGGAGAGGTACGTGAGGAGACCGCGGCATGTGGAAGTCCAGATCATGGGGGACAATCAGGGAAATGTGGTCTATTTTGGGGAGCGGGACTGTTCGGTCCAGAGGCGCCACCAAAAGGTATTGGAGGAATCTCCCTGTATGGCTCTCAGTGAGAAACAGCGCCAGAAGATGGGAAAGATGGCGGTGAGGGCGGCGAGAGCGGTAGGTTATGAGAATGCCGGAACCATTGAGTTTCTGTTGGATGAGTCCGGGGAGTTTTTCTTCATGGAGATGAATACCCGGATTCAGGTGGAACACCCTGTCACAGAGCTGGTCTGCGGAGTGGACTTGGTAAAAGAGCAAATCCGGGTGGCGGCCGGGCTTCCGCTGTCGGTGAGACAGTCTGAGATTACGCAGAATGGACATGCCATCGAGTGTAGAATTAACGCGGAGGATCCCCGCCGCAATTTCATGCCCTGTCCGGGCACCATCGAGTATCTTCACCTGCCTGGGGGCAATGGAGTCCGCATAGACACGGCAATTTACAATGGCTATCGGATCCCACCCAATTACGATTCAATGCTAGTCAAAGTGATTGTCCATGACAAGAACCGGGAAAGCGCTATTTGCAAGATGCTGAGCGTCCTGGGAGAATTGGTGGTGGACGGCCTTGAGACGAACGTTGATTTTCTCTATGAGATCTTGAACCAGCCGGATTTTCAGGAGGGAAAGATAACCACAGATTTTATACCGGAACATTTTGATATGACAAGCAAGGAGTGATACCATGCCTGATTTTAAGAAATTTTTTAAGAAGACCCAAGTTGTCCAGAATGCGGATCAGACCCCGGAGGTTCCCAGGGGACTCTGGGTGAAGTGTCCCAAGTGTTCGGAGATGGTCTACAAGGAAGACGTGGTGGAGAATCACTATGTCTGCCCCAAATGCGGGGGATATTTCCGGATTAAGGCAAAGACGAGGATGAGGATGGTGATGGATCCGGACTCTTTTCAGGAATGGTTCACAGGAATCGAGAACACAGATCCCTTACATTATCCCGGATACCCCAAGAAAGTCCAAGACTTACAAGTGAAGACCAAGCTGGACGAGGCGGTGCGTATTGGCCTGGCCACGGTGGACGGACAACCGGTGGTGTTGGGAGCCTGTGACGCCAGATTCTTGATGGCCAGTATGGGGTATGTGGTAGGTGAGAAGATCACACGTGCCTTTGAGGAAGCCACGGCCAGGAGACTTCCAGTGGTGCTCTTTTGCTGTTCGGGCGGGGCCAGGATGCAGGAGGGGATTGTCTCTCTGATGCAGATGGCTAAGACTTCGGCGGCCATCAAGGCTCACTCCAGGGCAGGGCTGTTCTATCTTCCGATTCTGACAGATCCCACCACCGGAGGGGTCACAGCCAGTTTTGCAATGCTGGGAGATGTGATTTTGGCGGAACCGGATGCACTGATAGGCTTTGCAGGTCCCAGAGTCATTCAGCAGACCATTGGACAGAGACTGCCGGAGGGATTTCAGAAATCGGAGTTCCTGTTGGAACATGGGATGATCGACGGGATTGTCACCAGAGAGCAGATGAAGCCTACGATCTCCAAGCTACTACGCCTGTACACACAGAAGCCGGACTATGCCTCATTTCCAAAGACCTGGCCGGGAAGACAGGTCTCAGGTGAACGAAAGAAAAGTCACAGAGGGACTGGCGCCATGACAGCCTGGGAGCGGGTACAGACGGCCCGCAGCGCTAAGAGGCCTGTGGCGATGGACTATATATCGCTTTTGTTTGAGGAGTTTACAGAGTTACATGGAGATCGGTGCTTTCGGGACGATGGGGCTGTGGTGGCCGGTGTGGCCAGCTTGGATGGCCAGCCAGTGACAGTCATTGGAATTCAGAAAGGGAGAAGTGTCAAGGAGAATACAAGCCGCAATTTCGGTATGCCCTATCCGGAGGGTTACCGCAAGGCGTTGCGCTTGATGAGGCAGGCGGAGAAATTCGGCAGGCCGATTATCACATTCATCGATACGCCAGGGGCTTTCTGTGGGATTGAGGCGGAGGAGAGAGGACAGGGGGAGGCGATTGCCAGGAATCTGATGGAGATGTCAGACCTTAAAGTACCCATACTCTCTCTGGTGATCGGTGAAGGTGGAAGTGGCGGCGCCTTGGCCCTGGGTGTGGGCAATGAGGTGTGGATGATGGAGAATGCCACGTACACCATCTTATCGCCGGAGGGATTTGCCTCGATTCTGTGGAAAGACAGTAAAAGGGCGGCTGAGGCGGCTCAGGTGATGAGAGTGACGGCGGCAGAGCTGAGAGAGCTGGGTGTGATTGACCGGGTGATACCAGAGGAGTATCCGGCCTGCAAGGAGAACCTGGATGGGATCGGAGAGTACCTGAAGATTCAGATCAAGCGCTTTCTCAGAAGACAGGCAGGAAAATCCCCTGAGCTATTGGCCGCAGAGCGGTACCAGCGATTCCGGGAAATGTGAGAAACAGTCAAGTCCCCTGGGCAAGGTCAAATTATGTAAAAAAGAAGGAAAATTTATCGAAAATTTAGAAACCTTGAGTGAAAGTTCTGAAGTGTCCGTTTTGTTCTTGATTGGAGCCAATGAAGATTGTATAATCTAAGAAAAGGGTTCATGGATATTCAGTGCGACAGATGGAAATCTGAAGACTATGCTAGATCATGTGACAAAAAGCCAGAGACCTCATTTTTTATGGTTGGGAGGATTGGTCATGATGGAGGAAAGAGTAGTTTTACTGAAGAAGATGTTGTTGGAGAGCGATTATCTGGTGGTGCTGAAGGGAATTGGCTTTAGCAAGGAATGTGGATGTACCAGTTATCGACGGCCAGGATACGCCTATGAGATGGAAGAAAAATACGGGAGATCTCCAGAGGAGATATTGAGCGCAGGTTTTTACAACACCAGGGTGAAGGAATTTTTTGACTTCTATAAGAATGATTTGATCCGTGAAATGGGGGAGGTCAACGAGTCCCTCCGGGTTCTAAAAAAATTGGAAGATATGGGAATTCTCAAGACAGTGATCACACGGGATATCTTCTCCCTGGCCACCAGGGCCGGCTGTAAAAATGTGATCGAACTCCACGGGAGCGTGTACCACAATGAGTGCCCTCACTGTAAGACAGAGTACTCGCTGGAATACATACAGCAGTCCAAGAGTGTTCCCCGCTGTGAGAAATGCGGGACGACTATCCGCCCGCAGATTGTTCTGGCTGGAGAGATGGTGAACAATGCGCTGGCCACCAAGGCGGCGGATGAGGTCAGCAAGGCCGACACACTTTTATTCCTGGAATGTAACATGAGCTCAGTACTGGCGGAATCCTACCTGCGCTATTTTAACGGACGCAGAGTGATCCTGATCCATGAGCGTGAGCACTATGCGGATGCAAAGGCAGATTTAGTGATTCATGGAAAAGCGGTGGACATTTTGGAACAACTTGAGCTATAATGTTTCCAGTGGATGATTCAGGAGAGGCCGGACGGCTGGCCTTGAGTCATGGAATAAAATACAGGAGACGAGAAGATGAGTAAAGTCAGAACTAGATTTGCCCCAAGTCCCACGGGGAAGATGCATGTGGGAAATTTGAGAACCGCATTGTACGCCTATTTGATCGCCAAACACCAGGGTGGTGATTTTATTTTAAGAATCGAGGACACCGACCAGGAGCGTTTTATGGAGGGAGCCTTGGACATTATCTACCGCACTCTGGAGAAGACTGGGCTGGTTCACGATGAGGGGCCGGACAAGGACGGAGGCTATGGCCCTTACGTGCAAAGTGAGAGAAATGCCCAGGGAATCTATTTAAAGTATGCCGAGCAGTTGGTGGAGCAAGGGGACGCCTACTATTGTTTCTGTGACAAGGATACCTTGGACTCTATGAGGCGGGAGGTGGCAGGTAAGGAGATCGCCATCTACGACAAGCGTTGCCTGGAATTGTCCAAGGAGGAAGTGGAGGCGAAGCTGGCCGCAGGGGTACCCCATGTGATCCGTTTTAACATGCCCACGGAAGGGACAACCACCTTTCGCGATGTGATCTATGGGGATATCACCGTCAACAATGAGGAGTTGGAGGACTTGATTTTGATCAAGACGGACGGCTATCCCACTTATAATTTCGCTAACGTGGTGGACGATCACCTGATGGAGATCACTCACGTGGTCAGGGGAAATGAGTACCTCTCCTCCGCGCCCAAGTATAACCGGATTTATGAGGCGTTTGGCTGGGAGATTCCCACCTATGTACACTGTCCGTTGATTACCAACGAAGAACACCAAAAGTTGTCCAAGCGCTCCGGACACTCTTCCTATGAGGATTTGATTGATCAGGGACTTCTCACAGAGGCGGTTGTGAACTTTGTGGCGCTTCTGGGGTGGAGTCCGTCGGATAACCGGGAGATCTTCAGCCTCCCGGAGTTGGTGGAAGCTTTTGACTACCGCCATATCAGCAAGTCTCCGGCAGTTTTTGACATGGTGAAGATGAAATGGATGAATGGGGAGTACATCAAGGCTATGGAGCCGGAAGCTTTCTGTCAGAAGGCGCTTCCCTATATGAGAGAAGTGCTGAAAAGAGATTATGACTTCGGGAAGATCGCAGCTATGGTGCAGACGAGAATCGAGACCTTTTTGGAGATTCCTCAGATGGTAGCTTTCTTTGAGAAGGTCCCTTCTTACGAGATCTCCATGTATAAGAATAAAAAGTCCAAGAGTACAGAGGAGACGTCCCTAGCGATACTCAGAGATTTGCTGCCGCTTCTGGAGAGTCAGGAGGACTATGGAAACGATGCCCTCTACCAGTTGATCAGCGAATATGCCCAGGGAAAGGGATATAAGACGAATCTTGTAATGTGGCCTATCCGCACGGCGGTGTCCGGCCAACAGACGACTCCCACAGGCGCCACAGGGATTCTGGAGATCATTGGCAAGGAAGAGACGGTAGAGCGTATCCGCGCTGCCATCGAGAAGCTGAGCGAAGTATGAACAGAAACCCATCTCAAAAGAGGGCGATCGCCCACCTGTCAGGGCCTATGATGGTTCTGGCAGGCCCCGGATCGGGGAAAACTTCCGTGATTGTAGAGAGAACTTCATATATGATCCATCACCATCGGGTGCCGGAGTCTGGTATTTTGGTGGTCACTTTCTCAAAGGCCGCTGCCCGTGAGATGAAGGAGCGGTTTCTAAGGTTTGAAAAGCGTCCTTCCAGCGGCGTGACCTTTGGGACTTTTCACGGCATTTTCTATGGGATCTTGAAATGTTCGTACGGCCTGGATGCCAGAAATATCTTGAGTGATCAGCAAAAAAGAGAATTTCTACAGGAGTTGGTGGACCACTTCGGACAGGAACTTGGACAGGAGGGGGAATTTCTGGAGGAACTTGGCAGGGAGATCAGCTTGGTCAAAGGTAACCGGGTGGAGCTGGAACACTACTATTCCAAGAGCTGCTCCGATGAGATCTTTCGCGAGATCTATAAGGGGTACCAGCAGAAGTGCCGTGCCCAGAGGCTGCTGGATTTTGACGACATGTTGCTTTACACTTGGGAGCTGCTCAGTCAGAGGCCAGATATCTGCAAAGCATGGCAGAGGAAGTTTCCCTATATTTTGGTGGATGAGTTTCAGGATATTAATCCGGTACAGTACGATGTGATACGTCTTTTGGCAGAACCGAGGCGCAATCTGTTCATTGTGGGGGACGACGATCAGTCTATCTATCACTTTCGAGGCGCCCGGCCGGAGATCATGCTGAATTTCCAGAAGGACTATCCGGAGGCGGAGAGAGTGACCCTGAACGTCAATTACCGGTGTACCGAGGAGATCCTACACAGCGCGACGGCGTTGATCGGCGGGAATCAGAGACGATTTCCCAAGGAGTTGTCCACTCCCAATGAAAAGGGAGAACCTGTGCGCATCTGCCAATTGGAGAATCCGCGCCAGCAGAGCCTTTTTGTCCTGAGAGATCTCCAGTCTTACGTAAAAGAGGGGGGACGCCTGGAGGATACGGCGGTGCTTTTTCGGACAAACCTGGAGGCGGAGTCTATGTTGGGCGCTTTGATGGAGTTCAACATACCTTTTACGATGAAAGAGCGGTTGCCCAATCTTTTTGAACATTGGATCTGCAGAAATCTGCTGGATTATATGGAGATGGCACAGGGAGATATGAGCCGCCGCCGTTTTCTGGCGGTGATGAACCGTCCCAATCGTTATTTCTCCCGGGAGGCGGTCTATGAGAGAACGGTATCGCTGGAAAGTCTGAGAATGTTCTACGAGGGGAAAGAGTGGATGTGTGACCGGATTGATTTGTTTGAGACTCAGTTGAAATTTTTGAGGAAGATGAAACCTTATGCGGCTATCAACTTTATCCGTCGTGGAATTGGCTACGAAGAGTACTTGCAGGATTACGCATCCTATCGTAAAATAAAACCAGAGGAGTTGTATGAACTTTTAGACCGTATTCAAGAGAGCGCCAAGGGGATGGACAGCCTGGAGCAATGGAAGTCTTACATAGAGGAATATGGACAGAAACTGAGAGAGCAGGCCAAGTTGCAGGAGCATAAAAACACAGGGGTTACAATTTCCACTTTACACGGTGTGAAAGGTTTGGAGTACGAGAGAGTTTATATCTTAAATGTCAATGAAGGAAGTATTCCCTACAAAAAAGCTGTCTTGGAGGAACAACTGGAGGAGGAGAGAAGGTTGTTCTATGTGGGAATGACCCGGGCCCGGAGAGATCTGTTCCTGTGTTATGTCACCTGGCAGTTTGAAAAAGAAAGGGAGAGATCCCGGTTTCTGGAGGAGGTAGAGAATTAGATGAAGGCGACAATTTTTTACACGGTGATTCCCCCTGAATATGAGAAGAAGATGGAACACATGGTGGGAGAGCAACTGCTGAGAGAGGCCTTGCAAGAACGGTATGGGATTCACTTGGAATATGAGGCCAGAGGGGCGGGGGAGCATGGAAAACCCTTTATCAGCAGTCGTCCCCAGGTTCACTACAATATCAGTCACTCTGGGAAGTATGTGGTGTGTATCCTGGCTCCCCAGGAGGTGGGAATCGACATTCAGATCCACAGCAGACAGGTGAACGTCCGGCGGGTTTTGGAGAGGACGGTGCCCGTGGATCTGGCCAGGGAGATTCTAGATTCTCCCAGCACAGAGAAAGCTTTCTACACGCAGTGGGTGTTGAGGGAAGCTTATGTGAAGTGGACCGGGGAGGGATTGTCCAGGGATCTGCGCAGGGTTGATCTGGATGAGGGCTGGTATGAGTTACTGACGATTGATCCCCAGTACAGTATGGCTGTGTACGCGGCAAAACCTATGGAGATTGAGTGGAGACAGAAGCATGTGACCATTGGGTAGAGGTGAAGTTCTCTAAAAGCGCTTGATTCTTAGAGAAGAATCTGTTATACTGCATAATAGTTAGTTAAAACTAACCTTGTGAATGAATCATGGAGAACTCCTTCTGTCCATCTTGAGCAGTGGACAGAGGGAAATCCATGGGAAAGGATGTAGGCGAGATGGATTATCTAGAGATTGAGAAAGTGATAGGGCGAGAGATTATTGATTCCAGGGGAAATCCTACGGTTGAGGCGGAGGTATACCTGGCAGATGGGACTGTGGGGAGAGGAGCGGCGCCCAGCGGGGCATCCACCGGCGAGTTTGAGGCCTTGGAGCTGCGAGACGGGGACAAGGGCCGGTTCCAGGGAAAAGGTGTGTCCAAGGCCGTGGAGAACATCAACACGGTGATCTGCGAGACTTTAAAAGGCATGGATGCCTCTGATACTTACCAGGTGGATCAGGCGATGATCCGGGCAGATGGAACCAAGGATAAGTCTAAGTTGGGCGCCAATGCAATTTTGGCGGTGTCGATTGCCTGCGCAAGGGCAGCATCCCTTTCCCTGGACATTCCACTGTACCGGTTTCTGGGTGGCGTCAGCGGTAACCGTCTCCCGGTGCCCATGATGAATATTCTAAACGGCGGCGCACATGCGGCGAACACTGTGGATGTGCAGGAGTTTATGATTATGCCGGCAGGAGCTCCCAGCTTCCGGGAAGGTCTGCGCTGGTGTACTGAGGTGTTCCACGCACTGGCAGCGCTTCTGAAGTCCAAAGGCCTGGCTACTTCCGTGGGAGACGAGGGAGGCTTTGCGCCGGACTTGGCCAGCGACGAGGAAGCCATTGAGTATATCTTAGAGGCAGTCCGCAAGGCGGGATATGAGCCGGGCAGAGATTTTGTTCTGGCCATGGACGCCGCTTCCAGTGAGTGGAAGGGGGAGAAGAAGGGAGAGTACATACTTCCCAAGTGCAAGAAAAAGTTCACTTCTGCGGAGTTGGTGGAGCACTGGAGGGGGCTGTGTGAGAAATATCCCATCTATTCCATTGAGGATGGCCTGGACGAGGAGGATTGGGAAGGCTGGCAGATTATGACAAAGGAGCTGGGGGGAAAAGTCCAGTTGGTGGGAGACGATCTTTTTGTCACCAACACAGAACGCCTGAAGAAAGGGATCTCCCTGGGATGTGGGAATTCTATTTTGATCAAGTTGAATCAGATTGGATCCGTCTCAGAGACTTTAGAGGCCATTCGGATGGCGCATAAAGCCGGGTATACGGCGATTTCTTCCCATCGTTCCGGGGAGACGGAGGATACCACCATTGCAGACCTGGCAGTGGCGCTTAACACTGGTCAGATTAAGACGGGCGCGCCCAGCAGAAGCGAGCGTGTGGCGAAATATAATCAGCTTTTGAGAATCGAGGAAGAGCTGGGGGCCGGGGGAGTGTACCCGGGATTTGAGGCGTTTAACATCAAGAGATAAGCTTCCCGCCTTGGCGGCGTGGAGATACGGGAAACCGCAGACAGAGTTTTGGTCTGGGGTTTCCTTTTTTGTTTCATATGTTGCAAGAGCGACCCGCCGTAGGCGGAGAATCCTGTGCTACAAGATTCCTGGATATTTCATAGGGAAGACCCGGCGATAGTGACGAGAGAGCGTGCGATTTTCTGTTTTTCTCTTCTAGGGCTGATAGACGAGGGGAGCCGTCAGGTCATGTGCATGTTTTGAAGGCTGTCCACATATATTGAAGAGAAAGGAGGAGAGAAGATTGGAGAGAGAGCAGATCGTGAGTTGTTTTTCTTCTGGAATCCGACGGGTTCTGAGGGGGGCGGGACTGAACTTTGAGACTGTCTATGAGATTCGCCTCCGTGTGGGAAAGCCTCTACTGTTGTCCTCGGAGGCTGGGGAGTGGATGCTGGATGTGGGAGGAAATCCTACCAGGGATCTGAAAAAAGCTTACCGGGTGACGGCAGATGAGTTGGAGGAGACCTTGGAAGTGATCAGTGAGTACTCACTGTACGCCTATGAGGAGGAGTTGTCCCAGGGGTTTCTCACGATTCCAGGCGGGCACCGGGTGGGAGTGTCTGGACGGACAGTCTTGTCCGGCAGAACGGTAGAAGGCATGAGAGATATTTCCTGTCTGAATCTACGCCTGGCCCATGAGAAGAAGGGGTGCGCCGATCCTGTGTTACCCTGGATACTGGGGGAGGACGTGGCCCATACTCTGATCATCTCTCCTCCCCGCTGTGGCAAGACAACCTTGCTGCGGGATCTGATCCGCCAGATTTCCGATGGAACCCCTTCCCATCCAGGAAGGACGGTAGGGGTGGTGGATGAGCGATCCGAGATCGCGGGGGGCT
>JBKXQO010000040.1:0-16052 GCA_047014865.1 Blautia sp. | reverse complement strand
AGCCCGTAAATACGGAGGTTTAAGGATATATGGAAGCGTACAAACAGGAATTTATAGAGTTTATGATAGACTGTAATGTCTTAAAATTTGGAGATTTTGTCACGAAGAGCGGGAGAAAAACCCCATTTTTTGTGAACACAGGTTTTTACCGCACGGGGGCGCAGCTTCGGAAGCTGGGGGAGTATTATGCCAGAGCCATTTATGAGAAATTTGGACTGGATTTTGACGTGCTGTTTGGGCCGGCGTACAAGGGAATTCCGCTGAGTGTGGCCGCCACTATGGCCATCAGCGAACATTATGGGAAGGATATCCGTTACTGCTCCAACCGCAAGGAAGTCAAAGACCACGGGGATAAGGGAATCTTGCTGGGGAGTCCTATGGGGGATGGAGATAAAGTTGTGATCATCGAGGATGTGACCACGGCCGGGACTTCCATTCAGGAGACGCTGCCTATCATAAAGGCCCAAGGGGATGTGACCCCTCTGGGACTGGTGGTGTCCGTGGACCGTATGGAGAGAGGACAGGGCACGAAGAGCGCGCTGACGGAGATCGAGGAAAATTATGGATTACAGACCACGGCCATTGTGACGATGGCGGAGGTTGTGGAACATCTCCATAACAGGGAGTACAAGGGCAAAGTTATCATTGACGACAGCCTAAAAGCTGCCATCGACGCATATTACCGGCAGTATGGCGTAAAATAGTCAAAGGAGGGTTTGGCATGAATGAAAAAGTTTATAAGACCATGTCTCATGCTGGGGCGAGTAGCTTGGCCCTGGGGATCGTGGTGCTGACGGCAGGCGTGGTGTCCGGGGTATTGATGATCATCAACGGCGCCAGATTGATGAAAAGAAAGTACGAGTTGACCATATAGCTACGGATACATCAGGGGGAGCGCAGAAGGGTTTCTGTGCGTGTTGTGATTCGGGAGCGGGGGAGTGTCTGTGAAGAAATCAACAAAGACGTGGATACGAAGGGCTGGGTTGGCGCTCTTTGTGATATATCTATGCCTGCTGGTCTATTTCCTGTTTTTCTCGGAAGAATATGGGAGAGTGGCGGCGATGGAGAGAGAGTACCAGTACAATCTGGTCCCTTTTGTGGAGATTCGAAGATTTTGGATTTACCGGGAGCAGTTGGGTGCCTTTGCTGTGTTTACGAATTTATTTGGCAATGTTATTGGATTTATTCCTTTTGGAATGCTGGTGCCGGTGGTCTTCCGAAACTTTCGAAACGGGGGGATCACCGTCCTGTCAGGATTTGGATTCAGCCTTCTGGTGGAGACGATTCAGTTGATCACTAAGGTGGGGTCTTTTGATGTGGATGATATGATTTTAAATACATTGGGGGCTTTTCTGGGATATGTAGCCTATTGGATTTGTGATAAAATAAGGAGAAGTTACTATGGCAAAAAGATATAGATATGCTTTTGCCCAGAAGAAACCGGCAAAAAAAGGAATCTTTGCAGTCGCCTTGGCGGGGGTATCCGTGGGGTTGTTTCTCGTGGCTGTCTTGATTTCTTTTTTGAGTGGAGGAAATGGAAAAGAGGAGATTGGGGCGGTTATAGGCGGGATCTGTCTTCTTGCCGTCTTGCTATCCGCCTATGGATTTGTTCAGGGGGTGAAAAGCTTTTCTGAGGAAAACAAAAGTCACACAGTCAGCATTATCAGCGCCATGGCAAACGGTGTCATCACGGTGGGCTGGCTGGCTTTATTTTTGATGGGAGTGTGAGAAGAATGATAGAGGAACGTTTTCTTTTGTCCCGTGACCGAATACGGGAGATCTGCGGGGAAGAGGTAATCAGGGAGCCTTATCGTCGGTTTTTTCAGCGTGAGGCGGAATTTCTGAAGTTGGCGGCAGACCAACTGGAGGAGAGAGAAAGAGAGCACTCCTTGGAGGAGTGGGGGAGGATAAATAGAGCACTGTATGAGGAACTTCTCCCGGAGAACTACGCGCGGTCTTATGCCAATCCCACTTATGCGGGAGAACAACTGGGAGAGTACGGTCAAGTGCTCAGCGCGCTCAGCGCGGAGCTGAGGGGAACGGTGGCTTATGCCTATGAGGGGAAGATCTGGGATTTGACGGTCTGCCAAGAGCTGTTTTTGGAGATCTACGGGGATTTCTGCGGAGCTGAGCTTCCAAAACCGGAGGCGGTCAGAGACATCCTCTATTGGTATGTCAGTGACTATTGCCAGGAGATGATGGAGGAGAGAATTCTGGAGAATATTGATCCGTCCAGGAGTTTTGCCACTTCCATTGTGATGGAGAGCGACCTGTCAGATTTGTCCTATCTCTACCGCTATGGGGAGTATATCACGGAGAACGAACTGGGAGTCGCCAGGTTTTTGAACACTCTCTCCCAGAGAGAGATCGACGGGATGGCGAGGACCTACACAGAGGGTTACCGGATGGCTTTCGTGAACACGGGAAAGGACTTGTCCATCAAGAAGACGGTGAATATTCGTTATCCTCTGGGATTTGAGCGCATGGTGCGGGCGGCAGTTCTGCAATTCGAGCAGATGGGCTTAAAGCCTACTTTTTATCGCTATGCGACGCATCTGCTCCAGCTTACGGCAGGGCGCGTTGGCTTTGGGGGAGGTAATCCGAATCCTCAGTTTGACTATGATCACAGGGAGGATAAAGCTTTATTCCTGGATCAAGATTTTGTACAGAGAAAGCTTAGAGCGATGCAAAATATCTATGAAGAGCACAGAGAACTGGCGGCGGGACATGCCGGGCCGGCGGTGATAGAGACCTTCGGGGAGGCGCCCTTTTCCCCGGTGAGCAATCCGGCCGCCTGTGTGCTCAGTCAAGAACAGAGAAAGCTAAATCTGTCCATGGACAATGAGAGCGCGCAGATCACGAACCGTTACATCAGAGGGGAGGAGAGAAGTTTTACCATTATCGCCTATCCGGTTCCGGAGATCGGGGAACATTTCCAGGAGATCTTCCGGGAGACTGTGAAGATCAATAATCTGGATTCCAAGGAGTATTCAAGAATCCAGCAGTCCATCATTGACACGCTGGACTCCTGCCAGTGGGTGGAGATCAAAGGCGAGGGGGACAACGAGACGGATCTGCTGATCCATCTGCACACGTTGACGGATCCTGACAGACAGACGAATTTTGAGAATTGTGTGGCGGATTGCAATATTCCTGTGGGAGAAGTCTTCACCTCCCCGGTGTTGGCCGGCACAGGAGGCGTGCTCCATGTGAGTCAGGTGTATTTAAACGGTCTGTTATTCCAGGACCTGAAGTTGGTCTTTGACTGTGGCCAGGTGATCGATTATAGCTGTGGCAATTTCGGGGCGGAGGCTGAGAACCGGAAATATATCGAGGACAATATCCTCCACCACCACAAGAAAATTCCCATGGGTGAGTTCGCCATCGGCACCAACACATCGGCCTATGTGATGGCGAAAAAGTATGGGATTCACGGCAAGCTGCCCATCCTGATCGCAGAGAAGATGGGACCTCATTTTGCAGTGGGGGATACTTGCTACACTTGGGCGGAGGATATTCCGGTCTACAATCCAGACGGCAAGGAGATCATAGCCAGGGACAATGAGATTTCAATACTCAGGAAAGAGAACGTGGGACAGGCTTACTATAACTGTCACACGGACATCACCATCCCTTATGAGGAGTTGAAGAGTATCCGGGTAATCCATGAGGATGGTGAGATGACTTCAATTATCGAAAATGGCAGATTTGTGTTGCCGGGGACAGAAGCGCTGAACAGGCCTTTTGCGGCAGAGTCCTGAGAGTGTGGGGAAGAGAGTCGATTTCTGCGTTGACAGGAGTAGGGAATCTTAGTAGAATTGGTGTAGTGAAATGATTTTATTGACAAAAGGAGAGAAAACCATGGCAAAAGTAGGGATTGTGATGGGCAGTGATTCAGATATGCCCGTGATGAGTAAGGCGGCGGATATTTTGGAACAGTTGGGAATTGAGTTTGAGATGAAGATTATCTCCGCCCACAGAGAGCCGGATGTCTTCTTTGATTACGCGAGGACAGCGGAGGAAAAAGGCTTCAAGGTGATCATTGCTGGTGCGGGAATGGCGGCTCATCTCCCTGGAATGTGTGCGGCAATCTTTCCGATGCCAGTGATTGGAATTCCTATGCACACCACCTCTCTGGGAGGAAGAGACTCTCTGTACTCGATTGTACAGATGCCTTCGGGGATACCGGTGGCCACGGTGGCCATCAATGGAGGGGCAAACGCAGGTCTGTTGGCGGCAAAGATTCTGGCCACTTCAGACGCGGAGCTTTTGGGAAGGCTGAAGGCGTACTCTGAGACCTTGAAGGACCAGGTTGTGGCCAAAGATCAGAGACTCCAGGAAGTAGGATACAAGAATTACTCCCGTTAGGGTGGAGATTACTCATAGCAGATAAAGGAAGAGGAAGGATACGATTATGGATTATAAGAAGGCGGGCGTAGATATTGAAGCTGGCTATAAGTCAGTGGAACTGATGAAAGAGCATATCGCAAAGACCATGAGACCAGAAGTTCTGACCAACATTGGAGGATTTTCCGGTGCATTTTCCATGGAGAAGTTCAAGGATATGGAGAAGCCGACGTTGGTGTCGGGGACCGATGGCGTGGGGACGAAGTTAAAGTTGGCGTTTATCATGGACAGACATGACACGGTGGGAATCGACTGTGTGGCTATGTGTGTAAACGATATTGCCTGTGCAGGCGGTGAACCCTTATTTTTCCTGGATTATATTGCCTGTGGCAAGAATTACCCGGAGAAAATTGCACAGATTGTCAAAGGTGTGGCGACAGGCTGTGAACAGTCCAGTGCAGCCCTGATCGGAGGGGAGACCGCGGAAATGCCAGGGTTCTATCCGGAGGACGAGTATGATCTGGCAGGCTTTGCAGTGGGCGTGGTGGATGAGAAAGATCTGATCACCGGAAAAGATCTGAAGGCTGGGGATGTGTTGATTGGCATGGCGTCCTCCGGCGTACACAGCAATGGATTTTCCCTGGTGCGCAAAGTCTTTGAGATGACCAAGGAAGCGCTGGACACTTACTATGAGGAGTTGGGCAGTACCTTGGGGGAGGCGTTAATCGCTCCCACAAAGATCTATGTGAAAGCGCTGAGAAGTATCAAGGAAGCCGGAGTCCGGGTGAGGGCCTGCAGTCATATCACGGGAGGAGGATTCTACGAGAATATTCCCCGTATGCTCAAGGAGGATACCCGGGCGGTGGTGAGAAAGGACAGTTACCCAGTGCCGCCGATTTTCAAACTTTTGGCCAAGACCGGACAGATTGACGAACAGATGATGTATAACACTTACAATATGGGTCTGGGGATGATTTTGGCAGTGGATGCCGCCGATGTGGACAAGGCGATGGAAGCGGTTCGCCAGGCCGGCGAGACTCCTTACATTGTGGGAGAGATTCAAGCCGGTGAAAAAGGAGTGACTCTATGTTAAAGCTGGCTGTTCTGGTGTCGGGTGGAGGAACCAATCTCCAGGCGATTATCGACGGAATACAAGGGGGATCCATCACCAACGCGCGGATTCAGATCGTCATCAGTAATAATAAGAATGCCTATGCGCTCCGGCGGGCACAGGAGAACGGTATCCGCCACTGTTGCGTCTCTCCCAAGGATTACCCGGACCGTGAGGCCTTTCACAGAGGCCTATTGAAGGCGCTGAGAGACAGTGGCGCTGATTTGGTGGTGTTGGCCGGATACCTGGTGGCGATTCCTCCCTGTGTGGTGGAGGCTTTCCCGAACCGAATCATCAATATCCATCCGTCGTTGATCCCTTCTTTCTGCGGAGTGGGCTATTACGGGTTGAAAGTTCATGAGGCCGCCCTGTCCCGGGGAGTGAAGGTGACTGGGGCTACGGTGCATTTTGTGGACGCCGGAACGGATACCGGACCAATCGTTCTTCAAAAGCCGGTGGAGGTTCTGGGGGATGACACGCCAGAGTCTCTGCAGCGCCGTGTGATGGAAGAGGCGGAGTGGGTGATTCTGCCAAGGGCCATAGATTTGATTGCCAATGACAGGGTGACGGTTGTGGACGGGAGAGTTGTGCCGGCTTCCATTTAGGGCGTCATTCTACTTTAGGATATAAGAGCGTGGATCGAGACGAAGGAGGAGTACAGATGAAAGTATTGATTGTCGGAAGCGGCGGGAGAGAACATGCCATTGCATACAGTGTAGCCAAAAGTCCCAGAGTGGAGAAGATCTACTGCGCCCCTGGAAATGCAGGGATCGGACAGTTGGCTGAGTGTGTGTCCATCGGCGCCATGGAGTTTGAACGCCTGGCACAGTTTGCCCAGGACAATGGAGTGGATTTGACGATTGTGGGTATGGACGATCCCTTAGTGGGAGGGATTGTGGATGTGTTCCAGGAGAAGGGGCTGCGGGTATTCGGACCGAAAAAGAACGCGGCGATTCTGGAGGGGTCTAAGGCATTTTCCAAGGATCTTATGAAGAAATATAAGATTCCTACGGCTGCCTATGAGAATTTTGAGAACCCCCAGGAGGCCCTGGAATATCTGAGAACTGCCAAATTCCCCATTGTGCTCAAGGCGGATGGACTGGCCTTGGGAAAAGGCGTGTTGATCTGCAACAGTTTTGAGGAAGCCCAGGAGGGCGTCCAGGAGATTATGTTGGACAAAAAGTTCGGGACGGCTGGAAATACCATGGTGGTGGAAGAGTTTATGACGGGACGGGAGGTCTCTGTGCTGTCCTATGTGGATGGAACTACGATTAAGACAATGACTTCTGCCCAGGACCACAAGAGAGCCCAAGACGGAGATCAAGGGTTGAACACGGGAGGGATGGGAACCTTTTCACCCAGCCCGTTTTACACGCCGGAGATCGACGACTACTGTCAGAAATATATCTATCAGCCTACCGTGGATGCCATGAAGGCGGAGGGGAGGCCTTTTACAGGGATTATCTTCTTCGGCTTGATGCTGACGGCGGAGGGGCCGAAAGTGTTAGAGTACAATGCCCGTTTTGGGGATCCGGAGGCCCAAGTGGTTCTTCCCAGAATGAAGAACGATATCATCGAAGTGATGGAGGCTTGCATCGACGGAACGCTGGACAGCATTGATCTTCAGTTCGAGGACAATGCGGCAGTCTGCGTAGTTCTGGCCTCCCAGGGATATCCGGTAAAATATGAGAAAGGGATTCCTATCACTGGCTTTGAGAATTTCCAGGGCAAGGATGGTTACTATTGCTTCCATGCCGGCACGAAATTGGACGGCGGCCAGATCGTGACCAACGGCGGCCGTGTGTTGGGGATTACAGCCAAGGGAGCGGATCTGAAGGAGGCTAGGGAGAATGCCTACGCCGCAACAGAGTGGATCTCTTTTGCAAACAAATATATGCGCCGTGATATCGGAAAGGCCATCGACGAGGCGTGATTGGACTGTGATTTCCCGTAGGGAGACAGGCTTGTGGGGGGAGAATCCTGATTTGCAGGATTCTCCTTGACTTTTGTAGGTTTTTTCGTTAAAATAAGACTGTTAGATAAAATAAATACAGGGGTGCTGACGGAGGTCGGCTGAGAGAAAGCAAGTCTGCTTTTAACCCTAGAACCTGTATCTGGATAATGCCAGCGTAGGGAGTCACGAGAGCGGTTGAGATTACATCCTTCTGGAGATTTCCAGAGGGATTTTTTTATTATAGGAAAGTTCCCTGAATTTTCCTATAATAAAAAACGCTCCGCGGGGATCGCACTGCGGCGGAGTGGGTTTGTGTCGCATATGCGACCCGCCGCAGGCGGAGAATCCTCTTATAACAAAAAAACGCATTGCGAAGATCGCACTGGGGGCAGAACTCTTTTTTACAGGATTAAGGAGGAGAAGGTATGTATACGACACAGATGAATGCTGCGAGACAGGGAATGATCACCGAGGAGATGAAGAAGGTGGCGGTGGATGAGAGGATCGATGTGGAGGTTCTGCGGGATCTGGTAGCCAAGGGGCAAGTGGTAATTCCAGCCAACAAGAATCATAAATGTCTGAAGCCCCATGGGATCGGAAAAGCGTTGAAGACGAAGATCAATGTGAACCTGGGGACATCCAAGGACTGTCTGGATCTAGATCTGGAGATGGCAAAAGTAATGGAGGCAGTGAAAATGGGGGCGGAAGCCATCATGGATCTGAGTTCTTTTGGAGACACACAGATATTTCGGCGGAAATTGACGGCGGAGTGTCCAGCAGTTCTAGGAACGGTGCCTATCTATGATGCCGTAGTGTACTACAATAAGGCTTTGAAGGCCATTACCTCTCGTCAGTGGATCGACGTGGTGAGAATGCATGCCGAGGACGGGGTGGATTTTATGACCATCCACTGTGGAATCAACAAGACCACGGCTGAGCGTTTTAAAAAGGCAAAACGCCATACCAATATCGTATCCCGCGGGGGCTCTATTATTTTTGCGTGGATGGAATTGACCGGTAATGAAAATCCATTTTATGAGTACTATGATGAGATTCTAGATATCTGCCAACAGTATGACGTCACCCTCAGCCTGGGAGACGCTTGCCGTCCAGGAAGCATTGCAGATGCCGGGGATATTCCTCAGATTGAGGAGCTGGTGACTCTAGGGGAGCTGACGGCCAGGGCCTGGGAGAAAGACGTGCAAGTTATGATTGAGGGACCGGGACATATGCCGTTGAACCAGATCAAGGCCAATATGGAGATTGAGCAGACCATCTGCAAAGGCGCGCCTTTCTATGTGTTGGGGCCGTTGGTCACCGATGTGGCGCCTGGATACGATCACATCACAGCGGCTATCGGGGGAGCGATTGCAGCCACCTACGGCGCTTCTTTCTTGTGTTATGTGACGCCGGCGGAGCATCTGAGACTTCCCAATTTGGAGGATGTGAAAGAGGGGATCATTGCGTCGAAGATTGCGGCCCACGCGGCTGACGTGGCCAAGGGGATACCGGGGGCCAGCGACTGGGATTACAATATGAGCGAGGCCAGAAGAAATCTGGATTGGGAGAGACAGTTTGAACTGTCCATAGATGAGGAAAAAGCCAGACGTTACCGTGCGGAGTCCACGCCCGAGAGGGAGGATACCTGTACCATGTGTGGAAAAATGTGCGCGGTGAGAAATATAAATAAAATTCTTCGAGGCGAAGATGTGGACATCATGGACTGACCGGAAGTTCTAGGATGTCTGAGAGGCCGCTACAGTGTCAATGCTGTGGCGGCCTTGTCTGCCTTTTCCGGGAGCTCCGTGCGGCGCTATTGACAAGGGTGGAAGAAAGACGGTACAATAGAAAAAGTAGAGAGCAGTCAGAAAGGATAATAGCCATGACAAAAGAAAGTGTGATTAAGAATTTACAGGGTGCAGAGTGCTTTTACGTGCCTTTTTCTATAAGTACCAAGATGCCCTATGTGATCTGTGACGAGGAGGATTTTGACGATCAGATCTTGGCCTTTGAGGAGGAAGAGGATCTGAAGGCCTATGTGAAGGCCAGGGCAGAGGAAAAGATATTGCTGCAAGTTACCAGGGTGGAGAAGTCCATGTATACCAGGTTCTATGGAAATCTCTATGGAATCGGAGTCAATGCGATCGTGTACAAAAAAGGCCAGGAGGAGCGGAAGGTAGAGCTGGCAGAAGTGGCCGTACAGGCAGATTTTTCAAAAGTGCCCCGGGAGAAAAAACCACTCTTGAACCCTTCTCTACAGCTCTCAGGAATCTATTTTATGCAGGCGTGGCGCAGAGCGGTTCCCGATCAGGAAAAGGGGGACGTCCGTTCTCTGGAGGAGGAACTGGTGGTGAATATTATCCGCTCTAAGTTTCTGCTGGCTGTGAATGTGGAACAGGAAGGAGATCAGAGGAAGCTGAACATACCCTACGTGAAAAATAAGAATGGGGATATCTTCCAGCCATGTTTTTCGGATATTATGGAATTTCAAAAGTTTGCAGCAGGTAGAAAGCTGGGGATGATCCAGGTGAATTTCAAGAAGATGTTGAGCTTGTTGGTAGAACAGTCCAAGGGCTATGTGCTCAATCCCGCAGGTTTTAATCTGACTTTGGCGCGGGAACAATTGGAAAAAATGGCTAAGGTAAAGTAGCTGGCAGAGATCAGTAAAGAGAAAAGCGCGTGGAAAAAGTTCTGTGGAGAAGGCTTTTTTTGTGCGCTTTTGTTGTGGAAAGAGATATCCAAGGCGGTATGAGAACAGATGGGTTCTTGATTTTTGTGGAGAATTGTGCTACTATTCCTATAACAAAAGTCACGAGAGAGAAGGAAAGCGGAAGATGGTTATTGAGATAGATTTTAACAGCGATGAAGCGATCTATATACAGTTGACCAATCAGATTATTATGGGGATTGCGACTTCCAGGCTGCAGGAGGGGGACGCGTTGCCTTCTGTGAGACAGTTGGCAGATACCATAGGTATAAACATGCACACCGTGAATAAGGCGTACTCTGTGCTGAGACAGGAAGGTTTTGTCACCATAGACCGAAGGCGGGGAGCGGTGGTCAATATCGATGTGGATAAGATAAAGGCGCAGCAAGAGATGAAAGAACAGTTAATGGTCCTGCTGGCCAAAGGATGTTGCAAAAATATCACCAGAGAAGAAGTACATCTGTTGATTGACGAGATTTTTGACGAGTATTCATGACTATGCGACCGCGTCTTAGGGATTTGTTCTTTTTGCGAAGAGAGGAAGATGGCAAATGGAGTTAATCCGGCATAAGATAGAAGTAACCAGAGGAGAGGACAATGCATAAAAATTTTGAAAATTATACAGAACAGGCTAAGGCAGCGCTGAAGTATTCCGTACACGTGGCGAGAGATCTGAACAACAATTATGTGGGAACGGAACACATCTTAATTGCGCTGTGTAAGGTAAAGAATTCTACGGCGCAGATGATTTTAGAGGAATACGGGGTAGAAGTCACGAAGCTTCAAGAGTTAATCAGCCGTCTGATCACTCCTCCGTCTAATGTGTGTACGGATTCGGAACCCAACTATACTCCGAGATCCAAGCGGCTGATGCAGAACAGCCAGAATGAAGCGGAGGCAGTAGAGGCAGAACGGATTGGCACAGAACATATTTTGATGGCCATGTTGAAGGACACCGACTGCGTGGCCACCCGTCTGTTGTACACGATGGGAGTCAACATTCAGAAGATGTTTCTTTCGGTGCTTGTGGCCACAGGCGCAGATAAGAATTATACTCAGGAAGAACTTCAGAGTGGAAAGTTTATGCGTCAGGGTGAGACGGCTGCGGCCGCCACACCTACGTTGGATCAATACAGCAGAGACCTGACAGAACAGGCTGCCAGTGGGAATCTAGACCCAGTGGTGGGCAGGGAGCGGGAGATTGCACGTCTGGTGCAGATCTTGAGTAGAAGAACGAAGAATAATCCCTGTCTGGTGGGCGAGCCGGGTGTGGGAAAGACGGCTATTGTGGAAGGCCTGGCCCAGAGGATTGTCTGGGGATTGGTGCCAGAGTCCATGAAGGAGAAACGGCTGGTGGTCCTGGATCTATCCAGTATGGTGGCCGGAACCAAGTACAGAGGAGAGTTCGAAGAACGAATCAAGAATGTGGTGAGAGAAGTCACAGAACACCGGGATATTCTGTTGTTCATTGACGAGTTACACACGATCATTGGGGCTGGCGGCGCGGAAGGGGCTCTGGATGCGTCCAATATTCTGAAACCATCTCTCTCCAGGGGAGAGATCCAGCTAATCGGAGCCACGACCATTGAGGAGTATCGCAAACACATTGAGAAGGATGCCGCCCTGGAGCGGAGATTTCAGCCCGTGACGGTGGATGAGCCCACAGAGGGAGAGACTGTGGAGATTTTGCGGGGGCTGAGACCTTACTATGAGCATCACCATGGGGTGACAATTCAAGATGATGCCATTGAGGCGGCTGTGAAGATGGCCGTCCGCTATATCAATGACCGCTTTTTGCCGGATAAGGCCATCGATATCATTGACGAGGCGTCCTCAAAAGTGCAGTTATCAGGATACCAGGCGCCAGAAGAACTGATCGCTCTGGAGAAAGAAATTCAACATTTAACTCTGGAGAAGGAGAAGGCTCTCAAGGCTGGCGACCTGGAGAGAGCCAGAGAGGTACAGCGTCTTCAAGAGGAAAAACGACAGTTGATTCAGGATGACTTGGAGAGATCGAAGCGAAGGGGAAGACGGAGAAAATTGGTGGTCGACGAGGACTCTGTGGCGGATATTGTATCTGGGTGGACCAAAATTCCGGTGAAAAAGCTGGCCGAGAAAGAATCCCGCCGTCTGGTACGACTGGAGAAGGAATTGCACAAGAGAGTGATTGGCCAGGAGGAGGCCGTAAAAGCTGTGGCTCAGGCGGTGAAGAGAGGCCGGGTAGGACTCAAAGACCCGGCAAGGCCCATCGGTTCTTTTCTGTTTTTGGGTCCCACCGGCGTGGGGAAGACGGAACTGTCAAAAGCCTTGGCGGAGTCTGTCTTTGGCACGGAACAGGCCATGATACGAGTTGACATGTCGGAGTACATGGAGAAACACAGTGTCTCCAAGTTAATCGGTTCACCGCCGGGATACGTGGGCTACGACGAGGGCGGCCAACTCTCAGAGAAAGTGAGACGTAATCCTTACAGTGTGATTCTGTTTGATGAGATTGAGAAAGCCCATCCGGATGTGTTTAACATTTTACTCCAGGTACTGGATGATGGACACATTACCGATGCACAGGGCAGGAAGATAGACTTTAAGCAGACGATTATCATCATGACTTCCAATGCTGGGGCTCAGGCCATCGTGGAGCCGAAACGACTGGGCTTTGGGGCGAAAGAGGATGAGAAGCAAGACTATGAGAGGATGAAATCTTCTGTGATGGAAGAGGTTCGGCGAATGTTCAAGCCGGAATTCCTGAACCGAATCGACGACATCATCGTCTTCCACGCGTTAAACAAAGAACATATCAAGAAGATTGTGACTATTTTGTTGAGAAATCTTGAAGAGCGCTGCCAAGAACAGATGGAGATCACATTAAAAGTCAGCGGCTCCGTCAAAGATCATCTGGCGGAGGCTGGGTTTGACAGTAAGTACGGCGCGAGACCTCTGAGAAGGGCGATCCAGACCAAGATAGAGGACGCTATGGCTAATGAGATCTTGGACGGAACAATTCACAGGGGCGATTTGGTGAGTGTCCGCTTGTCCAAGGGGGCGGTCAGATTTGTGGTAGAGCCACAAAAGGAAGAAATATGAGAGAGAAGGTACGGAAGCATTTTGTTTTCACAGGAAGAGTGCAAGGAGTTGGATTTCGTTTTATCGCCTGCCAAGCCGCCGGTGCGATCGGACTGACGGGGTGGGTGCGAAATTGCTGGGACGGGAGTGTGGAGGCTCAAGTCCAGGGGACAGATCAGCAGATTCAACTTTTTCTGGAACAGATCAGCCAGGCACACTATATTCAGGTGGAGAACCTGGAATCAAAAGAGATTCCCCTGAAAGAGGAACGGCGTTTTCGCGTTCTCAGTACCTAAGAGTGTGATCGCCGCAAAAAAATAAGGTATTGCTGGAAAAAGTCTAAGCTTTATTATATAATAAGTGCATCAGACACCAGGCGCGCGCTTGAACGCGCGGATAGGTTCAACCAAATAAGCAGAATGGACGCTTGTGAGATCCATGAAAACCACATGAGATATAGTCTTAGGGAGGACAATAAAATGTCAGTAGTGAAGGAATTGATACGAACAGAGGAAAATGGAACCATCAGTTTTGGTAATTATGAGCTGAATACAAAGTCTAAGGTTTCTGATTACGAACATCTGGGCGATATGTATAAGGTGAAAACGTTTTCTGAGATTACCAAACTGGAGCGAAATGGAATGTTTGTATACGAATCGGTTCCGGGGACCACAGTTTTTGACCTGACGCAGGAAGATGGGGGGATGCAGTTCGCTGTAGAAGGCGGGGAGGACGCTCAGATTACCGTGGAGTTGGAAGGGGACGCAGAGTACGAGATCTACCTGGACGGCAAGAGCATCGGTAAGATGACCACTAATTTGGGAGGAAAGTTGTCTTTCAGTGTAGAGCTGGAAAACACTTTGCAGGTTGCGGTAAAGATTGTGAAACTATAAGCAGATTTTAGACGACAAGAATGTGATAGAAGGGGAAAGATCTCGCCACACAGAAGTGGGGCGGTTCTTTCCACTTTTTATGAGAAAAGAAAACAGATATACGGCTGTGTGGGCGGAGAGGAGAATATGGATGGCCAAGGGAAAAAAGACAGTGTATTTCTGCCAAAATTGTGGCTATGAATCGGCAAAGTGGATGGGGCAGTGTCCAGGGTGTAGGGAATGGAATACGTTTGTGGAAGAGGCAGTCTCCCCTCTGTCTTCCTCTAAGACGGCAAAGAAGAGTGGAGAGATCCGAAAGCCGTTGGGGATAAGTGAGATCGATCTGACAGAAGATGAGAGAAAGTCCAGTAAGATGGGGGAGCTGGACCGGGTTCTGGGAGGGGGAATCGTCAAGGGATCGCTGGTCTTGGTGGGAGGAGATCCCGGCATCGGAAAATCCACCTTGCTTTTGCAAATGTGCCGTCACCTGGCAGATCAAGGGACAGAAGTCCTCTACATCTCCGGAGAAGAATCCCTGCGGCAAATTAAGATGCGTGCCTTGCGGATTGGAACTTTTTGTGATCACTTAAAATTGCTCTGTGAGACCAATCTGGCCAACATTCGCGAATTGATTGAGAGAAATCAGCCGGAGGCAGTGGTGATCGATTCCATCCAGACGATGTATGATGAGGAGATCTCATCAGCTCCAGGTAGCGTCTCCCAGGTGCGAGAGTCCACCAGTGTCCTAATGCAATTGGCGAAAGGGCTGGGAGTGACGATCTTCATAGTGGGGCATGTGACGAAAGAGGGAAATGTGGCCGGGCCCAGGGTATTGGAACACATGGTGGACACGGTCTTATATTTTGAGGGAGACCGCCATGCGTCTTACCGTATTCTGCGGGCAGTCAAGAATCGATTTGGCTCTACCAACGAGATCGGTGTGTTTGAGATGAGAAATGAGGGTCTGGTGGAGGTGAGGAATCCGTCGCAGTTTCTCCTGGAGGGAAAACCGGAAGATTCGTCGGGATCAGTGGTGGCCTGCTCTATGGAGGGGACAAGGCCTATTTTAATTGAGATACAGGCTTTAGTTTGTCCCAGTAACTTTGGAATTCCACGGAGAACGGCCGCGGGAACAGATTTTAACAGGGTCAATCTGTTGATGGCAGTGCTGGAGAAAAGAGTGGGACTGCATTTGTCTACCTGCGATGCCTATATCAATATCGCAGGAGGGATTAAGATGAATGAACCGGCCATTGATCTGGGAATCTGCCTGGCTGTCGCCTCCAGTTACAGAGATCTTGTGATTGACGATCATCTTATGGCTTTCGGGGAGATTGGCCTGAGCGGAGAAGTGCGGGCAGTGAGTATGGCGGAGCAGAGAGTACAGGAGGCGAA
Source organism: Blautia sp. (assembly GCA_047014865.1). Lineage (GTDB taxonomy): Bacteria > Bacillota > Clostridia > Lachnospirales > Lachnospiraceae > Blautia_A. The sequence continues at coordinate 606 of JBKXQO010000040.1, read as the reverse complement.
AAAATTAGGTTTTCAGAGGGTAATGTTGCCCAAAGTGTGCCAGAAGTCCACGGAAAGCATCCAAGGTATAGAAAAAGTGTATGTGAACACTGTGAAGGAGGCGATTCAATATCTCAGATAGGGAGAGGCTTTTACTTTATGGCTGGCAGTGAGAAGAGGGTGTTAAGCCGGGAACAATTTTTCATTTCAATAGATATCCGGTGGGACGGAAGAAGGAGGCAATCGGAACAGAGAAGACCATATGCAAAGAGTTTCCGGGTGGGTCTTGAAATGCTGGCCAGACTTCAAATAGAAAAATGACTTGACAAATGTGAAAAAGAGAGATATACTAGCCAAGTTGCATATGGATAGTATTCTTATATTCAGGGAGAAAAAGAGAACTGAAATGAGAAAAAAGTTGGATCTCTCTTGAATTTTATGAATACATAAAATAAATGTAAAAAAAATCAGAAAACAGCTTGACGTTGACTGGGAACTGTGGTATTATCTAGAAGTCACTTCTCCTAGAAGAAGGACAACTTTCCAGATGTCGAAAAAACTTGAAAAAAGTTGTTGACAACACAGGAAAGACATGGTATTATAACAAAGCTGCTTCGGACGGGGCGC
>JBKXQO010000039.1:0-16925 GCA_047014865.1 Blautia sp. | reverse complement strand
TTCAAGGTACAAATAAAAATCAATAGAAATGATCAGGCTTTTGACACCCTAATCGCTATAGGAAAGTTCTCCAAACTTCCCTATAACACAAAAACACTCCGTGAGGATCGCACTGCGGCAGAAATGGGAGTGTATCGCTTATGCGACCCGCCGCAGGCGGAGAATCCTGTGGCACAGGATTCTTTGTTCTGTTAATGGTTCAGGAGGGGATAGGAGAGAGAATATGCCAATTATGATTACATATTGATTGAGGACAATTATTTCGTTGATGTTGTGCTGCGAGAGAGGGGGAGGTGAAAAAAGTGATTGTTAGAAAATACGAACCGTCAGATTGCAGAGAACTATCCGAATTATTTTACAACACAGTACATACAGTGAATGCAAGGGATTACAGGAAAGAGCAGTTAAGTGTGTGGGCGACAGGGGCCGTGGACCTGGAAAGATGGAATAAATCCTTTCAAGATCATTACACTTTTGTGGCGGTGGATCAGGGAATGATCACTGGATTCGGGGACATAGATAAAATGGGGTACCTGGATCGTCTGTTCGTTCACAAAGATTACCAGAGAAAAGGCGTTGCCACTGCCATTTGCGACAAGCTGGAGCAAATGGCGCAAGGAGACGTGGTTACCCATGCGTCTATTACAGCAAAACCTTTTTTTGAGAAGAGAGGTTATAAGGTCGTCAAGGAACAAAAGGTTGAACGGCAAGGAATCACTCTCACCAACTTTGTCATGAAGAAAGAATCACAATTTCAGTCTGTGTGAGCGGATATTGTGGGAGGAGAGCGATTTCTTCCTAGATTTGGGCGGAACTGGTAGATCATTGAATTGTCGAACGAAGCGGTGGAGAGCGGGCTTTTCGGAGGCGGATTTCCGTTGGCGGAGTGTAGGAGAGGATTGGATGAAAAAAAGTCTGGTGGGAATTTTGATTATTTTGGGAGTCGTTCTGGCTGTCGTTGCCTTCGGAGACGGCGATCCCTATAAATATACATTCACTGCGACAATCGAAGATATAGTACAATATAATGGCCATACGACTGTCTTGGTGAATGCAGAAGAGGGAGAAGATTCAAGTTTTAGCGGGGAGTATGACTTTTCGGTCGATCAGGATACAAAACTAATTCGGAATGGCAGGGACGTCAAGGTGTCAGAGTTAGAGATCGGACAAAAAGTTTTGATTGTGGGAAGCGGGGATATTATGGAAAGGTATCCGGCAGGACTTTCTAAGGTTCTGGAAGTGGAGATTTTAGAAAGTGTTATAAAAATAGCGCCCAGAGCAGGGGCGCTATTTTTTTCTTAAACGTCGCAACAAGAGTAATGGCGGCGCAAAGCATAATCAGAAATGTGAATCATTCATCATATGCACCCATCCGCACCAGCCTCCTTTCTTTTTAATTCTGAGAATAGTTCTTTAGCATTCTCCAAAGGGTGCTCCGGCTGATTCCCAGCCTGCGGGAGGTCTTTTCTTTACTTCCGTGTTCTTCTTTTAGGACAGTCTGTATAATTTGATAGTTAATCTCATCTAAAGTCTTGCTCAGATCAAGCTCCGAGGGGGGAAGTTCTGGAGTGGACGAGGCCTCCTGGTCTAGCATTTGCCTCACTTCGCTGATGGTAATGTAAGGCGTCCGGGTGATGAGGATCAATTCTTTTAGTATATGTTGCAGTTGATCCAGGTTGTGGGGCCATGGAAATGACTCCATCAATTCCATGGCCTCCTTCTCGAAACCGATGATCTGTTTTCCAAGGGAGACATTCAACTTGTGGAGGTACAAGGTGGTGATACTGGGAATGTCTTCCGCGCGCTCTCTCAGCGGGGGGAGCTGTAGGGTCAGGCAGGACAGGTGGTTCTCCAGATAGTTGCGGATCGTCTCCGACGCGGTGTTGTGATCACTGGTTTGAATTAAGGAGAAGATCAAGCGATTCCGTTTTGCCAGGTTTGTATGTTCCAGATAGCTGTACAGTTTCTCTATTTGGTTTTTGTTCAGTGCGCCTGGATTTTTTATGTAGATGGTGGAATTTATCGTGTTCAGTGGCGAATGGTCACTGCCGGTCAGGTTATTCCACTTTCGCTCACTCATGAGTTCACAGTCTATTGTGTAGAAAGGAGAGTGATCGAATGGTCCGTTTTCATACAGAAGAGTTGCCATTTTCTCCTTGCCTGTACCGACTTCACCAACGATCAGAACAGGGAGCCTGCTCTTGGAATACTCTGCGATTATATGGGGAAGGTTTCCCACATTGTTGGAGCTGCCGTAAAAATCCAGAAAATCGTTGGTCGGCTGATCGGATTTGTTGTATATGGTGACGCTTGTGTCACTGTCAGAGAGAAGAGCGTCCTTTTGTTTGATGGTGATGGCCGTGTACTTTTGCTCGGAATAGTAGAGGTGGCGGTTGGTAAGCGTGTATATTTTATCTCTGATCTGGCGCTCCACACATTGATTTGGGACTTTTAAAAAGGCGCTCAGGTAAGTCTGGACGAAATTCATGAGCGAGAGGTTCATCTCGTCGATGACCAGACTGGAGAACCACAGGGAGCCGGCTGGGTCATAAATGAGGAACTCACGGTCTTCACTTGTGAGAAGAGCCTGGAATAAATCCTTTTGTTTGTGCACATGAAGGGAGGAGTGTACCAATTTCACCGCCTCGTCGATGGCTGCGTTAATGCTCTCTGTCCCTGAGGTAATCAGGACGGAATTTAAATTTAATTTTTGGGCGGCCTTGGAACCTGTCATATCACAGAGTACCAGGGTACAGCCTTTTTTCTTTGCCGCCTTCAGCGTGGCTGTGGAATCGGCCTCGGTGGTGAACGTCAATATATCGATATCGTACTGGAGAAGATCACAGAGCACACGGGCGTCTTTTGTGATACCTGAGAACCCGGCGATGACAAATTTTCCAGAGTAATTCTGGGCAAGTTTTATGGTGCGCAGAATATCGTACCCTGATATGGGGATGTCCACCACGGGAATCTCCACCGTAGAGCGGATCAGCTCCGCAGTTCCACCCCGGGAGAGGATCACATCATAGTTTTTGTGGGAGAGTTCTAGAGCAATCTTTTTACCGGTATTTAGATCGCCAGTCTGGACCGTCATCTCCACATCGTCCCGCTCTGTGGCGATGGAGGCGATGGTCTCCGCCATGCCTTCATAGGGTGCAACTGCAAGTATCTTAATCTTTTGCATAACCATACTCCTTTTTATGTACAATGGTACGTAGTACTTTTTTCCAGATCTTATTTCTTATCTTAAATGAAAATGTATCAAAATGCAACAAATTAGGAGAGGGATGTTTCAAATAGAAATAAAAAATAAAAATAAAGACGTTGAAAGTCGAATAAAATCGGTGTATTGTATAGAAAAAGAAACAAGAACATAAAAACGTATCATAATGAAACGAAATGGAGGAGATTCGATGAGTTACCAAATTAAAATTCCATCTTGTGTCTACGGTGGGGAAGGATGCGTTGAGAACATAAAGGAGATTATCGAGAAAGAGAACGCCAAAAAATTGATTGTGTTCACGGACAAAGGTATCCGCGGTGCTGGTCTTTTGGATATTTTAACCGATACTTTGGATGAGATAAAAGCAGAGTATCAAGTGATTGATGATCTGACTGCAGAGCCGGCTTATCAAGATGTGGAGAGAGTGATCAAGGAGGCGGAGGATTACAGTGGAGATTTGATCATCGGTATTGGCGGGGGAAGTGTCATGGATGCCGCGAAGCTCTGTTCTGTGCTAAAAGGAGCCGACTATACGGTGAGGGATCTGTTGGACGACCCCACATTGGCCAGAAAACAGGTGAAGACAGTGATGCTGCCCACCACCTGCGGTACCGGGTCGGAGGCCACATGTAATGCCATTGTGGCTATTCCTGAGGAGGAGTCCAAAAAAGGAATCGTCAATGACAGTATGATTCCAGACTATGTAATTCTGGATTCTCAGATGATTCGAAAACTGCCAAAATCCATTGTGGCAGCCACTGGAGTGGATGCCCTGGCCCACGCGGTAGAATGCTTTACCTCCAAAAAAGCGACTCCGTTCTCGGATACGTACGCGGCGGCTTCGGCAAAATTAATTTTCCATAACATTCGGGAGGCCTACAACAATCCTGAGAATATGGAGGCGAAGAGTGATATGCTTCTGGGAGCTTTCTACGGTGGGGTGGCGATTACCGGAAGTGGGACGACGGCTGTCCATGCGCTGTCTTACCCTCTGGGAGGAAAGTACCATATCGCCCATGGCGTGTCCAATGCAATCTTGTTCGCCCATGTGATGGAATTCAATAAGAGTGCGTGCAAAGAGAGACTTGCAACTCTGTGTGACGCAGTGTTCCCAGAGCAGAATGCAAAGAGTGTGGACGACAAGGCTGAATATATGATTGGGCAGATCGCGGATATTGTGAAAGTGACCGACATTCCCACCGACTTGGACGCTTTCGGCGTGAAGATGGAGGATTTGGATTTCCTGGTGGATGCAGGGAGCAAACAGACCAGACTTCTGGTAAACAATATGAGAGAATTGAGTCTGGATGATATCCGCAGTATCTATTTGAAAGTTTTGAGATAATTATTAGGAGGAGCATTATGAATACGAGACCGATTGTTGGGATTACCATGGGAGATCCGGCTGGCAATGGCGCTGAGATCACAGTGAAAGCGCTGGCCAATCCCGATGTCTATGAGAACAGCCGTCCAATTGTGATCGGAGATGCCAATTGCATGGAACAGGCAGTGAAGATTGTAAAACAAGAGGGAAAAATCAAAATTCATCCGGTCAAAGATGTGAAAGATGCGCGCTTTGAGTATGGAACCATTGATGTCTATGATATGGGACTTGTGAATATGCAGAGACATGTCTATGGCAAGGTTTCAAAAATGTGCGGGGAAGCTGCTTTTCAGTATGTGGTGAAGGTGATCGACTTGGCGATGAAAGGCGAGATCGACGCAACTGTGACAAATGCCTTGAATAAAGAAGCCATCAATCTGGCCGGTCACCATTATTCTGGGCATACAGAGATCTATGCAGATTACACACATACATCCAAGTATACGATGATGCTGGCTCACAATGAGTTGAGAGTGGTCCATGTGTCTACGCATGTCTCACTTCGTCAGGCCTGCGACTTGGTTAAGAAAGACCGGGTGCTGGAGGTGATACGTATTGCCAACGACGCCTGCAAATCTCTGGGAATTGAAAATCCGAAGATTGGAGTTGCGGGTTTGAATCCGCACTGTGGAGAGAACGGAATGTTTGGCACAGAGGAGATTGAGGAAATTCAGCCAGCCATCGAGGAAGCCATGAAGGAGGGTATTTGTATCCCGGAGAAGAAGCCGACCCCACCTGACACGATTTTCTCAAAAGCGCTGGGAGGCTGGTACGATATCGTAGTCGCCATGTACCACGATCAGGGGCATATTCCTCTGAAGGTGAAAGGGTTTGTCTATAACCGTGAGCTGAAAAAATGGGATGCAGTGGCAGGAGTCAATATCACTCTCGGAATTCCCATCATCCGGGTATCTGTGGATCATGGAACAGGATTTGGTCATGCAGGAACAGGAAGCGCTGACGAGTTAAGTCTGGCCAATTCCATTGAATATGCCATCCGCCTGGCAAGAAATAAATAATACCGTGCAGGGGGAAGTAAGATGGTAAAGCTGTTGATAATAGCAGATGATTTTACCGGAGCATTGGATACGGGAGTTCAGTTTGCGAAACGTGGAATCTGTACTCAGATTTTCACGAAAAGTTGTCTGGACAGTTGGGATGTGAAGGCGGAGACAGAGGTGCTTGTGGTGGACACGGAGTCCAGACCGATGTCGAAGGAGTCAGCCTATCAGACGGTCTATGAGATTGCCCGCTGGGCGGTTGCCAATGGGATAGAAATTATCTTTAAAAAGACAGACTCGGCTCTGCGGGGAAATATTGGAATTGAATTGCAGGCAGTAGCGGACACCGATACCGAAGGGACACTTTTTTTCTTGCCTGGATACCCAGAGATAGACCGGATCACCAGGGAGGGGGTTCATTACATTTCGGGGGAACTGCTGGAGAATAGCGTATTTGGAAGAGATCCCTTTGAGCCGGTGAAAAAGTCCTACATACCGGACATCATCAAGGAAGAGAGCCAGATCCCAGTCTCCTGCCTGAGAAATGATGAGCCCATCACAGAACGGACGCTTCACAATTCCCGTATTGCCGTGTGTGATGTGGTCAGAACGGAGGATATTGACCGGCGACTGGAAGAGCTAATACAGTTGGACTGTCTGAAATTGATCGCAGGCTGCGCGGCTTTGGGGGATCGCCTGGTGGAGAAGCTCTCCTTCCACTATACAGAGAGGAAATCTTTTCGACAGACGGACAGCCTGTATGTGGCCTGTGGGAGTCTGAATCAGATTACCAAGGAACAGACAGAGTACGCGGAGAAGAATTGTGGATTTGCCTACAGACATTTGACCATGGAACAGAAGCTGTGGCCAGAATACTATGAGACGCGGGAGGGAAAGGCGTTTCTAGAGGAAGTGCTGGAGCTGTGCCAGTCAAGGAAAGAGCTGATTGTGGATTCTTTCGACCAGGATGAGGACATCCACAAATTTCTGGAGGCGCACAGGATTGGTGAAGATCAGGTCCGCTCATTGATCGCGCAGGCCCATGGATCCATTGTGAGGGAGATTGTGAACCGCAAGGTGGACGTCACAGTCTTGATGACAGGGGGAGACACTCTGATGGGATATATGAATCTGATTCATTGTACTCAGTTGGAACCCGTCTGTGAGATTGAACCGGGGATCGCGGTGTCAGTCCTGGAGTGGAATGGCGTTCGGCAACAGGTGATCTCGAAGTCCGGAGGCTTTGGAACAAGAGATATCCTAGGTAAAATTGCAAAGAAAATACTGAAGAATTGTTGAGGACTTTATAGACGGAGAACGGAAGTCAAAAAGGAAATAATAATTAAAGGAGATAAAAACATGAAAAACGTAGAATTAAAAGGAATTATCACCCCAATCTTGACGCCTATGAACGAGGACGAGAGTGTAAATCTGCAAGAACTTCGCACACAGATTGACCGCTTGATTGACGGTGGGGTACATGGGATCTTCTGTTTTGGGACCAATGGCGAGGGTTACATCTTAAATGAAACAGAGAAGGTGGAAGTGCTGGAGGCGACCATCGATCAGGTGAAAGGCCGTGTGCCAGTATATGCAGGTTCCGGTTGCATCTCCACAGCCGACACCATCCGTATGAGTGTGAAGGCTCAGGAGTTGGGGGCGGATGTGCTCTCAATCATTACACCCAGCTTTGCAGTGGCTTCCCAGAAAGAACTGTATGATCACTATGTGGAGGTGGCTAAGCATGTGGATATTCCCATTGTTCTGTACAATATTCCGGCTCGTACTGGCAATAAACTGCTCCCAGAGACAGTGGCCAAACTTGCAAAAGATGTGGATGTGATTGTAGGAGCCAAGGATTCCAGTGGCGACTGGGAGAATCTGAAAGCTTATATTGAGCAGACACGTGATTTGGAAAAAGATTTCTATGTGCTCTCCGGAAATGATTCTCTGATTCTTCCGAGCTTGAAAGAGGGTGGATTCGGCGGCATCGCAGGTTGCTCCAACGTATATCCCCATGTCCTCTCATCCATCTACAACTTGTTCAAGGAAGGTAAGATCCAGGAAGCTGAGGCGGCTCAGGATTCCATCGCAAGTTTCCGGGCAGTGTTTAAATATGGAAATCCAAACACAGTTGTGAAGAAGGCTGTCTCTATGTTGGGATATCCGGTGGGAGATTGCCGCAGACCGTTCAACTATCTGTGCGACGAGGGAGTGGCGGCTCTAAGCCAGGTGCTCAATGAGAATAAAGATAAAGGGATGAACTAAGCCGTTGAGGAGAAAGGGAGTGAAGATGTGAAATTCGTTATGACACAGGCTGTTTGCCCAGAGGGAATTCAGATGCTGGAGGGGAAGGCTAATTATTATGTGGCGGACGATGGAGATCCCAATAACTATCTGGACGAGATGCAAGATGCAGATGCGCTGATTGTCCGCATCGCGAAATGTGATGGCCATGCAATCGAGAACAGCCCGAATCTGAAAGTGATTGGGCGTACCGGCGTGGGATATGATTCCGTGGATGTGAAGACAGCCACGGCCCATGGAATTCCGGTGGTTATCACACCTGGCGCCAATAACCGCAGCGTGGCTGAACATGCAGTTGCCATGATGTTTGCTCTGTCAAAGAATCTGATAGAAGCACAGACGGAGATGTGCAAAGGCAATTGGAAGATCCGCGATGCCAAGAAGGCTTTTGAGCTGGAAGGGAAGACTGTGGGAATCTTAGGGCTGGGAGCAATTGGCCGGGAGACGGCAAAGATCTGTGAGGGATGTGGAATGAAAGTGGCCGCATATGATCCCTTCATGTCCAGAGAACAAGTGGAAGGGTACGGTGCGGAGTACTATGAAGACTATGTGGAACTCCTGAAGGTCAGCGATGTGGTGACCATCCATGTTCCCCTGACTGACGCCACCAGAAATATGATCGGGAAAGAGCAACTGAATGTGATGAAAGAGACTGCGCTTTTGATCAACTGTAGCCGTGGCGGAATCATCAATGAGGAAGAGCTGGTGGAGGCTCTGAGAGATGGCAAGATCGCCGGCGCCGGCACTGATGTGTACTGTAATGAGCCGCCGAAACCGGAGGATCCCATGCTCAACTGTCCGAATCTGATTGTAAGCCCGCACTCAGCCGCGCAGACCAGGGAAGCAGTGATCAAGATGGCAAGGATGTGTGTCAGTGGTTGTCTGGCTGTGTCAGAGGGAAAGAAATGGCCATATGTGGCAGACATGGCTGTCTATGATCATCCAAAGTGGAAGGATGCTCAGTGGGCAGAGGTTTAAGCGACAGATTATTTGTTTGGAGGGATAGGAAAAATGGAATCAAGTACAATTGCGATTATTGTCATAGCCATTACAATTGCGTTCTTTATCTGGAATAAGTTCCCCATGAGTATTGTATCCATGGCAGGAGCAGTGGCGATGGCTATATTAGTGCCGGAGATGGAACTGTCTGCGGTTTATGAAGGATTCTCTGCTACCGGGTGGAGCATGGTAGTGGGTATGTGTATTGTGAGTGCAGCGTTGTTTGAGACTGGAGTGGCTAACCGGATTGGCCAGGTGATCGGGAAATCCTGGTGGGCCAAGTCGGAGCGGCGTTTTATCGTGGCAGTCAGCACAGTGTGTACCATAATGTCTGCATTTATGAGCAACAATGGAACGGTTGCGATCTGGATGCCACTGATTGCAGTGGTGGCGGCAGGGTCCTGTGGGACGATCCGGTCAAAGATGGTTATCTTCCCGGCTGGAACCGCGGCGATCATCGGTGGAGGTAGTACATTGATCGGTTCTACTTCTCAGTTGGCAGCCAACTCTGTTCTCCAAGGATACGACGGTTTCGAGGCCGGACTTGGGATGTTTGACATGACGAAGATTATGCTGCCAGTGGCGATTGTTCAGATTATATTCTGGGGAACCATTGGGTACAGTCTTCTGAAGAAAGTATTGAAACCAGGGAGCCCCAATTTCAACGAAGGCAATATCTATGCCGAGGATGTGTTTGAGGCCCAGGACACTTCTGTCTATGACAATATTCCCAGATGGAAGGGGAATGTGGCTCTGGGAACCATGCTTTTGTGTATTGTACTGTTTATCATTCAAGGGTTTGAGCCCTTCAGCAATTATCTGAACATCGGAATCATTGGTATGATCGGCGCTGTCATTGTGATTGGCGCAGGGTGTTTGCCAGTAAAGAAAGCTTATGCAGATCTTCCATGGGACGTGTTCATCGTTATTGGTACGGTGAGTGCCCTGGGAACTGGACTGGACGTGTCAGGCGGCGGATCTAAAATTGCAAACTTTGTACTGAATTTCTTCGGAGGAGAGAATGCATCGGTGGCGCTTCTCACCGTGGTCATAGCGGTACTGACCAGTGTGTTGACCAACTTTATGTCCAACAATGCCACGGCGGCAATGTTGTGTCCGATCTGTATTCCTATGGCTATGGCGCTGGGCATCAGCCCGGTTCCGTGGGTGATCTTGATCGCCGCGACTTCGAACTTTGCTATTGCGACTTCCTATGGAACAGCGGTGAATATCCAGATTCTCCCGGCAGGATACAAGTTCATGGATTTTGTGAAGATCGGTGGACCATTGTTGATTATCTCACTGATTGTGGTTTCTATTTCCAGTATTTTGTTCCTTTTCTAAGAGCCTTGGACTGGCGAGAGCGGAGGTGTTGTGTATGACGATGAAGTCAGAGTATGCAGATTATCTGCGACGGCAGAACGAACTGAGAGAAAAGCGGATCGGACATTTCTGGGTGAATCAGGAGGAACGGTATGTGAAACCTTTCCGGATCTATGGAAATCTCTATTATGTGGGAGATAGTTGGGTCTGTGTACATATTTTGGACACTGGAGACGGCCTTTTGATGTTTGACGCAGGAAACTGTGGAGCGGAGGCGATGTTGATCCAGTCTATCTGGGAGGCAGGCTTTAATCCGGCTGACGTCAAGTGGATCGTATTGTCCCACGGCCATGTGGACCATTTTGGGGCTGCGAATTTCTTTCACCGGATGTTTGGTACGAAGATCTATCTGGGAGAACCGGACGTCAGAATGTTTCAGGAGAGGCCGGAGCTCTCCATGGTTCAGGAGAGTGGGAATTGTATGGACATGCTCTTTGAGGTGGATTATAAGATTCACGATGGAGATCTTCTCACTTTTGGAAATACTCAGGTTCAATTTTATCTGGTTCCTGGCCATACGGAGGGCTGTATCGCCTGTTTCTTTGACGCAGTGGACAAAGAAGAAAAGAAACGAGTGGGTTACTACGGTGGATTTGGATTTAACACTCTGCAAAAAGAGTTTCTGGAGGAGATCGGGGACGTTTCTTTTAAGATGCGAGAGGCATACCTGGAATCTCTGAGAAAAGTGCGGGATGAGAGGGTGGATCTCTTCATGGGAAATCACACGGCCAATGTGGATTTGTTAAACAAACGCAGATTCATGGAAACACACCCAGGCACTAATCCGTTCCTGGACGATCAGGCCTGGGGGAGGTATTTGGATTCTAAGTACGAAGAAATGTCGCAGCTTATCTGCGATCCGGGCCAGAATTAGAGAAGAAGACTGGCGCATGAAGGGGGCTTCCCAGAGAAGGGAAGTCCCCTTTTGACCTTATCTGGGAGGTTTTCTGTTCCTTAAAGCGAGAGTAAGGCTTGTCTGTTTTGGCAGGAGTGGCAACAAGGCTATGAGGGAGTAGCGAAGCAGATTGTGAATATCTGCTTTGGTATACTATTGGCGGGGCGGAAGTTTGCCCATTAAGAATGTGCTTGTGTACTGTCTTGCCCAGAAAATGATTGAAATTTACAAAATTTTGCTTTTCTTTTGAGGTTCTTTATGGTATACTAATTTTATGGGGCATTAGCGCAGTTGGGAGCGCGCCACACTGGCAGTGTGGAGGCCACGGGTTCAAGTCCCGTATGCTCCACTCAAAGAGTTCTGGTTTTATTTTCTCACAGAGGAGAAGAAATGAGGATCAATCTTATAAATTGCGGTACAGTCGTTGGTGGCTGTACCGTTTTTTATATCATAGGAAATTGCTCCTATGATATAAAAAACGTTCCGCTGTGGATCGCACTGCGGCGGATCGAAATTATGTCGCTATGGCGACCCGCCGCAGGCGGAGAATCCTGTGATACAGGATTTTTGTTCACCTTGTCGGGGAAGGTTACCGTTTCGTAAGCGGGGTAAGACTTTCCTGGCTTGGTGGAGGTATAAGTTCCCGCCAAAATGCAATAAGAGTGGCCATAAGATTATGAGCGAGTGGCGAAGCGAATTGTGAATATCCACTTTAACTTGTGAAAGTATCCAGGCGAAATTTTGCGGACAAAGTGATTGACACTATGGATAGAAAATCTTATAATTTAAAAAAGGTTAGCGTTGACTAATTCATGCCTGGAGGGCAGAGAGTAGAACCTTTGAGTGAACAAGAGCAGCAGGTGTGATTTCAGTGGGAAATGCGACGAAAGAGTTTGTTACTGAGGAGGGAGAGGTATGGAGCTTACCACAAACAGGCTTTCCTATTTGTTCTACTTGAACAGAACGGCGAAGAAAGATTGCACAGTCACGAAGATGGCGAAGATGTTCTCTGTGTCCAAGTCTACAGTCAGCAGAAATATGGACTATTTTATGGAACAGGGGATTGTCTTTTCAGACTCGATGCAGTTGACTGCCTACGGAAAAGGACTGGCTGAAAAATTCACCAGGGAGGTGGAACTTTTCAGCCAGTGGATTTCCCAGACAGTCAATGTCGATGACAGGGAGGTAGTGGAAAATGCCATGCAGATGGCGGTGCACCTAAGTCCATCTATGAAGGAGGAGATCCTGCCTAAGATTCGCAGAAACAGACTGTTTCAAAAGTTGAATCACCGTGGGAATATCACATTCTCTGAGTTTGCAGGTTATCTGGAAGATGGGGAGTATCCGGTGTCCTTTGTGGTGTACCGGGAGCAGTACGAAAAAGAAAAATACTTATCTATGGCAGATCGGGGATTCGCCCATCCGGCTATTCTCAGAATGCAAGGGGGATCGGGCGTAGTGGGACTTAAAGCAGTGCCAATGGAGCGGAGAAATCTCATGGAGAGCCTGGTGCTCAAAGGAAAATTGATGGAGTTGGAGTACGAGGATAAGAATGGTTTTTCACCGACAGTGAAGGCAGGGGATTTCTACTATTTCCCGGCGGATGTTTTGGATTATACGTTTCACAAGGAGGAGAATCTTTTGATTGGAAATGGGAGATTACAGATGTATGCTCCCTTGGCCGACAAAAAACTTCACGTTCGTAGAGCGATTTTTTCTATGATCATACAGGCGCTGTGAGAAGACAGCGCCTGTATGACTTTAAAAAATTATAACATATAAAATTCTTCGCAGGGGTTAACTGTGGCGGAATTTCTGTCTCAGCGTGATGTAGCCGTGGAGGATGGCTAAAATGGGGTGGTACAAGAGCATACGGGGGCCGGCATATCTCATGACTTTTTTCACATAGGGGCGCATTTCCTTGGAATAGCAGTGTACCTTGCAGGCGCTGCAGAAAGTCTTTGTCTTCATGAACGGGCAGCGGTCTGTTCTGGCCCAAGCGTATTTCTCGAATTTCTGGCAGTCGGGACAGAGTTGATCACCTTTGGTGTGGTGATTGCCATGACAGTAGATTCGGATCATCTGACTCAGTCCTTCTTTCTCCATTTCCCGGCGCGCTTCGGTGTCGTTCAGCGCCTTCTTGATATTGATTTTCATCTCTAAAAGGATTCCTTTCAAGCTTTCTTAAGTCTAGAATACAAATATTTGTCTGAATTTTCAAGAAAACAACAAAAAATTAGTTGCATATACGCAACTACAGATAGGAATGGCGAGTTTTCAATGAAAGTTAGGTGTGACTAATTGAGTATATGACTACAATTGGCGTTTTTGTTGCGGTGTGGGAACAGAAAAAAAGTTGCAGGTAAAATCGAAAGTGATAAAATGGGAGTTAGTACAAACTAACTAATGTGGCAGAGCTCGTATGCTATCCGTGAGTTAGAAGCGGCAGAAGGTGTACTTCCGGAAGGCGTGAAGATGAGAGTGGTGAAAGTCACAGACGCAGACAAAGTAAAAGAAATCTCCAATGCGCTCAGTAATCTTGCGGACAGGAACACGGCCTATGAGATCACCCTGTATGTGGAGAGGGATGGGGAGGAAAAGTGGGACGACCAGCACGGGAAGTATAGCTAAGAATGTCAAGACCGGAGATGAGACGAATATATCTCTATATCTCTCCGCAGGCCTGATGGCTCTGATGGCGGGAGCAGGCGCAGTGGTCATCAGGAGAAGAAAGAGATAAATAAGAATTCTGTGAGATACTTGGAAAATCTGTTGCATAGGCGCAACAGCCTCAGAAGTTTTGCTATTCAAGTAAGTTAGGTATAACTAATCGCAGAAGGGATGAGAAACGATTATTTTGTTGTGATGGCGGAACGGAAAAAGAAAACAAATGCTCAGGGAAAGATGATAAAATGAGAGCAGTGATAGAGCATGAGGCTGTGTCTTTTTTTAGGATTTGGAGTTAGTTCTCGCTAATTGGAGAGCGGTGTGGTGTAGAGTTTGTACATGGACGACATGTCTAAGAGGGAGGAGACAGGATGAACCATTATTGCAGAGATCAAAATTGGGCAGCGGTAACTAATTGGGGACTCGCAAAAAAGATTTGGGTAGATATCTGAATCGGGAAGAGTAATTAAGTTCACAGAGAGGGAAGAGACTATGTTTAGAAAAAAATTGATGAGACTTGGACTGTGCACAGGGTTAATCCTGTCTATGACGGCAACACAGCCTTTGGCAGCCATCGCTGCCGCGAAGGAGGCGTCCTCCGAGACGCAGTCTCAGGATGGAGAGAAGGATTCTGAGATCTTAAATTCTGATGAGGAAGATCAGGATTTGGGAGAGAGGCAGGATACGGAGAAAGTGGAGAACTCCTCTGAGCAGAGCCAGGAATCCAGCGACGTGACAGAGGAGACGGTAGAAGGCGAAGGTTTCTCGGGAGACTTTACAGAGGGAAGTGCCGGCGAGGAGAACGGAACAGAAGAATTGGAGGCACAGACAGTGGAGGCCGGGGATAGTGTGAACGACCATGATGAGAATGGGTATTATGTGGTCCCTACTGCCACCATGCCGTCGGATTTGGCAGAAGGGACTTACACGATTCCTTTCCGGTTGTTTGCCATACCTTTGTATGCTTCTGACGAGAAGTATATGGAGAGAACCGAGCCTTATAACAACTTGAAATATGCCGCATCCTCCATGGGAAACGCTACCTTCAATACCATGGATGGCCAGATGATGAATTACGCGACGGTGGAAATTAAGGATGGAAAAGCCCGGGTATCGCTGACTTGGGACGCGTCCATCGGCTGCTACGGTTTCCGCTGGTATGAGGATCAGGACGGATTTGACAAAGGCGAGAAGAAGGGAGGTTTCCCTGATTCCCCGGAAGACGGAGCGGAGTATGAGTACAGGGCGAACTATCCATATGGAAGTCTGACGGTGGATGCTATCACGAAGATGACGTTTACACTGCCGTCGGAGAATCCAGTCACTTATATCTCGGTGTTGGCTGCCGGGATGGCGAACTCTGAGCAGAATGCGTTTCTAGGCTTCTATTGGGATCTGTTGGAGCCAGTGGAGGCGCCGACGGTCGCTCCCACAGAAGTGACGGTGTCCGGTTCTCAGAAAGCCACGGTGGGGAAGGCTACGCAGTTGAAGGCGCAGGTACAACCAGAGGACGCACAGGACAGCGTGGTGTGGAGCTCTTCTGACGAGAGCGTCGCGACGGTGAATGGGGATGGAACGGTTCAGCCCTTGAAGGCGGGGACAGTGACCATCACGGCGACCAGCGCTGTGGATGAGAATGTGTCGGGCAGTCTGGAGATCACAGTGGAGGAGGCGGCGGCTACTCCCACTCCGGGACCAGGAGAGGAGACGACGGATGAGCTTGTAAAGTCTTTCTATGCATTGAGGGAATATGTGGAATCTATGGATCCCAATGAGTATTTTTTGATGACTAGCGAGGACTTGAAGCAGTATGCGACTAGGTATTGTGTTAATTATATGGAAGTGAGAGAATGGATAAGTGATGTGGAGTACCTGCTTGACACCAATGGAAACCAGATACCGGAAGATCAAAGAGAAACAATACAGACAGAACTTTTAGAATACGACGCGAAGTTAGCTGATCCGCTTTACTTCACGAAGATTTATGGAATGTACAGTGCGGACAGTAAGATTGAGAGGGGGAGAACTTATGAGATCCCTTTTAAGTTCTACAATGCCAAGACGGCCCAGGTGGAGACGCCCCTTGGAAACACCACAGAGATTCAAGTCAAAGACGGAGAAAATGAATTATTGAATTCTGCCACAACGGGAACGATGACCGTTACCGTGTACATAGATAGTAATGGACAGCAGTGCATCAAAAGCTCGATAGAGCGGAAGAAGGTGGAATCAAAGTATTCTTTGGAGGCACATGCGTCAAACACCGATATGTCAATGGGCAATGGCACAGACTCTGTTTCAATGTATGCTCCCGACAGACAGTTGACGGGGTTACTTACGGTGGACGACGGAGAAGCACAGTGGGTGATTGTGGAACTTGGCTGGGATCAGGCGGTGGATGTCACTGAGGGAGAGGTGGCTGTGGATAAGAGTTCACTGACCAGTATTGTAAGCGGTGCAAACCTTCTATTGGAGGGCGAGTATCCTGGAGCTTTTGCGACGACTTGGCCCAGAGAGGTCTCCCAGGAGGTGAAAGACAGCGGCCTTTTGGCAGAAGCTCAGGCTCTGTTGGACGATGAGAATGCAACACAGGCCCAGTTGAGCGCTATGGAGATGAAATTGCGCTTGGCTTACACCAGCAATAAGAATATCTACAGACAGGTGAAAGAGCTATCCTCGCGGGTGTTAAAGCGACAAGAATCAGATTACACCAAGGCTTCTTGGCACCTCTATGAGACCTATGCAAAGCTGATGGGTGGAATTGACAATGAGGCAGGAGTAAATATATGGGGGCTGGCGGGGCGATACCAGGCTCCGGGAACCAGCGGGAATGTGGACGCAGACGGGAATGATCTTGCCTGGACAGAGGAAGAAAGAGAGATTGTGGCTTTGAAAAATCCCCAAAATGGCGCGCCCTATAGCACGGTTCCAGCCGACGGTACCGGTGTGGCAACGCAGATGCTTTTAGCGGCGCTTACAGGTGGGGGAGCAAGTCCGTATTTTGGAGTGCTGTACGATCATTTTGTTGAATTGGAAGAGGCGTTGGTCTCTGTCAAGGATCTAAAC
>JBKXQO010000038.1:0-17357 GCA_047014865.1 Blautia sp. | reverse complement strand
AGATCTCCAATGAGTATCCGTAGCAAATCACATTGTTCACACGGTAGGCAGTAATCCGGTACCCATTCAATTCCAACACTTCCTCAGGCTTGGTCAACTCGATGAATTGAAGAGAGAACGGCAATTCCGGCGCGATCACCCTAAGGGCATTCACCACTCGCTCCAGTCCCCTTGGTCCCACAAGGGTCAGCGGTTCTGTGCGGTCTGCATTTCCCATAGTCAAGAGTAGGCCAGGTAGGCCGCTGATATGGTCTCCGTGAAAATGGGTAAAACAGATCACGTCGATGGGCTTAAAGCTCCACCCTTTTTCCTTGATAGCCACCTGTGTCCCTTCCCCACAGTCAATCAAAAGTGTGCTGCCATTATATCTAGTCATCAACGCTGTCAGCCATCTCCTCGGTAGCGGCATCATTCCACCGCACCCCAACAAACATACATCTAACATTTTTGCCTCCTGATCTATACCAATTCCGTCTCTGCCTCAATCTTCACCGGAACCTGAAACCCCTTAACCAGCTTATCATAGCAGGTCTCACACAGCACGAAAGAATGGGTCTCCCCGTCTTTATCAGAGAAATAGCCCCAGCTCTGCCGCACCTCACAGACCTCTTCCCTGGCAGCCTCTCCCCTTGGGGTGATTTTTCTCCCACACTGATTGCAGATTACAGTCTCCGGCTTCCTTTTGTTTCCTAATTCTCTATTTTTCATAGGTACCCTCCTGCTTTTGTTCTACCTTCCAGTATAACCGGATAAAACGAAAAGTCCAGCGGGAAATTATGTCAACCTTTTGCTCATGAGCACCGCATCCTCGATTGGATTTTCATAGTAATTCTTTCGCAGGCCATCCCTCGTAAATCCCAGTTTCTCGTACAGTCCTATGGCTGGCTGGTTGCTCTTCCTGACCTCCAGGTGAAAGGTGCTCACTCCCCGCTCCTTCATATTTTCAAGCAGGCTCTCTACCAACTGAAAGCCAATATTCTGCCTTTGGCGTTCCCGGCAAACTGCCACCTTCACAATATCACCCTCATCCAGCACCGATACAATTCCACAGTATCCAAGAATGTCCTCACTCTCCTGGGCGACCAAAAATTGTACGTCTTCCCTCAAAAAAAATGAAAATAATCCATTCAACGACCACGGGACAGGAAAGATCTCTTCCTCCAACCTGGCTACTCCCTCCAGATCGTCCATTTCCATCTCTCGAATCTGCACCATCTATCCTCTTCCTCTCTACTAATCTCGCTGCGCTTCCTCCCGCTGCATCCGCTCTCTCTCCGCCTGAGACAGACGTAGATACTCCGGGCGATGATCCCTGGCATTTTGGACTCTTCCTTCCTTATAATAATTGCCCCCTAACACAGCGACCGCAGCCGCCCTCTGACGATTCACATGCGCCGGTGCAAAATTATAAGAAACTTGACACACTTCTGCGATCACATCCCGGTAAACCGGAACTCCATCTCCCAGAAAGGTCACCGACTGCCCCAGTTCATTGACCTTCCCGAGAAGCTCTTCCACGCCTATGGCTTCCTGACCGCTGATCACCTGAAATTTCCCTTCCGAAAAACTATAGAGCCCTGCATATACCTGATTGCGCCGCGCATCCATCATCGGACAGATCACCCCTCGCGTCCCGTATAAATTGTAAGCCAACGCCTCCACCGTGGGCACAGAGACCAGAGGTTTGTCCAGAGCCAACCCCAGCCCCTTAGCAGTAGCCGATCCGATTCGCAACCCTGTAAAAGAGCCCGGACCTGCCGCGACCGCTATGGCATCCACACTATCCAAGTTCAACTCGATCATTCTCGCAACCTCATCCAACATGGGAAGCAATGTCTGGGAGTGAGTCTTCTTATAATTCACGGTATATTCTCCCAACAATATCTCATCTTCCACCACAGCCACTGAGGCTACCATACCTGAACTGTCCAAAGCCAAGATCTTCAATTCCTCTCCACCCCTCTCACTGTAATTCTCCGGTAGTCAAACCCTCTCTCCAAATCTTTCTCTATCAAAAGATGAATGGCATCCTCCGGCACAATCTCTTGAATCAGATTCGCCCACTCAATCAAACATATCCCCTCTCCAAAGAAATAATCGTCGTAGCCGATCTCCTCCATCTCCTCCACATCCCCAATTCGATAGACATCAAAATGGTAGAAGGGCAGGCGTCCCTCCTCATATTCTTGGAGGATGGTAAACGTGGGACTACTGACTGGCTCCGTGATGCCCAGGCCAGCCGCTACTCCCTGGGTCAACACCGTCTTTCCCACGCCCAGCTCTCCCTCCAAGGTATAGATCTGGCCCGGTCTACTCTGAAGACCGATTTGCCTTCCCAACTCAAAAGTCCCCTGAGGACTGTCGGTCTCATATATTCTCTCAAACATTCTCTTATTACTCATTTCTACGTCCCTCTATGTCTCTTCTTAACTTCTGCATTATAGCATCACTGAAAAAAATGTTCTACCTTTTTCTTGCAGGATTTCACAGATCATATTATAATAGAAGCTATTCTGGCAAGTCAAAAACGGTTTTCAAAAAATCACAGACTCCGCCAGGAAATCAATTTAGAGTTTATGAAGGAGGCTCATTATGGCAAACCCAGTCGTAACCATCACCATGGAAAATGGTGACGTAATGAAAGCAGAATTATATCCGGAGACCGCTCCCAACACCGTAAATAATTTTATCAGCCTGGTCAAAAAAGGATTCTATGATGGCCTTACATTTCACCGTGTGATCAACGGTTTCATGATCCAAGGTGGGTGTCCGGACGGAACCGGCATGGGCGGCCCAGGATACAGCATTCAAGGTGAATTCACTCAGAATGGTTTCGACAATCAGTTAAAACACGAGCCTGGTGTTCTATCTATGGCAAGGGCTATGAACCCCAACTCTGCCGGGTCTCAATTCTTCTTAATGCACAAGACATCTCCCCACCTGGATGGAAGCTACGCCGCCTTCGGAAAAGTTACTGAAGGTCTGGATGTGGTGGATAAGATCGCCACCGTCCCCACGGATTTCCGCGATAAACCTCTGGAGCCTCAAGTGATTAAATCCATGACTGTGGAGACTTTCGACGTCGATTATCCGGAGCCAGCCATTTTGCACTAAGCAGAATTTTCGACATTTTCAAAGTGTGCCGTGTTATAGGCATCTATACTCCCCTGTAGTACAAGGTAAAGGCTCTTGCAAGCACCTGGCACTACAGGGGAGTTCCTCTCTGCCCTTTGCAATTTTTTACGAATCATACAGAAGAAATTCCCCGTCTTTTTTCGCAAAATATAACTCCTTCTCCCGAACCATTTTTGCTCGCCCGTTGGTTCCTTCTGTGATCGCACTCTCCACTTCCCCCAGCTTCTTCACCGGGACCAAAAGTCTCAACACCACTCTCTCCGTGTACTCCGCCTCTTGGATCGGCACCTCTCTCTCCCCTGCAATATATTGGATCTTTCCAATTCCATTGTAGTCTGTCTCCACAGACAGCAACACGCCATGCCTCTTCTCGATAATACAACTGTTAGCCAATCCCTCCTGGACAGCCCGGGAATACGCCCTGACTAAGCCACCAGTACCCAACAACGTCCCGCCAAAATACCTAGTCACCACAACTGCGGTGTTATACAACTGTTCTCCCAGCAACACGTCCAGCATCGGGCGGCCTGCGGTCTGGCTAGGCTCCCCATCGTCGCTACATCTGGTGCACTCCCTATGTTCGCCGATCACATAGGCTGAACAATTATGCCGTGCATCCCAATACTTCTTTCTCATCTCCTCAATGAAAGCCTGAGCCTCCTCCTCTGAGTCTACCTTGCGGACTGTGGCAATAAACCTGGATTTTTTCTCCACGATCTCCCCTTGTCCTCCCTGATAAACTGTCCTGTAACTCTCCAGCATCTCCTCACCTCTGTCGATCATTTTCCCTATCTGTTTGTCTTAGAATTATCTTAACATATTTTTCCCGAAAAGTCTCTGTCCGTTATTTATTAATCAATTCTAAAATGTTACTGGTAAATTGTGAAGTTTTCATTCTGGGGGTTTATTTCAGTTTTTTTATTTGCTATAATAAATAAGATTATAAGGAGGAGTACCATGAATTACGGAAAAAAATCGACCTCAAAAAAGCGCAAGGCTTTGACTTCTCGATCTTCCATGATAGAAAAGCGGGCACATGTATCTGCTCTGAGAATTTTATTTATCGCTCTGATCACCCTCGGTATCATCGTCATCTTTGGTGGTATCGGAGCTTTTAAAGGAGTGATTGATAACGCACCCGATGTGGATGATATCGATATTATGCCACTTGGGTATGCATCTTTTCTGTATGACGGCGACGGGAACCAAATCCGCAAACTGGCTGCTCCAGATGCAAACCGTCTACCAGTCTCCATCGACGATATTCCACTGGATTTGCAACACGCAGTGGTGGCGATTGAGGACGAACGTTTCTACGAGCACAATGGAATTGACGTGCGCGGGATTCTTCGTGCTTTTGTAAAGGGAGTCTCCGACGGGACCTTTTCTGAAGGCGCCAGCACCATAACGCAACAGCTTCTCAAAAACAACGTTTTTACCGACTGGACGAACGAATCCACTTGGCTCGAAAAATTCACCCGAAAATTCCAGGAGCAATATTTAGCCATCCAAGTGGAAAAAAAGATTAACGATAAAGATGTAATTTTGGAAAATTACCTAAATACCATCAACCTGGGGGCAGGTTCCTACGGGGTGCAAGCCGCCGCACAGCGGTACTTCGGCAAAGACGTCAAGGATTTGAACCTTTCCGAGTGCGCAACGATCGCCGGAATCACCCAGAACCCCACAAAATACAACCCGATCACCAACCCTGATGACAATGCCAAAAGGCGCAAACAAGTGTTAAACAACATGTTAGAACAGGGCTACATCTCACAGTCTCAATACGATGAAGCCTTAGCCGACGACGTCTATTCCAGGATTCAACAAACAGAATCCCAGACAACTACAAAGTCCGTATACTCCTACTTTGAGGATGAGGTCATCGATCAGGCCGTGGACGCGCTGGTAAGTATCAAGGGCTACACCGAGACTCAGGCTCGCAATGCGCTGTACAGCGGTGGATTGGATGTGTACACTACCCTGGACCCGGATATCCAGTCGATCTTGGACGAAGAATACGCCGACCCGGATAATTTCCCCAGCGGTACTCAGTATTCCTTGGATTTTGCTCTGACAGTCACCAACCCCGAGGGCGAGGAAGTCAACTACAGCAAAGAAATGCTGACTTTATACTTCAAAAACCAGGATCCCGATTTTGATCTGCTGTTCGACTCTCCGGAGGAAGGACAGACCTATGTGGATCAGTATAAGGCATCCATAGTGGCCGATGGCAGCAAAGTGATCGCTGAGAGAGTCAGCTTCTCCCCGCAGCCACAGTCCTCTATGAGCATCATGGATCCCAACACCGGATATGTAAAAGCTTTGATTGGCGGACGTGGAGAGAAGACGGCCAGTCTGACATTGAACCGTGCCACAGACACCACCCGTCAGCCCGGTTCCACTTTCAAGATCCTGTCCACCTACGCGCCGGCCTTGAATGAAAAAGGGATGACACTGGCCACCACGTTTGAGGATGAACCCTATGAGTATCCGGACGGAACGCCAGTCAAAAATTCCAACAATAGCTATGGTGGCGAGACAACCATCCGCAAGGCAATTCAAAATTCTGTAAATATCGTAGCTGTCAAATGTCTGGAAGAAGTGACCCCCAATCTGGGATTGGATTATCTGGATAGTTTTGGCTTTACCACTCTGGCCCATGGGGACGCCTCCGACACGGACGCCGACGGCAACGTCTACAGCGATGCCAATTTGCCGCTGGCTTTGGGTGGTATCACCTACGGTGTGACAAATGTAGAGCTAAATGCCGCATACTCGGCAATCGCCAACGGCGGAAACTATATCAAGCCTATATATTTCACAAAGATTCTGGACCGGGAGGGCAATGTGTTAATCGACAACACACCCGAGGAGACCGAAGTGGTCAAAGAGAGTACCGCCTGGCTTTTGACCAGCGCAATGGAGGATGTTGTGAAATATGGTACTGGTACTGCCTGCCAGCTAAACAACATGCCCGTGGCTGGTAAGACAGGTACTACCGACACCTACAACGACTTGTGGTTCGTGGGTTATACCCCTTACTACTCTTGTGCAGTGTGGTCTGGCTACGACAACAATGAGAAGATCCCCGACGACTATATGTCCCGTAATTTCCACAAACTTCTCTGGCAGAAAGTGATGTCCCGCCTACACGAGGATCTGGACTACAAGGATTTCGAACAGCCGCCTACCGTTGAGAAAGAGACCGTTTGCTCTGAGACAGGCCTACTGCCCAGATCTGGGTGTCCGACTGTCACAGAATATTTTGATATTACTTCCATGCCAACGCAGCGCTGCGACAAGCATTATTACACCTACACCCCTAGCACCGACTATGACCGCAACGACTCGTCCAGCGGTAGTTCCAACACGGATAACAACAGCGATACGTCCGATGAGGATGAAGATACCACACAGGATGATCCAGGAACTACCCCTGGCGGTGACTCTGGGGATACTCCAGGTGACGATGGCTCCGGTGGCAGTGGCGGCGGTGATACCTCCGGCGATAATCCCGGTGGGGACACTGGCGGTGATGATTCCGGTGGGTCTGGAGATGGCTCCGGTGATTCTGAGGGAACCTCATAATAACGCCGCCATAGAAACAAACAAATAGCAAAGGGGATTGCGAATATCCTCTTTGACTCCAAAAAGGATCTGAACAGGATTACCTATGAGTTCTCTCTTCTAACTCATCTGGTCACATCCAAAGTTCAGATCCTTTTTTATATCTTAAGCTCCAGTCTATCCACTGGAAATCTACAACACCAGCCTGGCGCCGCCATATATGCCTGCGTCATTGCCCAATTTTGCCAGGACAATCGGCGTCTCCTTACAAGAAGGGAAAGTATATTTCCGATAGACTTCTTGTACACAATCCACCAGCGGCTGTCCCGCCTTGGACACCCCGCCTCCGATGACAATCACATCTGGATCTGTGACACAGGCGATCGCCGCCAAAGCCCTGCCCAGATAGACGGCAAATTGATCCACCACAGTCTTGGCCAACTCATCCCTCTCCTTATAGGCATCAAACACTGCCTTAGCCGTCACTTCTTGATTTCTCAATAGACTCTCACCTTTGTAATTTTCCAATGCCTTCCTGGCCAGCCTGGCCAAGCCAGTAGCTGAGGCCACCTGCTCCAGACAACCTCTGTTTCCACAATTACAGGGTTCTGTCTCATCCGGTTCCACATTTATATGACCGATCTCGCCTCCGGCGCCGTGAGAGCCGGATAGGATTTTCCCATTGACGATAATTCCTCCGCCCACACCTGTCCCCAGTGTCACCATAACCACATTTTTCTTTCCCGTAGCCGCGCCATTCCAGGCTTCTCCCAATGCCGCGACATTGGCGTCATTGCCCGCCCTCGCTGGGATTCCTGTCATCTGTTCCATCTCTGCAGTTACTCTCTTAAATCCCCAGAATAGGTTCACCGCCTGAATCACATTGCCACTCTCGTCCACTGGTCCCGGAATGCCCACACCAATTCCCTCCACTTCGTCCCGAGAGATCTGATATTCTGCCAGCTTATCCTTGACCGCCTGCGCAATGTCCGGTAAAATTCTCTCCCCACAGTTTTCAACACAAGTGGGAATCTCCCATCTGTCCAACAGAACCCCGTCTGTCTGAAACAGACCGCATTTCACTGAAGTCCCGCCCACATCTATTCCAAAACAATATTTCTTCATCTCCCTGTCTCCTCAACGCTTCTTCGCCAAATTCTCCTGCACTCTGCGATACAATTCTTCCGCCGCGTTATACCCCATCTTCTTCTGACGATGGTTCACCGCCGCCGCCTCCACAATCACCGCTAAATTACGACCCGGGCGGATTGGCAAAGAATGGCAGACAATTTTATTCCCCAGATACTCAATATATTCCTCATGCAATCCCAGCCGGTCATACTCTCTGTCCTTGTCCCACTCTTCCAGCTTAATAACCAAGTCCACTGACTGTGTATTCTTCACACTCTCCACACCAAAGAGAGTCTTCACATCAATAATTCCAATCCCCCTAAGTTCAATAAAATGACGAGTGATATCTGGCGCTGAACCCACCAATGTCACATCGCTGACTTTGCGCAGCTCCACCACATCATCGCTGACCAGACGATGTCCTCTCTTAATCAGCTCCAGAGCCGCCTCGCTTTTTCCAATACCACTCTCCCCGGTAATCAGAATTCCCTCGCCGTACACATCCACCAGCACGCCGTGAATGGAGATACAGGGCGCCAGCTTCACACCCAGCCATCGAATTAACTCAGCCATAAAACTAGAAGTGGTACGCTCTGTCAAGAACGTAGGGACCTCATACTGATTGGCCAGAGCTAACATATCCTCTGTGGGTGTGGTCATGGTACTAAAGATCACACAGGGTATCTTACTGGAGATAAACCGCTCATAGGTGTAATGTCTCTCTTCCTCCGACATCTGCTGCAAATACGTATATTCTACATAGCCGATAATCTGAGCCCTCTCATTAGCGAAATGTTCCAAGTAGCCGGCCAATTGCAATGCTGGTCGGTTAATCTCAGACGTGGTGAGAATTTTGTCAGACATGTCAATATCCGGAGTCATATTTTTCAAATTCAACTCCTGCATTAATTTCGTAAGCTCTACGCCTTTCATACCGTTTCTCCTTTGCCGTTTCTCCTATTCCATTTTCTGTGTCCCATTCTACCATAAGTCCCCCTCTGCCGCAAGGAGGCTGCCAGATTATCCCCCGTCAAAACTCCCTCATTCCTCCACCGGAATCTCGTTTTTATGAAAGAACTCATAGACCTGCCTGGCGCTTCTCTCATTCATCGATTCCGTCTTCGCCAACTCCTCAAACGAGGCGTCTCTCACCGCCTCCAGCGATTTAAACTTCCTCATCAGCGCCTTACGCCTGGTCGGCCCAATCCCCGGCACATCATCCAGAATCGACCTGACCTGCTCTTTGCTGCGCAGAGACCTGTGATACTCTATAGCAAACCGATGGGCTTCATCCTGGATTCTGGTAATCAGGCGGAATCCCTCGCTGGTAGTGTCAATGGGGATCTCCTGATTCTGATAATACAATCCTCTCGTCCTATGGTGATCGTCCTTCACCATACCGCACACAGGAATGTCCAAGCCAAGATCCCCCAGAACCTTCAAAGCCACGTTCACCTGCCCTCTGCCCCCATCCATCATAATCAAATCCGGTAGAAGAGAAAAGCTATCGTACTCCTTCGTGCTCTCATGGGTAAATCGCCGCGTCAACACTTCTTCCATACTCGCGTAATCGTTGGGACCTTGTACCCATTTTATCTTAAACTTCCGGTAATCGCTTCTCTTTGGTTTTCCCCTGTCATACACCACCATAGATCCCACTGACTCGAATCCACTGATATTTGAGATATCATAAGCCTCAATTCGATTGAGCCTCTCCAGTCCAATCCACTGTTCAATCTCCCGGACTGCCCCGATGGTTCGGCCTTCCTCCCGTTTTATTCTCTCCCTATCCTTGGACAGTACCATAGAAGCATTTTCCGCCGCCAGCTCCACCAGTTTTTCCTTAGTTCCCTTCTTGGGAACTCTGAGGTAGACTCTCTGTCCCCGCCGTTGACTCAGCCATTCCCGGATCACCTCTTCATCCTCGATCTCGCTCTGTAACATGATCTCCTTAGGTATAAACGGCGTGCCTGCATAGAACTGTTTCAAAAAGCTGGACAGTACCTGCGCCCTGTCATCCCCAGGAACCACTTTCAGATAAAAATGATCTCTCCCGATCAGCTTGCCTTCCCGGATAAAAAAGACCTGGACCACCGCGTCGTTTCCATCCATCGCCATGGCAATCACATCCTTATCCTCCCCGCCATAACTGGTGATCTTCTGACGCTCTCTCACCCTCTTAACGCTATTGCAGAGATCCCTGTATACCGCCGCATCCTCAAACCTCAATTCCTGGGATGCCACCTCCATCTTCTGCTGTAACTCTTTTAATATCTCCCCGGAATTCCCATTCAGGAACTGGAGCACCCCCTGGATCTGCCCACGATATTCTTCCTGGCTTACTTTCCCTGTACAAGGCCCGTGACACTGGTGAATATGGTAGTACAGGCAAGGCCTCTCCTTGCCAATATCCCTGGGCAGACTTCTGTTACAAGTCCGGATGTGATAGAGCTTTTGGAGCAGCTCTATCACATCTTTCACCGCTCCGGCACTGGTATAAGGCCCGAAATATTTCGCCTTATCTTTCTTCATATGCCTGGCAAAAAGCACTCTGGGGAAAGCTTCCTGAACCGTCACCTTGATAAAAGGATAGCTCTTGTCATCTTTCAGCATTGTGTTATATTTGGGTCGGTGCTCTTTGATCAGATTGCACTCCAACACCAAAGCCTCCAACTCCGAATCCGTCACAATATACTCGAACCTGGCAATGTGAGTAACCATCTGCTCGATCTTTACCCCTTTGTTTCTGCTGGTCTGAAAATACTGCCGCACCCGATTCTTCAGACTAATCGCCTTTCCCACGTAGATAATGGCGTCCTTCTCGTCGTGCATCAAATAGACGCCCGGCCTAGCTGGCAATTTTTTCAACTCTTCCTGTATGTCAAAGACCATCTTTTTCCTCCTAACACATTTCTCAAGAGATACAGAAAGCCGCAGCACAATTGTATCACAACTGCCTACGGCTTTCCTCTCCGTTACCCTATCAATCCGTCAATGTCCCGGTTCTGCCTCAGACGCCTCAAAAACTTCCTCCGGCAATACTTTAGACGTATGTCCGGCCGTATCCTCCTGGTATCCTTCCTGCACCTCAGGAACCTGCCCACTGTTGGCCTTGGATAGCCTCACGGACTTTCTCTCCTCGGGGACTTCCATACGGTCTATCTCATCTGGATCTTTTGGAATCTCCATGCCCATCTGCACTGCACGGAAAATTTTCATAAACTCTTTACCTGTGATGGTCTCCTTCTGAATCAGATAATCAGCAATTTTATCCATGGCGTCCCGGTTCTCACCGAGAAGACGTTTTGCCTCCTCGTAAGAAAAATGGAGCAACCGCATCACTTCGTGATCCACCTCCGTGGCCGTCTGATCTCCACAGTTTAACACGGTCCTGCCCTCCAGATACTGATCTTGCTGGGTAGCCAGCCCCATAAGGCCAAATTTCTTTGACATGCCATACTGGGTGATCATCGCTCTGGCCACTTTCGTCGCCTGCTCAATATCATTGGCCGCCCCTGTGGTGACTGTGTCAAAGACCAACTCCTCGGCTGCCCGGCCTCCCAAATACCCCACAAGCATTGCTTCCAATTCTTTCTTCGTGTTCAGGTATTTCTCCTCCTCCGGTACCTGCATCACATATCCCAAAGCCCCCATCGTTCTGGGAACAATGGTGATCTTCTGTACAGGCTCCGCATCCTTCTGAAGAGCATTGACCAACGCATGGCCCACTTCATGGTAAGAGACGATCCGTCTCTCCTCTATACTGAGAATGCGGTCTTTTTTCTCCTTTCCAACCAGGACCACTTCCACTGCCTCAAAGAGATCCTTCTGGGAAACCGCCTTTCTCCCATTCTTAACTGCCAGAATCGCCGCCTCGTTTACCATATTGGCGAGATCCGAGCCCACTGCCCCCGAGGTGGCCAGCGCAATCGCATCAAAATCTACCGTCTCATCCAAAAGCACATCCTTGGCGTGAACCTTCAAAATCTCAATTCTACCTTTTAGATCCGGGCGGTCCACAATGACTCTCCGGTCAAACCTGCCTGGCCTAAGAAGGGCTGGGTCTAGTACCTCTGGTCTGTTGGTGGCGGCTAAGATCAGAAGACCTTTGGATGTGTCAAATCCATCCATCTCCGCCAAGAGCTGATTCAGCGTCTGCTCACGCTCGTCATTGCCGCCAAATCTAGCATCGCGGCTCTTTCCAATGGCGTCCACCTCGTCGATAAAAATAATACAAGGAGCATTCTTCTTCGCCTCCTCAAACAGATCCCGGACACGAGACGCCCCAACGCCCACGAACATCTCCACAAAATCCGAACCGGAAAGTGAGAAAAATGGGACATGTGCCTCCCCGGCCACTGCCTTCGCAAGCAAAGTTTTACCTGTTCCCGGAGGTCCCACCAAAAGCGCGCCTTTAGGCAACTTTGCGCCAATCCCCGTATACTTTCCAGGGTTGTGAAGAAAGTCCACCACCTCCTGTAGAGACTCCTTGGCCTCGTCTTGTCCGGCCACATCCTTGAATGTCACACCGGTCTCTTTCTGGACATAGGCCTTTGCCTTGCTCTTTCCCACTCCCATCATGCCGCCGCCCTTATTCATGCGCTTCATAAGAATCATAAACAAGCCGAACAACAAAAGCGTAGGCGCCACAATGCTGATAATCATAGACAGCATGCTGGCCGTGGGATCCGGCGGTTCCTTCTTAAAAGTAATTCCCGTCCCCTCCAGCCGCTTGACCAAGTCAGAATCATCTTCTGCCAGGGTAACCTGTACGGTTTGTTTCCCATAGATACCCTCATCCTTAGATTCCTTGGGCGTAATCGTCAGCTTGCCGTCCTGCAATACAACTTCTTTTATCTGTCCTTCATCCACCATATTGATGAATTTGTCATATGTAATCTCCTTGGAAGCGCCTCCCTTGAGCATATTTGTGAAAAAGCTCAGACATGTCAGCGTAACAAGCAAACAGATCAAAAACGCAAAAATAGGCTGCCTATTCTTCGGTCCATTCTGATTTGGGTCTTGATTCCCATTTCTACGATTGTCTGGTTTATTATCCATCTCTTTCCTCCTGTTATCTAATCTACAGTCTAAAATATATCTAAACTACTTTTGAACTGAAGATTCTATCTTCTTCATTATAATTATCCTTTGTAAATAAATCAACTGTCAGATCTTACATTCCTCAACGTTTTTCTTAAACTTTTCTAAATTTCTTTCCACAAATTTCTCATTTTGTAGTATACTATGGTCATATGCCAAAAGTCCTATCCGGTATTCCCTTCACAACCGGCAGTGATCTTCTGGTGTATTGTTTTTTCAGCTTAATTATCCGACATAAGTCGGCGGAGATACCACTATACAAAGAAGGAGAAACACATATGAAGACAGGATTTGACAACGAAAAATACCAGCTCACACAGTCTGAGCACATACGCCAGAGAATTAGTCAATTCGACAACAAGCTCTATTTGGAATTTGGCGGAAAATTATTTGATGATTATCACGCCTCCCGGGTTTTGCCCGGCTTTCAGCCCGACAGCAAACTGCGCATGCTCAAGCAGCTATCAGATCAGGCTGAGATCGTCATTGTCATCAGCGCCGGCGATATCGAGAAAAACAAAGTCCGCGGCGACCTGGGCATCACCTACGAGACTGACGTATTACGGCTAATCGATGAGTTCACCAACGAAGGTTTCTACGTCGGAAGCGTCACCATAACACAGTACAACGGCCAGGAGAGCGCCCTGCTGTTCAAAAACCATTTGGAAAAATTGGGAATTAAAGTCTATATCCACTACTCCATCCCCGGTTATCCCAACAATCCTTCTTTGATCGTCAGCGACGATGGCTATGGTAAGAATGAATATATCGAGACCAGCCGCCCTCTGGTCATTATCACCGCCCCTGGTCCGGGAAGCGGCAAAATGGCCACCTGCCTCTCACAACTATACCATGAACACAAACGGGGAATCCGGGCTGGGTACGCCAAGTTCGAGACCTTTCCTATCTGGAATATCCCGCTGAAACACCCGGTCAATCTGGCTTACGAGGCCGCCACCGCAGACTTAAATGACGTAAATATGATCGATCCCTTCCACCTGGAGGCCTACAACATTACAACTGTAAATTACAACCGGGATGTGGAGATTTTTCCTATTCTCCAGACAATCTTCGAGAAGATCTATGGGGAATCCCCCTATAAGTCCCCAACAGACATGGGGGTAAATATGGCCGGTTATTGCATTGTCGATGACCAGATATGCCAGGAGGCCGCCCGCCAGGAGATCATCCGCCGCTACTACAAAAGCCTAAACGCACTGTCGCAAGGCTCCTGTCCTGAGGAAGAGACACGAAAGATCGAACTTCTGATGAACCAAGCCCACGCCTCCGTGGAAGACCGCGCCGTCGTAAAGGCCAGTCTAGACCTGGAAGAGAAAACCGGGGCTCCGGCCGCTGCCCTAGAATTACATGACGGCCGTATCATCCTAGGAAAAACCTCCGATCTTCTCGGCCCCTCGTCAGCTCTGCTCCTAAACGCACTGAAGGCCTTGGCTGGAATTGACCATGACTCCCACTTAATATCCCCCCAAGCGATTGAGCCGATCCAGACCTTGAAGACCCAATATCTGGGCAGCAAAAATCCCAGACTTCACACGGACGAGACGCTGATCGCCCTGTCCATCAGTGCGGCCAGCAACGCCAAAGCCCGGGCAGCCCTGGAACAACTCCCGAAGCTGAGAGGTTGCCAAGCCCACATCTCTGTCATGTTGTCCTCCGTGGATATCCACGAGTTCATGAAGCTATCCATCGACATGACAGCAGAACCGAAATATGAGAACAAAAAGATATACCACTAACCCTAACCAGTAAAAAACAGAGAAGACACGGCGTGACACTCATAGCCGTCCTTCTCTGTTTTTCCATGTCTACCGAACCATAGCCTCTCCCAAAACTCTCCAACCCGATATGCCAAATCGGAACCCCTCCGAGTCATGAACCATATCATTGGCTATACTGATATCTCCACATTTGTGTCTCGCCTTTTAGTCACAGATCTCATGGATCGCATAACTCAAAAGTTTCTCTGGAAAAGAAATCACTTTATGTCCTCAAATCTCTTCTCCGTCCGGTGTCCACATGTCACTTTTCCTGCAAATACCTCCAAAATGCCTGGCACCCCTCCTCTATATCCTCATAAGTAGTCTGAAAATCCCCCGTATACCACGGGTCTGCAATGTCTCTGGGACGCTGGGAGAAATCCAACAACTTAAAAATCTTTCCCTGCGGGTCCCTTCTAACAATTCTCAAAATGTTGGAGATATTCCACTGATCCATCCCAATCAGATAATCGTAGCCTTCGTAATCTTGCTTCCGCAACTGGCGAGCCCGTTTTCCCTCACAGGAGATCCCCAGTCCCCCCAACACTCTCCTGGTTCCCGGATGAACTGGATTTCCTATCTCCTCTGTGCTGGTGGCCGCCGAGGCAATCTCGAACTGGCTCGCCTGTCCCTCTCTCCCTACCAGATCCTTGAACACAAACTCGGCCATTGGGCTACGGCAAATATTGCCGTGGCAGATAAATAGTATCTTAATCATAATTTTATATCCCTTCATAAGCCTTCAAATACCTGTAATTACTGGCTTTCTGGCGTTTTCTTGATTTTCTGTTTTTGCCTCTCTCTACGCATATCTACATAAATCTGCATAAATTACCGGGCAAATGGTGTAGTAATTGGTGTAGTAAACTGGTATACAATCAACCCGATTTTCATCTCTGTTCCTGCTTGTCAACCTGCTTGAAGTCTACGATTTTCGCCATCTGCTCGGCGGCTCGGTCATAGCTTGCATGAGTATAAATGTTCAGTGTAACTCCCACATCTGAATGTCCCATCAGATATTGCAGTGTTTTCACATCCATACCGGCATTCGCCATATTCGTACAGAACGTATGTCGGAAAACATGAGGGGTGATGTTCGGTAATGGCTGGTCTGGATGAAACTTCTTGTATTTCTTCATCGCCCAGCGCATTTCATTCTCAATATGCAGCGCAACCTTTGGATGCTCGTCTTTATCAATCAGAATGAAATTACTGTACCCATCCACAATCATTTCCGTTTTCACTTTTCTGCAGTTTGCAAGAATGTTTAACAAGCTCTGGTATACTTCATCCGTCATAGGAATATACCGGCAGCCGCTTTCAGTTTTGGTTTTCTCCACATAATATTTCCCGCCACGCTCACGGACTAACTGATGGTCAACCCGAATTCTTCTCTTTTCAAAATCCAAATCGTTTTTTGTCAATCCGCAAAATTCACTGACACGCATTCCCGTTTGTAACAGTACAACAAATTCATCAAAATACTTGCAATAGGTCTTATCCTCCCGGATAAAATCCATCCACAATTTCTGCTGCTCGTCAGTCATAGCAATACGTTTTTGTGAATCATTTGGAGCAACATCTGTCAATTTGAAATCAAAGGGATTCCTTCGGATAACATCTTCGTTATATGCCATCTGGAACGCCGGTTTGACAACGCCTCTGATGCTTGTAAGAGTGCTGTAACCTTTGCCATCCTGGTGGAGTTTCATCATCCACTGCTGGGCATCCGATACCTTAATATCCCTTATCTGCCGGTTTCCAAAATCTTCTTTCTTAACCAGATTCAATACAAACTTGTATCCTATTTTGGTGTTGTAACGAACACCTTGTTTCAAACTGATATAGCGTTCCAAAAGCGCTATTACGGTTACCTTACCTGCCGCATAATCAATACCTTCGTCAAGCTGCTTCTGAATTTCTTTTTCCTTTTCCCGAAGTTCTTTCAGGTCAGAGGAATAAACTGTCTGCCGCTTTCCTCGAATATCTGTGTACCGATACTGATAAATCAGGTCTTTTCTCTGGCTCTCTCCTGTCCGCAGGATTCGTCCTTTATTGTCTTTGCGTTTTTCGGACATTGTCAAACTCCTTTCCGTGATGGAAAGAGCCTTGATATGACACGTTTATTGTATCACATCAAGGCTGCCTTTTACATCACTTATTTGCAATAGATAGCATTAAATAGAATACGCCTGCTCGATGTACTGGTCGAACAGGCGTCGTTTAATCAATCTCCTATTTCCAACCCACAAGACAAACTTGCAGTTATCATCATTGGTTATATCTCTTAGCTTATTGATTCCCACACCGGAATAAGCCGCAGCTTCTTCCAGCGTTAAATTACTTTTCTCCCAAATGGGAATTTCCTTCATAGGCAGTTACCTCCATAAAATAGTTTATCCGGCGGGGAGCAGCCCTGCCGGAATGAAAAAGTAGTTGTATATTCAGTTCAAGTGGCGAAGTGGCAATACTGGCAATCTATAAAAATCCTGCCACTTGGGTTTTCTTTGCCACTTCATTCTGTTTTCAGAGACAGCAGCCATTGTGTGCCGCTCCGCTCGGAAATCAGTTTGTTTCCCAAACTCTGCTTTGCGGTTCGGACTGTCCGGGCAGAAATGCCACGCTGGGCTGCCGCTTTGT
>JBKXQO010000037.1:0-18185 GCA_047014865.1 Blautia sp. | reverse complement strand
GTGTTTCACTGTTCAGTTATCAAGGTTCTCTCCGCTGCCCTTCGCGAGTCAGCTTCATTATTTTACCAAGCTGTTTTGTTTTTGTCAAGATGTTTCTGAAGTTTTTTTATTTTTCTTCAAAGCTTCTCAACCTCACATTGAGCCTGCTGCTATCAAACCAGCTCCCTCACAAGCTCTGTCCTCCGGCAACTTTGATATAATACCATGATCCTCTGTGCCCGTCAACACTTTTTTCTATGTTTTTTATTTTTTTCAAATTTTCTAAATATTTACGCAAATTAATACTTTTCACAGTTCTCTCGCGTGTTGCCCGCTTACCCTACCACTCCCCCTCGTCCCCAATTTTTCCCAAAATCATCAGCGCTTCTTTTAGCAAAGAGTTCTTACTTATCTTTAAATCAATTTTCACAGTGAACTTTCTAAGCTGGCAAAACGAAGTCCAGGCCTTCTCTGCCTTTGGACAATTGTTCAAGACCTATACAATTTACTCCTATCGAGGAAATCCCCCACTCCTCAAGTAGAAGAAAAGCTTGCCTCTCTTAACTGGGGCGTAAGTTCCTGCCACCATGCCATTTCCCCCGCGCTCCATCCTGATCACCCTAGGCCCCAAGATGTTCTACCAGGATCTTAATCCCCATACAGATTAGAATCACGCCGCCGGCCAACTCTGCTTTCGACTTATATTTTTTTCCGAAAGTGCTCCCAGACTTGATTCCAATGCCGGACAAAACGAACGTCGTAATCCCAATTATACAGACCGCAAACATAATATTCACCTGAAGAAACGCAAACGTGACTCCTACAGCTAATGCGTCGATACTTGTGGCCACCGCAAGAGGGAGCATCGCCGCTGCCCCAAAAGATCCGTCCATCTGCTCCTGCGGTCCCATCGCTTCTTTTATCATGTTGACTCCCACAAATCCCAATAAAAAGAATGCAATCCAGTGATCCACTCTAGAAATCAGATGGCTAAACTGACTTCCGAGCAGATAGCCAAGCAAAGGCATCATCATCTGAAATCCTCCAAAATACGCGCCAACACACAACACATGCCTTGGACAGACCTTCGATGCCGACAATCCTTTACACACGGATACCGCAAAAGCATCCATGGACAGACCTACCGCTAACACAAATAATTCTCCTAAACCCATTTTCAAACTCCTTTATCCCAGTATTCTAACAAATCAGAGAAAGGCCAGCATATATATGGACACTCATTTATCCGCCATACCAAGAAAGATCTATTTTCTATAATGAAAGAAAGTTCTAGATCCCCGCGGAGCGTTTTTTGCGCTATTGGAGGGGTCGGAGAACTTTCCTATTACGGAACAAAGAATCCTGCACCGCAGGATTCTCCGCCTGCGGCTGGTCGCGTAAGCGACACAATGCCACTCT
Organism: Blautia sp.; assembly: GCA_047014865.1. Taxonomy (GTDB): domain Bacteria; phylum Bacillota; class Clostridia; order Lachnospirales; family Lachnospiraceae; genus Blautia_A. The sequence goes on along the minus strand of JBKXQO010000037.1, from coordinate 16,787 downwards.
GCCGCAGTGCGATCCCCGCGGAGCGTTTTTTGTGTAATAGGAGAGTTCAGAGAACTTTCCTATTACACAAAAAAAGACCTATCTGTCCCCTACACAGATAAGTCTCGTCATTTCATACAAAGCCAGGAGCCTTTCTCCAATATGTTGACTTCGTCACGCCTGTGGCCAAGCGCTGACTACTCCCTTATTTCTGAGATAATAGCATGATTCTAAATCTCTGTCAACAAATTTCGACAACCTTCTCCTTCTCATTTTTAAAACGTCTGCCACATATATAATTCCTTTTCCGTCAAGCCGAGTAAAAAATACTCATAAATATTTTCACGAAAACATCTTGCTTATAAAAAAAATTTAGAAGCGGGTCTCTCTCCACAATTCGCAGACACTCTGCTCCCCATTCTGTATTGCAAAAAATCGTAATTACCAAGAGTCCAATCCAGATAAAAATAACGCCTCTCACAGTCCCCAACAACAAGCCGGCCAACCTGTTCACACTGCGTATTCCCGGTAAATTTGCCACTAGATCCAATGCATATATGACGATCCTCAAGACCACCGAAGCTAAAATATAGGACAACAAAAAGCTAATCCCATTGGTAATAGCCGTGGCCAGATACCCTGCCAGATATGCCTCGAAAGAGTCTGCATTCAAGAATTGATATACTTCCGCCTTATTGTTTTCCTGCATTCCATCTTTTATAAGCTCAGGAAGAGGCAGACGGGTAATCACAGTCTCCTCAGGCTCCCCCGTCTCCTCCTCCTGGCCATCCACATAATCTTGAATCCCATTCTCACAGGCTTCTCTCACCTTCTCATAGATTGGCGTCTGTGTCTTGATAAATTGATTTACGTAGGGATTTATCGCCCAGGTCAAAAAAATGCTGAGAAACAAGAACGTTATCCCAATTATTTCTCTGACAAATCCCTTTCTGTATCCTCCATAGCAGGAAAGCCCAAGGACAAGCACAGCCACTATTCCCAGCCACGTCCAGGTCATAATTCCTCCTTCTCATCACGTATCACTTAAATTTTATCAGATCTATACCTGTATCTAAAATCAACATATAGCGATTGTATCCCACCTTAAAAAAGTCATTGATCGTCCCTTCGTCTATCGTTCCGTTATATCGCACCGCGCCCTGAGTGGTGATTACGCATACCTGTGAAGTATTATTCATCACAACCTGTCCATTGCTCATCCTGATATTGGTGTAAGGTATGCTGAAAGATCTCTCAAACTTCTTTTTCCCACTGGTATTATAGACCTTCATCGTATATTTCGCATCTCCTTTGGCCTTAAACACCAATCCGACGTTATTCTCGTCATAAAAAGTACTGACGATCTCCTGCTTTACCTTTACGCTCGCCTCCTCTTTGGGGATCTGTTTTCCACGGTAGATACTAAAACCATCATCCCGGAAGGCCACAGAAGTCTCCTCATCCAGGTAAGCCACCTGGGGAATTACCACATTGTCATAGGTAAATCCACTCACGATATTATCAACTTTATTCTGTCCTACAGTGCCAAAGTTATAGAAAGCCACATAGCTCTTGGTATCCTCACCCTCAACAAACTGATAGGTAACCATAATCAGCAGGCCGTCTTTGGATACCGAGAGGTCCATAGGATATCCCGGCTCGTCCACACGGGTCTGATTTTCAGCAATCATACTGCCGTCCGCCGCATAGAAGTTAATCCAGGTGTCTTCCCCTCCGTCCAAGATTGCAGCCACTACGCCCTGCCGGGCCACTCTCGCTTTCACTATATTATAGGAGGTTATCACACTTCCCAGTTGCCCGTCTTTATTCACCATAACCATGCTGGTCCCACCTTGGTCTGCGATCACTGCAGTGCCATCGCAGACATCCACCGTAGGGTTTTGCATCTCATAGTCCACTTCCCACAGAGTTTGATTCTCCGCACTTACTAAAGACGCGCCTTCTCCCCGATATCGGAGAATATTCTCACCCAGCTCAATATACTTAGTGGACGCAGTATCCTCCTGCTCAGACGTGCTCAAGACTTTATAGCCATGGTAAGTCCGCCTTTGAATAAAAATCACCACTGCGATAGCCACCACGGCCACTATTCCCAACGTGACCAACGTCCGAATCAACGTCTTCTTTTTGTGGGTGGCAAGCTTTCTGTGGTAATCTCCGCCTGTAGGGTGATTCACCGGAACCGGAATTACCTGTTTCTTCATTTTTTTATTCTCTGTATTCTTCGGTGTTTGACTCATAGATCCCTCTTATCTGTGTAATTCATACAATCTGTTCTTTCCCGCCTATTATAGCATACCCTTCCAACCAAGTACAGCATTGCCTTATCGATATACTTCCATATGCCGAACCCAACGCTTGGAAACATTCACAGCTTCCCGGACTAATCTTGGCCGGACACGCTCTGCGGCAATATAATCGTCTGCCCAGGGTATATAATATCATTTTCTGAAATTCCATTCAATCGGCAAATCTCATTGATCTCGTCCATGTTTCCATATTTTTGTATACTAATCTTAAACAAAGTGTCCCCTGGACGAATCGTGTAATTTTCATATGTCTTTCCATCTGTCTGTTGGATTTGCTCCGGTTCAGTGCCTGTCTGTTCCTCTGATTCCGGCTCTCCCGCCTGTACAGGAGTATCCTGATTTTCTTCCTCCGCGGGAGTCGGTGATACACTCTGCTGTTCTTCCCCGGCGTCCTCTCGCCTCAAGACATTTAGAGTCTCCTCTTCATTCTCCTGGAGAAGTTTCTCCGTATTCTTTGCGTCCTCCGTCACCGCCGGGGTGACGGTACTTTTCTCCTCTGCGCCAGGTAAGACAGACGCTTCCTCAGCCTGCTCTGTCACCTGCTGCATCTTATCATACCGGTTCACAAAATTCACCCCAACCGCCAGCACAGCCAGAGCAAGACACGCACTTGCCGCATACATAGCTGTGGACATTCTTCTCTGCGTCTCCGATGCTTTCTTCTCCTGCTTTTGACGCACCTTACTGCGGAATGTCACAACAGCGTCGTCAGTCACATTATCCTTAGGCTCCGAGGGGCCTTCCTGATTCATTGCGACCATGTATTCCTGCATCATAGGATTTTTTTCATAGTAAATGTAGTACCCCAGTTGTTTCGCCATATGGCCATTCTCATATCGAAAAAAAGCCTCTTCTTTCTCCTGAGGCTCCATCAAAAAAAGTACCTTATCGTTTCCTCCAAAGGAATTCATATGAGTTCGATGTATGACGTCTGTCACTTCCATCGAAATCTGAGGTGCGCTGAAGAACCACCCCACAATCTCCTGCCCTTGAAAGAATTCTTCTATCTGTTCATTGATCTTAGTCCAGACCTCCTCGGTGAAAGGTAGATGATCCGGCGAGATATCCACTTCCTGGACCTGTAGAGCACAGCGAATAAAAATGTAGGATGTCCCCTCCGCCCAGTTGGATTGTCCCAAGAGCACTGCCAGCCTCCCCTTCATCGGCTGTTCAGACGCTATTCTCCCCAGAAAAGTATACGCATAGTCCTCAATATAAATCTTGTGTTCTTCGCTGATCAATCCAATCTGTCTTATGTTCTTCGGAATATGGAAAAACTGTTCGTTTCCCTGGGCCTTGCATTTGTCTTCATTATAAATGACTTCAATCATTTAACCATCACCCCTTCGGGCTTAGAATAGCATAGCATCCCTAAAAATTTTAGCAAAATATAAGATCCGTTTTCAAATTTTTAGCGACAGATTCCGCATATTTCCTAAAATTTTGGATATGATGAATCAGAGATAACTATTCAGGACCGTTTCTTAGCGGACGACGAGAATCCGCTCAATTAGTTGTAAATTCATCCAGAAAGGCAGACGACGACTATGACCCTCTACGTCAACAGCAAAAAGAAAAACGCGCCCAAAGAGATCGCCCAAGGACTGGCCGCTTGTATTTCCCGGCATCAGCCAGACTGGGAGGAAATCGTGCTTCTCTGTATCGGAAGCGATCGCATCACCGGTGACTGCCTAGGCCCCTATGTAGGTCATCAACTCTCTGAATACCAGTTGGAAGGTCTGAGTGTCTATGGCACGATCCACCATCCCATCCACGCATTGAACCTAAGCCGCGCCACACAAATCATAAAGCGCCGGCACCCTCACGCCCTACTCATTGCCCTGGATGCCTCCCTCGGTACCAAGAGACACCTGGGTTACATTTCCATCGGCAACGGCGCCCTCTATCCCGGCTCCGGTGTCCAAAAAGAACTCCCAGCTATCGGTGATATATTCATCACCGGCATTGTGAATACTTCTGGTTTTCTGGAACAGATGACGTTGCAGACTACTCGTCTCTCCCAGGTGATCACTCTCGGAGATTCCATCACCCAGGGAATACTGATGGCCTTCTGTCACCCCTATTCCTACGCTGCGCTTACCAGATAAAACGGCAAGCTACACCGTCTCCGAATCCACAGCACAGTCCTCCGCCTGCGGCGGGTCGCATAAGCAACACAAACAAAAAGATCCCAGTGCCGGGGTAACACATTCCGACACTGGGACTTTTCTTCCTCAACAGAAACTTTTATACAAACTCTTTGATCTGTCTGTAGATTCCTTCTGCATCCAAACCATATTTCTCCAACAGCTTCGCTGCCGGACCAGACTCGCCAAACACGTCATTGACACCGATACGTTTCACCGGAACAGGCGCTTTCTCGCTGAGGCATTCACAGACAGCACCGCCCAGTCCGCCGATGACAGAGTGTTCCTCCACAGTCACCACTTTGCCAGTCTCCTTGGCGGCCGCCACAATCAATTCCTCGTCCAGTGGCTTGATCGTATGAATATTGATCACCTTGGCATCCACACCCTCTGCAGCCAGCTTCTCGGCCGCTTCCAGAGAGGCGGCCACACACAGTCCAGTAGCCACGATGGTCAGATCTTTACCCTCTCGCAGGACAACTCCCTTGCCCAACTCAAATTTATAGTCCGGCTTATCATTGATCACCGGCACTGCCAGTCTTCCGAATCTTAAATAGACAGGTCCCACATGCTCATAGGCTGCTTTCACCGCGGCTCTAGCCTCCACATCATCGGAAGGGCATACCACAACCATACCTGGAATGGTTCTCATCAGTGCGAAATCCTCGTTACACTGGTGGGTCGCGCCATCCTCACCTACAGATATTCCTCCGTGAGTCGCACCGATTTTAACGTTCAGGTGGGGATATCCCACAGAGTTGCGCACCTGCTCATAAGCACGTCCTGAGGCGAACATTGCAAAAGTGCTGACAAAAGGCACCTTCCCGGTAGCTGCCAATCCTGCTCCGACGCCTACCATATTGCACTCGGCGATACCACAATCAATGTGTCGTTCCGGAAACGCTTTCTTGAACATTCCAGTCTTGGTAGCTGCAGCTAAGTCAGCGTCCAGAACCACCAAGTTGTCATGCTCTTTTCCCAATTCCACCAAGGCGTTGCCATAACTCTCTCTCGTAGCGATCTTCTTTACTTCTGACATAATGCTTCACCTACCTTTTCTAAATCTGCCATCGCAACTGCGTACTGCTCGTCATTTGGAGCAGTTCCATGCCAAGCGGCTTGATTCTCCATGAAGGATACGCCCTTGCCTTTCACCGTCTTCATGATAATCGCGGTAGGCATTCCCTTCGTCTGTCTAGCCTCAGCGAAGGCAGCTCTGAGCTGGTCCATGTCGTTGCCATCGTCCACATTGATCACATGGAAATGGAAAGCCTCGAATTTCTTGTCAATGGGGTACGGTGAGCAAACATCTGCGATATCTCCGTCAATCTGCAGTCCGTTATTGTCAACGATCACCACCAGATTGTCCAGCTTACGGTGTGCGGCCAACATAGAAGCCTCCCACACTTGCCCCTCCTGGATCTCTCCATCCCCCAGAAGTGTGTAGACACGGTAATCCTCATCGCTCAATTTTGCAGAAATCGCCATTCCCACAGCCGCCGAGATACCTTGGCCCAGGGATCCGCTGGACATATCCACTCCTGGAATGTGTTTCATATCTGGGTGTCCCTGCAGATAGGATCCCAGATGGCGCAGAGTCACCAGATCTTCCTTTGGAAAATACCCTCTCTCCGCCAACACAGAGTACAATCCCGGAGCCGTGTGTCCCTTTGAGAGGACGAAACGATCTCTGTCCGCTTTCTTCGGATCTTTCGGGTCAATATTCATCTCCTCAAAATACAAATATGTAAAGACGTCTGCCGCTGACAGAGATCCACCCGGATGTCCTGCTTTAGCCGCGTGCACTGCCGTCACGATATCCTTGCGGACTTCATTGGCAGTCTTTTGAAGTTCAAGTGTATTCATACTTCTTTCCACCTTTTCTTTTTTCTATGTTTACTCTGTCCAAATCTTTAGAATCCGTCTTACTCTCCAAAGACAGCCTGATAATCTGCTTTGAATTTCTCAATTCCAGATGTGGTCAACGGATGGTTGATCATCTGCTCAATCACTTTGTAAGGAACTGTCGCGATATCCGCGCCCGCTGCCGCACATGCAGTCACATGCATTGGGTGACGGACACTTGCTGCGATGATCTCTGTGGGGATGTCTGCCACTGCAAAGATCTCCGCAATCTGGCTAACCAGCTCAACGCCATCCACAGAAATATCATCCAATCTGCCGAGGAATGGAGACACGTAGGACGCACCTGCTCTGGCAGCCAGCAGCGCCTGATTTGGTGTGAAAACCAAAGTTACGTTCGTCTTAATCCCCTCGGAAGCCAGAACTTTAACTGCTTTCAGTCCCTCAGCCGTCATTGGGATCTTCACTACCATGTTCGGATGAATCGCTGCGATCTCGCGGCCTTCTGCGATCATTCCCTCAGCGTCTGTTGTAGTTGCCTTCACCTCTCCGCTGATTGGTCCGTCGACGATGGAGGTGATCTCCTTGATTACCTCGTTGAAATCTCTTCCCTCTTTAGCGATCAGGGAAGGATTGGTCGTCACTCCACAGATCACACCCATATCGTTCGCTTTCTTGATATCCTCTACTTTTGCAGTGTCAATAAAAAACTTCATTTCCGTACCTCCATATCTAAACGTCTTTTGATGCTTTGATTATAACATTCTCTCCGAGAAGCGCAAGCACAGAATAGATTATTAATAATTTAATCAATTAATAAAATCAACATTTATTAATTGATTATTCATATTTTTTTCAGGCACCCCATGATTTTAGGGTTTTTATACATTTCATCCACAAAGTTATTATTAATATTTTTTAGTTTTGAATTTAATTATTTTTCTTTTTCTCTCTTTTCATCTTGGCGTATCCAGTCGTCTTGCGCACAATCAATTGCGGTTGATACTCCACATTGTACAGGCTCGTCCGGGGGACTTCTCCGCTGGCGCCAACTGCCGCCGTGATCTTTCTGAGAATAATATCACCCGCGTCTCTCCCCTTGGACGACACAAAATGATCGATGGTAGTCAGGGCCATTCTGTGAATACTGGAATAAAAAATATTGTCACAACCGATCACCGACACATCCGCCGGTACCTTTTTCCGCTCTTCTTGAAGAGCGTCAATCGCCCCGAACGCCATCATATCATTCTGCCCTGCAATGGCCGTAAAGATTTTGCCTTCCCGTAACAAATCCTTCGTCAACTGATACCCCATCTTGTACTCAGAGTCCATCTGGGGAATCACCGTGTCCATCACCGGATCCGCCGACCGGATCAACACCCGGTCTTTAAGCCCTTCTCGGGCAAACTCATCGACAAATCCTTTAATCCGCATAGAGCGCTGCCACTGCCTCCTCGTCAACGGAGGGGAGATAAAAGCCACATCCCGATGTCCTAGATCCAAAAGATGGCGTGCCATCATCCTCCCCACAACGGTGTTATCCTGATTGATGGCATCCATGGTTGTCGTTTTCTCCTTATTGCTAATTACCACCAGTGGGATTTTCTGGGATAACTCCTGGACTTCTTCCTGGAGCTCAGGGCTGGGATTACAGGCATAGATAATCCCCTGGGGAGCTATGGTCCGCACCAAACGCAGATAACGCTCTTCCTGCCGGGGATCCCTCTGCGTGTTGCAGATAAAAATGCCAAAATCCTGGACTTTCGCCGCACTCTCAATGCCCTGAATCAACATTCCATAGTAGGGACTGGTCAAAGAGGGACAAAATACCACTATCAACTTCTCGGCTTTCGATAATTTGCGACTCTTTCTGCCCGGTATCTGATATCCGAGGATTCTCGCAGCCCGCTCCACCTTCTGGACCGTCTCTTTTGAAAAAGAGACATTGTATTTCTTATTCAGCACCATGGAGACTGTGGCCTGGGATACGCCGGCTGCCTTGGCCACATCCACAGATGTAATCCTTTTCTTCACCCTCTAATCACCTCGCTAGAGCTCTACTCTTCCTTCCAAAGCCCGGAGAAGCGTCACCTCGTCAATGTACTCCAAGTCACCCCCCACGGGAACCCCGCTGGCAATACGGCTGACCTTAATCCCCGTAGGTTTAATCAATTTACTGATGTACATCGCTGTCGTCTCCCCCTCCAAGCTGGAGTTGGTGGCCACAATCACTTCCCTCACCTCATCCGACTGTAAGCGCTGCATCAGTTCTTTTAACTTTATATCATCAGGGCCAATTCCCAGCATTGGGGAGATGGCGCCATGTAACACATGGTAAACCCCCTCAAACTTTCCGGTTTTCTCATAGGCAGCCAGATCCCTCGTATTTTCCACCACCATGATTGTGCCATGATCTCTCTTGATATTGCTGCAAATCGGACACAACTCATGATCCGTCAGCGTATAACAACATTTACAATACTGTACATGTTCCTTGGCATTTCCTATGGCCTGGACAAGCTGGTCCACCTGTTCCTTGGGAAGATTCATGATGTGAAAAGCCAGCCGCTGAGCCGACTTGCCCCCGATCCCCGGAAGGCTTGCCAATTGTTCAATCAACTGGCTGATGTAACTACTGTAATAATCCACGCAAATTCTCCTTGTCTGCTGTCAATTTATCTTCCTTGGAACCATATATCGCCTCCTCAGAACGGCAGATTTCCCATTCCTCCTGTGAGCTTAGACATGACGGAACTGGAATCCTCCTCCATCTTTCTGAGCGCCTCATTGGTGGCAGCCATGATCAGATCCTCCAGCATCTCTATGTCGTCCGGATCCACAACCTCTTCTTCCAGTTTCACTTTGGTAATCACCTTCTTACCGCTGACTGTCACCTCCACGGCCCCACCTCCGGCTGCCGCTGTGTATTCCTTCTCCTCCAAAGCTTTCTGGGACTCTTCCATCTGCTTTTGCATTTTCTGAGCCTGCTTCATCAGATTGTTCATATTCCCTGGCATTCCCATTCCTCCTGGAAATCCTCCACGTTTTGCCATTTTCTCATCCTCCTGATCTTTATTTTACTGTCTAATATTGGGATACCCATCTTCCGCGGCCGTGAGGCTCTATTCCCCTTGCGGAAGGTCCGGTTCCTCCTCAATCACCACATCCATATGAATGTTCTCTCTTATAGCCTGATCCACAGACAGTTTCGCCAGAGTCCGATTTACCTTTCCCCCTGCCATCACCATCTGAATCTCCACCGCCTTACCTGTCCGGTTCTGTATGATCGATTGAAGCTCTCTGGCATACTCGCCGTTCTCCACATAAGGCTGCGCCAAGAAATCCTGAAATTCCACATAGAGCACAGACTCCCCAGTCTCCCCGTTATACTTGGGAACCGCCTTGCGCAACATCTGTTTAAAGAGCCCGCTGGTCTCTGCGATGATACTGGACCAGCCAGACATAATCCGCTTCAAATCCTCCGGAGCCGCCTTCATCGGCTGAATATCCTGCTCCGCCGCCTTCTCTGGCCGCGTTCCCTCCACAGCTACCACCTGCTGTACCACCGGTCGTTCTTCCATCTGCCTCTCCAGAGACCGAATGCGGTCCAGCACAGAATCCAAGTTTGTCTCCATAGCCGGCCTACACAATTTAATCAGTCCAATCTCCACCAAGACTCTCTTCTGAGTGGCATAGCGCAACTGATTGGAGAGTTCTGAGAATACCCGGATATATCTCATCAGGGTATCCGCCTCCACCCGTTGGCTCTCTTCTCCAAGCTGCCGCAGGTTCTCCGAGGACACGTCGATAACCTCCTCCGCATTCTCCGACGTCTTCACCAAGAGCAGATTTCTCATATACCAGGTGAAATCAGCCACGAACTGCCCCAGCTCTCTCCCCTGGATAACCAAATCCTCCAGAATATGGATGGACTTGGTGACATTTCCATCCAACACCTGGCGAAAAAGCTCACTGAAGACATCCGTATCCACAGCCCCCAGTACATCCAGCACTTTATCATAGGTAAGTTCCTGATCCATGTAGAAAGCGATGCATTGATCCAGGAGACTGAGGGCGTCACGCATAGATCCGTCTGCCGCCTTGGCCACATAGCGGATTGCCTTCTGCTGAACTTTGATCTGCTCCATATCCATGAGTTCTTGTAAACGCATGGATATGGTCTCGATGGAAATCCGCCTGAAATCATACCTCTGGCACCTGGACAAAATAGTAATGGGAATCTTGTGGGCCTCGGTCGTCGCCAGAATAAAAATCACATAGGACGGCGGCTCTTCCAACGTCTTTAACAGTGCATTGAAGGCGCCTGTGGACAGCATATGAACCTCGTCAATGATATATACCTTGTACTTTCCCTGAGTGGGACGATATGCCACCTCTTCCCGGATCTCACGAATATTGTCCACGCCATTGTTGGACGCCGCGTCAATCTCTATCACATTCATCGACGTACCCTCCCGAATTGCCCTGCAAGTGGGACATTCATTACAGGGGCTTCCGTCGATGGGATGCTCACAGTTCACCGCCCTGGCCAAAATTTTCGCCACAGTTGTCTTGCCAGTACCCCGGGTCCCGCAGAAAAGATAGGCGTGACCCACCCGGTCTGTCTTAATTTGATTTGTCAAAGTTGTCACAATATGTTCCTGGCCTTTGACATCTGAAAAATTGTCCGGCCGGAACTTACGGTAAAGAGCGGTATAACTCATAGAATTACTCCTATCCTGTTAGTCTCCAAAACTGATTCCAATCTGCTTAGCCGCCTTGACGGTCTGATCTTTTGGAGACACCATCTTTAGCTTACCTGCACAGTCGGCCAACGGGATCTTTTTCACCTTATCGTTGACCATTCCCACCATGATTCCGTATTCTTCATCGATAATGGCCTCCGCAGCTCCCGCTCCCAGTCTTGTGGAGAGCACTCTGTCATAGGCGCAGGGAGTTCCGCCTCTCTGGGTGTGCCCTGGCACAGTGATACGCACCTCGCTGCCATTCTCCCGGTGAATCCTGTCCGCAATCTCATAAGACACAGAAGGGTACTTCTTAGCCCGCTCCGCCAGTTTCTCTTTATATTTCTTCTTGCTGAGCTTCGCCTCCTCCACGGAGATCGCCCCCTCGGCCACAGCCAGTATAGTAAAGCGTTTTCCGGCCTTGGTCCGGCGGTTAATCGCTTCCACTACTTTTTGAATATCATATGGGATCTCCGGAATCAGAATAATGTCTGCTCCCCCTGCTATCCCGGCGTGGAGCGTCAGACTTCCGACTTTATGTCCCATCACTTCCACAATGAAGACCCGTCCATGAGAAGCCGCTGTGGTGTGGATGCAATCGATGGCATTAGTGGCAATATCCACAGCGCTTTGAAATCCAAACGTCATGTCCGTTCCGTAGATATCATTGTCGATCGTCTTTGGAAGATGAATGATATTCAGCCCTTCCTCCCTGAGCAGATTGGCCGTCTTCTGCGTTCCGTTTCCACCCAGGATAATCAGGCAGTCCAGGCAGAGTTTATAATACGTCTGCTTCATAGCCGCCACTTTATCAATTCCTTTTTCATCTGGAACTCTCATTAACTTAAAAGGCTGTCTAGACGTCCCCAGGATTGTCCCTCCCTGGGTCAGAATCCCCGAGAAGTCCTTCGCCGTCAGCATCCGGTATTTTCCATAGATCAACCCTTTGTAGCCATCGTCGAATCCATAGATCTCCAGTTCATCCAGTGAATTGGTCAGCCCCTTTACCACGCCCCGCATGGTCGCATTCAGAGCTTGACAGTCGCCTCCGCTTGTCAGCATTCCAATTCTTTTAATCATATTGCATTCCACCTTTTCTTAGTCTTTGACTTCATTTTCTCCTTATTATATAATATTTCCTTTTTCTCCACAATACACAATGCCAAATTTCCAGACGCTGCCCAGTCCGGCGCCCCATCTCCCTATTTTAAGAATTGCCTTGGGAACAATTGACAAACACGCCAAATTACGATATAATTATGACCTGCGCAAGCCGGGGAGATAGCGGTGCCCTGTACCTGCAATCCGCTACAGCAGGGGTGATGCCAATCTGAGGCTTGACTTTTGTGAAGCTGCCCTCTATAAGTGGCGTTGACGTTTGGGTCTTACGCAACAGATCTCTGTGAACCGTGTCAGATCAGGAATGAAGCAGCACTAAGCAGAATCGTCTGTGTGCCGTGAGGGTGCCTGGGCTGAGTTAACTGTAGAGGTAACGTTCATGGGAGCCTGTCGAGGTGCGGCGCGCAAAGTAAAAAAATACAGAGAGCCTGCCACCATCCGCGGATATCTCCGAGGAGGCAGCCTCTCTTTTTTCCACTTGACATTTAGGACGACGTCCCAGATGTCTTTTTTTTCTCACGAAGTTCCCGGAAGAAATCCGTCAGCAATGCGGAGCACTCCTCCCTTAGAACTCCGGTGACCGTATCTACCTGGTGGTTGAACTGGCCTACCTGGAGCAGGTTTAACACTGAGCCTGCACACCCGGCCTTCGGGTTCATACTACCGATCACCACTTTATCGATCCGTGCCTGCACAATCGCGCCTGCACACATCTGGCAAGGCTCCAGCGTCACGTACATCGTACAGCCTTCCAGTCTCCAATCCCCCAGTTTCTTGCTGGCCTTCTTGATGGCGTTCAACTCCGCATGGGATAAAGTATTCTTGTCTGTGTTGCGCCTGTTATAACCTCTGGCGATAATCTTCCCTTCATAGACCAACACACAGCCAATGGGAACCTCCTCCAACGCCCACGCCTTCTTCGCCTGACGTATGGCCTCCTTCATGTATCTCTCGTCTTCACTCATTTCCGATTCCTCCTGAGGTCATTATAGGCGAAACCCCTTGCAAAATCAAATCCCAACGTCTATGATTATAATAGCCTTTTTATCTCTCCGGCGCCGTCCGCAGAAGTCTTGTGCCCACGCCGGAACATATATCTGGACAGCAAGCGTCAGGCCAGTGTGAACAGCCATGGCGTTATAACTATTTTTCCCATAGATCACGGAGGTATTCCCATGAAAATTTGCGGGTTAAACAAGACGACACTTTTGGACTTTCCAGGTAAAGTGGCCGCCACAATCTTTCTGGCCGGCTGTAATTTCCGCTGTCCTTTCTGCCACAACAGTTCCCTCGTTCTCGGTGAGATAGAACAGCCTGAGATTTCTCAGGATAAAATTCTGGATTTTCTCAAAAAAAGAAAGGGGATTCTGGACGGTGTGTGCATCACCGGCGGAGAACCCACCTTACAGAAAAGTCTCCCTGATTTTCTATACAAGATCAGAGAACTCGGCTATGAAATCAAACTAGACACCAACGGCTCCCACCCTCAGATGCTCCAATCCCTCTGGGATAACGGACTGGTGAATCAGATTGCCATGGATATCAAATCGTCTCAGGAATCTTATCCTCTTGTGGCCGGCGTCGACCATGTGGATCTACGCGCAATCTGTGACTCCGTGGACTTTCTCATGTCCTCCGGCATAGGTTACGAATTCCGAACCACCGTCGTCCGCCAGTTACACCGGGAGGAAGACTTCTACTCCATCCGCCAATGGCTGGCTGGAGCCAAGAGCTACTATCTTCAGGCTTACCGCGACTCCGACCAGGTCATCTGCCCTGGATTTTCCAGTTTCTCCAGAAAAGAGCTGGAACACTTCCGTCGAATACTATCTGGGACGATTTCCCTTGTTGAAATTCGGGGGATTGATTAGACGGTACCAATAACCGCCTTTTCCATTTGGCAACTCCACCAAATGGCTGGCCTTGAAATTAGGAAAACCAAACATGTTTGCCATGAACCGCTCCTGCTGGTCGTACATTCCTGGGACTCCCAATATATACTGCTTCCGCCCCCGTATTCTCCCAATGAGCAGATGACCAAAATGGTAATAACCGTAAGTGAGAAAGCGGTTATTCCTCAAAGCCCAGTCTCTCCGGTTGAGCATGGAAAATTGTCTGGGCTCTATTTTTCTACACTCCACAATCTCTCCATCTCCAAAAGGTTCAAAAGCCTCCTGCTGAACCCCCGTCACAGTGACCTCATCTTTTTCCCAGTCATCTGGCTCTGGGATTTTCCGAAGTACCGGTTCAGCTTCTTCCCTGGGCGAAATATCCACTCGACCGCTGCTATCGGTTCCTTCTTTCTCCCGGTCTATCTGGCTTTGAATCTCCCCGTCGCCTTCTACCTGCGAGAACTGATCAGCCTCTTCCTGAACGGTTCCCTCCTGCCCCTGTCTCATTTCCTGCACTGGGACGAACTCTGTCTGGTCTGGGGATTCATCTTGGATCTGTTCCATCTGAGCCTGGTCTGCTTCCGCCTGCTCCGAGGAGTTCTGGGGTATCTGGCCACTCTCTCCGTCCTCCCCGTCAGACGGCTCAGCTTGTTCCGTCTCCTCACACGAATCCTCTCTCTGGCTTGCCTGGGTTGGGATATCGGCTGCACACTCTCCGTCTTCCCCCTGAGACTGCTCACTCTGTGACAAAGACCCGCTCATCTGCCCTGCCTCGTCCTCCTCAGGCTCTTCTGCCCCCACAGAACTCTCTCTTTTCATCTCCCGACTCTCTTCCTCAGGCTGGTCTGCCAAAGCCCCTCCGTCTTCCTGCTCTTTCTCACTGATATCCGCATCACCGAGAATCTGGTCTCCTACTTCTCCCTCCTGTTGATCGACGCCGGCTGCCGCTATCCGCTCTTCCTGAAGCGACGGCTCCTCCTCAAACTGACTGGGAACAATCCCCCGGTCATCCCATTCCGTTCCGTAGAAGCCCCCGCCTTCCACCAGAAGAATCATTCCCCCGAAGTCTTCCAGCTCCCTTTGGCTACTGCCCATCTGTCCGTCTCTCACCCGGATCTCACATTGTAATCCATCCGGCTGAGTGAATGTCTCTCCTATCAAGATCCCTTCGATCTTACCCATCTGACGCACAAAGCCGTATATTCTACAGGGAAGCTGCCCCACCAATCCCGGGCAGCGAAGGTTGATCTGAAACTCACAGACTCCGTTTTTATTCTCCACCTTCACAAAGCCCCGGTTGTTGCCTTTTTTGTGTTTTCTATATTCGTATACATATGCTACAAACCGCCGATACTTTGACATAAAAGCCTCTTTCTGGTTTATAAATCAATAAAATATATGCCCAAATCCTCTTCTTAGAACTCCTTTTGCCCGACACAGCGAGACTTTCCCGTCAAACGGATAAGTCCGTTATAAATTCACACTTTACAAAGAATCAAATTTGTGATACCGTTTTATTTAGAATATTGAACACCGAGGAAAGTCCTATGTACCAATTAAAGAATCACTTTGTACCGCCTCTGCAATCCAAAGCGGAGGTTCGCAGTCCGTTTCCCTACTTAACGCATAACTTTACAGACCGTTTTCAGGCGGTCTGTTTTTTTTGCACTTTACCATGATAATGAACCATTATCAAAGACCAATCTATAAGGAGGAAAAACATGTACAATCTCAAATCTAACCAACTGTTCCGCCTAGCCCTCATCCTGGCCGGAAACACACTTTACGCCCTTGGCATCGTTATTTTTTTATTGCCAAGCCACATTATTACCGGGGGAACCACTGGACTGGCTCTCTTCTTCCAGCATTACCTCCACATCCCCATCTCTGTCTTCGTCTTTCTCTTTAACCTTATAATGTTCTCACTGGGTTTGATATTTCTGGGAAAGACCTTTGCCCTGACTACCCTAGTCAGCACCTTTTACTACCCTTTTATCTTAGGCCTCTTTCAGAAAGTTCCCCAACTTCAGAATATCACCCAGGATAAAATGCTCTCGGCTATCTTTGCAGGTCTGCTGATCGGGGTAAGTATCGGTATGGTCATCCGGGCCGGCGCCTCAACCGGAGGGATGGACATTCCACCGCTGATTCTCCACAAGAAGTGGGGAATCTCCGTGTCCGCGGTTCTATACATCCTGGATTTCACCGTCTTGCTGCTGCAAATGTTGTTCTCAGATACGGAAGAAATCCTCTATGGCCTTATCCTGGTCATGATCTACACTTTAGTTCTAGACAAGGTTCTACTACTGGGTACGTCGCAGACACAGGTGAAAATTATCAGCGAGAAATATACGCAGATCAACCAAGCCATCATCCATCAACTGGACCGGGGATCCACCCTCATACAAGCTGAGACCGGATATCTGCGCCATCCCTATCCTGTAGTCCTAACCGTGATTTCTAACCGGGAACTGGTCTCGCTGAACAAATTGGTACTGGAGATCGACCCTCACGCCTTCCTGATCATCAATAAAGTCAATGAAGTACGAGGACCGGGATTTACAGCAGCGAAAATATACTTAAAGAAATAGACAAAAACTTAATTTTCATCTTGACAAATCGCGCCCAACGCCCTATAATAGCTAGTGCACAACAGCGAAGCGTGGCTCAGTTTGGTAGAGCGCTGCGTTCGGGACGCAGAGGTCGTGG
>JBKXQO010000036.1:9065-19821 GCA_047014865.1 Blautia sp. | reverse complement strand
GGTTCAGTGAGAGGGAGATAACTCTTGCAGTTATCTCTCTACTCTATTTATAGGAGAGTTCTCTGAACTTCCTTAAAACAGAAAAATGCTCCGCAAGGATCGCACTGCGACAGAGTGGGATTGTGTCACTCATGTGACCCGCCGTAAGCGGAGAATCTTGGCTGCAAAGATGGCGGCGTTCTGGGCTGGGGATATATAGAGAGAATGGGCGTCAGATTCCGTTAAGACCAAAAGAAAGCATAAAGCATATGTTATATGGAACAGAGTTAAATAGGAGTGTTAAGATATGGATATTCGAGGAATTGACGTCAGTGGATATAACCGGGTGACCAGCTATTCGAAGGTGGCCAACGATGGAATAAAGGTAGCGATTATGCGAATCACTGAGCGGGGAAACAAAGTAGATTCCACTTTTTATGCCAACTATGATGGCTTTGTGAAAGCCGGAATAAAAGTTGGGGTATATAAATTTAGTTACGCGCTTTCTGTGGCGGCAGCCCGGGAGGAGGCCCGCAAGGTGTTGGAGACTTTGGGGGGGAGAAAATTGGATTATCCGGTTTTTTATGATTTGGAGTGGAGTGAACAACGGGCGCTGTCCAAGTCCGCAGTGACTGCCATTGTCAAAGCTTTTCGGGAAGAGATTATCGCAGGAGGTTATCTGTTTGGAATTTACTGTAACACGGACTGGTATTACCATGTGTTGAATACGTCGGCTCTGCCCTACGATTACTGGCTGGCCGCCTATCCTTATAATGACCGTGGACAGATTGTGGAGAGTCTTCGTCCGCCGGTGGGGATTGGATGGCAATACAGTTCCAAGGGGCGGGTGTCAGGGATTGAGGGGAATGTGGACTTGGATGTGTTCTATAAAGACTATTCGTCCAGTGACACAGAGCCTTCCGATACCTTCATTTATACAGTGAAGGCAGGAGATACCCTGTATGGAATTGCCAAGAAGTATCACACTACTGTGGAAGAATTGGCTAAGATTAATAAGATCAGCGATGTCAGCTTGATCTATGTAGATCAGAAACTACGGATCCCCAAAAAAAAAGAGGATTATAAAGTTTGGGTAGGAACTTGCACAGGCAATGGTGTGAATGTGAGAAAGGGACCTGGATTGGAATATGAGAATATCGAGGGGTATCCCAGCCTAAACAAAGGAAATCTGGTTGATGTGATTGGCGAGAAAAAGGCTAAGGATAAAGTTCTTTGGTATCATGTTTTGATCGCAAATAAATACAAAGGTTATGTTCGCCACGATTATATTCGGTAGGAACCTCAATTGGAATATATCCACGGAGAAGTATCATATATTGTAAAAAAACTGGCAGGTGCTTATGAACTATCTGTGGAGTGGGATGATTCTGATAGGCATTGTCTACGGAATGTGTACCGGAAATATATCAGAAGTGACACAGGCTGTCATACAGTCGTCAAAGGAAGCGGTGAATCTCTGCATTGGGATGGCAGGGATCACCGCTTTTTGGAATGGGCTGATGCGGATCGCGGAGGGGTCTGGGATGGTGGAGGGGATGACCAGGAAGATACGGCCTTTTTTGGACTTCCTTTTTCCAAATCTAGGCCGGGATAGCAGAGCCAAGAAGTATATTGCGGTGAACATGATCGCCAATTTCTTGGGGCTGGGCATGGCGGCTACCCCGGCGGGCCTTAAAGCTATGGAGGAGTTGGAGAAAGTGGAGGAGGCGAGAAGAAAAGGTGACGGGAGGGCTAGGGAGGAAGGAGAGGCCAGCAATGAAATGTGTAATTTCCTAATTATCAATATCTCATCGCTTCAACTGATTCCTGTGACTATGCTGGCTTATCGGAGCCAGTATGGAAGTGTCAATCCCACAGCGATTGTGGGTCCGGCAATTCTTGCGACTACAGTCAGCACTGCTGTGGGGATCTTGTATTGTAAATGGAAGGACAGAAGGTCTAAGTTATGAGATTTATCATTTATCTATCGAATTTTATCTTTCCCCTGATGATCTTCGTGATCATTGGCTACGGGCTGTTGATGAAGAAGAATATTTATCAAGACTTTCTCTCAGGCGCTCAGGAGGGATTGTCCATAGTAGTGAAAATTCTTCCCACTTTGATTGGCCTGATTGTCGGTGTGGGGGTTCTGCGGGCGTGTGGGCTGTTGGACTTGTTGGCCGGCGTTTTTGAGGCGTTCACCGAGGAGACGGGATTTGGGCCGGAGTTGTTCTCTATGGCGCTGATTCGTCTGTTCTCTTCCAGTGCGGCCACGGGTATGACACTGGATATTTTCAAAGAGTATGGCACGGATTCACTCACTGGCTTGGCGGCCTCCATCATGATGAGCTGTACGGAGACGGTCTTCTATACCATGAGTGTGTATTTCGCGGCGGCGAAAGTGACGAAGACCAGATATACCTTCTGGGGAGCGTTGTTGGCCACCACGGCAGGAGTGATGGCCAGCTTGTTTCTGGCGGGGTGGGTGCGGTAGTGTGTTCAGGAGATTAACTCCTCTGTCTGAGAAGGTGGAAACATTACAAAAAATTCGCATATAACACAGTAAGAAGATAGTGGGGTGAATGTCCGTTTTGTGGACAATGTCAGGAAAACGATGATTACCTTGAGTCTTTGTATGATTGTGCGGAATGAGGAAAGAGTTCTAGGCCGCTGTCTGGACTGTGTGAAAGATCTGGTGGAAGAGATTATAGTGGTGGATACCGGGTCTGAAGATCGGACGAGGGAGATTGCGGCAGGCTATACGGATAAGGTCTACGAATTCACATGGATCGATGATTTCTCGGCGGCCAGAAATTATGCTCTGGAGAAGGCGACACAGGATTACTGCATGTGGTTGGATGCGGACGACGTGATAACTCTTGGGGAGCAAGAGAAAATTCGCGAGTTAAAATGGGCGCTTCCCCTGGATACAGATGTGGTGATGATGCGATATGCGTTGGCTTTTGATGAACAGGGGAAGGCGGTTTTCTCTTATTATCGGGAGAGACTGATCAAAAATTGTTCACAGTGCCGTTTTGTGGGGAGAGTACATGAGGTGATTGCTCCCTTTGGCAAAGTTATCTATCAGGATATCCAGATCGAGCACCGGAAATTAGAAGTTTCTGACCCAGACAGAAATCTGAGGATCTACGAGGAGATGGTAGAGGAGGGGTATACGTTGAGCGCCCGGGAACTCTATTACTATGGAAGAGAGCTGTACGAGCACAGAGATTGGGAAAAGTGTGAGAGAACTCTGAACCGGTTCCTGGAGTTACCTCAAGGTTGGAAGGAGGACAAAAAAGAAGCGTGCCGTCTTCTGGCTTCCTCTTTTACGGAGAGGGGAAGAGAGCAAGAAGAGCTGAGGAGCCTTTTGCGGGCTTTGGAATATGGGATTCCCAGAGCAGAGCTGTGTTGTGATCTGGGAAATTGGTTCTTTCGGCAGAGAGAGTGGAGATCCTCGGCTTACTGGTATGAGCAGGCTCTACAGGCGCCCGTGCTGAGGGATGGATTCTGCCAGGAAAGCTGTCGAGGGTATGTACCCTGTGTGCAACTTAGCGTCTGCTGGTATTGGCTGGGGGATTATGAGAAGGCGCTTGCATACCATCAAAAAGCAGGGGAATGGAATCCCATGGGAAAGGAATACCGGAATAATGTTACTTTTTTTGAGGGGTCAGCATATGGTAAATAGAAACTTGGAATATAGGAGATTATTATAATGATGTTTCAAAATAAAAAGCATTGTGACGGTGAAGATGTAAGCGCCAGTTCAAATTGCTGCGGATGTGGTCCGGATCGCTATGTGGGACCCACCGGTCCAAGGGGTCCGAGAGGGTGCCCGGGTCCTATCGGCCCGAGAGGGTATCCAGGACCTACCGGAGCTATGGGACCGCAAGGTTATGTAGGCCCCACCGGTGCAACTGGTCTGATGGGTCCCCAGGGACCACAAGGCCCTCAGGGACCTGCAGGTCCTATGGGTATGACAGGTGCGACAGGGGCAGATGGTGTGACTGGAGCGACAGGTCCCCAGGGATTGGCTGGAGCTACTGGAGCGACAGGTCCTCAGGGATTGGCTGGTGTGACTGGAGCGACAGGTCCTCAGGGATTGGCTGGTGTGACTGGAGCGACAGGTCCTCAAGGACTGGCAGGCCCGACCGGCCCCACAGGTCCAGCGGGAACCAGCGCAGAAGGCCCTACAGGCCCGACCGGACCTGAAGGTCCAACCGGTCCCACAGGTCCGGCGGGGGCAACCGGAGCAGCGGGAGCAGCCGGAGTGGAAGGTCCAACCGGCCCCACAGGCCCGGCGGGAGCAACCGGAGCAGCGGGAGCAGCCGGAGTGGAAGGTCCAACCGGCCCCACAGGCCCGGCGGGAGCAACCGGGGCAGCAGGAGCGGTCGGCGCGGAAGGTCCAACCGGCCCCACAGGCCCGGCGGGAGCAACCGGAGCAGCAGGAGCGGTTGGCGCGGAAGGTCCAACCGGCCCCACAGGCCCGGCGGGAGCAACCGGAGCAGCAGGAGCGGTCGGCGCGGAAGGTCCAACCGGTCCCACAGGCCCGGCGGGAGCAACCGGGGCAGCAGGAGCGACTGGTGCAGAAGGTCCTACAGGCCCGACTGGACCCACTGGAGCGACAGGCCCGGCCGGTACTGTGACCCCTGCGGCGGCAGTGGCGGACGCCACCAGTACAACCGACGTTGTGGCACAGTTTAACCAGTTGCTGGCAAACATGCGTGCGGCAGGCCTTCTGGCAACCTAATATTACCAGGGTGGTCAATATATAGTCTGTGTAGCCGGCGGTGACAGCCCTACACGGAAAAGAGGTTTCAAAAGATGGGCTGAAGGGAGTTTCCCTTCAGCCTTTTTGGGAGGGATCTATGAAGATTACAGTTTATGCTATTTGTAAGAATGAGGAATTATTTGTAGACCGGTGGATGGATTCCATGGGTGAGGCGGATCAGATTGTGGTGTTGGATACCGGGTCAGAGGACGGCACGGTAGAACGCTTGAGGGGGAGGGGGGCGAAGGTGGTGTGCGAGCCGGTGATTCCCTGGAGATTCGATGTGGCGAGAAACCGCTCATTGGATTTGGTGCCGGAGGACACAGATATCTGTGTCTGTACAGATCTGGATGAAATATTTTGCCCTGGATGGAGAAAGAAACTGGAACAATTCTGGCGTCCAGGTACCGGACAGGGGACATACCGATATACCTGGAGCTTTAATCCAGATGGTTCAGAGGGCGTGGTCTATTGGAGCGAGAAGATTCATGCCCGCCATGGCTATCGGTGGGTACACCCAGTTCATGAGGTGCTGGAGTGGGTGGGGGAAGGTCTGCCAGGTTCCAAGATCGCTATAGACGGAATTCAGATGAATCACTATCCAGACAAGACAAAATCTAGAGGACAGTATCTGCCCCTGTTAGAGTTGTCGGTGAGGGAAGATCCGGATGATGATCGAAATGTACATTATCTGGGAAGGGAATATATGTATAAGAGAAGGTGGGACGACTGTATCGCTACACTTCGGCGACATCTGAGTATGCCTTCTGCCACTTGGGAAGATGAACGAGCTGCTTCTATGAGGTATATTGCCAAATCCTATTACATGAAAGGCGATTGGCAGACAGCACAGAGCTGGTATCTGCAGGGGATCGCGCAGGCGCCCCATTTGAGAGAACCCTATATGGATCTGGCGTTGATGCTCTATGATTTAAAGCGATGGGATGGAGTCCTATATTTCACAGAGTGTGCTCTTGCAATCACAGAAAGGCCGCGCACCTATATCTGTGAGGCTGCCTCCTGGGGAAGCCTTCCATACGACCTCAGGGCGCAGGCTTTTTATTATACCGGGAGAAATTCCCAGGCCTTGGAGGAAGCCAAGAGAGCCTGGGAATTAGAGCCTGGAAATGAGAGATTGAGAGGAAATGTAGAATTCTTCCAGAGACATTTCCGGTGAGTTATATCATTTCCTGGTTCTTCTTCAACATTCCGGCTATGATATCTCTGGTGTAAGCCCCCAGCCTTCTCTGATCTTCTCTGGGAAGTTGCTCAGGGTAGATTGGTTTTCCATATTCCAGGATCACATGCGTGGGGCGGATTCTGGGAAATTGGTCTTCAAAGATGGAGGAAGTATGGTTCATGGCAATGGGGATGATAGGACAGTGACCTTTGGTGGCCACTTTAAAGCTGCCCTCGTGAAAGGGGAGAAGATCCAGTTCATCCCCTTTATTTCGGGTCCCCTCGGGAAAAATACAGATGGAGATCCCGGCTTTTACATCTTCAATGGCTTTCAGGATGGTCTTCAGACCTTGCTTGATATCCTTGCGGTCCAGAAAGAGACAGTGTAGATAACGCATCCAGTTGGAAAGCAGAGGAATCTTGTGCATCTCATATTTGGCCACGTAGCCGGTGAGCCGCTGGCAGCGGGTGTAGGTCAGAAGAATATCGTAGAAACTGCGATGATTGCCGATATAGAGAACCGGGGTATCTCTCGGGACATTTTCTTCACCAATGACGGTGATCTGTACGCCGGCCACCTTCAGACAAAGGCGAAAGACGGCCTGCACGATGCGCAGGGAGCTGATATCTTTTGCAGAAGGGGTGAATTTCCCGATGATCCACTCTGCGATTAAAATTGGGATGGAGAGAATTAGAAATCCAACCACGATAATGCAAGTGAGTATAAAGCGAATCATAACTGTTTCCTCCAGATATTTATAGGGATCATCACGCCGTCAGTTAGTCGACACAATGTCTTTAGTATTATAATCAATATTTGAAATACTTGCAATAAATCTTTTGGCATTTGCATAGAATATGGTGAGAAAAAGTACGAGGATAAGTATGAAGAAAATCAGCTTGGGAATCTTGGCTGCCTTCGTGATGGCACTATGTCTAAGTGGCTGTGGATTGAGTAAATTGAACCAGGAAGAAGTGCAGAAGCTGGATTATACAGTGGTAAAAGAAGAAGATATGCCCAAAGAGATAGAGGCTCTGATCGAAGAGAGGAAGGAACAGGAATTCCAGATGGCATATCAAAGTGGAAACGAGCTATATTTAATCAAAGGGTATGGTAGACAGATGGGCGGCGGATACAGCATACAGGTGGAGGGATTGGAAAAGTCAGAGGATGCAATCCAATTGCGGACAAAACTGATAGGCCCGTCCAGCGAGGAGGAGCAGTCGCCAGAGCCTTCCTACCCTTATATTGTATTGAAGACGGAGTACCGAAACTTACCGGTACTGTTCCTGTGATTGGGAGAGACTTGTGGTTGGAGAAAGGAGAGAATGGGATATGGAACTAAAAAAAGAAAAGATTCAGATTCTTCGGGAAAAGAGCAGGGCGACGAACCAGATAACATTTGACGAGGATTACAATGTTCCGGACGCGAAACCGGATATCGGAAGGATGATCCAGAGTAAAGGCGAGATCCGCATGGAGGAAGTCAGGCTAAGCGAGGATCAGGCTTTTATCAAGGCGCAGCTTTGCACAGATCTTTTGTATGTGGGAGACGGGGAAGAAGGGAAGGTATACAGCTTGTCTGCCTGCCTGCCAATAGAAGAGACTCTGAATCTGGAGGGGATAGAGAGCGGGGATAAGATCTGTGTGAAATGGGAGATCGAGGATCTAAGTCTTCACGTGATCAATTCAAGAAAATTAAACATTAAAGCGTTGGTGACGTTTTTCGCGTTGGTGGACGAATTGGGAGATGTGGCGTTACCGGTGGGACTGACAGAGGAGGGCGTCTCCTGCAAAAAGAAAAATGTACGGATTATGGGACTTCGTGTACATAAAAAGGATACAATGCGATTAAAAGAAGAGATACCGCTGGCCTCCAACAAGCCGAATATCCATCAGATTTTGTGGCACGTTCTGGAGATACGTGGCGTGGATCTAAGGCCGGATGAGGATAAAGTGGCCGTCAAAGGAGAATTGTTTGTCTTTGTGCTCTATGAGGGAGATGATGAGGGAAATCCGTTACAGTGGATGGAACAATCCATTCCCTTCCGCGGGGAGGTGGAGTGCGAGGGCTGCACTGGGGATATGATCCCGAATATAGAAGTGAGCCTTCTTCAGAAAGACCTGGAGGTCAAGCCGGATCCCGACGGAGAGGAACGGCTGATGCAAGCGGAGGTGGTTCTGGAGCTAGATATGAAGATCTATCAGGAAGAGGAACACGAATTGCTGATGGATGTCTATACGCCGACGATGGAATGTAGCCCTGTGATACACAGAGAAGTCCTGGATGGTTTGCTGGTGAGGAATTTCTCAAAGTGTAGGCTGAACGACAGGGTAGAGGTAAAAGAGACCCAGGGAAAAATCTTGCAGATCTGTCATAGCCAAGGGAAGATCAAGGTAGACAGGACAAAAATCGTGGAGAATGGAATTCTGGCGGAAGGTGTGGTTCAAATCAAAGTTCTCTACATAGTGGGAAATGATGATATGCCATTTTATTCCATGGAGGCAATGTTGCCGTTCTCCCATGTGATCGAGGCGAAGGGGATTGACGATGGCTGCGTCTATTTTCTGCGGACAGATCTGGAACAATTGTCCACTACTATGGTGGATAGTAACGAGATTGAGGTGAAAGTTGTCCTGAATCTGAACGCGCTGGTGCTCCACCGGGAGGAAGTAGCTCTGATGGAGAGAGTGGAGGAGATACCGTTGGATCCTAGAAAGATCCAAGATATGCCGGGGATCACGGTCTATATGGTACAACCGGGGGATACCTTGTGGGATATCGCAAAGCAATTCTACACCACAACAGACCAAATTCGCCAGGTTAATCAGCTAGACGGAGAACAAATACAGCCTTACCAGCCCTTGTTGTTGGTGAAGGAGGTACCCAAATGAAATTGTCTGTCCTACTGTGATAGGCAGAAAAGAAGTATCATGATTGTGCGCTTTACAAATCTGATGAAATCAGATACAATGAATTGTATAAAATTGCGTACAATATAAGGGTGCGCATTGGGAGAATGCCGGACGAATACGGGAGATACAACGGATTAGAAGATATACAGGAGGAATTCATGCGGTTACGTGCGATGGCGAAGATCAATTTAGGGTTGGATGTGGTGAGAAAGCGGGAAGATGGGTACCACGATGTGCGTATGGTAATGCAGACAATCAAGATGTATGATCTTTTGGAAATTACGATAAAGAAACAGCAGGGAATTCACCTGACCACAAATCTTCATTATGTGCCCACGGATGAGAAAAATCTGGTCTATCGGGCTGTCAAGATGCTGATGGATGAATTCCAAGTGGATGGGGGAGTCAGGATACACTTGAATAAGTTTATCCCAGTGGCAGCCGGTCTGGCAGGAGGCAGCTCAGACGCCGCGGCTGCGCTGGTGGGGATAAATCAGATTTTTCATCTGGGGCTTACCCAGGGACAACTGATGGAACGGGGAATCCAGATCGGGGCGGATGTGCCGTATTGTATTATGAGAGGAACTGCTCTGGCAGAAGGGATCGGCGAGAGACTGACACGCCTGCCGCAGCTTCCGTCTTGTTTTATATTGATTGGCAAGCCGCCCGTCAGTGTGTCCACGAAGACGGCCTACGAGAACTTAAATCTGGATGGGATTTCCAATCACCCAGATATCGATGGCATGGTGCGGGCTATTTATGAGGAGGATCTGAGAGGTGTGATTGAGCGGATGGAGAATGTTTTTGAGCCGGGAATTGTCCGGCAGTATCCGGTAATCGGACAGATCCGCAAGCTTATGGAAGACAATGGCGCGGAGAGAGCAATGATGAGTGGGAGCGGTCCTACAGTGTTTGGGGTCTTTCGGGATCGCAAAAAATTAAATCAGGCCTACCATCAATTGGCAAAAAGCCAGTTGGTTAAGAACATTTTTGCTACCCAAGTGTTTCATGCCACGGGAAGATAGACAAAAGAAGGAGAAACAGATGACGAGTAATTTTTCAATCCATATGGATGAATACCTTCCGCTGCGGGACGTGGTATTCAATACATTGCGAAAAGCGATATTAAAGGGGGAGCTGAAGCCGGGAGAGCGGTTGATGGAGATTGCCTTGGCTGAGAAACTGGGCGTCAGCCGAACACCTATACGTGAGGCCATGCGTAAGCTAGAGCTGGAAGGTCTGGTGATTATGATCCCACGGCGGGGCGCTCAAGTCGCCAATATCACAGAGAAGGATCTGACGGATGTGCTGGAAGTCCGGTCTTGTCTGGAGGAGATGGCTATAGAGAAGGCCTGTCTTCGAATGACAGATGTGGAGCTGGAGGAGCTGGCTGAGGCGGAAAGCGTATTCCAGGGACTTTTGGAGGAGGGAGACCTGACAAAATTAGCTGAGGCTGATGTGAAGTTTCATGAGATTATCTATCGGGCTGCAGAGAATAAGCGTCTTCTTCAGGTCCTGAATAATTTGAGGGAGCAGATCTACCGCTACCGGATTGAATATTTGAAGGATGAGAAGACCAGAAACAGACTGGTGAGGGAGCACAAAGAGATGTACGATGCTCTGGTCAGCCGGGACAGTGAGAAGGCTAAGAAGATTGCCTCCAACCATATAGAGAACCAACGCCGGGGGATTATTGAGAGCATCCATCTAGACGACAGCCATGAGGAGTGAGTGTCTTTAGGGGTATGGTGTACGGGAACGCAAATGGTTTTTGAGAGAGGGACGAACAAACGTAATAAAAAAGAAAATATCTGGAAATAGTAAGAGAGATGTGAAGAATGCATCTCTCTTTTTTGTTATAGGAAAGTTCTCTGAACTGTCCTATAACAAAAAAGCGCTCCGCGGGGATC
>JBKXQO010000036.1:0-8965 GCA_047014865.1 Blautia sp. | reverse complement strand
TTCAGTTATAGGAAAGTTCTCTGAACTGTCCTATAACAAAAAAGCGCTCCGCGGGGATCGCACAGCGGCGGAGCGGAATGATGTCGCTCGTGCGACCCGCCGCAGGCGGAGAATCCTGGGGTGCAGGATTCTGTGTTCAGTTATAGGAAAGTTCTCTGAACTGTCCTATAACAAAAAAGCGCTCCGCGGGATCGCACAGCGGCGGAACGGAATGATGTCGCTCGTGCGACCCGCCGCAGGCGGAGAATCCTGGAGTGCAGGATTCTGTGTTCTATGGGAAAGGGGATTCTTTTTTCTAAATGAGAAATTCGAATAAAAGTAGGAGGATAGTATGGAGGCAAAGACACCGGTATATGATTCTGTCAGGAAGAATGAGGAGTATGTGAGAGCGTACTGTGAGAACTGCGCAGACATTATCATCCGCCCCATGCGGCTGGGAAACGATAAGAAGGTAGAGTGTTTAGTCGTCTATCTGGAGGTGGCGGTCTCCAATATGATGTTGGAGGACTCTGTGATCGGCAAATTGATCAATCATTTCTGGGAGATTCCCCCAGGGCAGATGAAAGAGTTTCTAAAGAACAATAGCCTGGGGATCTCAGATGTGAAGGAGTTGCCCACCTTGGAGGAAGCCATGGCTGCCATGTTGGCCGGCAACGCCATATTTTTCATGGATGGATACGACCAGGCCATAAAGATCGCCAGCAAAGGATACCCCAGCATGGGCGTGGGGGAGGCGGAGACAGAGAAGGTGCTGCGGGGATCCAAGGAGGGATTCACGGATTCTGTGAAGATCAACAGCGCTCTGATTCGTAAACGATTGAAGGACACCCGCATGAAGGTTCTGGAGCGCCAGATGGGGGTTCGTTCCAACACGGTTCTCCAGCTTTTGTATGTGGATGATTTGGTACAGGAGGGCCTGCTGGATGAGATACAGAGACGTCTGGATCAATTTGAGATCGACGGGATCTTTGACAGTGGGATGGTGGAGCAGCTCACTGAGGAAGTCTGGTACTCTCCATTCCCCCAATTTCAGGCCACTGAGAGGCCAGACAGGGCCGCGATGGAATTGTTGGAGGGCAGAGTGGTTCTCCTGTGCGACAATTCGCCTATGGCGTTGCTGCTTCCAACAACCTTTCACAGCTTTATGACTTCCAGCGAGGATTTGTACAATCGTTTTGAGATGGTTTCTTTTATCCGCATGTTGAGGTATCTGGCAATCTTGACAGCAGTTTTGCTCCCGGGCCTGTATTTGGCAGTGATACGGTTTCACACGCAGATCCTTCCCGCGAACCTGATCTTGTCCTTTGCGGAGGCCAGGGCTGGGGTTCCGTTTTCGAGTGTGGTGGAATTGGTCTTCTTGGAATTGGCCTTTGAGTTGATCCGGGAGGCTGGGGTGAGAATGCCGGGATCTCTGGGAAATGCCATCGGGATTGTGGGAGGGTTGATTATCGGTCAGGCGGCGGTCACGGCGAATCTGGTCAGCCCCATTGTAGTTATGATTGTGGCTCTCACGGCCCTGGGTTCACTGGCGATTCCCAGTGAGGAGTTCTCAGCTCCTTTCCGTCTGCTGAAATACGTCTTTCTATTTGCAGGGGGGTACCTGGGACTGTACGGGATTGTTCTGGGAATTTACCTGGTGGTCAGTCATCTGGCGGGTCTTTTAAGCTTCCAGGTACCTTATCTGACACCTTTTGTGAAGAAGGAGGATGCCCCCAGTGCGGGGATCTTGAGAAAGCCTTTGAGAAGGATGGTCAATCGTCCAGTGTTTGCCCGGAAAGAAGAGAGAATCCGGTTAAAAAGGAGAACAAAAGCATGAGATACGCGGAGAACAATCGAATTTCCCACAGACAGTTGACGAGACAATTGGTGCTCAGCCTGACGGCGCCTTTTCTTCTAGGGCTTTTGGGGTATCCGTCGGTGCTGGGGGCCAATGGAATGGCGGCTTCTGTGGCGGTGTTAATTCCTCTCTATTTCTATGTGATTTTTTTGATTCGTGTGGCGCCGTATTATGCGAACCTTCCCAAGTATGTGGGTAAGTGGTGCAGTCTGTTGATAGGTATTTTCTATGTGTCTTTCACTATATTTACAGGGGCGTACCTTCTGACGCTGGTGGAGAAGGTGGTTCCCATCAGCTTGCTCTCAGCTTTTCCAGGAAAAGTGGCCAGCCTCTTGGCAGTTCTGGTGTGTAGCCTTGGCGCCCACAGGGGAATGCAAAAGAGGGGGAGAATGGGAGAAGTCTCCTATCCTCTGGTTCTGGGGTTTCTCTTGCTTTTGCTGATTGTCGCCGCATTTCAGGGGAGCTGGGAGTATTTCTGGGCAGATCCCCGGGGATTGGAGATCAGTGGAGGTGGGTTCGCCAAGGCTGGCTATGGGCTGTTGGCGGCATTCACAGGAATCGGCCTTCTGCCTTTTGCCCTGGAACATGTGGAGAAACCTGGAAGCGCCAACAAACCGGTATTCTTAGGGGTGGCGGTCACGGGGCTTTTCTTTCTAGCCTCGTTGGTGGTACTTCAGGCCAACTATGGGTGGGCCCGTCTGTGGGAGGAAGAGTATCCCATACTGCCCCTCCTGGCAGGCGCAAATCTTCCAGGGGAGGTACTGGCCAGGTTCGACGTCATCTGGCTGGCCGTTCTACTCTACAGTCTTTTATTCTCTGTCGGCAGTGTTCTACACTATGGAAACCATATCTTGCAGACGCTTCAGTTGGGCAATGGGAGGTATTGGATGCCGCTGCTTATGTATCTGCTGACGTGGGGGGAATTCTGGGGATTTCCCACAGGAGAGATCTATGGCCTGGCGCTGACATACGTATACTTTCCCGGATTTTTGATTCTGGGAGCGGTAGTCTGGGTGAAGAACAGGAGGAAGACATGAGAAAATGGATCGCAATGTTATTGGGAGTTGTCGTGATTGTCCAATTATGCGGATGCTCTGGGATTGAGCCTGAGAAAAGGCGGTATCCATTGGCTATGGGAGTGGATTGGTCAGAGGGAGAATTTCAGGTCTTTTACGCCATGCCGGATCTTCCGTCCTCCACAGGGCAACAGAAACAGGAGGAGGGCGGGGATACGTCGGTGCTCTCTTTTGCGGATCCATCTCTTTGTGAAATCCAACGGCTATACGATAAATCCCAGGATAAGTACCTGGACGTAGGGCATCTGGAAGTGCTGGTTCTCGGACCAGGGCTGTTGGAGGGGAGACGGTGGGAGTCTTTCTTGGAGTTTATGAAGAGCGATCCTCTGGTGGGTGAGGATATGTATGTGTTTGAGGGGGAAAATGTGGATAACCTCATGAATTTGAACCAGTCTCTGGGGACATCTCTGGGACAATACTTGACAGGGATCTATGAGAACCGTCTGGAGGGAAGAGAGAGAAAAGGGGTGACATTGAAGGAAGTCTACTATTTTTGGTATGAGGAGAACCGGCTTCCAGAGCTCCCCACGCTGACGGAAGAGAACGGGCAGATACAGGTGAACTTCGTCTAGACGGAGCGACAAAAGTTTTCTGGGCGTTTAGACGCTGGGGGCCTTGGCAATACTCTGGTCATAGGAGGTATTGTTATGAGATGGATTCGAGAGCCTGGTAGAAGGTTGGTGATCGCACTGCTGACAGCGATGGCAGTGACAGCGGTCCTTGGGAGTGGGACGCCCTATACATCCGCCATGGGATTTTGGGGGACGTTATATCCGGAGTACTGTTTTTCGGCGCCTCCAGCCCAGATGGAGGAGGCGAAGCCCCACTTCACGTTCCGATGGTTGCATGCACCCGATTTTGGTGATAAAATAGGAGAAAAACAGCAGTCGGAGAGTTTAAATGAGATTAGATAGAGAGGCACCTATCGGTGTGTTTGATTCGGGAATCGGCGGCCTTACAGTGGCCAGGGAGATCATGAGAAATCTTCCGTCGGAAAAAATTGTGTATTTCGGAGATACGGCCAGACTTCCATATGGAAGCAAATCCAAGGATACTGTGCTGCAATATTCCCGTCAGATAATCCGGTTTTTAAAAACGGAACATGTCAAATCAATTGTCGTAGCCTGCAACACGGCCAGTGCTTTTGCCCTGGGAGATATCCAGCAGGAGATTGATCTGCCAGTGATCGGCGTGATCGAGCCCGGGGCGAAGGTGGCGGCTCAGACAACCCAAAATAGTAAGATCGGAGTGATCGGCACGGAGGGCACGATTCACAGTGGGATCCACGAGAAACTGCTCAAAAATTTTGACCCTGAGATCACGGTGTATGGGAAAGCCTGCCCGTTGTTTGTACCTCTTGTGGAGGAGGGGTGGCTGAAAGACTCGGTGACAGAGGAGGTGGCCAGGCGCTACCTGGACGAAATTCTCAACAGAGGGATCGACACTTTGATCTTGGGCTGTACCCATTACCCCCTTTTGAGATCTTTGATTCAGAAGGTCGTGGGCGCGCAGGTGAGGTTGGTGAATCCGGCCTACGAGACGGCCATTGAGTTGAGAAATATGCTGACCCAGAAAGACCTGCTGAGCACCGGGGAGAGACAGGAGGAATTTCCTTATCGGTTCTATGTCAGCGATTTGGCCGAGAAATTTCGAGAGTTCGCGGACTTTATTCTTCCCTTCGATGTGGAGAAGACAAAAAAAATTGATATAGAAAAATATTAGAATCGAGGAAGAAAATGACAAAAGAGGTACTAATTAAGATCGTAGGCCTGCAGTCTCTGGGAGAGGCAGATCAACAGGAGCCAGTGGAATTGATCATCGGCGGGGAGTACTATTATAAGAATGGAAGCCATTACCTGAGATACGAGGAGATGGTGGAGGGTTTTCGGCAGAAGACGGTGAATTATATTAAGATTGGTCCACGGGGCGTGGAGGTTCGAAAGAAGGGATTGATCAATGTACATATGGTATTCGAGAGAGAGAAGAAGAATGTGACTTACTATGGAACTCCCTTTGGAAATATCGAGATGGGGATCTCAGCGGCCAGAGTACATCTGCAAGAGGGGATTGACCATCTGAACGCCAAGGTGGACTATGCACTGGAGATGAATGGAGAGTATGTGGCGGATTGTTTTCTCACCATCGAGGCACAGTCGAAGGCGGAGGTGCGTCCCTCCTGATTCACAGGTGGGCGTATGTGCAAGAGGGTGAGCGTCTGTCTGCAGGTTGAGATGGGAAAAAGAACAAAAAATCCTGCACCGCAGGATTCTCCGCCTGCGGTGGGTCGCATGAGCGACATAATTCCACTCTGCCGCAGTGCATCCTCACAGAATGTTATAACATGAAAAAAGAGCTGTCGATGACAGCTCCTCTTATAGGATTTCGAGAGCGCGGGGACAGGGCTCAGGGATTGGCCTTGTCCATCAGACGCTTGAGGAATCCTTTTTTCTTTGTGGGTTTCTCCAGTGAACCGCGGATACCCTTGGCGCCTACGATGTAGATTCCGCTGACTTCCGCCTTGATCTCTTTTTTCAAAGGTATCTGGTCAAAAATATCGGCCTCACATACCAGTGTCATAATCTTAGGACCAACCTTTGCCTTTACAATAGGAAGTTTGGATCTACGCATAAGCTTGGGGGTCTGGTCTATGACGAACTGTGGAAGTCCAGACTCCTTTATGGGCATGCGCTTTTTATCGATAATCAACATGGATACGGTCTGTTTCGCTGCCTCGATTTGTGCTTTTTGTTCTTCCTGTTTTTTCTGGGTTTTCTTACCGGTGAAGTATAGTACAATAAGTGCGATCACAAGAATGACAAGAATAACAAGCAGAGCAATTGTCAATTTACTCATAACTGGCCTCCTGAAAATAATTTGGTCCGTTAACTGTATAATAATTTAGAAACAGTTAATTTTCGCGAATTATATTTTATCATTATTTAAGAAAAAAGGCAATTACAAAATTGAAAACCAAATCGTTTCTATGTTATAATGTTCGGGATATGCGGATATACTAGAAAAAGAATGAATATTGTCGATTATATTGCCTGATTCGGGCATCTATGGGGCATTAGAGGGAGGGCACAGATGATTTTGAGGGAATATCTTTGAGCCCTGTCCCTTCGGTATATCAAGACCCATAAAGGTGATTTTTGAGTTCGCGGGGAGAAAAACGAAAGATTAGAAAGGGGCAAAAAGCATGAAGAGAAATCTGAGAATGTTTTTGTTGTTGGCAGTGGCAGCTATTTTGATGAGTGGATGCGCGCTTCTTCCGTTTTCTGACGACAATCCTTTTTCCAGTAAGGAAAATAAAGAAGATAACAAAGAAGTCGCAAAGCTAGAGGAAGACTCTAAGGAAAAGCAGGATAAGAACGAGGACAAAAAGGATAGCACAAAAGAGAAGACAGAAGAGGAGACTCAGGAGGAGCAGGATAAGGATGTCTCGGTGATTGAACAGGCGGATCTTCTCGCCGCCATGTATGATTACGACGGGGCTATAAAATTGTTGAGAGAGCAGTCGGACTATGCGTCCAATACGCAGTTACAGGAGGCAGTCTCGGGTTACGAGGCCACCAAGGCTACCTGTGTGGAGTATCCCTTGGAGGAGATCACACATGTGTTTTATCACACGCTGATTAAAGACACCAGCAAGGCGTTTGACGGTGATTCCAAGGAGGCTGGATACAATCAGGTGATGACTACGATAGAGGAGTTTAATAAGATTACCCAGTCTATGTACGACAAAGGTTATGTCTTGGTCAGCCTCCACGATATGGCCACGGTCAATGAGGACGGGACGATGACCCGGGGGAAGATCTTGTTGCCTCCAGATAAGAAACCGTTTGTACTATCTCAGGATGACGTCAGCTATTACCACTATATGGATGGGGATGGGATGGCCAGCCGTCTGGTGATCGATGAGAATGGAGATGTGAAGGCGGAGTATATAGAGGATGATGGGAGTGTCTCTGTGGGGGATTATGATATGGTTCCATTGTTAGACACCTTTATCGACAAACACCCAGATTTTTCTTACCACGGCCGTAAAGGAATATTAGCTATGACCGGGTACAACGGCGTTCTGGGGTATCGCACGGATATTGCCTATAAGACAAGAGAGAATTTAAGCGAGGACCAACAGAAGTTCTTAGACAAGAATCCGGACTTTGACTATGATCAAGAGGTGAAAGAGGCCAAGAAGGTGGCGGAGGCTATGAAGGCAGACGGCTGGGAGTTCGCCAGTCATACCTGGGGGCATAGAAATGCAGAGACGGATTCGGCGGAGAAACTACAGGAAGACAATGAGAAGTGGGAGAATTATGTGGCGCCCATCCTTGGAAAGACAGATGTGATTGTCTTTGCTTTTGGCGCAGATATCGGAAATTGGGAGGACTATACTGCGGAGAACCCGAAGTATGCATATTACAAAAGTCGTGGGTACAACTACTATTGCAACGTAGACTCTAGCAAATACTGGGTGCAGATCACGGATTCTTATCTGAGACAGGGGCGTAGGAATCTGGATGGTTACCGGATGTACTATAATCCGGAAATGCTTTCAGACTTATTTGACGCTCAGGAGGTATTTGATTCTTCTCGTCCCACTCCGGTGCCTCCTATGTGAGAGAGTTCTAAAAAAACAGTAAAAAGACAGGCAAAAGCTTTCTTTTTTCCCTAAAGTATGGTATAACTCACATAGGTATAGAAAGGAGATATTATGAAGAGAAGGTTATGTATAGCTGTGTTGGCGGTGTGTATGGCGGCTACGGCAATGGGCTGTGGGAAGAGTGGCGACGCACAGAAGGATGCTAAGACAGAGGGAAGCGAGAAAGCTGGGACCAATGGCGCTGGCGCCAAGATTATAGATGCGGACGCCTCCAAGTATGTGACGCTGGGCGACTATAAGGGAATGGAACTTACTAAGACGGTACAGGACGTCACAGACGAGCAGATTCAGACACAGATCGACAGTGACTTGAAAACGAAGGCGAAAGCTCTGGGCGCGGACGAACCTGCCCAGATGGGCGATATCTTGAATATTGACTATGTGGGAAAGATCGATGGAGAGGCCTTTGACGGTGGGAGCACGGATGGACAGGGGACGGACCTGGAATTGGGCAGCGGCAGCTATATCGAAGGCTTTGAGGAGCAGTTGGTGGACGCGAAGACCGGAGAGACCCGTGATATCAATGTGACTTTCCCGGAGGACTACGGCAGTGAGGATCTGGCGGGCAAAGACGCCGTATTCACGGTGACGGTGAATTCTATCAAACGGCCAGGCGAGCTTTCAGACGACTGGGTGGCCGAGAACACAGATATGAAGACCGTTGACGAGTACAAAGCGTCGGTGAAGAGCGATCTGGAGAAGAGTTCCGAGGAGTCGTCTGAGACAGATCTGGAGAATACTGCTTGGAACAACCTGGTGTCAGGGAGCGAGGTCAAAGAATACCCGGAGAAACTGTTGAAAGAGGAGACGGATCTGGTAAAACAGCAGATGGAGACGCAGATTCAGGCTTCCGGGATGGAATTAAAGGATTTTCTGGATCAGATGGGCATGACGGAGGACGATTATAACAGCCAGTGCGAGGAGACCGCTAAGTCTAACTTACAGATGATTTTGGTGGCTCAGGCTGTGATCGACGAGGAGGGTCTGTCTCTGGACGATGAGAATGGCAAGAAGATTAGCAAGATGTTGGCTGAGAATTATGGCTTTGACAGTGTGGACGCAGCCGTCGAGCAGGCTGGACAGGAGCGCTTTGACCAGAATGTGGCCATACAGGTGGTGAAAGAGTACCTGGTGGACAATGCTAAGGTTAGCGATGGTGAAGCCACTCCGGCAGCTGACGATGAGACGACGGAAGGTTCTGAGGAGGCTCAGGAGTAGGAGCGGCGTCTGGGAGATGGACTCCAATGGCTGTCTGTGAATAGAGTAAAAAATAGGGATCTCTGAGAAGATCTGGCGGGTAGAACAGGTTAGGGCCTGGAGACTTGCCAGGTCTTTTTTCTGGTGTGCCAAGCATGGCACTAATCTAGTCAGTGAAAGTCTGACCAC
>JBKXQO010000035.1:0-20902 GCA_047014865.1 Blautia sp. | reverse complement strand
GGGATCGCACTGCGGCAGAGTGGCATTGTGTCGCTCATGCGACCAGCCGCAGGCGAAGAATCCTTCGATGCAGGATTCTTTGTTCTGTTATAGGAAAGTTCTTCGAACTCTCTTATAACACAAAAACACACTTCTTGTGATGATGCGTATTCATGCGAAGATGAAGAGTGTCGCAAGCGACCGCGCTCGGCGCGAGAATGAAAACGCCTCAGACGGTTATACTTGGGCTTGTCTTGGCAGATCGGAGGAGGGATTGAGCTGGCGATGGGTTTGTGACACGGAACTGACGCGGCAAAAAATGATTTTTATGTAAAAAACTAATTATCAGAAAAATATAGAAAAGTCATAATATTAACAGTTTTAAAATGATAAACAATTCTGAAAATGATTAATAGAAATAAAAATAAAAAAATGTATTGACAAATAAAGACCTCGATGGTATTATATGACCATACAAACGAAGAAGCATAGAAATAAACACCAGATAACAGTTCAGAAACTGGTAGTCTAGTTCATCTCAATCCTAGTATAGATTACTACGAGAGAGTGAATTTTTAGAAGGAGGTATCGTCCATTGGGAGAGTAAACAAAAAACAATCAATATAAGAGTGGTAGACAGCACTCCTGCAAGAAAGACCGGATACGCATATTAGTATAGAGAGTTGTAAAGTTAAGAGAGATGTATCCAGGTATTATAGAAGCTGATCCTTATATTGAAGAATACCACAGAACTGATATAAAGGTTTTGGGAGATGTGTAAAGAAACATCGCTTAAAAGGATATTACCGCCTGATTATTAGATCACAATCTAAGTATAGAAGAATTGATATTCGTCTAAGAGAACTGATTCAATGGGAATTGGGATATTAGAAAGATAATGATTGAAGTCTGCAACTGTAATTTTCAGAGAAAAATGCGGTATGGGAGATGAGAGATCGCCTCGGAATAATAATTTGAAATTCTCATTAGAAAGTGATATATCATGTGGGGACAACCCATAAGTTTCATGAAAATCAGTGACGACAGAGTGGTCGGAAAAATGGGCAGGATATCTTGAGATCCATATAGAGTTCTGAGCAGATTCATTGGAACTGCCAAAAGAGTCCTGATATGAATCAAAACTTTACATCAGGGATAACTGTTGAGAGAACAGCTATCACAGTTTTGGAATTTTACAAAAGAGAGTACCTTGGAATGATTTAGGAGATCAGGTTGAGGTATTACGAGTATAATTTCTGAGAGGTTTATAATTCGTGAGTTATAAATCGAAATTCTATAAAACTTTCTAAATAAATTGAATGACACAATTCGTCTCGATTTATGAGCAGGAGATAACAGAAGAGATTAAGTATAGAAAACTAAATATGGAACTTGAAGATCATAGAAGCGTTTCACAATTAAGGAAACGGAGTGAACTGGTAAAATATCAGAAGTAACGTCTATAATTTGGATAGACGGATGAGGATTAAAAATTGAATAGTGATGAATTTTAAGACGGCCATCAAATTCTAAGAAGAATTATGATGGCCGTCTTATTGTGCCGCGGATAAAAGTCTTCTTGTCGTACAGGAGACAGATATAATAGCGGTGGGGCAGAAATCGTTATCTCTCACGGCCACGAGGCAGTACATGAGGATCGCCCCTGCGGATGACCGAGTGCGGGTTGGGACGAGCCTTCGTCCCGGAAAATTCTCTATTTTCGCATCCTGGCAATTGTGATAAAATAAAAGAGATGATAAATCGGAAATTGAGAGGGGATTATGGCGACAAGTAGAGAGGAGCAAATCTACATTTGTGGGAGTATATCGCTATGGAGATCAAGGAAATTAAAGAGAAGAAAAAACAATTTCTCTCGCTATTGCTGTTGGCGGACGAACAAGAAAATATGATAGACGCATATCTTGAGCGGGGTACCATGTATGTGTTGGCGGACAATGGGGTTAAGTGCGAATGTGTAGTGACAGATGAGGGGAACGGCGTGCTTGAGATCAAAAATATTGCCACAAGGCCAGAGTGGCGAGGAAAAGGGTATGGCAAAGCTCTGATTGATTTCGTTGTTATGAGATATAGGGGACAGTATTCTGTGTTACAAGTTGGAACAGGCGACAGCCCACTGACGGTTCCCTTCTATGAGAGGTGTGGATTTACCCGTTCCCATAGAATCAAAAATTTTTTCACGGACAATTATGACCATCCGATATATGAATGCGGTATTCAACTGGTGGATATGGTCTATTTGCAGAGAAAATTGTAAATCGAACTTAGAGAGTTTGAGGATATAGAATGCGAATCCTTAAGATGGACGTGAGAGTCGTAGTTCACTCTTATAGCCGGCGCTGGGCCAAGGGGGCAATCCGGCGGAAAATCATAGAGGGTACAGAGAATTTGGGGAGGTCATGGTAGAAGTGGTGGAGATCAGAGAGAGGATACTGTATGAGGATAGGGATATTGTAGTCTGCCATAAACCGGCAGGCCTGGCTGTTCAGAGCGCCAAGATAGGGCAGATGGATCTGGAGAGTGGATTGAAAAATGAGTTGTCTGCCAGGCAGCGGGAAGGCGTGCCGTACTTGGGCGTCGTGCACAGGTTGGATCAGCCGGTAGAAGGTTTGGTGGTGTTCGCCAAGTCGCAGAAGGCGGCGGCTAATCTGAACAGTCAGATTGCGAAAAGAATGGTGGATAAGACATACCTGGCGGTCGTGAGGGAAGTGAAAACACCGTCGGCTGGACGTCTGGAAGATTGGCTTAAGAGGGATGGGCGGAAGAACCTTTCTACTGTTGTGGCTCCAAATACGTTTGGCAGTAAAAAAGCTGTCCTAGAGTACGAGATTCTGGCCAGGAATGGGGGAAAGATGTTGGCTCAGATTTGCCTTCTCACTGGAAGACATCACCAGATCCGGGTACAGATGGCTCACCGGGGCATGCCTCTTTTGGGGGATCAGAAGTATGGGCCGCAGCAGGAGAGAGGCCAGTTGGGGCTGTGCGCCAGTGAATTGAGGTTTCGACATCCCTCGTCCAACAGGGATATAAGCTTTCGGATTCAGCCGGAGGGGGAGGCCTTTCGCTGTTTTTATTGAAACATTCAGGATCTCGTAGATAGATTTTATGCATAAAGTCAGATGAAGAATGTCATACTACTCTCAGCGGCAAGTAATTTGCCGCTGTAACTGATTTCGCAAGGGGGCGAAGTGCTCTCAGGCGGGAGAGCGTAAAGACTGGACGGTTGGACAGAGAGGTAGGGCAGGGTATGAGTCTGGAAGTAAGGCGGAGAATCTGCATAGCGGGAGTGGTGATAGGGGTGTACTTGGGATTCCGGTACTTGGTTCCTATTACGCTTCCTTTTTTTGTGGGATGGCTTCTGGCCATCTGGGTCAGCCCTGCAAGCGAGTGGATAGAGAGAAAAATTCATCTGAAGAAAAGTTGGGCGGGGTCTGTTCTGCTGTTGGGGATCTTGGCCGTCTGTATACTGTTCCTGTGGAGAGGGGGAATCTTGCTGTGGGAGCAGGTTAAACTGGCTCTTCAGAATTTTCACAGATTTCCGGAGTGGGGGATGAGGTTGCTGGATCAGTGCTGTGAGACGGCAGAGCAGATTACAGGAATTCGCCAGGAGGTGAGCAGAGAGTTCCTTCTGGCACAGGTGGGACGGATGGGGGAGAACCTGACTCAGATGATCACTCCTGAGAGCTGTCTGAAACTGGTCTCGGAGGCAGGGAAGGTCTTTATGATTGGGACGGGATTTCTGATTGCCTGGCTCTCTGCCATTTTGTTCCTGCAGGAGATGGAAGTGATACAGAAAAAAGTCAAGGAGTCTTCAATCTTACAGGGGGTTCGAAGAATTGCCAGGAGACTAAAGGAGACCACGGTCACTTATCTGAAAGCACAGTTGGTGATAATGGGGGTGATTGCGGTGATGTGTACCATTGGCTTTTGGCTGATGGGGAGTCCCTATTATCTTCTTCTGGGAACAGGCTTGGGGCTTTTGGACGCTCTGCCAGTGATAGGGACAGGAACCTTTCTATACCCGGCGGCTTTTTATTTTCTGCTAAAGCGGGAGTTTTCCATGGCGGTGGGATGTGTGATTCTAGATTTGGTGACCAGCGTGGCAAGGGAATTTTTAGAACCTAAGTTGATTGGAGGAAGACTGGGTATCTCTCCGGTGATTGTGCTGGCGGCAGTGTATTTTGGTTTTTATCTCTATGGGATTTGGGGGGTTTTCGCAGGCCCACTCTCCTTGTCGGTGGCCTACGAGATAGGAAAAGAGTGGGATCTGTGGGATTAGTCAATTAAGGATTTTTCGTGAAAAAATTATAAAACCTCTGGACGAGAGGACGAAAACGTGTATAATAATTGGAATATGGAGTAGATTTTTTACACGGTAGGAAGATAGAATAGTCTGGAGGAAGCTTATGAAAAGGAAGCTGGTGGCGGCAGCTTTTGTGGTTGCTATGGTTGGGATGTTCAGCGGCTGCGTCCAATCGGTTCTGGGGGAATCTCAGGAGGCGATGGCAAGTGTCGCCCAGGAAGAGGGAAAAGATAGCGCGGAGGATGTGGAGGCGGTTGACACGCCGGAGGCTGGACAGGAGACGGCGCTGGCGCAGCAGATTGACACCGCGAACCCGGTGGCAAAGGGAAGCAGGATTGCTGTGATCGCCAAGTCCACAAAGGATGAGTACTGGAAAGCGGTGAGAGAGGGCATGAAAGACGCCGTGAGCCAGGTGAATCAAGCTTATGGATATAAGGATGAGGATAAGGTGACGATGACTTTCGAGGGTCCGGATGATGAGCAGGGAGTGAATGACCAGATCAATACGGTAGATGCGGTTTTGGCGGAGAATCCTACGGTTTTGTGTCTGTCAGCCATAGATGCAGACTCCTGTGTGGCACAGTTGGAGACCGCCCACGAGAATGGAATTCCGGTGGTTACCTTTGACTCTGGGATAAATGCAAATACGGTGGATGGAATTTGCATCTCGAATAATAAGAAGATTGGCAGTCTAGCCGCCCAGAAACTGGCAAAGGAATTGGGAGATCAGGGAAAAGTTGCCGTGGTGGCCCACAGTGAGATGGGTCAGTCGTCCATTCGGAGGGTCTCTGGGTTCCGGGAGGCACTGCAGGGGAGAGCGGGCCTGGAGGTCTTGGACACGGTCTATGACAACGGTGAGAGGGACCTGTCAGACTCCGTCATGCGGCTTTTGAACAAGAACGAAGACTTAGCGGGTATCTTTTGCACCAACGGCGAGATGGCGGATACTGTCTTGGAGTGTGTAAAGAGCAGTGGAAGGCAGGACATTGCCATTGTGGGTGTGGATGGCACAAAGGCCCAGCAGGAAGCGGTGAGATCGGGACAGGAGGTTGGCTTTATCGCTCAGAATCCCTATGAGATCGGATATAGGACAATCCTAAAAGCTTTGAGAGTGGCTGAGCCAGGGGAGCTGGAGGGCTCTGAGAAGGTGGACTGGGTGAAGAGCCAATGGATCGATCAGGGAAACTTGGAATCCTTTGTGGGAACGAAATATTTACAGTAGTGCGTTGACGAATTGAGCGGACTTTTGTTAAAAAAAAGACCTAAATTGAAGAGAGAATACGAATGCAGGAAGTTGAGAGAGTATCGACAATTTCCTGCATTTTTGCGTTGTTATAGGTGACGAGACCGAGAGAATAGTAATTTGACGTCTTTGGATAAAATGTATAAAAAATTAATCTATTTTTGGGAGTGTATGGAAAAAACGCTGGAAATACATTGCGTTCTCCAGAAATATATGATAAAATTTTATCTAAATGGATAAAGGTGGTGATCAGATGATTCAAGAAACTATCAATGTTGTGAAAGAGACGGAGGAGAAGGCGGAAAAGAT
Organism: Blautia sp.; assembly: GCA_047014865.1. Taxonomy (GTDB): domain Bacteria; phylum Bacillota; class Clostridia; order Lachnospirales; family Lachnospiraceae; genus Blautia_A. The sequence goes on along the minus strand of JBKXQO010000035.1, from coordinate 15,050 downwards.
TGTAAAAGAAGCGCAGCAAAAAGCGGAGACCTTGTTGGCGAAAGCTGAGGAGGATGCTAAGCTTCTCAGGGAAGATCACTTGAAGAATCTTAGAGAAGATGCCGCATTGAAGATGGAGGCTGCCAAGAAGGAGGCTATGGCTGCACAGGCCGAGAGTTTGAAGAAGGTGCAGCAGGAGATTTCAACGCTGAGGGAGAGCGCGGCGGGGAAAGAGTCGCAGGCCATTGAGGCTGTGATTGCGAATCTATACTGACAGTTGTCAGAGAGGTAAGACAAAATATAAGGTAAAGGAGGTATGCGGGTATGGCAGTATTGCAGATGCAACGGTTTAGTATCTGCGCTATGAAGAAAAACAGAAAGGCCATATTAGAAGAACTCCAAGCACTGGGCATCATGGAAATTGATACGTCAGCGATTGAAGATGCGGCGCTGCGCAAGGCAAGTACCTTGGAAGTGCGACAAGGCTTTGACAAGAAAGCGGTTCAGATTGATCATGCGCTGGAAGTTCTTCAGGAGTATGTCCCGGAGAAGACGTCCATGTTCTCTTCTCTGGAGGGAAGAGCGCTGGTCCCCAAGAATGAGTATGACCGGATAACCGCAGCCAAAGAAGATATCTTGGACAAGGCTGACGAGCTGTTAGCTCTGAAGAAACAGTTGGCTGAGAATAAAGCCAAGATTGTAAAAGCGGAGAATCAGATCGAGGCGTTGGTTCCCTGGATGTCTTTGGATGTTCCACTGGGATTTCAAGGGACAAAGACCACGGCGTCGCTGATTGGAAGTTTCAACAGTCAACTGACCTTGGATCAGATTTATGAGAGATTGGCGCAGGAGGCGCCGGAGTTGGAGGCCATGGATGTGCAGCTTGTCTCCTCAGATCAGGATCAAACCTGTGTTGCTGTCTTTTGCCTGAGAGATCAGGCGGGACGGATGGAAGAGGCGCTGCGGGCGATGGGATTTTCAAGGCCTTCGCTGATGATTTCTCAGACGCCTTCACAGGAGAAGGCGGATCTGGAGACGGAGATCAAAGGCCTGGAGCAGGAGGATGCTGGGATTGAGAAGCAGATCCAAGACCACGCTGAGAACCGTCAGGAGTTGAGAGTGGTCTCAGACTATTTTCGGACCAGAGCTCAGAAATATGAGATACTGGGAGAAGTTCTCCAGTCAAGGCGGACATTTTTGATCAGTGGTTATGTGCCTGAGAAAGATGCGGCTAAGCTTCAGAGACACATGGAGGAGAAGTACGACCTTGTGGTGGACATCGAAGCTCCAGACCCTGAGGAGGCGCCGGTGCTGTTGAAAAATGGAAAGATCGCCGGTTCTGTGGAGGGAGTTTTGGCTTCCTATGGACTTCCCAAAGCGGGAGAGATTGATCCGTCAGCGATTATGGCTTTTTTCTATATAGCGTTTTTTGGACTTATGTTGTCGGATGCGGCTTACGGCGTACTGGTGTTTATCGCCTGTGCCGTTGCCATCAAGAAGTTCCCTAGAATGGAAGAAGGGATGCAAAAGACGCTCCGGATGTTTATGTACTGTGGGCTGTCCACCGTCTTCTGGGGGTTGATGTTCGGCGGTATCTTCGGCGATGCGATTACAGTGGTGGCCAGAGTGTTCTTTGGCAAGGAGATTATTCTGCCTGCACTTTGGTTCGTACCGTTGGAGGAGCCTATGACCCTATTGATGTTCTGCATGTTGTTTGGACTGATCCATCTCTTTGTGGGGTTAGGGATCAAAGGTTATCTCTGTATTAAGAACAGACAGTATTTGGATTTTTTCTGTGACGTGATTTTGTGGTATGTATTTTTGATGGGTTTGATTCTCATGCTTCTGCCCAGCAAGATTTTCGCATCCATGTCACCGGTCACAATCGTGTTCCCGCCGGCTCTGCTGACTCTGTCTAAAGTTTTGGCGATTGTGGGAGCTGTGGGGCTGTTGCTGATGTCTGGACGTAGCAGCAAGAATCCGGTTCTCCGAATTGCTCTGGGAGCTTACGATCTGTACAATATTACCGGGTGGTTAAGTGACGTATTGTCCTACTCCCGTCTTCTGGCTCTGGGATTGGCCACAGGGGTTATTGCCTCGGTTGTCAACCAGATGGGAAGTATGATGGGCAAAGGGATTGTGGGGGCAATATTTTTTATCATCGTCTTTGTCATTGGCCACGCAATGAATATGGCCATAAACCTTTTGGGTGCCTACGTGCACACCAACCGCCTCCAGTTCGTGGAATTCTTTGGAAAGTTCTATGAGGGAGGGGGAAGACCATTCCAACCATTCAAAGCAAATACAAAATATGTCGATGTTAAGGAGGAAACAAGTTTATGAATCAGTTAGGTTTAGTATATGCATTGTTAGGCGCAGCAGCAGCAGTATTTTTGGCAGGTGCAGGTTCTGCCATCGGTGTAGGTATCGCAGGCCGTGCGGCCTCCGGCGTAGTTAGTGAAGATCCCAGTAAATTCGCAAAGGTTCTGATCATGCAGCTTCTGCCTGGTACCCAGGGTATCTACGGTCTGTTGGTTGGTTTCATCACCTTATCTCAGATCGGTCTGTTGGGAGGAAACCCGGCGAATCTGGATCCCAAAACCGGCCTTCTGATCTTAGCGGCATGTCTTCCGGTTGGCATCGTAGGGCTGATCTCTGGAAAATCTCAGGGACAGACCTCAGCAGCGGCTATCGGAATCGTTGCTAAGAAACCTGATCAGTTCGGTAAAGCCATGCTGTTTCCGGCCATGGTTGAGACCTACGCGATCCTTGCTCTTCTGATTTCCATCCTGGCTGTGACAGCAATTCCAATGCCATAAGTGCAGCACGACTATAAATCAGTAGTAAAATAAAGGAGAGCGGAAAATGACTGGATTAGATAAGATGATTAATCAGATTCTTGAGGAAGCAAACAGTTCCGCCAACAAGATTCTCGAGGATGCCAGGAATTCTGCTGAGGTGACTATGAATCAGGCCAGAGAGGAAGCTGACAAGATGAGCAAAGAGGCTGAGAAGAAGACGGAGGCGGAGATTCGAAACTATAAAGACCGCATTGCCTCTTCCACAGACTTAAAGCGCAGAACCTCTCTGTTGGAGGCCAAACAGGAAGTGATCACCTCTGTGATAGACAAGGCATACCATGTGTTTGCCGGCAAATCAGGAGAAGAATATTTTCAGATTATCCGGGGGATGTTGAAGCAGTTTGTACTTCCTCAGGACGGAGAGATTTATTTCTCCCAGAGAGATCTGGACCAGATGCCCTCGGGATTTGAGAAGGAGTTGCAGGAGATTGCGACTGCGGCAGGCGGATCTCTGAAGGTATCTCAGGAGTCTAAGAATCTGGATGGTGGTTTCATCTTGGTGTACGGCGGTGTGGAAGAGAATTGTTCTTTCAAGGCGTTGTTTGCATCTAGAAAAGATGAATTACAAGATCAGGTACAGAAAGTGTTGTTTTCATAAAAGCGCAGATCCGCGAAAAGGAGGTATACATCTATGTATGACGAGCAATACACCTACGCGGTAGCGCGAATTCGTGCGAAGGAGACAGCCCTGTTCTCCCAGGCGACCATCGATCAGTTGTTGGCGTGCAAAGACGAAGCACAGTGCCTACAATTTTTGGTGGACAAAGGCTGGGGGGATATGGACACTCCTGTGAATGCTGAGGCGATCTTGACCCGTGAGCGGGAGAAGACCTGGGAACTGATGCGGGAGTTGGTGGAGGATATGTCGGTGTTTGATGTGCTCACCTATCCCAACTTGTTTCACAATCTGAAGGCAGCCATCAAGGAGGTGGCTACTGAGGAGAAGAATCCCAATATTTTCTATAATGACTGTGCGATCAGTGGGGAAGAGATGATGGAGATCATATCTGAGAAAGATTTCTCCCGTCTTCCTGAGAATATGGCGCGGGTAGCGGCGGAGGCCTATGACACCTTCCTGCACACCAGGGACGGGCAGCTCTGTGACGTGATGGTTGACCGGGCGGCTCTGGAGGCCATCTATAAGGCTGGAAAACGGTCTGACGAGGAGATCATTCGTGATTATGCGGAGTCCACAGTGGCCGTGGCCGATATCAAGATTGCAGTGCGTTCACAGAAAACCGCGAAATCAATGGAGTTTATGAGGAGGGCGATGGCGGAGTGCGATTCCGTCAATGTGGAGCAATTGTGCCGCGCAGCGCTCAGCGGTATGGATGCGATTCAGGAGTATCTAAATGGAACCGTGTACGCCGAGGGAGCGCAGGCTCTGGCGGAGTCGGCCTCTGCTTTTGAGCGGTGGTGCGACAATCGGATTATCCAGACCATCCATCCACAGCTCTATAATCCATTTACGATTGGCCCTCTCGTGGCCTACATCTTGGCCAGAGAGAATGAAATAAAGACGGTGAGAATTATTTTGACCGGTAAGCTGAACAGCTTGTCGGATGAGTTCATCCGGGAAAGGGTAAGGGAGATGTATGTATAAGATTGCAGTCATCGGCGAGTATGACAGTATTTATGGATTCGCTGCTCTGGGTCTGGATACATTTCCAGTATCAGAACCGGATGCCGCGAGACAGAAACTGCACCAATTGGCCAGTGGCGCCTATGCGGTGATTTATATCACAGAGGCATTGGCGGCGGTCTTGGAGAGCGAGCTGGAGAGATACCGGGAGGGAATCCTGCCGGCGATCATCCAGATACCGGGGGTATCGGGCAACACAGGTGCAGGCGTGGCCGGAGTAAAGAAATCCGTGGAGCAGGCAGTGGGCTCAGACATTCTCTTCGGAGATAACTAAAAAGAAAGTAGGTGATTTGTTCAAATGAGCAAAGGAACGATAAAGAAGGTGGCCGGACCGCTGGTTATCGCGGAGGGCATGAGAGATGCCAATATGTATGACGTTGTCCGTGTAAGTAACCAGCGATTGATCGGTGAGATCATTGAGATGCACGGGGATCAGGCCTCCATTCAGGTATATGAGGAGACTTCTGGCCTGGGCCCGGGGGAACCGGTGGAGTCCATGGAGATGCCTCTGTCCGTAGAATTGGGGCCTGGACTGATCTCAAGTATTTACGATGGCATTCAGCGTCCTCTGGACGATATCATGAAGGCCACAGGAAGCAATAGCTTGAAACGAGGCGTGGAAGTCGCCTCCCTGAAGCGCGATAAAAAGTGGAATTTTGTGCCGGTGGCCAAAGCTGGCGACCAGGTAAGCGGCGGGGATGTGCTGGGGACCGTGCAGGAGACGGTGTTGGTTCAGCAAAAGATCATGGTTCCGCCAAATATAAAAGGTAAAGTGAAGGACATCAAGGCTGGAGAGTTCACGGTGGATGAAGTGGTGGCGACTCTGGAGACAGAGGATGGCGACAAAGAGCTGACCATGGTTCAGAAGTGGCCGGTGCGTGTGGGACGTCCGTATCAGAAAAAGCTGCCGCCGAAGGTACCGTTGGTAACTGGACAGCGTGTGGTAGATACCATGTTCCCCATCGCCAAAGGCGGCGTGGCGGCAGTTCCCGGCCCCTTTGGAAGCGGTAAGACGGTAATCCAGCACCAGTTGGCAAAATGGGCTGAGGCGGATATCGTGGTGTATATCGGATGTGGCGAGCGTGGAAACGAGATGACGGACGTACTGAATGAGTTCCCGGAGTTGAAGGATCCGAAGACGGGCCAGTCTCTGATGGAGAGAACTGTCCTGATCGCTAATACTTCGGACATGCCTGTGGCAGCCCGTGAGGCATCTATCTACACAGGAATTACGATTGCTGAGTATTTCCGTGACATGGGCTACTCTGTGGCGTTGATGGCGGATTCCACTTCCCGTTGGGCTGAGGCGCTCCGCGAGATGTCAGGACGTCTGGAGGAGATGCCTGGTGAGGAAGGCTACCCTGCATACTTGGGAAGCCGTCTGGCTCAGTTCTATGAGCGGGCAGGGCATGTGATCTGTCTGGGCGAGGAGGGCAGAGAGGGTGCTCTGACTGCCATCGGCGCTGTGTCGCCTCCAGGTGGAGATATCTCGGAGCCGGTGTCTCAGGCTACTCTGCGTATTGTGAAGGTATTCTGGGGACTGGACTCGGCGTTGGCCTACAAGCGTCATTTCCCGGCCATCAACTGGCTGACCAGTTACTCCTTGTATCTGGACGATGTGGGACCTTGGTTTAATGACAATGTGAAAGAAGACTGGATGGCGCTGCGCCAGGAGATGATGACTCTGTTGCAGGAAGAATCAGAGCTGGAGGAGATTGTGCAGATGGTAGGTATGGACGCACTGTCGCCAGGAGACCGTCTGAAGATGGAAGCGGCCAGATCCATCCGCGAGGACTTCCTTCATCAGAACTCTTTCCATGAGATTGACACTTACACCTCTCTGGAGAAACAGCACTATATGATGAAACTGGTGCTGGCGTTCTACGACGAGGGGGTTGAGGCTCTCAGACAGGGCGCTCAGGTCAATGATTTGGTGAAATTGCCAGTCCGTGAGAAGATTGGACGTTATAAATATACAGAGGAAAATAATCTGACCAGTGAGTACGAGGCAGTGGACAAAGAGCTGACTGTCGAGGTGGCTGGCCTGGTGGGAAAGGAGGACCTGTAAGATGCCAAAAGAATATAGAACCATACAGGAAGTCGCCGGTCCTTTGATGCTGGTAAGAGGCGTGGAGAATGTCACCTATGATGAGCTGGGAGAGATCGAGCTCGCCAACGGTGAGATCCGTCGCTGTAAGGTCCTGGAGATCGATGGAAGCGATGCGCTGGTCCAGCTCTTTGAGAGCTCCACCGGTATCAATCTGTCCAACAGCAAAGTTCGTTTCTTAGGACGAAGCATGGAGCTGGGCGTCTCTGAGGATATGCTGGGCCGCGTCTTCGACGGCTTGGGACGTCCTATAGATGATGGTCCGGAGATTTTGCCGGACGAGAGAAGGGATATCAACGGACTTCCGATGAATCCCGCGGCCCGCGTGTACCCGGAGGAGTTTATCCAGACTGGTATCTCGGCCATCGATGGTCTGAACACGCTGGTTCGTGGACAGAAGCTTCCGATCTTCTCTGCTTCCGGTCTGCCCCATGCCCAGTTGGCAGCCCAGATTGCCAGACAGGCGAAAGTACGTGGGACTTCGGAGCCTTTTGCGGTGGTATTTGCCGCCATGGGTATCACTTTCGAGGAGTCTAACTTCTTTATTGAGAGCTTTAAGGAGACGGGGGCGATTGACCGTACCGTCCTGTTTGTGAATCTGGCCAACGACCCGGCTGTGGAGCGTATCGCTACGCCTCGTATGGCGTTGACTGCGGCTGAGTATCTGGCGTTTGAGAAAAATATGCATGTGCTGGTTATTCTGACGGATATCACCAACTACGCAGACGCCCTTCGTGAGGTATCGGCAGCCCGTAAAGAAGTTCCAGGGCGCCGTGGGTACCCTGGATACATGTACACAGATTTGGCGTCACTGTATGAGCGTGCCGGACGTCAGGCCGGGAAGAATGGAAGTATCACTATGATTCCCATTCTGTCCATGCCCGAGGATGACAAGACGCATCCCATCCCTGACCTGACTGGATATATCACAGAGGGACAGATTATCTTGAGCCGTGAGCTGTACCGCCGCGGTGTGACGCCGCCAATCGATGTTCTGCCGTCTTTGTCCCGTCTGAAAGACAAGGGTATCGGTGAGGGAAAGACCCGCGCAGACCATTCCAACACGATGAACCAGCTCTTCGCAGCCTACTCCCGTGGTAAGGATGCCAAGGAGCTGATGACCATTCTGGGAGAGGCAGCCCTCTCGGATGTAGACTTGATCTACGCGAAATTTGCCGACGCCTTCGAGGAGCAGTACGTGTCTCAGGGGTACGACGCCAACCGTGACATCGAGGAAACCCTGGAGATTGGATGGAAACTCCTCTCGATTCTTCCTAGAGGCGAGCTGAAACGTATCGACGATAAGTTCCTGGATATGTATTACGGAAAATAGTATCCGCAGCTTACGACAGATTGCGTCAAATAGGAAAGAAGGTGAAGGAATTTGGCATCTACCCAGGTGAACCCAACCCGTATGGAGTTGACCAAGCAGAAGAAAAAATTGGTGACGGCAAAGCGTGGCCACAAACTTCTGAAGGATAAACGAGATGAGCTTATGCGCCAGTTCCTGGATTTGGCACGTGAGAATATGGCGCTGCGCCTGAGGGTGGAGGAGGGAATCCGCTCGGCTAACATCAACTTCGTGGTCGCGAAGGCAGGTATGTCAGAGGAGACTCTGAACACTGCGCTGATGGCGCCGAAGCAGGAAGTCTATCTGGAAACCAGTACGAAGAATGTGATGAGTGTGGAGATCCCGTCTTTTGAGTATAAGACCCGGACTGCAGACGCGAACGATATTTATTCTTATGGGTTTGCATTTACCTCCAGCGACTTGGACGGAGCGGTGAAATCTCTGGCAGACATATTGCCGGATATGCTGCGGTTGGCCGAGAGCGAGAAGGCCTGCCAGTTGATGTCGGCTGAGATCGAGAAGACTCGCCGCCGTGTAAATGCTCTGGAGCATGTGATCATCCCAGAGGCACAGGAGCATATCAAATATATCACGATGAAACTGGATGAAAATGAGCGTAGTACGCAGATTCGACTCATGAAAGTAAAAGATATGATGCTGGAGGATGCTCATAAATATAGTGAACGTCCGGTGAGAGAGGCATAGGAATACAGATAAGCGGGAGGCCTTTTAGAGGCTTTTGCGGTAGGAGAAGACCACTGTGAGGGGAGACTTGCAGTGGTCTTCGATATTTTGGGGAGAGGAGTTCGCAGAGATATCGGCGAGGGATATCTGAAAATTTAGGAGAAGTTGTAAATACTGGGGGAGAAATTTTTATCTATTTGTGTGCACGATAGGGCTAAGTGGGAGTTTAAGTTCATAACATAAAACATCGGGAATATTTACCTGTATTTCCATTAAAACTTTGTGGGCCCTGGTATATATTACTGAAAATACATAGTGAAAAAAGGTAAAAACGGCGAAAATGCAAAAATAAATATATATTAATTGACATTTTTCTGTGAGTATTCTACAATAGAAACATAAGATCGTGCACGATTTAAAAAGAATAAAAATGACAAAGAGAAAGCAAAGGCTGGGATAGCCGGTAGAATATGGGGGCTTTCTTTTGTTGGAAATGGGGTTTGGCTGAAGATAGAGGATATCGGAGGACAGATGAGAGAACGTCTTGGAGAGGTAAGAAGCAGAGAACAATGATTTCGGTAATTCAAAAGGAGGGCGATTGCAATGGTTATCCAAAACTTTGAGCAATTGAGAGATCAGGTCCAGGCTGCGGCTAAGTGCAAAGTTGTGGTCATAGCCGCTCACGATGGGCATACATTGGAGGCGGTGCTGAAGACGAAGGAAGAGGGGATCCTGGACTATGTCCTGGTGGGAAAAGAAAAAGAAATTCTTGAGATTGGGAAATCTCTCGGTCATGAGATTGACCCGGCGGATGTGATTGACAGCCAGACCGACGAGGATGCGGTGGAGAAGGGAATCCAACTGGTCCGAGAGGGTAAGGCTGATTTTATCCAAAAAGGACTTTTGCAGACTTCCACCCTGTTGAAGGGGGTTGTAGATAAAGAAAAGGGGATCCGCACAGGCAAGGCAATGTCCCATGTGGCGCTGCTGGATATCCCTAATTATCACAAGGTTGTGGGAGTAACCGACGGAGGCATGATGCTCTATCCGGATCTGGCCAAGAAGAAGGATATCGCCAACAATGCGGTGGATATGTTCCGTGGCTTTGGGTACGAGAGGCCGAAGATGGCGGCTCTGTGTGCAGTGGAAGTTCTGAATCCAAAGATGCAAGCGACAGTGGATGCCGTAGAATTACAAAAGATGGCAGAGGCTGGCGAGATCCCCAACTGTGATTTTGCGGGGCCGATCTCCATGGATCTTGCAGTGAGTAAAGAGTCTGCACAGATCAAAGGCTATGAAAGCCCTGTAACCGGTGAGGTGGATATCTTCCTGGTTCCCAATATTGATGTGGGAAATATCATGGTGAAATCGTTGTTGATGTTTGGTAACTCGAAGATGGCAGGATGTGTAGTGGGAGCAAAATGCCCGATCGCATTGAATTCCAGAAGCGCAACGTTTGAAGAAAAATATTATTCACTTTTGGCTTGTGCTTGTATGGTAGAAAAGTAGAAGTTAATAAAGGAGGTAAAGCGGGAAATGAAAAAATTAATGACAGGCGATGAGGCCATCGCCAGAGGTGCTTATGAAGCGGGTGTCCGTCACGCGTCAGCTTATCCAGGCACACCAAGTACTGAGATTCTGGAGAATATTTCCACTTACAAGGAGATTTATGCAGAGTGGGCGCCGAATGAGAAGGTGGCCATGGAGTCCGCAATCGGCGCCGCGATCGGTGGAGCCAGAAGTATTGTATCCATGAAGCACGTTGGCGTGAATGTTGCAGCAGACCCGCTGTTTACTTGGGCTTACATGGGCGTAAATGCAGGAAATGTCATCATCACTGCTGATGAGCCGGGAATGTACTCCTCTCAGAACGAGCAGGATAACCGCAACTATGCGAAAGCCGCTAAGCTGGCCATGATGGAACCTTCTGATAGCCAGGAGTGTATCGACATGATCAAGGCCGCTTATGAATTGGGAGAAGAGTATGATACTCCTTTCATGATTCGTATGACGACACGTGTGTGCCACTCTAAGTCTGTGGTAGAGCTTCATGACCGTGTGGAAGTGCCCTTAAAGGCATGGGATAAGAATCCTCAGAAATATGTCTGCCTGCCGGCTCATGCCAGACCTATGCGTGTGAAATTGGAGGAGAGACTTCAAAAATTGGCGGCTTACAGTGAGACCTCACCTTTTAACAGAGTGGAGATGGGAGATACCTCCGTGGGCGTTATCGCTTCCGGTATCTGCTACTACTATGCAAAGGAAGTATGGGGAGACAAGGCTTCTTATTTGAAATTAGGATTCACCAACCCACTGCCTGCAAATCTGATTAAGGATTTCTGCAGCAAAGTTGACAAAGTATATGTTTTGGAAGAGAATGATCCGTACATTGAGGAATTTGTGAAACTTCAAGGTTGCGAGTGCCATGGCAAGGATATTTTCCCGAAATGGGGAGAGATGACCCCGGATGTTGTCCGTGAGGCAATCGGAGGCGAGAAGCCCAAGACCATTGAGTTCGACCACAGCAAACTGATCAACCGTGCGCCCACCTTCTGTGCAGGATGTCCTCACCGTGGAATGTTCTTCCGCCTGGGCAAGAGAAAAGACATCATGATCAGTGGTGATATTGGATGTTACACTCTGGCAGCCGGAGCGCCCTACAAAGCAATGGACTCTACCGTATGTATGGGAGCCAGCATCAGCTTAGGGCACGGCGCGCAGAAAGCGTTCAATATGGGAGACTCAGGACGCCGCGTGGTAACGGTACTGGGAGATTCCACATTCTTCCACACAGGTGTGAACTCGTTGATCAACACGGTATACAATAACAGCAATACCATCAATATCATTCTGGATAACCGTATCACTGGTATGACTGGACATCAGCAGAACCCAGGTACGGGATTCAATGCAAAAGGTGATCCCACCAATATGATTATCCTGGAAGATCTGGTAAAAGCAATCGGTATTAAGCATATCTTTGTGATCAACCCCAACAACTTGAAAGAGGTGGATGAGACTCTGGATAAGTGTCTGGCAATCAAAGATGAGCCGTCCGTAATTATCACCAGATGGCCTTGCGTACTGAAGAAGTTCTCTCAGGCTGACTTGGATGAATTCGATAATTTGTTCAAGACTAAGAATCAAGTTGACGCAGATAAGTGTATCGGCTGTAAGGCTTGTCTGAGAACTGGATGCCCGGCTTTGATCTTTGACAGGGCAAACAAGAAGGTACATATTAACCGTGCACAGTGTGTCGGCTGTGATGTTTGTATGCAAGTCTGCAGGCAAGACGCCATTTCGAAGGAGGATTAAGGACGATGACAAAGAGTATCTTATTAGTTGGTGTAGGTGGGCAGGGAACCATCCTTGCCAGTAAAATACTGACGCTGGGCTTGATGGAGGCCGGCTATGATGTAAAAATGAGTGAGATTCACGGAATGTCCCAGCGTGGCGGAAGCGTGTCCTCCCAGGTGCGCTACGGCGATGAGGTGAATTCTCCTGTAATCGGCAAGGGAAGTGCGGATATTATTGTTTCCTTTGAGAAGATGGAAGCTCTCCGGGCGCTGGATTTCTTGAAAGAAGGCGGAGTTCTGGTGGTCAATGATGAGCAGATCGATTCCATGTCCACGATCACAGGGCAGGAAGAGTACCCGGGCGATGTGTTAGACATCATCAAATCTCACGCTAAGGCTACGATCCTAAACGCCACAGAGCTGGCCAGAGGTCTCGGAAATGAGAAAGCAGCCAATATTATTCTGCTGGGAACCATCATCAAGTCCATGGGGTTAGAGCATATCGATTGGGAGAGCATTTTGAGAGCAAATATTAAACCTCAGTTTGTGGACCTGAACCTGAAGGCGATCAAGGTAGGTATGGAAGCGATGTAATTTGTCCGGACGTCCAAGAGTGAGTCACTGGGCGAACGGGAGAAGGGACACCTTGTCCGTATGGGCAGGGTGATCCCTCTTTGTGACTGGATATGGCAAGAGGGTGAAAGGGCATATTTACGTGGATGAGGACAGCCATAGAGAGAAGCGTATCAAGTCAACCAGTAGTATAGAAGGAAGAAGGGTGTTTAACTATGATATCAGAGAGAATGAAACCTTATGTAAATAATAATTCTGCAATCCGCGCAATGTTTGAGGAAGGTAATCGTCTGAAAGCGCTTTACGGCGAGGATAAAGTTTTCGATTTCAGTATCGGGAATCCGAACGTGCCAGCGCCTGACTGTGTACAGGAGACGATTATTGACCTGGTGAAGAATATGGATCCGGTTGTTCTCCATGGATATATGAATAACGCAGGCTTCGAGGATGTGAGACAATCCATCGCAGAGTCTTTGAATAGACGTTTTGGCACAAACTTTGCGGCTAAGAACCTGATCATGACCGTGGGAGCGGCCAGTGGGTTGAATATTATCTTCAAGGCGCTGCTGAATCCTGGAGATGAGGTCGTGGTATTCGCCCCATATTTCTTGGAGTATGGCGCGTATGTGAAGAATTATGACGGTGTTCTGGTTGAGGTATCCCCGGATACTTCCACTTTCCAGCCCAACTTAGAGGAGTTTAAGGGCAAAATCAATGAGAAGACAAAAGCCGTGATCGTGAACAATCCTCACAATCCAACAGGCGTTGTGTACTCAGAGGAGACCATCAAGAAACTGGCTGCAATTTTGGACGAGAAGGAGAAAGAATTTGGCCATCCAATCTATCTGATCTCCGATGAACCATACAGAGAGCTGGCCTATGACGGCGTCTTTGTGCCTTATCTGACTAAGTATTACAGAGATACCATTGTGGGTTATTCTTACAGTAAATCACTGTCTCTGCCTGGAGAGCGTATCGGCTACGTGGTGATTCCCGATGAGCTGGATGGCAGTGACGAGGTGATCCAGGCGGCGACCATCGCGAACCGTATTTTGGGATCTGTCAACGCACCGTCCCTGATCCAGAAAGTAGTGGGCAAATGTGTGGACGCAGCGGTGAATGTGGAGTACTACGACAGAAATCGCAAGACTCTGTATGAAGGGCTTACCAAGTTAGGTTTTGAGTGTGTGAAGCCGGAAGGCGCGTTCTACTTGTTTGTGAAATCTCCGATGGCTGACGAGAAAGAATTTGTGGAGGCAGCCAAGAAGTATAACATTTTGATGGTGGCTGGAAGTTCCTTTGCCTGCCCGGGTTATGTAAGGCTGAGTTACTGTGTATCTTATGAGTGTATCAAGAACAGTTTGGTAGAATTTGAGAAGTTGGCCAAAGAGATTCTGTAGAAATCAGACCTGAGGAGGTGGACCAATGGCATATAAGCTGCTAATTATCAATCCTGGATCAACTAGCACAAAGTTGGCGATCTATGACGGTGAGGAGAAGGTTATTCAGGAAAATATTGAACATGATACCACTGAATTGGCAAAATATGAACAGATCGCGGATCAGATTCCGTTTCGTATGGAGATCATTCAAGCGTTTCTAGAAAAAAATGGAGTAAAACCAGAAGATCTTGCTGCGATCGTGGGCCGCGGGGGCTTGGTTCCTGGGTTACATGCAGGGGGATATCTGGTGAATGATGAGCTGTTCTTCGCACTGGAGAGTGATATCAGTTCACCTCATGCTTCCAATTTGGGTGGAATGCTGGCGAAACTTTGTGCAGAGCCTGTGGGAATTCCTGCATATATCTATGATGCCGTGACAGGAGGCGAGTTGACGCCGGTGGCTCAGGTGACGGGAATCCCAGAGATCACCAGGCAGAGTTTCTGCCATCTGTTGAACAGTCATGCCATGGCTTTGAAGTATGCAAAATCCATCGGCAAGGATTATAAAGATTTGAATCTGATCGTTGCTCATCTCGGGGGAGGAGTCTCCATCAGTGTGCACTCGAAAGGAAAGATTGTAGATTCTCTCGGAGACGACGATGGACAGTTCTCACCGGAGAGAGCGGGGAGTGTTCCCGGACTGCAACTGGTTGAATTGTGCTATTCTGGAAAGTATAACAAGGCAGATATGAAAAAGAAGGTTCGCGGAAAGGGAGGGATGTACGCTCACCTGGGGACCAGCGACTGCCGTGTCATCGAGAAGATGATTCAGGATGGAGATGAACATGCAGCGTTGGTTTTCCGCGCCCAGGCCTACCAGATTGCCAAGGGGATTGGCCTTCTGAGTGTGGCTCAGAGAGGCCACACGGATGCGATTATTTTGACAGGCGGTGTGGCAAATTCTAAGATGCTCACGGAGATGGTGCGAGAGTATGCTGGATTTATCGCCCCTGTGGAAGTGTTGCCAGGAGAAAATGAGATGGAGGCCTTGGCGTTTGGCGGGCTGAGAATCCTCAAAGGGGAGGAAGAACCTCACATCTATCACTTGCCGAGTATCCGGAACAAACAGAAGAGTTATCGGAACTGGCGTCCATCATAAGTGGAAAATAAGAGAG
>JBKXQO010000034.1:20435-21206 GCA_047014865.1 Blautia sp. | reverse complement strand
ATTTAACAGCTTATAACAAGTTTCACACAACCGTTGTTATAAATTCAATAAATTCCTGTTTGTATTGCTCCATCTTCCTAAAGCCTCCGTTTTCATGGGTTTTCACGCCTTTTTTTTCATTAAAATATACTGTCGGTATAGATTCTTTCCAATTCTAACATATCTCCTAGGTATTTTCAATGAGAGAGAATGTCAATTCAGGCAAAACCGGCTCGACAGACCGCCACTCACAAACGCCGGTTCCCCACCGTGACACCCAGCTCTCGCCTCAGATAAACCGTTCAAACAGAAGAACCGGTACTGGAACACAATTCTTCGGTCTGAAAAATAATTTTGTGATCTCCCCGACCAACCTGAAACTAATGCCCACTTTCTTCATCCCTTCAGTTTTTTACTTCATGGAGTTCAAGCCAGACGCACTGAGACAAAAAGCGAAGGCAAACCCTAAGATCTGCCTCCGCTTCTTTCTATTCACTGTGTCCTCTATTTCAGCGTCTCTCTTCTCCTGCGAATCAAAGAGAGTCCTGCAATTCCCAATCCTGACGCTGCCAACAGCGAGAACAGGGATCTACTGTCCGTCTCATCCCCGGTTTTCGCCGCCGACTTACTGGTGGTCTTCGTTCCGGTGGTGGACTTCGCAGTTGTCGTTGTGCGGCGGTTATTCAGGTTACTGGCCGCTGTAGTCTTAGTGGTCACTTTCAGAGGTTCGCTGGCCACGCTGGCCTTCGTGGTGTCCGTCTCCGCAACCCGAGTGATCACCTCATAACTCTT
>JBKXQO010000034.1:0-20335 GCA_047014865.1 Blautia sp. | reverse complement strand
TCCCGGATTTCTGCCAGGTCTTTCCTCCGTCTATGGAATACTCCTGGCCTTCCACAGTCTTTACCTTGATGGCAGTGCTGGTCACAGACTCCAGCTCCGGCTTCTTGGGCGCCCCCGCCTGGCTCTTCTCTGTGGTCACTGTCAACGCCCCGCTGGCCGCGCTGGCCTTCGTGGTGTCCGTCTCCGCAACCCGAGTGATCACCTCATAACTCTTCCCGGCGCTCAGCCCAGTGAAGTTCCCGGATTTCTGCCAGGTCTTTCCTCCGTCTATGGAATACTCCTGGCCTTCCACCGTCTTTACCTTGATGGCAGTGCTGGTCACAGACTCCAGCTCCGGCTTCTTCGGCGCCTCCGCCTGGCTCTTCTCTGTGGTCACTGTCAACGCCTCGCTGGCTGCGCTGACTCCACTGGTATCGGTCTCCTGCACGCGGGCCACAATCTCATATTTCTTTGCCGGATTCAGTCCGGAAAAAGTACCGGACTCCTGCCAAGTCTTTCCCCCGTCTATGGAATACTCTTGGCCTTCCACCATCTCCACTACAATCTGCACGTCCGTCTTGGACACCAGTTTGGGCGCCTCTGGCGTTTTAGCCGGCTTCTTCACAAGAGCATCCAAAGCCTTCGCCAAATTCTCCGTCAACTCATTTATCTCATCTTGCCGCCGGATATCCCACTGTTCGTCCACAGCTTTTTGAGCGGCATCCCTAGCCGCCTCCATCTCTTCCACCGTCTCCTCTGTGTAGATGTCAAGGTTCCCCGGTACCCGGTCCAAGGCTGCCTGCAGATCCGTATAGTCCGCATCCCGATACTCCATATGGCTAATCGCGTCCAGAAGACGTCTTACATAGTCATCCACAAAATCCTGATTGCCGGCTCCCAGTCTTCTCACGGCATCCTCTGTGATCAGAACGTTGTCAATCTCCAAGCGCGACTGGCTGGTCAGCATCTCCAGATCTTCTGGGAGCTTCTCTTTCGCCGCGTCCAAACCGGTGAAATCTGCCGGTATCAACTTCCAGCTTCCCTTCACAGTCAGATTTTCCTCTATAGAATCCACCACAAGAGTCTCACCCTCGGCCGAGGCAACTTCCTCACCATTGACATCGTAGGCCGTCACCTTCACCATCTCATTTGACACAGCATCCAAGTGGGTCAACGTGATCTCCACTTTAGACCCTTTCTTATAGAAGGGCACATTGTTCTGGGAGGTGGAATCGCTCCCTGTCACCTTCATACTCACATCCCACTTCTGAGAAGCATCCAAGTTCACCTGGTGCCACTCCCCAGTCTCCATCTCTATGGACGTGAGAATAATATTGTAGGACACCATAGTAAATTCATAAGTGCAAAGATAACCGGTATCGTCTTTCTTCACTGTCTGGGTCCCCACTAACGTACCTGAAGCCGAAAAACCGCCGGTCCTATCCTCCTTCCACTTTATCCCTTTTATCAGAGAACTCTCTGGGAAATGCGCCGTCAAAGTTACCTTCTCGCCCGCGTTGGCTGTGGCCGGGACTTGAATCTGATACTGTTCCAACCCTGCGTCCACCTTGATGGTCTTCGCCTGGGCCACCGGCACTCTCACCTCCACAGAATTCAATCCTGCCTGGTGATCTTGCGTCTCCCCATAGCGAATGAGATAAGCGCCCGCCTTCAACCCGGTGGCCTCTGTGGCGTTGGCCGGGAGAGACGTCCACTCGCTGTCTGTCTTTAATTTGTAATCATAGCGCATCTCCGAGTCAAAGCCCACAATCTTACCGTCCGCGCTGTCCGACGTGCTGGCGGAGACCACGGAGAAACTCCTGGCATTTGGAGTATCATTTTGCGGTTCTTTTTTCCTCGTGACGTTCAGGCGGTACCAAGTCACAGTGGTCTTGTCCCGAGCCACCACCTGAAGATCGATTTGATTCTCCCCATAACTCAGCATTCGGGAGTAGGTTCCCAAAACGCCGTTAATTGTGGCCAATACATCCACTGTCTGCGCTTTAAATTCATCTTTTGCCGTCTCCACGCTACAGACCTTCGGGTCAGATTTTGTCCCTTCCCCCGGCCAAGTCAGGGAATCCTCCTGTGATCCTGTCACCCCAGTTTTGATCCTTGTGTTATTGGAGTCTACTGCGTTGGTAGCCGCTGCCTTTCTCTGAGATTCCTCTGTCGCCTTCTCCGGCGCTTTCGAGGTCTGAGTGTCTTTCTTCACCGTATCCCGCTCTTTTTTCTCGACAGCAGGCGTCCCTGTAGCGCTGGGCTCCTGGCTTTGCACTTCTGGATCTTCTGTCTTATCATCCTTCCCAGGGACCTCCAGATCCTTCCCCGGCTTCTCCTCGTCTGTCTTCTCCTCCGGCTGTGTCGGGTCTTCCGATCCTGCACTCTCGGTCTTTTCCTGCTGCGTTTCCTTCTGTGTCTCCACAGCTTCCCCTCTGACTGGAATTGCATAAAATCCCGTTCCCAGTGTGCCCACACAGATAGCCAATGCCGATAAAATAGCCAGCATCTTCTTTTTCATCCCATTCTCCTCCTTCTCTTAAATTATAATTGCAAACGACTAGGGAGACATACTATTCAAAAACTCCTCTTTTTCAGTCTATCTCGCCGCGCCGATCAACTCCTTGACGTCCTCTATCCGGTTCTCTCTCATATAGTCCTCGATTCCCTGCGCCACTTCCACAGTGGCCTGGGGATTGAAGAAATTCGCCGTGCCCACAGACACAGCCGTGGCTCCTGCCAGCAAGAATTCCAGAGCATCCTCCGCCGTGGCGATTCCTCCCATCCCAATGACCGGAATCTTCACAGACTGAGCTACCTGGTAGACCATCCGCACTGCCACTGGCTTGACCGCAGGTCCGGACATTCCGCCAGTCTTATTGGCCAAGGCAAACGTTCTCCTATGTACGTCGATCTTCATACCCGTCAACGTATTGATCAGTGAAAGCGCATCCGCCCCCCCTGCCTCCGCCGCCTTGGCCACCGCTGTGATATCCGTCACATTGGGCGTCAGTTTCATGATAATCGGCTGCTTTGCCACCTTCTTAATCTGTGCTGTCAAGGACTCCACGCAGGCAGGATCTTGTCCGAAGGAGAGAAAATCCGCATTTACATTGGGACAGGAAATATTAATCTCCAACAGATCCACATCCTCCTGAGCCAGTCTCTCCACAACACGCAGATACTCTTCCGGGGAATGGCCGCAGACGTTGACCACTACCCTGGTATCATACCCTCGCAGAAATGGCAGATCTCTCTGGCAGAATACCTCCACACCGGGATTCTGAAGTCCGATGGCATTTAGCATTCCACCGTAGACTTCCGCAATCCTAGGAGTTGGATTTCCCGGCCACGGCACGTCCGCCACACCTTTTGTGACCACAGCTCCCAATTGACTCAGATCCACAAACTCACTGTACTCTTCCCCAGAGCCGAAAGTTCCGGAGGCAGTCATAACCGGATTCTTCAATTCCACGTTTGCAATTGTCACTTTTGTATTCATCACACTTCCACCTCCGTGCTCAAAAATACCGGGCCGTCTTTGCAGACGCGCTTGTTGTGGACATGAGAATGGCCGTCTACTTCCTTGGACTTACAGACACACCCCAAGCACGCTCCAATCCCACAGGCCATCCGCTCCTCCATAGAGATCCAGCAGGGAATTCCCTTCTCCTGGGCGTAGGCCTTCAATGCGCGCAACATCAAAGCCGGCCCACAGGCGAAGATCACATCTGCCCTCACCCCATTCTCCCGGATCGCATCCAATACATTTCCCTTTGTCCCGGAGCTTCCATCCTCTGTGGCCACGTACAAAGTCCCCTGACTCTCAAATTCCCGTTCCAAGAACAATTCGTCCCGGTACCCCATCACCAGCACTTTCTCAGCGTCTAACTGTCTAGCTGTCTCCAACATCGGAGGTACCCCGATACCGCCGCCGACGAGAAGCACTCTCTTTCCATGTCCCTCATCCAGAGGAAATCCATTTCCCAGTGGTCCTAAGACTCTCAGAGAAACACCTGGGTGAAGACGTGAGAACTCTTCTGTTCCGCCTCCCACCACTCGATATACCAGACGAATCCGTCCCTCGGCGCCATCGATCTCACAGATGCTGATTGGCCGGGGCAGCAGCCTGCTGCCATCGCGGCTATAGACCGATACAAACTGTCCGGGTTTGGCCCGAAGCGCAATCTTCTCCGTCTGGAGCCACATACTGTATATGCCCTTCCCAATTCTCTCCTGGCTGGCTATCTTGCAATTTTCCATCGTCTTCTCACTCATATCCTCATCTCCTGCCAATCACCGACGGCTCTGTAACGCCCCGTCAATATCTGCGATCATATCGTGAACAGCCTGCCGGGATGCGTCCGCGTAGGAGATCTCCCCGAAAGAAGCATACTTTTCCTGCTTATAAGCGGCAATGATTCCCCTGGAAGAATTCACGATCGCTCCCAGACCGTCCTTGTTAAAGAAATTCACCAGATCTGCCCCCTTTCCTCCCTGTGCGCCATAGCCTGGCACCAATATGAAAGTCTTGGGCATCAACTCTCTCAATGCCTTTCCCATCTCGGGATAAGTGGCTCCCACCACTGCTCCGATATAACTGTACTCCTCTCCCATGTGCTCTTCTCCCCACTGGGCCACTTTCTCACCCACCAGCTCATAGAGAGGACGTCCGTCCACCTTCTGGTCTTGAAACTCTCCACTGGAAGGATTGGAAGTCTTCACCAAGATGAACAGCCCCTTCTTCTCCTCCTTGCACACCTTTATAAATGGCTCCACGCCATCTGAGCCAAGGTACGGATTGACCGTGGCAAAGTCCTCGTCAAAGCCCGCATAAGATTTACTTCCCACCTGGACTTTCCCCAGATGGCCCACCGCATAAGCCGCAGAAGTGGATCCGATATCCCCACGCTTGATATCTCCGATGACCACCAGATCCTTCTCCTTACAGTAATCAACCGTCTTCTTATACGCTTTTAATCCCTCCAGCCCAAACTGCTCATACATAGCGATCTGAGGTTTTACCGCCGGAATCAAATCATAAGTCGCATCGATAATCCCCTTATTGAATTGCCAGATTGCCTCTGCCGCTCCCTCCAAAGTCTCACCATACTGTTCAAAAGCGCTCTTCTGAATAGGTTCAGGAATATAGGACATCATAGGATCCAGTCCTACGACAATCGGCGCATGGGTTTTCTGAATTTTTGCAATCAACTTGTCAATCATTATTTTTCTCCTCCAAAGGTATTGTAAATCACTGTCGCTGAACAGCAGTCTTTCTTATCTCAATGGAAATGTCCTTATCTTTTTCCTTAGATCGTCCATCCTAATCTTTTCCGAATATCGAAATCCTCTCAGCGCAGCTCGTAGACAATTTTGCCGTCACAGATGGTCATCTTCACCCTTCCATATACTTCTCTGCCATGGAATGGTGTGTTCCTTCCCTTGGACGCAAACTTTTCCTTGTCAATTTTATATCTGGTGTTGGGATCAATGACCACCACGTCCGCCCTGGCGCCCTCACTCAAAGTTCCGCTGTCCACTCCAAGGACCTTGGCCGGATTATAACTCATCTTCTCCGCCATCTGTAGAGGCGTCAAGATTCCGGTTTTCACCAGTTCTGTCACAGTCAAAGCTACACTGGTCTCCAACCCCACAATTCCAAACGCCGCAGTGCGCATAGATCCCGCTTTCTCTTCCATACTGTGAGGCGCGTGATCCGTACTGATCACATCCATGATATTCTCTTTTAGTCCCATTCTCAGCGCTTCCACATCCTCCCGGCGCCTAAGTGGCGGAGCCATCTTATAATTAGGATTATCTCCAGGGATATCCTCCGAACTCAAAGTAAAATGATGGGGGCACACCTCCGCCGTCACGCGAAGACCTTCTTCCTTAGCCTTTCTCATCATGCTCACTGTAGCCTTCGTAGAACAGTGACATAAATGCAACTTCACTCCCGTGTCACTGGCCAGAATAATATCCCTCGCCGCGATCACATCCTCGGAGGCGTTACAGATACCTGGAAGTCCCAGTTCCTTGGACCGCTCGTCCTCGTTCATACATCCGCCATTTGTCAGGCTTTTGTCCTCACAGTGGGCAAACACCGGGATATCATGCTCTGCCGCCAGGAGCATAGCCTGCTTATACAATTGGGCGTTCATCACAGATTTCCCATCCTCTGAGAGCGCCGGCGCTCCCGCCGCAATCATCCCCTCAATGTCTGCCAGCTCTTCCCCGTTCTGTCCGGCTGTGATGGCTCCTGCCTGCAAAACGCGAATCGGCGCGATCTGTTCCGCCTTATTTCTCACATAGTCCACCTTATCTGCCCGGTCGATCACCGGCTTCGTGTTAGGCATGGCCACCACTGTGGTAAATCCCCCTCTTGCAGCAGCCCGGGAACCTGTGAGAACATCTTCCTTATATTCCTGTCCTGGATCCCTAAAATGGACATGTAGGTCGATCAGCCCTGGCATCACATAGCAATCTGTGGCGTCCACCACCCGATCCACCGCCATGTCCAATTTTTCTCCCACTTTGACAATCCGATCGTTCTCTATCAGCAAATCTCCAACCATATCTGTGGAAGACGCCGGATCTAAAATTCTCCCATTCCGAATCAAAATATTCATCTCAATTTGTCCTTTCCTGTCAATTGTACACTGTCCACTAAGACAGTCTGTCTCCTCCTGACATAAAGTCTTTCAAATATTACTATACACGAAAAATTCTTTTTAATAAAGAGTTTTTTACCTTGACTTTTGGACAAAATGCCTCTATAATCGGACTTATAAAGAAGGTATTGGATGTAAAGACTATCACGAGTTTTTAGAAAGTATATTACAACAATATATTTCGTAAAAACTGGTGATTTTTTATTTCGCCAGTAGCTCATTAACTTGTAACCATTCAGTTCTACATTTTTGGAGTCACATTAGTGTCTTGCTGCAGTTTACACCTGTGATGATTATATTTTGTGGCTTCTTCGTTTGTTAAATAATTTGCAGGGATGTAAACTGAACCGTTACAAAATAGTTATTATTTTTATTTTTTATGGAGGTAACATCATGAACAAAGGGACTGTGAAATGGTTCAATGCTGAAAAAGGCTATGGTTTCATCACTGGAGAAGATGGAGCCGATGTGTTCGTTCATTTTTCCGCAATCAACGGAGATGGATTCAAATCCTTAGAGGAAGGACAGTCTGTATCTTATGATCTGACAGAGGGCGCTCGCGGAATGCAGGCAGCTAATGTCACCAAATTATAAACCATACAGAGAGCCGGCTAGCTATAGGCGACCTTCTGTTTATCCTATAGCGTCAAGAGCAGAAAAATGAACCCGGGCAGTTATACTGTCCGGGCTATTTTTTCGTGATCCTGACAACGATCACGCAAACGACAAAATCTTTTACTCTGCTGTCTCTCCCTCTGCCTGGGCGTCCTCCTGAGCATTCTCATTGTCTGCGTTGTCCGCGCTCTCGCCAGACTCTTCCTGGGACGTCTCCTTCTCCGCCTCCGGCTCCGCATTCTGATCGTCTGTGATCTCCTGGGACAGCTCATTGGTATAGTCGTCCACGGAACTTGCATCCATCACCGTCTCTGTGACCTCGGCTTCGTCGGCCTTCGTAATTTTATCATACGCCGAATATCCGATCCAGGCCACCATGGCCAGACAAACTGCTGTCACTGCCACCTTCTCAAACAAAAGCATCCGCTTCTCTCTCCTGATCTCCTTTTCCCGAATGCTCAGTTTCTTCTTATATGAATCTGTTTTTTTCTGACCCATGATGTAATCTCTCCTTTGTTATCTCTTATTGTGCGCTTTAGATGAGACCAGTTTACCATATTTTTTTTCAAAAGAAAAGTACCCTCTCTTGAACAAAGGTACTTTTCTAAACAGTATTCACAGCGCCTCTCACGTTGAACGGGTTTTCAGACAACCACAATCACTCCCCCGTCGTTGGCATACATGCTGCTCACACCCGCTGTGTCCAAGATCAAGATCTCTCTCAGATCCATTCTCTCCATAATCGCATTTTTGAGAATCTCTGCTCTCTTGGGACAATTGCAGTGGGCAATGGCAAGAATCTTATTGCCGCTATTTTTCGTCTTCTCCACAATGTAATCCACCATCTTTACCAGCGCTTTATTAATCCCCCGGGCCTGATCCAACTGGCAGATATTCCCCTCCTCTGTAGCTCCCATTACCGGTTTGATCTTCAGAGCAGTGGCCACCAAAGCTTTCACCTTACTCAAACGCCCATTCTTTCTCAGAGTATCCAGATTCTCAAGGACAAAGAAAGTATTCTGGATATCAATATACCTCTCCACGGCCTCCACAGTCTCCTCAAAAGACATGCCCTTCTCCTCACATTCTGTCACCTTCAGAGCAATCAAAGTCTCTCCCACAGAGGCAGATCTGGAGTTAAAAATGTGTATCTTCTTTTCAGGGTACTCTTCCAAAGCCAGCTTCCTCCCCAACAATGCGCTGTTGTACGACCCACTCAACTCTGCGGAGAGCGTCACCCCATAGATATGATCCACATCACACTCGAACGCCTCCATATACTTCTCAGGTGAAGGACACGAGGACTTGGGACATTCTGGGCTGGCCGCCACCTTTGCCAAAAATGACTTCTGATCGAAAGTCTCGTCATCTATGATATCCTCACCGTCAACAGTGAGAATCAGAGGGATAGACTGGTATCTGGGATCCGTCTTCCAACTATCCAATAATTCTCCGCAACTATCTATCACTATCTTATAACTATTCATAATCGTCCTCATTCCTATTATATGTAGTTTTAAATACCACATATATACTATCATATGAATTCCGCTTTGAAAAGGGTTTTTACAAAAACTCTATTCTTTTTTTCTTATTTGATTTATAATAAGTAAGTCACTTGACTGGCACAATTCTCTCACGCCGCAGCTCACTCCCACAGAAAATACTTTTTGATAATATAAAATTCTTAGGAATCCTCCCATTATTAAAAGGAAGGTCAAAATCCTACGATCTTAAAAGGAGAACCTCTATGATTGCCTTGCAAATTTCTGACGTCAAAGATTTTATGAACCGTCTGCTAAAAGGGGACCTGTTCGATCCTTTCTGGCTGGTGGAAGCCTCTATCACCACCTACAACACCTTCACCATCGACGGGAATCTGCACCGGGATTTTCTAGAGCCCTCTGTCTTGGAGACTCTAGACCGCACTCACCGGACCAATTCCCTCTGGAAAGAGGTAAAACCTTACTGTCTATCTATCATACGAGGGAAGCACACCCCTTTACACTTTAAAATTGTATTCCAGCTATCCAGAGAAAATACCAACCGCATTCTATCAGACACTGGGATCTCGCTAGCTCCCGAGGACGTGGTGGGACTCTATTTGAACTTCCTTTTCAACGGCTCCCAGCTTACGGCCACCACCGGAAGCTCCTATCGTATTTTTACCATGGATAAGACATTTGATACCATCTGGGATCAAATGGCCATAACTTTCTTTCAGAGTCACTCCATCGCTTATGAACAGATGTGACGTTCCCCGTCGATTTGTTAGCACTCATTTATACTGAGTGCTAATTTTCTCTTGACTTTTCCTTTTTTGCGTATTACTATATTGGCTAGAGGATGGACGCCTCACGGTGTCCGCAGAATTCATGAGTCAAAGCGGATATTCGCAATCCGCTCCGCTAGTTGCTCATAACCTCATTGCCGCTGACTTGGCATTTTGTCATGAGCTTGTACTCATGCCAAAACAGGCAAGTCTTGCTCCCGCTTCTCAAGCGGTAGACTTACCTGGTGAGGTAAAAAAACTATGTCATAGAAACAAAGGAGAGTGAAAAAAATGGCTGAGAAACACGGAAGCCTGTCAATCAACAGCGAAAATATTTTCCCAATTATCAAGAAATGGTTATACTCTGACCACGACATTTTTGCCCGTGAGATGGTCTCAAACGGCTGCGACGCCATCACAAAACTGAAGAAATTGGAGGTTATGGGCGAGTATACTTACCCGGACGATTACAAGCCTCAGATTCAAGTGGTGGTCAACCCAGAGGCCAAGACCTTGAAGTTCATTGACAATGGCATCGGTATGACTGCCGACGAGGTAGAGGAATACATCACACAGATCGCCTTCTCCGGTGCCACTGAATTTCTGGAGAAATATAAGGACAAGACCACTGACGATCAGATGATCGGTCACTTTGGACTGGGATTCTATTCTGCTTTCATGGTGGCTGACGAGGTCCACATCGATACGCTTTCTTACAAGGAAGGCTCTACTCCTGTGCACTGGACCTGCGACGGTGGAACAGAGTATGATATGCAAGACGGCGATAAGACCACTGTGGGTACAGAAATCACCCTATTTTTGAGCGAGAGCAGCTTGGAGTTCTCCAACGAATACCGGATGAGAGAAGTTCTGGAGAAATACTGTTCTTTCATGCCTGTGAACATCTACCTCTCCAAGGAGAACACCCCACAGGAGTATGAGACCATCGACGAGTCCGACTTGAAGGAGGATGACGTGGTGGTGGAGAGAATCCACGAGGAGGCCAAAACCGAGGAAAAAGAGAATGAAAATGGCGAGAAAGAGATCGTGGAGATTTCCCCAGCTAAGGAGAAAGTAAAGATCAATAAACGCCCCGTATCTCTCAGCGATCCCCAGCCGCTGTGGACCAGACATCCCAACGAGTGCACCGACGAAGACTACCGCAATTTCTACCGCAAAGTCTTCATGGATTACAAAGAGCCGTTATTCTGGATCCATCTGAATATGGACTATCCGTTTAACCTGAAAGGCATCTTATATTTCCCGAAGATCAACACCGAGTACGATTCCATCGAGGGCACCATCAAACTGTACAACAACCAGGTGTTCATCGCCGACAATATCAAAGAGGTGATCCCTGAATTTCTGATGCTCTTAAAAGGTGTTATCGACTGCCCAGATCTTCCCCTGAATGTGTCCAGAAGCGCGCTTCAGAACGATGGTTTCGTCCAGAAGATCTCCGAGTATATCACAAAAAAAGTGGCAGACAAGCTCACCGGACTGTGCAAGACCGACCGGGAATCCTACGAGAAGTATTGGGATGATATCAGTCCTTTCATCAAATTCGGCTGTCTAAAAGATGAGAAATTCTCTGAGAGAATGATGGATTACATCTTATTTAAGAATCTGGACGACAAATATCTCACCTTGCAGGATTGTATAAAGGAGAATGAAAAAGAAGAGGCCGCATCGGAGGAGGGGAACTCCCAGAATACCTCTGACCAGTCCGGCGAAGAGAACGAGACGTCTGAGCAGGAAAACGGCGAAGCCCAGGAGAATGAACCTGAGAAGACAACAATCTACTATGTCACAGATCCCGTTCAACAGAGCCAGTATATCAATCTCTTCAGGGAGCAGGGTATGGACGCCGTCATTCTACGCCATAATATTGACAACGCCTTCATCTCCCATCTGGAGCGCTTAAACCAGGCCATCCGCTTTCAGCGAATCGATGCCGACGTGACTGATAACTTAAAAGAAGAGGAACAAGCAGATGAAGAATTGACCAAATCGCTCACAGAGCTTTTCCGCAAAAATTTGAACAAGGACAAATTGGAAGTCAAAGTGGAGAAACTGAGAAATGAGAACCTCTCTGCGATGATTACTCTGTCTGAGGAGAGCCGCCGTATGCAAGAGATGATGAAAATGTACAACATGTACGGCATGGATTCCAGTATGTTCGGCGAGGGGGAGACCTTGGTTCTCAACGCCAATCACCCCCTGGTACAGTACGTAGCGGAACACCAGAAATCCCAAAAAGCTCCACTGATCTGCGAACAGCTCTATGATCTGGCTATGTTAAGCCACAAGCAGTTGTCACCGGAGGAGATGACCCGTTTCGTGAACCGCAGCAACGAGATCATGCTGATGCTCACCAAATAAACCGTCTCTCTAGCTATTCCATCTGGAGACAAAAAATCTACCGAAACCATGTGCGAGACTTTGCACATGGAGGAAGGGGTCCCACACTGCAACCACAGTGTGGGATCCCTTCCTCACTCTCAATTCTCAACTATTTTCTTTCCAGAGCTTCTCGCTATTTCTTTCCCTGATCTTTCTTTTTACGGTTTTTCAACATGATTCCCGTGCCGCCTATAGTCAAAGCTCCCGCGATCACTAAGAGCATCATCGGTAGAATCTCTGTGTCGTCTCCAGTCTTTACCGCCTGTTTTACCTTTGTGACCGTGTTCTTCTTGTTGGTATTGGAGCTTGAATTGCCATTGATGCGGAAGGAGACGGATTTTATATCCGTGCCATCCTTGTCATCTGCTTTCTTCTCCCACTTCTCACCGTCATAGACTTCCTTGGTAAAGGTAGCTTTCAAACTGTAGGAGCCAGAATTGCCAATGGAAAAGGAAGCTGAGTAAGGAGATTTGCTCCAACTTCCGTCTGTGGACCAGGTGGCATTGGTGTTCGTCACCTTCCAATGGGTTGGCTCGTAGCGCACATCCCCTTTCTCAGGGGACTCTTTGCGGTTCATGCCGCTGCCCTCGGCGCTGAAACTGATGGTCTTGCCAGCCTGGAACGTGTCCCCCTGACCGATACCATAGATCTTATTCTCTGCCGTATCCGCCTTCTTAGGATCATAGGCCAGCGCTCTCACACCGATGGAGGTCGCCCTGGTGATGTTCCAGACGTTTACCACGCCCGCAGGCAGTTTCACAGTTCCCTGGACTGTGAAGCTTTGCTCTTCTTTCAGAGCCGGGTCGTACTCACAATTCTTTACATCCCAGTATACTGTGGCATTCTTGGTCCCTGAAGTGGTACTGATCTTCACAGTCTCCGGAAGTCCCAGACCATTGACAGACTTCTTGGCGCCATTCTTCGCCTTCACAGTCCCCTGCTTGGCATCCACTCCCTGATAGATGCTCTTATCCACCACCTGGAATGTGATATGCGCTGATTTTTGACCTCCCTGGTCATTCACTGCCTCCACGAGGATATCTTCATCGTAAACAGCCGCCGCAAGCCCCAATTTGGGTTTGACAGCCACCTTAACTTGCGCTCCCGGAGCCACACTCTTTAGCGTAGCCGCATCCAACTCTGTGATGGTATAAGCCGACTTACTTCCAGATGCAGAGACCGGCTGTCTCAACTCCAAGGCCTTATTCCCCGTATTGGTGATCACAAGGTTCTGGGAAGCCGGTGCAAACCCATTCTTGTCGTCGTACCCAAGAGGTGCGAAGCCAAAATCGCCTCTCTTACTGTTCTCCCAGGAGAGTTGGAAAGAGTAGTCGTCTTTCTCCTGAATCAGAACTTTGGCCGTCACACTCACAGTCGCCGCGCCCCCGTCCACAGTGAAGGTCAAGTCCTCCTGGTGAGTGTCCACCGACAGATTTTCCAAAGGCCGCACTGTATAGGTGATATGGTCTCCACTCTGAACTATGCCGTCGCTACCCTCTATCTTAAATTGCCTTGATCCCTCCTGCTTAATCTCCACCGGAAAATCGCTGTTGTTCGTGATTTGGATCTCCTGGCCCTGAGGATCTGTGTAGCCCTCTGTCAAGGTTCCCAGATCGATACTCTTGGGGCTGGCCTGGACCTTGTAAAGCTTTTCTTCCACGCGGACCTTCAATCCGACTTCCACTTTAGCCGACTCATCCCCATTCATGACGGTGAGTGTTCCGGTGTACACATCCGCCGACGCTCCCAATCCTTCTTTCAGCGTCACATTGACCGTCTTACTCTCCCCGCTTTTCAGCTCTCCGATTTCGCCCACGGAAATCACATCCGCCAGGTCTCCGCCCACAGCGCTGTCCAGCGTGAGAGCGTCTGTGCCCTGATTCTCCAAATTCAGCTGCATATTTTTTGAGTCATATCCAGTGTAGAGAGAACCAAAATCCAATTCCTGTGAATCGGCCACAAGCTTGATCTTCTCCCCAAGAACAGAATTCGCCGAGGAGGTGTCCGGACCTTCCCCTTTCCCATTCGGCTGGGAATCGTCCGTGGTGATCTCGCCTTTTGTCCCGTTGTCTTCCTGAACGGTAATTGGACTGGTCTCCGGTACATCACCGGTTCCGCTCACAGTCCCTGGCACAGACTCCTGCGTAGGCGTTGAGACACCGTTCCCCGAAGCCGTTCCCTGAGTAGGGGATGTACTGTCGGACGCCGCCTGCTGAGTCGGCGTCGTGTATGTGTTCTCCGAGGGACTTCCCTGAACAGACTGGCCGTCCACTGTTCCCGGGACACTCGTCGGCACGGCTGACGGAGTCGTCTCCGCAGCCGGTATCGTGCCGGTTGCAGAGGCTGTCTTCTCAGTCACCGGACCCATCTTGCCAGTGCTGAGGCTCCCGGCCACAGAAGCTCCCTCTTTTCCAGATACCGTCAACTGAAAACTACTTCCCACATCTTCCGTCTTCAATGCGTAGGAGACGCCCGTCCCCACAGATTTACTCTTGCCGTCCGTGCCGATGCGAAACCACTCATACTTCAACTGGTCTTGAGCGATTCCCTCCGGTTTCACTTTGGATAGGTCTGCTGACAGAACCTCTCCGTCTCTCAGACTTCCCTTGATCGATAAGGTGCCTTCCAGCTTTCCTGATGTGGGCTCCGCCGCGGCAAAAATCGACGCCGGCAGCACAGAGATCACCATCAAGGCGACAAGGCACAGGGCCATAAATTTCTTCATAATCTTCTTCTCCTTTCTGCTCCCATATAAAATGCCTTCCGTAGGCCAGTAACCTCCTGTTTTTCTTATATTTTACTATATTTGGTACCTAGAGACAAGTAAACAATCTATAAAGATTCCCTTTCCAAAAAAACACTCCTCCCCCCTGGCCAAGCCAAAGTTTTAGAGAAATACACTTCTATTATAGCAATCCAACGCCCTCTTCCTGTAATTTCTATTTTCCCTGACTTATCTGGGAAAC
This sequence comes from Blautia sp., assembly GCA_047014865.1. Lineage (GTDB taxonomy): Bacteria > Bacillota > Clostridia > Lachnospirales > Lachnospiraceae > Blautia_A. The sequence continues at coordinate 5,426 of JBKXQO010000034.1, read as the reverse complement.
TAAATAAAGAAAGCCAGTCAAAGCGGATCTTCGCAAACTTCCCCGCTACTCGCCGTAGCCTTATTCTCTCTAAATCCCGGCACACTCCACGCCCGCTACACAGGATCCAGCAGATGGACGTCCCCTGAATCTTAGACATATAAATGGGGCTGTGCACGAATTACCTCGCGCGTCAGCCCCATCCACTCACTTTAAAATTTTATGCATAACCCATTCTTTCCAACACCGTGCCGGTAAATACCTCACCGGGATATCGATTTTCCCCTCTTTTTCCAGAACGCCTTTGGTGTGGGAAAACGTCTCGAAACTGGCCCGCCCGTGGTAATTTCCGATCCCACTGCTCCCCACGCCTCCAAAAGGAAGCTTTGACACCGACAGATGAACCAACGTGTCATTGATGCAGCCTCCGCCATAGGAGAGCCTTCTCAAAATCTTCTTTTTCACCTTGTCGTCTTTTGTAAAAAGATAGAGTGCCAAAGGCTTGTCTTTTTCCTGAAGAGTCCGGATCACTTCATCCATAGAAGTAAACTCCAACACAGGCAAAATCGGACCGAAGATCTCGTCTTGCATGATCGGCGAGGCCCAGGACACACCGTCCAACAGTGTGGGCGCAATTTGAAGCGTCTTTTTTCTCCCATAGCCCCCTGCCAGAATGCTCTCCCCCAGCAACAGTCCCATCACCCTCTCATATTGCTTCTCATCAATCATCTTCGGATAATCCGGATGCTCCAGCGGCTTTTCTCCCCAGGTTTTTTTGATACATCTACGCACCTGTCTTAAAAATTCTCTCTTCACAGTCTTCTGGACCAAAATGTAGTCCGGCGCCACACAAGTCTGCCCACTGTTCATGAATTTTCCAAAGACAACCCTCTTGGCCGCCAAAGCCAGGTCCGCTGTCTCTTCGATGATACAAGGACTCTTCCCTCCCAGCTCCAAGGTCAGGGGGGTGAGATTCTCAGCCGCTTTCCTCATCACTTGGCGGCCTGCTTTCATGCCCCCAGTAAAGAAAATATAGTCGAATTTTTGATCTAACAGTTCTTTTCGGTTCGCAGGACCACCCTCCACCACCGCCACAAACTTCGGTGAAAAGATTTCCCGAACCATTTCCCGGATTAACGCCGTCGTGGCCTCTGAAGCCGCCGCCGGTTTGACCACGCAGCAATTTCCCGCCGCAATGGCTCCCACTACCGGCTGCATCGCCAACAGAAACGGATAATTCCACGGCGCCATCACCAACACCACTCCATAAGGCTCCTTGATCTGGTATGTCTTGGCCGGGAACTGCGCCGCCGGCGCCTCCTCCACCTGTACTTTCATCCAACTTCTCAGATGTCTCCTCATATGAGTGATCTCTGCCAGAACCAAGCCGATCTCCGTCATATAGGCCTCCTGATCAGACTTGTTAAGATCCCGGTGCAATGCTTTAAGAATCGCTTTCTCCCGGGCAGATATCGCCTCATAGAGTCTCTGAAGCTGTTTATCCCGAAAGGAGTACGGCAGAGTCTCTCCTGTCCGGAAGAACGCCCTTTGATCTTCAACAATTTGGCTTATTTTCATTTTTTTATCCTTCTACAATTAAATATGCGCCATTCGGGAGAGGGAAGACTTCACTGGCCTCCTCCAAATCCCGGTCTGACATCTCTCCCACATCGGCGCCACTCTCCTCTAAGTATTGCCGAACTTCGTCCAGAGAATTCACCACCACGGCCATACAGTCCTCCAGAAATGCCTCTGCCTCCTCCAAACTGTCGGCCACAGGCTCGTCATACAATTGACTCTGATTTTTCAAAAAAGTATTCAAACATTCCTCTGTGTACTCACCCATCTTATCTCTCCTTCTCAATCTCTTGGATTAATCTTCTTAACTCCTCTTCCACATTGGAGGTGATATGCCGGCTGACCCTCTTGACGCCCTCTCTGGCTGTGTCCATTCCATAGCTCTCTCCCACTGCTTGGAGCATCTCTATATCATTATATTCATCGCCAAAGGCCATACATTCCTCTGGTTTGATCTTTAACTTCTTTTGCAAAAGCCGGATGCCCTTTCCCTTGTTGGTTCCCAAAGGTACAAAATCCATCCAGTCAAATCCGGAAGTCACCACAATACAACGGTCAGAAAAACGTTTCCTCCAGTATTCATAACTTTGGTCAATTCCCTGCTTCTCGTACACAGCAATTTTCACCAAAGGTTCCGGTAAATATGTGAAATCCTTCACCTCTTCATAGGTCATCTTCAGATAATCCCGAATCAGCCACCGGAACTTTTCTGTCTTCGGACACACGTAATAAGTGTGCACTCCTGACATCGTCATCTCCGCCCCGTCCTTCTCCCAGATCGCCTGGGTGATTTCCCGGGTGAGATCAGGGGGAAGCGTGTCTTTGTAGAGAAATCTGCCGTCCAGATAGGCCAATGCGCCATTTTCACAAATATAGCCGATCTCATCTCTCACAGGCTCGAACATTCTCCTCATAATCGGAAATTGCCGGCCGCTGGCCGCCACAAACAAAACCCCAAGTTCCCGAAGCCTGCGGATCAGCACAAAGAGTTCCTCATTCAATTTCTGCGCCCCGTCCCGGAGCAACGTACCGTCCAAGTCGCTGGCCACCATTTTAATCATCTCGTTCTCCTTTACCATATGAGGCTCTCCCGACGCCCATCAGGGCGCAAGTCCCCTTCTATCTGATATCTAACAGTTCCTCCGGACTGGAGATAATCTGGTCTGCATGATTCTCCTCCAACTCTCTCCGGTCCCGAAATCCCCAGAGCACACCCACCGTGTACATGCCCGCGGCCTTCCCTGTCTGCATATCCGTCCAGGTATCCCCCACATAGACGCAGTCCTCTGGTCTCACCTTAAAAAGTCTCGCCATGGCCAGAGGTCCGTCTGGCGCCGGCTTTCTGCGGACGGCCTCACACTGCCCTTGAACACCGTCAAAGAGGTCTTTTCCAAAGATTCCCTCCACCGTCTCCACGGCTGCCTGGTGAGGTTTGTTCGTACAGACGGCCAGATATGTCCCTCTTTCTTTCAGGGTCCTCAGCGTCTCCACCATCCCCTCGTAGGGAGTCACACGGTACAATGGATTCTCCGCAAACACCTGGATATACAACCGTTCGCCCTCGTCCAGGTGTCTCAGTTCCACATCCCCACAGTCCCTCAGACAGCGGGCCATCAATTTCCTTCCGCCCTCTCCACAGTAGCGGTAAAATTTCTCCGTGGGCAAGGGCGCATATCCGAACTTTCCCAGAACCGTGTTGGCCACATAGGCGATGGCTTCCACCGTATCGGCCAGTGTTCCGTCCAAATCAAAAATAAACGCCTGATATCTCATCTTTCCTTACCCTCTTCTCTCAGATCAATCCCTAGCTGCCGCATCTCCCAGAACAGCGCGCTGACCGGGAGCCCTACTACTGTGTTGTAATCCCCGCAGATCTCCTGAATATAGACCGAGAAATCGCCGCGGATATCATAACTCCCCGCCTTATCCATCGGGTCTTTTGTCGCCACATATCGGCGGATATCTCTCTCCTCCACCGGATAAAACGTCACATCCGTCCTCTTAGAGAACGTCTTTGTGATCTCTTCTTGTTCATCCCGCACGATGACCGTCACACCAGTATAGACCTGGTGGGTCTTCCCCTGCAGCATTCTCAGCACAGCCACAGCCTCCTCCTGGTCCGTCGGTTTTCCGAGAATCCGGCCCTCATACGACACCAAGGTATCCGACCCGATGACAATCGCGTTTTGATCCACTTGGGCGGCCACACTGGACGCCTTTTGCCAGGATAAATCCTCCACAATCTGGGCCGGATCTGTTCCCACGATCTCTTCCTTGGCCTGGCTGGGGATCACTTGAAATTCTACTCCTGCCCTCTCCAACAGCTCCTTCCTCCTGGGAGACGAAGAAGCCAAAATAACTTTCCGCATAGTATTCTCCACAATTTTTCGATTTAGACACGTCGAAGCCCTGTCGTCACATTCTTCGACGTTTTTCGCATGTATTATTATAGCCTCTCCTCCACTGCCCTGCAAGCCATTTTCTTTTTCTGTCTCAGAATTTCATAAAATCAGCAGCCTTTTCAAAAACTACCCCTTTTCTTTTACCGACAAAAGTATTACAATAGCACTATCATTTGTTTACATGTAATCAATACTTCAGGGTCAGAAAGGAGACTGTTACCATGTCGAAACTTGGTAAATTAATTGGTCTGGCTGCGGTTAGTGCCGCTGCAGGTGCTGCTGTCTATTATACGAAAAAATCCCGTGAGGAAAAAGGGCGGGAATTTGCATCGGACTTTGAAGATCTCTTCGAGGATGAAGACGATCTCTGGGAGGAGGCGCCTGAGTCACAGGAACAGTCTTCTGTCCGGAAACAGTATATCAAAATCGCGTCAGAAGCGGCCGACGAGATGAAGGAAATCGCCAAGGACACCGCCGCAAAAGTAAAAGAAATCGCCAAGGATACCGCCTCCAGGGTAAAGGACGTCCAGAGTGCCGAGGAGGAGGCCTTCGTGGAGGAGTTGGACAAGGAATTTCAGGAGGCCGAGGAGATGTTAAACGACGCGCCAGAGGAAGCGGCCCCTCCCCAGGAAACAGATAACTCCCCGGAAGACTGACGCACAGACCGCAGAGGTTGTGGCAGATGGGTACTTTCCCCATTTGCCACAACCTCTATTTCGTCTCCTCGGAGTCTCCTGCGGCGCCCTTCATCTTCGTGTGAGTGCGCACTATCACACGAAAAAGAGGGCCCTTCTACCATCTTTGATGATTTCATGGCCCTCGTCTTTTCAATTTTTCTTATGTAGAGAATCTGGCAACGGAAGTTCCTAAGCCTCTTTGATCTCCAGAACTTCCATTGGACAGGCTTTTGCACAGATACCGCAGGCAATGCACTTGCTTGCATACTCCTTGTCCTCAGCCTTCACCACAAGGCCAAATGGACAGGCCTCCACACACTTGCCACAACCCACGCATTTTTTCTTATTGATGATGTACACACCTTTTGCATTCTGAGTGATGGCCTCCTCTGGACAGGCTTTCGCACATTTGCCACATTGTACGCATACCGCTGGCTTCGGAGTCACGCCATCCTTCTTAACGCCAATCTGAATACATGATTTCGTGTCGTCAAACTCTTTGTAGAAAGCCTCCGAACAGGCAATCTCACACTCTTTACATGCCATACACGCATCTTTTTTTGCTACTACCAGTTTTTTCATTTTACATCCTCCTGTGTTCTTTATACAGGCAGCCCCCATCTGCTCTTGTGCCGGTCTTTTCCCATCCTCATACGCCCAGATATATAAAATCTGCTTGCTTCTCCCGAAGCAAGCAGTATCTCCCAGACTTTCAAAGCCCGCTCCACTCTCAGATATTCAATCGCCGCCCATCTCAATAGCATCTCTATTATAACTGGATTTTCCGTTG
>JBKXQO010000033.1:0-25497 GCA_047014865.1 Blautia sp. | reverse complement strand
TCGGCTCCATGGTACACTCCTGTGCAATCTCAATGTCTGATTTGAATCCCATAATGTGATCTCCTTTCTTGACCTCCCGTGGGTTGCTATCGCGGTAGTAGCCAACGTGATTTTGCCCAAGTCTTCTGAGACAGAACAAAGAATCTTGCGCCGCAAGATTCTTTGCCTACGACGGGTTGCTTTTGCAGCATACTCTTTTTTGTCGTAGTGCGATCCTCGCGGAGCGTCTTTTGCTTCATAGGAAAGGAGTGCGTTTTCATATGTTCAGCAGCGTCTTTCCTGTGAATAAAAAAGAGCGGCATTTGAAAGGATCAAATGTCGCCCAGACGGTCGGCTCTACAGATCTCCAATTCCCCTGTGGTACACTCCACAATTATCCGTCAGTAAATTGGAAACCTTTTGATTTTGGGGATTTCTGTTATATAGAAATCCTTTCGATGGATTTATCTTAGCACTTTTGTATAGAAATGTCAAGGAGAAAGTCAAAAAATTATCAAACTTTTGTGGAGATAGAGGACTTGTTTTGTCAGTTTTCACAAAAACGAGAAACATAATAATATGAAACAAAAGATATTTAATCTCATCAGGAAAGCCTTCCGTTCCTCAAGTGGGAGTGAGACTTGCCTGTTTTGGAGGGGGTACAAGTTCTTGTCAAAATGTCACAGGGGTGCCATAAGGTTATGGGCAAGTGGAAAAGCGGATTGTGAACAACCGTTTTGACATGCGCATTAAGTTACTTTTACTGATTTAGTGTCTAAATTGTATAAAAATAGAGAGTTAATTATTAAGAAAAGATAAAATGCCTTGTCAATACTTGTTAAAGTTTTGTATACTGTCTTATATCTTTATATCCGCGGCAGTCTTTTGACCTTATCAGGGAAGTCTCACGTTTCCTAAGCGGGAGTAGGACTTGCCTGTTTTGGAAGGCGTACAAGTTCCTGCCAAGACGCCACGAGAGTGGCCATAAGGTTATGAGCAGGTAGCGAAGTGGATTGCAAATATCCGCTTTGAAATATATTGGCTAGATGGGGAGCGGTTGCAGATGGCGTAAGAGGAGAGAGAAATATGACAAAACAGGAATTCTTAGAAGGTCTGGAGAGGCATTTGAGGGGACAACTCTCTGAAAATCAGATTCGCAGACATGTGGAATATTATAGAGAATATATAGACAAGGAAGTGACGACAGGTAAGAGTGAGACGGAGGTCATGGGCATGCTGGGGGATCCTTGGCTGATTGCCAAGACTTTGATTGACTCTGACGCCTGGGAGACGTCTAATTCAGGGGAGACCTTTGTCCACGGGGACGAGGAATTTATGGAGGAAGAACATGGGAAGGTAAAGAAATTGGACCTGACCACCTGGTATGGGAAGTTGGGTGTTATTTTGATTGCGGCGGCAGCTCTGTTTCTCCTGGTTACGATCGTGAGTGCGTTGATACCGGTGGTTATCGTTCTTGCGATTGTGGGAGTGATTGTCCGGGCATTTCGGAAAAGATGAGTGTTCTCAGAGGGATAATCGTTCTGTCAAAGCGGATGTTTCAATCCGTCTCGCCGCTTGTTTATAACCTTATGGTTATTCTCGTGGCGTCTTGGCTGGAGCTTGTATTCCTGTCAAAACGGGTGAGTTTTACTCTTAATTCAGGAGTGAGAGACTTCCCTGATAAGGCTAAAAAACAACTTGTATGTATGAGCATACAAGTTATATGATAATTACCAGGAGGAAGATATATGGCGACGGAGAATGGAACGACCAAATATTTTCAAGTGATGGATCGTCTGAGACAACAGATTTTGTCCGGTGAGATTAAGCCTGGGGGGAAACTTCCATCAGAAAATGAACTGTCCAGAGAGTATGGAATTAGCCGCCACACTGTGCGCAAGGCGTTGAGAATTCTGGAGAATGACGGGTATGTGGAAGCGCAACACGGGCGGGGGACATTTTGTTCTGAGCGTATGGGGCATATGAAACGATCGAAAAATATTGCGGTTGTCACCACATATCTCTCAGATTATATATTCCCCAGATTGATTCAGGGAATCGATAAGGTTCTCTCCCAGAATGGCTACAGTATCATTCTAAAGAACACAGGAAATAGCAGACAGAAGGAAGCGCAACAGTTGGAGGAGCTTCTGGAGAAGGACATCGACGGGTTGATCATAGAACCCAGCAAGAGTCAGTTGTTTTGCAGACATATACACTTGTATCAGAAGCTGGATGAGTATCAAATTCCCTATGTGTTTATCCAGGGACTGTATGAGCAATTGGAGGAGAAACCTCATATCTTGATGGACGATTGCCAGGGAGGATATCTGGTTACAAAGTATCTGGCAAGTCTGGGACACAGGCATATCGCAGGGGTATTTAAGGCTGACGACAGCCAGGGAAGAGAGCGGCACAAAGGTTATGTGCGGGCGCTTCAGGAGGCCGGGATGTGTTATGATCCGGATATGGTGATCTGGTACCACACAGAGGACCGGAAGAATAAACCGGCGGTGGTGATTGGAAATATGTTGAGAAAGAAGATTCCGGTGGATGGGATTGTATGCTATAATGACCAGATCGCCATACAGGTGATCCAGGCGCTCAGGGCAGAAGGACTCGGGATTCCACAGGATGTTTCTGTGACAGGATACGACAACTCACATTTTGCCCAGTGGGGCGAGATCGGCCTGACAACCATTGATCATCCCCAGGAAAAGCTGGGGGAGATGGCGGCAGAGTACTTGTTGGAGAAGATCCAGGGCGTCTCGCCGGAGAACAGCCAGGTGACTTGCCTGATTGAGCCAAAGCTGATTATCCGTGATTCTTGTAGATCCAGAGATGAGAAAAAAAATAATGATTAAAATAAAAGGAGGATTATTACTATGCAGACAGGAAAAGGCAATGCTTTGTTAGGAGATTCCAATAGGTATAAATTCTGGCTTTGCACAGGTTCCCAGGATTTATACGGGGAAGAATGCCTGAGAAAGGTGGCAGAACACTCCAAGATTATTGTGGAGAAACTGAATGCTTCCGGCGTCTTGCCCTATGAGGTGGTTTGGAAACCGACGATGATTACCAATGAAGTGATTCGTAGGACTTTCAACGAGGCGAACGCGGATGAGAACTGTGCCGGAGTGATTACCTGGATGCACACTTTCTCCCCGGCGAAGTCTTGGATTTTGGGACTGCAGGAGTTCCGCAAACCACTGTGTCACCTGCACACACAGTTTAATCAGGAGATCCCTTATGATACCATCGACATGGACTTCATGAATGAGAACCAGTCTGCCCATGGAGACCGTGAGTATGGCCATATCGTCACAAGGATGGGGATTGAGAGAAAGATTATCGTGGGATATTGGGCAGACGAGCAGGTGCAGAAGAGACTGGCGGCTTGGATGCGTACAGCCATCGGTATCATGGAGAGCAGCCATATCCGTGTGGCCAGAGTTGCCGACAACATGAGAAACGTGGCTGTCACCGAAGGCGATAAGGTGGAAGCACAGATTAAATTTGGCTGGGAAGTGGACGCTTATCCGGTCAATGAGATCGCAGAGTACGTACAGGACGTGAAAGCTGGGGAGATCGAAGCGCTGGTAGAGGAGTACTATGATAAGTATGAAATTCTTCTGGAGGGCAGAGATCCCAAAGAGTTCCGTGATCATGTGGCTGTGCAGGCTGGGATTGAGATTGGATTTGAGCGTTTCCTGACCGAGAAGAATTATCAGGCAATCGTCACTCATTTCGGCGATTTAGGTTCTCTGAAACAGCTTCCTGGACTGGCCATTCAGCGTCTGATGGAGAAAGGATATGGCTTCGGCGCAGAGGGAGACTGGAAGACGGCTGCCATGGTGCGTCTGATGAAGATTATGGCTGCCAACACGCCGAATGCAAAGGGAACTTCTTTCTTTGAGGACTATACATATAACTTGGTTCCAGGCAAAGAGGGGATTCTTCAGTCCCATATGTTGGAAGTATGCCCCACAGTGGCTGAGGGACCGATTTCTATTAAGGTGTGCCCACTGACCATGGGAGACAGAGAAGATCCCGCACGTCTGGTGTATACCTGTAAAGAGGGACACGGTGTGGCAACCTCTCTGATCGATATGGGCAATCGTTTCCGGTTGATCATCAATGACGTGGAGTGCAAAAAAGCAGAGAAGCCTATGCCGAAGCTCCCTGTTGCCACCACATTCTGGACACCGGAGCCAAATCTGGCCACTGGAGCTGAGGCCTGGATTCTGGCAGGCGGCGCACACCACACTGCATTCTCCTACGACTTGACCTCAGAGCAGATGGGAGATTGGGCAGCAGCTATGGGAATTGAGGCAGTGTATATCGACAAAGATACTACTATCCGGAACTTTAAGAATGAACTGAGATGGAATGCGATTGCTTATCGTTAAGTAGAAACGGAGAGAGAGCCATGGGAGTAGACGTTAATAAGACGAGAGAAGTACTCGAAAATGGAAATGCAGTGTTAGGGATTGAGTTTGGTTCCACGAGGATTAAGGCAGTTCTGGTCAATGAGGAGAATGTTCCCATCGCCGCAGGAGCCCATGACTGGGAGAACCATTATGAGGACGGTATCTGGACTTACCATCTTGAGGATGTGTGGAAAGGGTTACAGGACAGCTATCAGAAGCTAAAAGAAGATGTGCAGAGGCAGTATGGGGTTGTTCTGAGAAGTTTAAAAGCTATCGGATTTAGTGCAATGATGCACGGGTATATGGCCTTTGACGCAGAGGATCAACTGCTGGTTCCTTTTCGGACCTGGAGGAATAATATTACCGGAAAGGCTGCCGAGAGGTTGACGGAGGTATTCCAGTATCAGATTCCTCAGAGATGGAGCATTGCCCATCTGTATCAAGCCATATTAAACGGTGAGGCGCATGTGCCTCAGGTGGCGTTTTTTACCACCTTGGCAGGCTACGTACATTGGCAATTGACCGGGGAGAAAGTCATCGGCGTGGGGGATGCGTCGGGAATGTTCCCCATCGATATCGAGGAGAAAAGCTTCCATAAGAGAATGATTCAGCAATTCGACGAGCTGGTGGCAGATCAACAGTATCCCTGGAACTTGGCTGATATTATGCCGACGGTCTTGGTGGCCGGTGAAGATGCGGGCGTGCTCACAGAGAAGGGCGCTAAGTTGCTGGATCCCTCCGGAGATCTGAAGCCAGGCGTGCCGTTGTGTCCGCCGGAAGGGGACGCAGGCACAGGGATGGCGGCGACCAACAGTGTGGCTGTCCGCACTGGAAATGTCTCAGCGGGAACCTCAGTGTTCGCCATGGTAGTGTTGGAGAAGGAGTTGTCAAAAGTACATCCGGAGCTGGACTTGGTGACCACTCCAACAGGGAATCTTGTGGCTATGGTGCATTGCCAGAACTGTACGTCAGATTTGAACGCTTGGGTGAACCTGTTCGGAGAATTTGCGGAGGCCATGGGATTGAAGGCAGACAAAGACCGCCTGTACTCTGTCCTGTACAATAAGGCGTTGGAAGGCGAGGCTGACGGCGGTGGATTGTTGTCCTATAATTATTTCTCGGGAGAGCATATCACAGGCTTTGAGGAAGGACGGCCGCTTTTTGTAAGGTCTGCGGACAGTGCGTTTACGCTGGCGAATTTTATGAGGACGCATTTGTTTACTTCCCTTGGGGCGTTGAAGATTGGCTTAGATATCCTGTTCCGGGAGGAAGGCGTGAAGCTGGATAAAATGCTGGGACACGGTGGTTTGTTCAAGACGAAGGACGTGGGACAAAAGATCATGGCGGCGGCTATGGATGTCCCTGTGTCGGTGATGAACACCGCTGGGGAAGGCGGCGCTTGGGGGATTGCAATCCTGGCTTCCTACATGGCAAATAAAAAAGAGGGCGAGAGCCTGGATGAGTACCTGAATCAGCAAGTGTTCGGCGGAGAGGAAGGCAGCGAGATCGCGCCGGACGCAAAGGATGTGGAAGGATTTGACACATTTATTCAGCGCTACAAGGCGGGCCTTTCCATTGAGCAGGCAGCAGTGGATTCAAAGATTTGGTGATTGGACATAGCAGGCAGATAGAATAAAACGAGGTGGAAGAATATGTTAGAACAGTTGAAAAAAGAAGTATATGAGGCAAACATGCAACTTCCGAAACACAATCTGGTGACCTTTACCTGGGGAAACGTCAGTGAGATTGACCGGGAGAGCGGATACTTTGTCATCAAACCCAGCGGCGTGGAGTACGAAGAGATGAAGCCGGAGGATATGGTGGTTGTGGATCTGGAGGGCAATGTGATAGAAGGCAATTACCGTCCGTCCTCTGACACCGAGACCCACGCGGTGTTGTACAAAGCGTTTCCTAAGATCGGAGGAATCGTGCACACTCACTCTCCCTGGGCTACAAGCTGGGCACAGGCTGGACGGTCTATTCCTTGCTATGGAACCACACATGCAGACTATTTCTATGGGGATATTCCCTGCGCCAGAACGTTGACCAAAGAAGAGATCGACAGCGCATATGAGAAGAACACAGGGGTAATCATCTGTGAGGCGTTCAAGGATCGGGACTATGAGGCGGCTCCAGGGGTTCTGTGCACAAACCATGGACCTTTTACCTGGGGAAAAGATGGAAAGCAGGCAGTCTACCACGCGGTGGTTCTGGAGGAAGTGGCGAAGATGGCTGCCAGAACGGAGATGCTGGCGCCAGGGATTGCACCGGCCCCACAGAGTATCCAGGATAAGCACTATTTCCGTAAGCATGGAGCCAACGCTTATTACGGGCAGAAATAGAAGCGACGGGCTTTGGGAGTGAAATCAAAAATCGTCTAAAAAAGTAGATATAAAAGCAGAGAATCGCCAGAATCGGTATTTGTCGTGACTGGCGATTCTTAAGTTAATAATAGGTGATTTCTTGAGTAAGCCATTGTACATTTTCCGGAAGATAGATGGAAAATGCACAGTGGCTTTTGACATTTTATAAGAGATAGCACATGGCATCTGGAGAGAAGTTACCGAGGGGGAGCGTCGGTGCTGGATGGCTGGTGAAGCTTGTGATAATTGAGAAAATGAGAGCGCCTAAGATGGATGACTTGCTTGGTTCTTGTCATTGTGAGGGTGTTATTGTAAAATATGGGTATAAGATGTTGACGATTGAGGGATGTAGGGGAGTTGTGTCGGGAGAGAATATGAGATAGAACAGAGAGGTAGAGGTGGGAGAGGATGTTAAAAGTTTTTCTTGTGGAGGATGAACTGTTGATCCGGGAGGGGATTAAGAAGATGCCCTGGGAGGAAGAGGGGTTTTCTTTTGTGGGGGAGGCCAGCGACGGGGAACTGGCTTATCCCATGATCATGGAGAAAAAGCCGGATATCTTGATCACAGACATCCGGATGCCCTTTATGGACGGAATCGAGCTGAGTAGGCTGGTTCGGGAGAAATTGCCGGAGACGAAGGTGATCTTTCTCAGCGGTTACAATGAATTCGAGTACGCGAAGGAGGCCATCAGCATTGGGGTGACGGATTATCTACTCAAACCGATCAACGCTGCAAAATTGATGGAGGCCATCCACCGAGTAGCGGAGGTGATCGAGAAAGACCGGGAAAATAAATGGATGCTGGAACAGTACCAAAAGGAAATGAGGAAAGATCTGAACTTGGAGAGACGAAAGCTGTTCTCGAAACTGCTGTACAGTGAGCTGTCTGTCCGGGAGATTGTGGAACAAGGAGAGAAATTGAACTTAGATTTCGCGGCTTCCTATCTGGCAGTTCTGGTGTTTACCCTGAGCACGCCACTGGGCAATTACCGCCAGTATTCTCAAGAATTGAACGAGACTGAGGCGAAGATTCGGGATCTTGTGGAGCGGCAAGATTGTATGACCATCGAGTGGACAGAGAATACCTGGATTTATCTGGTGAAAGGGGAGAGTCGTCAGAAGATAGACGGTAAAATAGAGCAGATTGTGGAGGCGATCGTCTCTGTGATGGATTCCCACCGTAATCTTTACTATTTCGGGGGAGTGGGGGAGACGGTTCAACGTCTGAGAGACCTGGGGCGTTCCTATCAAGAGGCGAATAAGGCTTTTTCCACCCGCTTTTTCACGACAGAGAAAAAGATAGTCTACAGTTCGGAAGTGGGAGAGCAGATTCAGGTGGGAGAGATGGAGGTCAGTATTCAGGATTTGGATACCTCGGCTATCGACCGCAGAAAGATCGAGCGTTTTCTAAAAGAGGGGACAAAAGGAGAGATTCATCATTTTGTGGAGGAGTATTTTAACAATATCGGTGAGGAGAGCTACAGCTCCCTGCTATTTCGACAATATGTGATGATGGATATTTATCTTTGCGTGCTGGCATTTTTAAAGGAGATCGAGGTGGGAGTACAGGAACTCCCGGAGCGATACCGGCAGGTGACACGGATTGTCAATCACATACATACGATCGGGGAGGGAAAAGAGTACCTGGAGGCGTTTTTCTCTGAGGCCATGGATCTGAGGGACAACTGCGCCCAAAAGAAATACAGAGATTTGATTCAAAATGCCGTTGCGTATATCCTGGAGCACTATCAAGATGAGGACATCTCTCTGAATGTTTTGGCCTCCTATGTCAATATCAGTCCCAGCTATTTCAGCAGTGTGTTCAGTCAGGAGACGGGGCGGACTTTTGTGGAATATTTGACCTCGGTGAGGATGGATCGGGCCAAGGAGTTGCTGCGCTGTACCAATAAACGCTCCAGTGAGATCGCGGCGTCGGTGGGGTATCAGGATTCGCATTATTTTAGCTTTTTGTTTAAAAAGACTTGCGGCTGTACCCCCAGCGATTACAGGAAACAGAAGAAAGAGGAAGGTTAAGCGGCGAGGAGAAGATGCGAGTAGATGGGTAGAGACGGAAAAAAAAATGAAAAAAAGAGAATTACCTTGAATAGCAAATTGAGAGGATTGTTGTTAGGACTGGCCATACCTATGTTGATCCTAGTTCTTTTCTTGCTCTCCACTTTGGGATACTTTGCTCTGAAGTACGATCAGTTGGCCCATAACATCTCTGTGAGCAGCGAATTGAGCTTGAACTTCAAAGATCAGTTGGATCTGGAGATGTATTATTACAGCATAGGAAGCGATCTGCAGAGGACATTGCCCACAGATCAGGTGGAGAAAGTGATCTCTCTGGGCAGGGCGCTTCAGGAGACCACTAGCCGTCAGGAGAGCAAGGAGGCCCTGAATAATTTATTGTCCTACTGCGCCAACCTGGAGGAGAAGATGGAGGTACTTGCATCCACGCAGGAGTATGACAGCAGGCAGATGCAGATGGAGAATAATATTCGGATTCTGACCGGACTGATTCAGGATGAGATCGAGAAATATATCTACTATGAGGCGGGAAATCTGGCGAGTATCGAGCAGGACTTGATCCGGAATATGCAACTTTTTATTTTGGCAGTGGGGATCTTGATTCCTGTGCTCTGCTGGTTTTTGCTAAAGAGAGGATTTCGGTTTACCGACGATATCTCGAAACCTATCAGCAAAATGTGTCAGAACGTCCAGGCTGTGGGGAAGGGGAACTTTCAGATCTCATCGGTGGAGACCCATGACCAAGAGATCGAGGTGTTAAATGCCGGGATTTTGAAGATGGCGGACCGGATCCAGGAATTGCTAAAAAAGGAAATTAAAGAGCAGGAGGAGAAGCGCCTGACAGAGTTGCAATTGCTCCAAGCTCAGGTAAATCCTCATTTTTTGTACAACACGCTGGATACGATTGTGTGGATGATCGAGTCAGGAGACAAGGCGGGGGCCATTGAGCTGGTGGATAAGCTCTCTACGTTCTTTCGGACATCTCTGTCAAAGGGAAACGATATCATCACACTGCAGGAGGAAATTTTGCACACCCAGAGTTATCTGGAAATTCAGCAAGTGCGGTACCAAGACATCATGGACTTTGAGATTCGGATTCCTGAGGAGATCTTGGATGTTAGGGTGCCCAAACTGACTTTGCAACCGTTGGTGGAGAACGCTCTGTATCATGGGATCAAGAATACCCGGAGAAAAGGGCGAATTCTGGTGGAGGGGATGGAGAAGAACAATGAGATTCTTCTGAAAGTCTCGGACAATGGAAAGGGAATCGCCCAGGAGAAGCTACAAGAGTTGAAGGATCAGATGGGGAGAGAGGAGAATGTGGGATTTGGATTGGTCACGGTCCATGAGCGAGTGAGACTATACTGTGGAAATGGATATGGGCTCCAGATTCGCTCCTCTGAGAATGAGGAAACCGTGGTGGAGGTTCATTTATCTAAAAAAATTTAACCTTGTGTAAAAAAATCAACTTTTTTCTCCTGGTGAGCAATTTCGTCCAGTAAAAAAATGAATTTTTTCTAAAAAATATTCTATGGAAAGAACCGCGGCGTTTTTTTATAATGATATCAACAAATACGAAATAGAGAATTTCGAATCGGGAGGAAAGAAAATGAAAAGAAAAGTGATTGCATCCTTATTGGCGCTGACGATGGTGTTGGGAATGGGAGCTTGCGCTACAGCGGGCTCAGCGGAGAAAGAGGCTGCAAAGGACGGGGGTTCTGCAGAGGCTGGAGATTCCAATGACCTGATTACCGTCGGCTTCTCACAGGTAGGCGCAGAGTCTGACTGGCGTACGGCAAACACGGACTCCATGAAATCCACCTTCAGTGAGGAGAATGGATATAAGTTGATTTTCGACGATGCACAGCAGAAACAGGAGAATCAGATCACGGCAATCCGTAACTTCATCCAGCAGGAGGTTGACTACATTGTGCTGGCACCGGTTACTGAGACAGGCTGGGATACCGTGCTTCAGGAAGCGAAAGACAACGACATCCCGGTGATTATTGTGGACCGTATGGTTGAGGTCTCTGACGACAGTCTGTTCACCGGCTGGGTTGGATCAAACTTCAAACTGGAAGGCCAGAAGGCAGTGGCTTGGCTGGATGCATTCCTGGAAGCGTCAGGACGTGGAGAGGAAGAGATCAACATCGTGGATATTCAGGGTACCATCGGAGCTTCTGCGCAGATCGGACGTACAGAAGGTCTGGAAGAGGGAATCGAGGCTCATGACAATTGGAACTTGCTGGCACAACAGAGTGGAGAGTTCACCCAGGCCAAAGGCCAGGAGGTTATGGAGTCTATCCTGAAACAACACGGCGATGATGTGGATGTGGTATATTGTGAGAATGACAACGAAGCTTTCGGCGCAATCGATGCTATCACAGCAGCAGGTAAGACGATCGGGACCAAAGAGGGCGAGATTATGGTTATGTCCTTTGACACCACCAGCGCAGGCCTGAAGGACACTTTGGATGGGAAGATCGCTCTGGATACAGAGTGTAATCCTCTGCATGGACCTCGTGTACAGGAGCTGATTGAGAAATTGGAGGCCGGGGAAGAGATCGAGAAACTGACCTACGTGGATGAGACAATGTTCGCCACAGACGATACGGTCACCAGCGTCAAGGTGGATGACAAAGATTATGAAGTTACCCCGATTACTCAGGATATCATTGACTCACGTGCGTACTAATTTGTGAGAAGAAAAAGATAGAGTGACATAAAGCAAAATCCGGAGCGTGGACGAAAATCTGGGATAGGGCCGGAGCGTTCGACCACGCTCTTTCTATGCCCCAAAGGGCTGCCTCGCAGGGGAACCTAGGCAAGCAGCCGCTTGAGGTGGAGACAAGGAAGAGGTGAACAGGAATGGAAAATAAAGTTGTTCTACAAATGACAGGAATCTATAAGACATTCCCGGGGGTAAAGGCGCTGCAAAATGTGGACTTTACTCTGCGCCAGAGTGAGATTCATGCGTTGATGGGGGAGAATGGAGCCGGTAAGTCTACTTTGATCAAGGTATTGACTGGGGTACACGCTTTTGAGGAGGGAAAGATCGAGATGGAAGGAACGTCCATCATCAATCATTCTCCTCAGGACGCCCAAAATCATGGAATTAGTACCGTGTATCAGGAAGTAAACCTGTGTCCAAATCTGACTGTGGCGGAGAATCTGTTTATCGGACGGGAGCCCAGAAAACTGGGAATGATCGACTGGAAAACTATGAACCGCAGATCTTCGGAATTGCTAAAAGAGTTGGACATCGACGTGGCGCCCACAAAGATGTTAGAAGAGTGCTCCATTGCCATTCAGCAGATGATCGCCATCGCCAGAGCGGTGGGGATGGAATGTAAGGTGTTGATACTGGACGAACCTACTTCTTCTCTGGACGACGATGAGGTGGAGAAGCTGTTTGTGCTGATGCGCCGGCTGAGAGATCAGGGGGTTGGAATTATATTTGTCACCCATTTTCTGGAGCAGGTCTATGCAGTCTGTGACCGGATAACGGTTCTCAGAAATGGGGAGCTGGTGGGCGAGTATAAGACCAGCGAGTTGCCAAGAGTGGAGTTGGTTGCCAGGATGATGGGAAAAGACTTTGACGATTTGGCAGATATCAAGAGCAGCCATGGTAAGAAAGACTTCTCCGGGGAGACGCCGGTGATTGAGGCCGTAGGCCTGGGACATAGGGGAACGATCCGTCCCTTTAACTTGCAGATCCATAAAGGGGAAGTGATTGGACTGAGCGGCCTGCTGGGATCAGGAAGATCCGAGACAGTCCGGGCGATCTACGGTGCAGACAAGCCGGATACCGGAGTCTTGAAAGTCAATGGAAAAGAAGTCAAGATCAATAAACCTCTGGACGCCATGAAATTGGGTATGGCGTATCTGCCAGAGGACCGCAAGAGAGACGGTATCATCGCAGACCTATCCGTGAGGGAGAACATTATCATCGCCCTTCAGGCAAAACGGGGCATGTTCCACTTGATGAGTAGAAAAGAGATGGAAGAGGCGGCGGACAAATACATAGAGATGCTTCAGATCAAGACAGCCAGCCGGGAGACGCCCATCAAGAGCTTGTCCGGCGGTAATCAGCAGAAGGTGATTCTGGGAAGATGGCTGTTGACTAACCCTGAGTATCTGATCTTAGATGAGCCTACCAGGGGAATTGATATCGGGACGAAGACGGAGATACAGAAGTTGGTTCTGGATTTGGCCGATCAGGGTATGGCGGTGACTTTTATCTCTTCCGAGGTGGAGGAGATGCTGAGGACTTGTTCTCGCATGGCTGTTCTCAGAGATGGAAAGAAAGTCGGCGAGTTGAACGAAGACGAGCTGAGTCAGGAATCGATTATGAAGACAATTGCAGGAGGTGACGAGAGCCATGAGTGATGCTGCAAAGAAGAATAACAGTATGGTAAAAAAGATCACAGGCAGCCGTCTGTTCATGCCGATTATGTGTCTGATTGTGGTTCTATTGGTGAATGTGATCAAGACACCATCATTTTTCCAGATTTCCATGAACAATGGAGTTCTATATGGGTATATCATTGACGTTATTAACCGTGCGTCTGAGCTGGTTATCTTGGCGGTAGGTATGACCCTTGTGACGGCAGCTTCTGGGGGACAGGACATCAGCGTGGGGGCGATTATGGCGGTGGCGGCCGCCGTGTGCTGTCAGATTCTCTCAGGCGGGGAGGTCAGTGTCAACGCTTTTGCAAGTCCTCTGATCTTCGCGATCCTTGCGGCGCTTGTTGTGACGGCAGTCTGTGGCGCTTTCAACGGCGTGCTGGTATCTTACTTTAACATTCAGCCGATGATTGCCACATTGATTCTCTATACGGCTGGCCGTGGTATCGCTCAGTTGATCACAAAGGGGCAGATCACCTACGTGCGTGTGGAGACTTATCAGGCGATCGGCGGTTATATCGGCAAATGCCCGATCCCAACGCCTATCTTTCTGGCCATCATCACAGTGATCATCGTGCAATTGTTGCTGAAATACACAGCACTGGGTCTCTATGTGGAGAGTGTTGGTATCAACGGGAGTGCTTCCCGTCTGGTGGGATTAAATTCCCATAAAATTAAGCTGATGGTCTATGTGATCTGCGGCGTGCTGGCCGGTGTGGCGGGCATCACAGCTTCGGGCAGAATCTATTCTGCAGATGCCAACAACATCGGATTGAATATGGAGATGGACGCCATCTTGGCAGTGGCCCTGGGCGGTAACAGCTTAGGCGGCGGAAAATTCAGCCTGATGGGGTCGGTGATCGGAGCTTACACCATCCAGGCACTCACGACGACTCTCTATGCTATGAATGTGTCGGCTGACCAGTTACCTGTGTACAAGGCCATCGTGGTCATTGTCATTGTGGTTCTGCAAAGCCCGGTATTTAAGGGATATGTGGCCAATTGGAAGGCTAAGAGAAATGCCGTTGCAGCGGAAGGAGGTCAGAAATAATGAAAGCAGTTAAGATGACAACCGGAAAGAAGAAAATCAGCAGCAGTGGATTTCTTCTGCTGGTCACAATTGCATTGTTTGTGATCATGTATGCCGCGGGTATGATTATTTTTGCCGATAAAGGTTTTGCTAAGCCTCAGATGTTCTTGAATTTGTTTATCTCCAATGCGGGGTTAATTGTAATCTCCTGTGGGCTGACCATCGTGATGATCACCGGCGGGATCGATATCTCTGTGGGTTCTGTGGTCGCTCTGGTGTGTATGGTGGTCGCCGACTTGATGGAGAATAAAGGGGCCAACGCCTATGTGGCCTTGCTGGCCGCTCTGGTGATCGGGTTACTCTTTGGCATTGTCCAGGGGTATCTGGTGTCCTATCTGGACATTCAGCCGTTTATCGTGACTCTGGCGGGAATGTTCTTTGGCCGGGGTATGACTGCGATTGTCAGCACCGATATGATTTCCATTACCAACGAGACTTTCCTGAAATGGGCAAAATATAAGATTAATCTTCCCATCGGAACGCTCAGCCGGAGGGGGAACTTCATTCCGGCCTATGTGTATCCCACTGTGATCATCGCGCTGATTATCCTGATTCTTGTGGCTGTGATGATGAAATATTCCAAGTTTGGAAGAAAGCTGTATGCTATCGGTGGAAATCAGCAGAGTGCGCTGATGATGGGCTTGAATGTGAAGAGGACGAAGTTCCTGGCCTATGTGGTGGATGGCTTACTGGTGGGGATCGGAAGTTTTCTCTTCTGTCTCAACAGTTGCGCTGGCTTTGTGGAGCAGGCCAAGGGCCTTGAGATGGATGCCATCTCAGCCTCTGTTATCGGCGGTACTTTGTTAAGCGGCGGCGTGGGAACCCCGGTGGGGACACTCTTCGGCGTCCTGATTAAGGGAAGCATCTCCAGCTTGATCACTACCCAGGGACAGCTCTCCAGTTGGTGGGTACGTATCGTGCTCTCCGCACTGCTGTGCTTCTTCATCGTACTTCAGGCTGTGATTGCCTCTGCAAAGAAAAAGAAATAGACAAGATAGAGCTTGACAGAAAAAGAAAAGGGTATTCTTCGGACATAGAATGGCGGAAGAATACCTTTTTGCGTTATAGGAAGGTTTTTCGAACTACCGTATAATACAACTTCGTGTGATGATGCGCGCTCCGCGAGGGTCGCACTGCGACAGAGAGGGGGTATGCTGTAAAAGCAACCCGCTGCAGGCGGAGAATCTTGCGTGGAGGATTTTTGCTCTGAGAGACACATGGGGGATAGAACACTATTTTCTTGAAAAATACAGTTCAAAAAGGTAAAATGAGAGTGATTTTGGAACTGATTTAGCACAAAAAGATTTTGGAATCTTGAAAAAACGCTTATTTCTACACCTATGAGCCGGGGCAGATGCAGATAGCTGTGGCAGATTTCAATTTGTCGGGAGAGTGTGTTCAGGGATGTTGTATGGGGATTGGATTATAGTGGCTGATAAAGAAGGCGAGGAGACAAAGTGATGGGAGGAGAGAAATTGAGAGGAAAGAAAAAGTACGTAATTACCTTTGTCAATGAGGAAAAGTCCGTGGAGGCGGAGGAGGGAATGAGTCTGCTGGACGTCGAGATTCGAGCAGGCTTGAGCCCGGATGCGCCTTGTGGAGGGATGGGAACCTGTGGAAAGTGCAAGGTGAAGATTTTAGACGGTGCTCATCCGGGAGTGCAAAAGGCCTGTGAGGTCAGGATAGCAGAAGACCTGACTGTGGACAGAAAGGCCAGAGAGGAAGGGTATGCGATCCTGGAAGACGGGATTTTCCGGCCGGTTCCAGCCAGCCCCAGAGAGAAAAAAGGGATGGACAATCACTATCTGGCAGCCTTTGATATCGGTACCACCACGTTGGTGGGTTATCTGATGGATGGCGGCACGGGCCGGGAGCTGGCCCACACCAGCCGTTATAATCCCCAGACACAGTTCGGGGCGGATGTGATTCTCAGGTGTAATTATGTATTGCAAAACGCCCAGGGACAGCAAACTCTAAGTGACACCGTGGTGAAGGCGGTCAATGGCATGTTGAGTGATCTGGCAAGGCAGGTGGGGATCGCCCGGGAGGATATCAGTCAGGTGGCCTTTGTGGGAAATACCTGTATGCACCATCTATTTCTCGGATTAAATCCAGAATCCCTGGTGAGAGCGCCGTATGTACCAGCCCAGAAGGAAGCTTTGATTCTGCCTGCCAGGGAGTATGGGATTGACATTTACTCAGAGGGAGAGATACTTTTTCTGCCTAACATTGGAGGTTTTGTGGGGGCGGATACGGTGGGGTGCTTGTTGGCGGCGGATTTTGACCATCGGGAGAAGATGACTCTGCTCTTGGATATTGGAACGAACGGCGAGATGGTCTTGGGGGACCGTAGGAGGATGATCGCCTGCTCCACGGCGGCGGGGCCGGCCTTCGAGGGGGCGAAGATCTCCTGTGGTATGCGAGGGGCCAAGGGGGCCATCGATCATTTTCACAGAGAAGGAGAAGCGCTTCATTATTCTGTGATTGGACAAGGGCAGCCTCTAGGGCTGTGTGGATCCGGTCTGATGGATTTGGTGTGCCTGCTGTTGGAGACTGGCATGGTGGAGCCCTCCGGGAGACTGTGTAAGCCGGAGGAAGCGGAGGGGAGTTTTGCCGTGGCGAACCGGGAGCGGCTGAGAATGGCTGAGGGGATGCAGGCGTTCTATGTGACGGATCAGGTCTACCTGACCCAGAAGGATATCCGGGAGGTGCAATTGGCCAAGGGGGCGATGGCGGCCGGGATCAGCCTGATGTGCAAGGAGCTGGGAATCTCCCCTGGCCAGATTCAGGAGGTGCTGATCGCAGGGGCTTTCGGCAATTATATGGATTCGTCCAGCGCCTGTGGGATCGGTCTGATTCCGGCAGAGTTAAAGGATAGAATTCATCCAGTGGGCAATGCGGCTGGCGAGGGGGCAAAACTGGCGGTGATCAGCCAGAGAGAGTTTGAACATGCCTGTGAGATTTATCGGAAGGTGGAATTTATGGAATTGGCAGCTAAGGCTGATTTTCAAGATGTCTTTGTGGATGAGTTGGAGTTTCCGGAGGGAATGTGAAAGAGAACTGTTTGCGTTTCCAGTTAATAATCTTCTCTGTTTTTGTATTCTAAATGGAATATAAAATAGAGTAATTTCGAAACTGGTTTGGCTTGAGGGGTTTCTTCCGTTTTTGTTTCTTGCAAGTGTATCACTTTAGTATCGTTGACATTAAAAAAGACCAAGAACGTTGAAATCTCAACCTTCTTGGTCTCTACAAAGCAGATGACGGGAATCGAACCCGCCTCCCCAGCTTGGGAAGCTGGTGTTCTACCAATGAACTACATCTGCATATTTGCATTATAGCATAGTCAAAAGAAAATTTCCACATTTTTTCAAAAAAAATTAAAATTTTGGTCAAAAAGGTTTTTGGCGCCGGAGATAGGGGGCGGGGAAGGGTGAATGCCTCTGAAGGGACTAGGGTTTGACAGACACGGCTACTTGACAGGGTCACCTATCTAACTGCGAGAGTGACTCTGTCATAGTGTGCAACCGGGGGCTACAGAGAAATCAGCAGGCGGGAAAGCGCTTACATAGACTTTGCGCTTGTGGCGGACTGGAGATTTTTCTCGTACTCGCTGTAGCCTTTTAGAGCGTAGATCATGCTGTGCTGTAAATGGATGCGCATGAGATCGGTGGCTTTGTCAAAGTCGTTGTCTTTGACCGCCAGGTAGATCTCTTGATGATTGTCCTGTATCTTCTGGGCTTTGTCTAAATTATAGTAGACAGATGAGAGCAACTCTACCCTGGCGCGGACTTTTTGGGCAGCTTCTTCCAGATAACGGTTCTGGGCATATTTATAGAAGATAGTATGAATACCCTCGGAGGAAACCTTCCACTTCTGAAGATCCTGCTCTTCCAGGGCTTGCCGCCCCCACTCCAGATTCTCGGCCAGCTCATAGAGCAGTGGAACCTGGGTAAATGTGTTCTTGCAGAGCTGTATAGATAAAGCATCCAATTCTCCCATAAACTGAAATATTTCTCTGATCTCAGAATCGGAGAATTCGCTGACTTTGACGCCACAGTTAGAGTAATAAGTCACCAGTCCGTTGGCGGAGAGCCGAGTGAGCGCTTCTCTGATGGGGGTATGACTGACAGAAAAACGCTCTTTTAACATGCTTAGAGTCAATTTCTGTCCGCATACTAACTTTTGCAGAATGATATCATTGTACAGCTCATGGTATATCTTTTCAGATAATGTTTTGTTATTTGCCATGTGTTCCTTCCCTTTTCTAAAATTAAGGTCAAATGCTTCATATAATGTGTCGAGCGGCAACTAACGATGTCTGTATTATTTTACCACAGAGATAAGGTAAAGCAAAGGGTTATTCCTCCTCAAAGGTAAAGGTTCTGTGTGTGAACTTGTCCAGAAGCTCGATGGCATTCTTGACGTCTTGCTTGGAGATGATGGAACTCTGGCTGTGTGGGAAACGGTCCACGATGGAGATCCCAGCCACCTTGACACCGTAACCGGAACGGTTGATGCTGCTGGCGTCGGTGCCACCTCTGTCCATAACATCCCGTTGATATTTGATCTTGTTTTCCTCGCAGCAGGCGAGCATTTCATCCACCAGATATTCATCTAACATGGCGGAAGGGTCTCCCATTTTCACACCTACGCCTTCGCCCACTGCATTGGAACCTTTTAAGTCGGAGGGATAGAAGTGATCGGGAGTCACATCCACTGAGATACCAATATCCGGACGGATCCTCTCAGCGGCAACCACCGCGCCGCGGCAGCCCACCTCCTCTTGTACAGAGAAGACATAGTAGACATCGTTGGGGCCATCCCCTTTGTTCTTCTTTAGAGCCTCGATCAAAGCGTAACATCCAACTCTGTTGTCGAAAGATTTAGAAGAAATCCGATCGTTTTTCAGTTCATACCACTGTCCGATAAAGCCGCAGTAGTCCCCCAATTGAACGTATTTCTCGGTCTCTTCTTTAGAGGTACAGCCGATATCTATGTACAGGGAGCCGGCCTGATTCTTGGCCTCCTCGATGACCGCGTCGCATCCCACCACACCCACAGTGCCATTTCGGAAGATAACCTTATCATTGTAGATAGCGCTGGTCCATATGAATCCCACATTACACACCTTGATTCTCCCGTCAGCTTCAATCTTTGTCACTTGAAAACCGATCTCGTCCATGTGGGCAGATAACATGATTTTCTTCTTGCTGTCAGAGTCAATTCCTCTTTTTAATACGATCAGATTCCCCAGAGGGTCTGTGAGCATTTCGTCGGCATAGTCGCTCACCTCCCGTTTGATGATAGCCCGGATGTTCTTCTCGCGGCCCGAGATACCCCAGGCCTGAGTCAGTTCTCTTAATAGATCCATTGTTCTACCTCCTTTGGTCTTGACTGTTAATGAAAGATACAGTGAATAATATCTAGAAATATATTATCAAAAAAATATAATATTTACAATATTATTTTATTTTATCTTTTATATTATAAAATATTGCAAAATATGGTGGCGTTATATATAATAAATAAAGGAGTGTGTGGATAAGCAGAGATTAATAAGAGGAGGAGATCATGAGAGAAGTAAGTAGAAAATTACCCAAAAAACTGAAATTTGCATATGCCTTTGGCAGTATGTGCTTGAGTAACTTGGTGGTATTTAACACCTTCTTTCTTCTGTGGTTTTACACGGATGTGGCGAAGATACCGGCTTCTGTGGCGACAGTTATTATGTTGATTGCCCGTGTATGGGATGCGGTGATCGACCCGGTTATGGGAGTTATGGTAGACAGGACGAGATCCAAAGAAGGCCGTTGTCGGTTCTGGCTTAAATATTTTTCCGTTCCGGCAGGCGTCTGTGTTATTTTAAGTTACATGGTTCCGGACCTGACGAAGACGGGTGTCATTTTATGGGTGGCTATCACGTACATATTCCAGGGGACAGCGCAGTCCATTGTCACAGTTCCTATGAACACTCTGTTGGCCAGACTTACGGAGGACCGGGAGGAGCGTGTCAGTGTGGCGCAGTGGAGAGGATTTGGTTCGCTGCTGGCAAGTACCTTGGTGACAGGAGCCGCTTTGCCGCTTGCCACTTTTATCGGCGGCGGCAATTCTACAAAGGGCTTTCTCGGAATTGCGATTATCTGCGGGGTGTTGTATGCAGTAGGACTTTTGTTGACGGTTGTGATGACCAAAGGATATGAGCTGAGTTACGAGGAAGAAAAAGAAAGGAATATTGTCAAAGAAAATGAAAAGTTTTCTTTGGGCAAAGTGGCCGGGGCGCTGTTGCAAAATAAAGTCTGTCTTCTGGTGTGCATCACCAATATCATATATCTTCTGTACGCCTCCACACAGGGGAGTACGATGGTTTACTACTTGCAATATAACTTAAAGAATACAGATTTAATGGGCGCTTATTCCGTTCTCACATCTTTGATCGGATTTGCAGCCGTGGCTGGCATGGGATTTTTGGGAAGGCGTTTTGGCAATGCAAAGTCTTGTGCCATTGCCTGCGTCATGCTGGTGGTCAGTTATGGTGTCAGATTTATTACGCAAGATCAATTTACTTGGGTTTTGTTCGTTTGTTGGGGAATGGAAGGTATTGGTACCGGTTTGTTTGGTAACATGATTTACCAGTGTGTGATCGATTCCATAACTTATGGAAAATGGAAGACAGGCGTGGATAACCAGGCCGTGATTATGTCGGTGTTCACTTTTTTTCAGAAGGCAGGATTGGCTTTGGGCGGCGTTGTCTCCAGCGGTCTTTTGGCGGCGTTTAACTACCAGGCCAATGCAGTGGAGCAGTCGGCCACTGTGAAGAATCTATTCTTTGCGGAGATCGTCACAGCGCCGGCTTTGATCTTCGCCGTCTTATTCTTTTTGTTTCTCTATGTGAATGTCTATGAGAAGAAAATCCCACAGATGTTGGCAGATATCAGAGAGCGGGAACAAAGAGCAGAAGTTTAATTGTATCAGGCAAGTCTTACTTACATTTTTTAACTGGGAGTAAGGCTTGCTTTTTTTGAAGGAATATAAGTTTTTACCAAAATGCTGTGAGGTTGGAAATAAGGATATAGACAAGTAGTGAAGCGGATTGAAAATATTTGTTTTGACTAGTGGCAGATATATTTCTATTGTGTGATCAAAGGGGGGTTTATATTACTTGTATTGCGCGGTTTTGCGGATGGAGGAGCGTCTGCATGCTGGGAGGCAGGGGAGGGATGCAAAAAAGAGAAGCACCCGGTAGGGGAGCTACCGGGTGCTTCGAGGGGAGTATAAATAATTAAATAAGGGGTTAATGTAAAAAAAATTTTTGAAGGGTAAATTTTTTTTACATGCCAATTATAATATATTCTGGAAAAAAAAGCAATATGATTTCGAGAATATTCTTCTATGTTTTTGGGATAATAGATAGCGTAATATAAAGTCGAGAAAACAGGAGGAAATTCAAATGGCTAAAAATTATAAGAACGAGAACCAGAGCTCAAATTTAAAGAATAGTAAAAACAGCGCCAACAGCAAAAACCGTATGACAAACAGTGAGAACAGCAAGAACTGTCATCAGAACAAGACCAGCGACTGTGGAAGAAACTACAGCGAAGATCATGCAGATGACAGCTACGACTCCAGATACTAAGAATTCCTGAAAAAATACCCGGGTGTGTGAGCATCCGGGTGTTTTTTTGCATATTTTAATAAGAAAAAGGAGTCTGTGTATGCAGCAAGTAGAGTTGATTTCCCCAAGGGATCTGGATCGGTATGTGGACGATCCAGATTCTATGTTGATCGATATACGAAGCCCCAGAGAGTACCGGGCCGCCCATGTGAAAGGCGCGGTGAACGTTCCCTATGGAGAGTTGGAGGAGGCTTATTTTCCAGAGGAAAAGCGCTTGGTCTTGTATTGTAGCAGAGGGGGTTCCAGTATGGAAGCGGCAAGACGCCTTCAAGGGCGGGGATATCAAGTTTGTTCTGTGGTGGGAGGTTTTATGGCTTATCGGGGAAGAAATCTTGTATTTTCCAGGTAGCCATAGTAAAATATAGAATAATAACTGTCCGGGCGGGATCCAGAGCGAGGATCTCCCGGGCAGAGTTCGAAGAAGGAGGATCACAAAAGGATGAAATATATGTTTGCCTCGGATATTCACGGCTCTGCGTATTATTGTAGAAAAATGTTAGAGGCCTATGATAGAGAGGGAGCGGTTCGATTGGTACTACTGGGAGATATTCTCTATCATGGACCGAGAAACGATCTTCCCAGAGAGTATGCGCCAAAGGAAGTCATCGCCATGCTCAACAGGAGGAAAACACAGATCTATGCCGTGAGGGGAAACTGCGAGGCGGAAGTGGATCAGATGGTTCTGGAGTTTCCAGTGATGGCAGATTACTGTATCTTGGAGCTGGATGGACAAACCTTCTATGGGACTCATGGGCATATCTATAATGAAGGAAATCTTCCCCCTCTGAAGGAGAATGACGTCTTGATCCACGGACATACCCATGTGCTCCAGGCAGAGAAGAGGGAACATTATACGATTTTGAATCCGGGATCTGTCTCCATTCCCAAGGAGGGTAATCCTCCCACGTATGGAATCTATGAGGACGGAATCTTTGCTATCAAGGATTTTGACGGCAACGTGATAAAAGAGATTACATTATAGAAAGAGGTCTACATGGAGAGATGGGAATTGATAGCTCCTTGTCATTTCGGCTTGGAGGCTGTACTCAAGAGAGAAATACTGGACTTGGGATATGAGATCAGCAAAGTGGAGGACGGTAAGGTGACCTTCTGGGGAGACGCCCAGGCGGTGGCCGACGCCAATATTTTTCTCAGGACGGCGGAGCGGATTCTGCTGAAGGTGGGGGAGATCCATGCCGAGACCTTCGAGGAACTGTTCGATGGTACTAAGGAGTTGCCCTGGGAGAATTTTATCCCCAGGGACGGCAAGTTCTGGGTGGCGAAGGCCAATTCGATTAAGAGTAAACTGTTCAGCCCTTCTGATATACAATCGATTATGAAAAAAGCGATTGTGGAGAGACTGAGACGTACATATGGGGTTAGTTGGTTCGAGGAGAACGGCGCTTCATTTCCGATTCGTGTGGCTTTTATGAAAGATGTGGCGGTCATCGGATTGGATACGTCCGGGGCGTCTTTGCATAAGCGGGGGTACCGCCAGATGACGGTCAAGGCGCCGATCACAGAGACATTGGCAGCGGCTCTGATCATGTTGACGCCCTGGAGACGGGACCGTATACTGGTGGATCCCTTCTGTGGCAGCGGGACTTTTCCTATTGAAGCCGCCATGATGGCGGCCGATATGGCCCCGGGGATGAACCGGTCATTTTTGGCGGAGGACTGGGGACATTTTATTCCGAGAAAATGTTGGTATGAGGCGCTGGACGAGGCAAATGAGAGGGTGGATACGGGGATCTCGGTGGACATCCAGGGGTTTGATATCGACTATAAGGCGGTGAAGGCGGCCAGAGAGAATGCGCGGTTAGCCGGGGTGGAGCACATGATACATTTTCAGCAGAGGGCTGTAAAAGACCTAAGCCACAGCAAGCCCTACGGTTTTTTGATAGCAAATCCACCTTATGGAGAGCGGCTGGAGGACAAGGAGATGCTTCCGCAGTTGTACCGTGAGATCGGAGAGAGTTTTCAGGGGTTGGATCGATGGTCTATGTATTTGATCACTTCCTATGAGAATGTCCAACGGGATATCGGGCGTAAGGCGGATAAGAACCGGAAGATCTACAATGGTATGCTGAAGACTTATTTTTACCAATTCTTGGGCCCGAAACCGCCGAGGAGAACATCGGCAAAATAGTAGACGAGGAGAGCAATATGAAGAAGATCATTTTTGCAACGGGAAACGAGGGGAAAATGAGAGAGATCCGCAGAATTTTATCGGACTTGGACGTGGAGGTGCTCTCATTGAAGGAAGCGGGAATTCATGCGGATATCGTGGAAGACGGAAAGAGCTTTCGGGAGAATGCGATCATCAAGGCGAAGGCCGTCTGTCAGTTGACAGGCGAGGTGGTACTTGCAGACGACTCAGGGCTGGAGATTGATTACTTAAATGGGGAGCCTGGGATCTATTCTGCCCGGTATCTGGGTGAGGACACTTCCTATAGAATCAAAAATCAGAATCTAATAGACCGGCTGGAGGGTGTCTCGGATGAGAACCGGACGGCCCGGTTTGTCTGTGTAATCGCTGCGGTCTATCCCGATGGGACGGTGAAGACGGCCCGGGGAACCATGGAGGGTGTCATCGGATATGAGGAGCGCGGCGAGAATGGATTTGGCTATGATCCGATCTTTTTTCTGCCTGAATATGGGTGCAGCTCCGCGGAGTTAAGTATGGAAGAGAAGAATAAGATCAGTCATCGCGGGAAGGCATTGCGGGCAATCAAAGAGGTACTGTTATGAAGGTGCTGATTGTCAGCGATACCCATGGAAAGCGAGAGGCTTTAGCACGGGTTATACAGGAGGAATCCTTCGACGCTTTGGTTCACTGCGGTGATCTGGAGGGACAAGAATCCTATCTGGAGGAGGCGGTGGATTGTCCGGTCTATATGGTCGCGGGGAACAATGACTTTTTCTCGAATTTAGACCGGGAGATGGAGATCGAGTTGGGCGGGATCAGAGTGATGATCACCCACGGGCACTACTATGGAGTCTCCATAGACTTGGGGGAACTGATGGATGAGGCGCGCTCCAGAGAAGTTCCGGTGGTGCTTTTTGGACATACGCACCGACCGGTGATCAGTGAGAGGCATGGAGTGACGGCGGTGAATCCTGGCAGTTTGGCTTACCCAAGACAAAAGGGAAGAGAGCCCAGTTATGTGGTTCTCACCATCTCCCCGGACGGGAAATTTCACTTTGAGATCAAATATTTAACTCTCTCAGGGAAGTCTCCCGCCTCTTGAGCGGGAGCTAGACTTACCTGGTTTGACAGGCGCTTATGTTCCTGCCAAAACGCCACGAGAGTGGCAATAAGGCTGTGGGTGAGTGGGAAAGCGAATTATGAATAACCGTTTTGACAAAGAAAAAAAATAACGGAAAAAAGTGTTGACATTTGTAAAACACTATAATATAATATGTCTTGCGTCAGCCGTGAGGTGAGCGCGAGACAAATATATATTAGCTCGGGGTGTGGCTCAGTTTGGCTAGAGCGCCTGGTTTGGGACCAGGAGGCCGCAG
>JBKXQO010000032.1:0-26794 GCA_047014865.1 Blautia sp. | reverse complement strand
CTTATGACACCTGCTATACGCACAGCAGCGTGATTCAGGAGTCAGAAGAGTTCACAAACGGAAATATACAATGTGCAGTCTTCACCAGCGCGTCCACGGTGAAAGGTTTTGTGGAGGGAACTCCTGGATTGGATTACACGAAGGTGACTGCAGCTTGCATTGGCAGACAGACGAAGGCAGCGGCAGATTCCTATGGTATGAAGACTTATGTGGCAAGGCAGGCTACGATGGATAGTCTGGTGGATTTGATTATACAGATGAAAGAAGGAGTAGAAGATGGATATGAGAAGACGGCCCCGCAGACTGCGGGGGAGTGAGACACTGAGGAAGATGGTTCGTGAGACCAGAATGGATAAATCTTCGCTGATTTATCCCATTTTCGTGAGAGAAGGGGTGAATATCAAGGAAGAGATTCCGTCTATGGAGGGGCAGTACCGTTACAGTGTGGATCAGCTTCCCTATGCCCTGGAAGAGATCGCCCAGGCCGGGGTCGGCAGCGTAATGCTCTTTGGGATTCCGGATCATAAAGATGAGGTGGGAAGCCAGGCCTATGCGGAGGACGGCATTGTGCAGCGGGCGCTCCGGGAGGCGAAAAAGCAGGTTCCCCAATTATATTACATCACCGATGTGTGCATGTGTGAGTATACCTCCCACGGACATTGCGGTGTGCTCTGTGGCCATGAGGTGGAGAATGACGCCACGTTAAAACTGTTGTCCAGGACGGCGCTGTCTCATGTCCAGGCTGGCGCCGACATGGTGGCGCCTTCGGATATGATGGATGGACGTGTGCTCGCCATCCGCCAGGAATTGGATGCCGGCGGGTATAAGGAGACGCCGGTTATGTCTTATGCGGTGAAGTACGCATCTGCCTTCTATGGGCCTTTCCGGGACGCTGCAGGGTCGGCTCCTTCTTTCGGAGACCGCAAGAGCTACCAGATGGACTACCACAACCGCAGGGAGGGTGTGAAAGAGGCTTTGACCGATATTGAGGAGGGTGCGGATATCCTGATGGTAAAGCCTGCCATGTCCTATCTGGATCTGGTGTCCGAGATCTCAAAGGAGGTACACGTACCTGTGGCGGCTTACAGTGTCAGTGGGGAGTATGCTATGGTGAAGGCCGCGGCCAAGATGGGCTGGATTGATGAGGAGAAAATTATCTGTGAGATGGCGGTGGGAACCTACCGGGCAGGCGCAGGCATCTATTTGACTTATTTTGCGAAAGAGCTGGCTAGATTTATGGATGAAGGGAGAATCGGGTGATGACAAAATCAGAGCAGTTGTTTGAACGGGCAGTGAGGCGGATCCCAGGAGGGGTAAACAGTCCGGTCCGGGCTTACGGAGCCATCGGTGAGGTTCCCCGTTTCATTGACCGGGCTGACGGCAGCCATATCTATGATGTGGATGGAAATGCTTACATTGACTACATTGATTCCTGGGGGCCGATGATTCTGGGGCATAACAATCCCCAGATTCGGGAGGCTGTGGTAAAGGCCAGCGAAAAAGGACTGAGTTTCGGCTGCGCCACACAGATTGAGGTGGAGATGGCAGAGTTCATCTGCGAGAACATTCCCCATATTGAGATGATCCGTATGGTGAATTCGGGGACCGAGGCAGTCATGAGCGCAGTCCGGGCGGCTAGAGGTTTCACGGGCAAAAATAAGATTGTCAAATTCGCGGGTTGTTATCACGGGCACAGTGACGCCATGTTAGTCAGCGCCGGATCAGGGGTGATGAACAGCGGCGTTCCAGACAGTGCAGGGGTACCCCAGGGATGTACCAGAGATACCATGACGGCTATCTACAATGACTTGTCCAGTGTGGAGACGCTATTGGAGACCAATCAAGGCGAAGTCGCGGCGGTGATTGTGGAGCCGGTGGGAGCCAATATGGGAGTGGTTCCCCCTGTTGCAGGATTTTTGGAAGGTCTCAGAAGTCTCTGCGATAAATATCAAGTTTTGTTAATTTTTGATGAGGTGATCACGGGCTTCCGGCTGTCTTTTGGCGGAGCGGCCCAGTACTTTGGCGTGCGCCCGGATTTGGTGACCTATGGGAAGATCATCGGCGCAGGGATGCCAGTGGGGGCCTATGGCGGGCGCAGGGAGATCATGGAATTGATCTCTCCGGCAGGAAAGGTATACCAGGCCGGGACCTTGAGCGGAAACCCGATTGCCATGGCCGCGGGACTTGCGCAGCTAAAGATCCTAAAAGAGAATCCCCAGATTTACACCCAATTGGAAGAATCTGGGCAGAGGCTATACGGGGGATTGGAGAAGATCCTGGAGAAGTCGCAGGCACCATGTGGGCTGAACTGGATCAGTTCTCTGGGGAGTGTCTTTTTCACAGACACAGAGGTGACTGACTATGAGTCCGCAAAGACTTCGGATACCCATAAGTTCTCAGAGTATTTTAAGCATATGTTAAGGCAGGGCGTGCACCTGGCTCCTTCCCAGTTCGAGGCGATGTTCCTCTCGGCAGCACACTCCCAGGCCGATATCCAGGCGACGCTGGAGGCGGCGCAGGCGTTCTTCTTGGCATGACTCAGAAGAATTTGATTGTAGTCCCTTTTCATTTATGGTAAAATGAGGGCAGTTGTTTGATTGTAGGAGAGAATACTGAGATTCTTATCTATTTTCTAGAAAGCAGGAGGTTGTCTGGTGAGTGAGAAGAAATACGTGGCATATGTGGGAACCTATGTCCATGGGAGCAGCAAAGGGTTGAATGTCTACGATGTGGACGTGGAGAATGGAGTTCTGACGGAGCGCAATGAGGTGGAAGTGAGTAATTCCTCTTATGTGTCTGTATCGCGGAATTTGAAATATCTGTATTCTATTGAGGACGACGGTGTGGCCGTCTTTAAACGTGATAAAAATGGTGATTTGGAGCGTTTGAACAGTGTGGACATAGAAGGCATGAGAGGCTGTTTTTTGTCCACGGATTACAGTGGCAGGTACCTGTTTGTGGGAGGTTACCATGACGGCAAGGTGACTGTGGTGGAGATTCTCCCCGACGGACGTCTGGGAAAAGTTCTGGATGGAGTTTTTCACAGGGGCTTGGGGAGTGTAGCCGAGCGAAACTTCCGGCCGCATGTCAATTGCGTGCGCCCCACAAAGGACAATAAGTATCTGTGCGCTGTGGACAACGGGATTGACCAGGTGAAGCTTTACCGGATCAAGCCCCGCACCCAAAAACTGGTCTTGGCGGATATCCTCCGTTGTAAAAGGGAATCCGGTCCCAGAAATATCCGTTTCAGCAAAGATGGGAAGTATGCTTACATTCTGTTTGAGCTGAGCAATGAGATACGGGTGTACACTTACGATGGGGCGGGGAAAGATCCCCGGTTCGAGCAGATTCAAAAGATCAGTATCCTCTCTGAGAATGGGGAGCAGGACGCCGTTCATGACGCGGCTTCTGGGTTTGCGATGACTGCGGATGGAGCGTATATCTTTTGTTCCACAGCAGGGGAGAACGCGGTTTCCATGTTTGCTGTGGATCAGCAGAGCGGTCTTCTGGAGAAGAAATTTGTCCTGCCCATCAGTGGAGATTATCCCAAGGATCTGGCGATTTTCCCGGACGGCAAACATTTGGCGGTGGCCAATCATGCCAGCAATAGTATCACTCTGTTCACCATAGACTATGAGAGAAATATTCTGATGATGCACGGAAAGCCATTGAAGGTGGAGACCCCCAATTGTATCAGTATCATTCAGGTACCGGAAGAGGAATGAGAAGGACAGTGAGCTGCTGTACGGTTGTACAGTGGCTCTTTCTTTTGTTATAGGGGGAGTTGGGAGAAACTTCCCCTATAACAAAAGAATAATCCGCGGAGATCGCACTGGGACGGAAAGGGATTATGTCGCTTATGCGACCCGCCGCAGGCGGATAATCCTGCGGTGGAAAATACTGGGCAGCAGAATTCTTTGTTCCGGGAAACATCAGCGAAGGAATTGACAAATTATAGGCTAGAATCTATAATGGAAATGAATTTTTGTTATCATTCAGAAAGAATGGGTTGAGAGCAGAAGAGAAGGGAAGTGAGAAGTTGTGATTCGGATTTTCAAGACAGTGGACGGTGCAATTCATCAAGTGGAGGAGCCGCAGGAGGGCTGTTGGGTTGCCTTGACAAATCCCACCGCAACGGAGATCTTTGAGCTTTCCGAGCAGTTCCAGATAGAGGTGGATGATCTGCGGGCTCCTCTGGATGAGGAAGAGAGATCCCGTATTGAGGTGGAAGACGACTATACCTTGATTTTGGTGGATATTCCTATGATTGAGGAGAGAAACGAGAAAGACTGGTATGGGACCATCCCTCTTGGCATTATTGTCGGCAAAAATATGATTATTACCGTATGTCTGGAGGATACTCCAGTGCTGACCCGCTTCATGGAAGGGCGGGTGAGGAGTTTCTACACATACATGAAGACACGATTTATCTTGCAGATTTTGCACAGGAATGCCAGTATGTATCTTCGATACCTGCGAATTATCGATAAGAAGAGCGAGCAGGTGGAGGAGAAGCTCCACAAGTCCACCAGGAACCGGGAGTTGATGGAGTTGCTGGAGTTGGAGAAGTCCCTGGTCTATTTCAGCACATCTTTGAGATCCAACGAGGTGGTGTTGGAGAAATTGTTGAAAGTTGAGACTATCAAGCAGTATCCGGATGACACAGATCTTCTGGAGGACGTCATCATAGAGAATAAACAGGCCATAGAGATGGCCAATATCTACAGCGGTATCTTAAATGGAATGATGGGAACCTTTGCCTCTGTCATCTCCAACAATTTGAATATTGTGATGAGGGTCTTGTCGGTGATCACCATTGTGATGTCCATTCCCACCACTGTGTTCAGCGCTTACGGGATGAACGTGAGAGCCTCGGGGATGCCTTTTGCAGACAGCCACTGGGGATTTCTGATTATCATCCTGGTGTCTTTGATCATCAGCCTTGTGGCCGCTGTTATACTGTCGAAAAAGAAATTTTTCTAACTATC
This sequence comes from Blautia sp., assembly GCA_047014865.1. GTDB lineage: Bacteria > Bacillota > Clostridia > Lachnospirales > Lachnospiraceae > Blautia_A. Next base: position 21,806 of record JBKXQO010000032.1, on the reverse strand, counting down.
ATGTGAACAAAAAGGAGAATTATGAAATTTATCAATAAGCTAGAACGAAAATATGGAAGATTTGGAATTCCTCATCTGACCACATACATCATCGCCTGTTATGTGATTGGTTTTCTTCTGAGTATGACGAACCGCGGTCTCATGTCCTACTTGTACTTGGAACCGGCTTTGATTTTAAGGGGACAAGTCTGGAGGTTGGTCAGTTGGGTGTTAGTTCCCCCGGAGGAACTGAGTATTTTCACGATTATCATGCTATTCTTCTACTATTCTCTGGGAACGACGCTGGAGCGCACCTGGGGAAGTTTCCGCTATACTCTCTACATTCTGTCGGGAATTTTCTTTACGATTCTAGGTAGTTTTGTTTTGTATTTTATCACTGGGGGAATGCTGTTTCCTATGGGTCAGTACTTCTCCACATACTATATCAGTATGTCGATCTTTTTGGCGTTTGCGGCCTCCTATCCGGACATGCAAGTTTTGTTATATTTTGTGATTCCCATCAAGATGAAGTGGATGGCTTTCGTGTACGGCGCCATGCTCATCTATGATGTCTTTAACTACGTGAGAGCAGGATTCTGGCAGATGGCGGTGCCGATCGTGGCCTCGCTGCTGAACTTTATTATTTTCTTCTTCTCCACCAGGGATATGAAGCGTTATCATCCCAAGGAAGTCAAGCGGAGACAGGAGTTTAAGAAGGCAGTGAATCCCACCAAGGTTTCTTCCATCACGAAACATAAGTGTGCCGTCTGTGGCCGAACAGAACGGGACGGAGATCACCTAGAGTTTCGTTTCTGCTCCAAGTGTAAAGGGAATTATGAGTACTGCCAGGATCATTTATACACGCACGAACATGTGAAATGAGGCAAAAGAGAGGATTAGAAGATGAAGAGAACGAAGATCATTTGTACTTTGGGACCAGCTACGGATCAAGGGGATGTCTTGGAGGAACTGGTGAAAAATGGAATGGATATCGCCAGGTTTAATTTCTCCCACGGGGATCACCAGGAGCATAAAGGCAGAATGAATAAGCTAAAAACCATACGGGATGAGCTGAGTCTGCCCATCGCGACTGTTCTGGATACGAAGGGGCCGGAGATTCGAACAGGCTTATTAAAAGACGGAAAGAAAGTGTGTCTGAAGACGGGCCAGGAATTTGTTCTCACTCTGGGGGATTACGTGGGAGATGAGCACAAGGTGGCGATCTCCTATCAGGGACTTTGCCAGGATGTAGAGCCAGGTAATACCATTCTCATGGACGATGGTCTGATTGGTCTTAGAGTGGAAAGGATCGACGGCAATGATATCCTGTGCCGGGTGGAAAACGGTGGGGAACTGGGAGAACACAAGGGGGTCAACGTCCCCAACGTGAAGGTGAAGCTTCCGGGAATCACTGACAAGGATAGGGAGGATATCGTCTTCGGTATTGCCCAGGGATTTGACTATATCGCGGCATCTTTTGTGAGAGATGCACAGGTGATTCGGGAGATCCGCCAGTTATTGAGAGAGAATGGCGGGGAGCATATCGGGATCATCGCAAAGATTGAGAATGCAGAGGGTGTCGAGAATATCGACGAGATTATAGAGGCTGTGGACGGTATCATGGTGGCCAGAGGCGATCTGGGTGTGGAGATTCCGCCCAGCCAGGTGCCCCATATTCAAAAACAGATCATTCGCAAATGCAACAAGAATTATGTGCCAGTGATCACGGCCACACAGATGTTGGATTCCATGATTCGCAACCCACGAGCCACCAGGGCAGAGGTGGCAGACGTGGCCAACGCTATCTACGACGGCACAGACGCCATCATGCTGTCTGGGGAGACGGCGGCCGGTCTGTATCCGGTGGAAGCGTTAAAGACCATGGTGAATATCGCGGAGACCACGGAGCCCCATGTGGACCGCAGTAGGTTTATGAGAGACCGGGCCATGTTTGAGGGGAAGATGGTCTCCAGCGCCGTGGGATACGCAGCCGTGACAGTGGCTCATGACTTGTCCGTGAAATGCATTGTCACGCCTACGATGTCCGGGGAGACGGCAAAATTGATCTCCAATTTCCGCCCGGACGTGCCTATCTACGCAGTGACGCCCAACGAGGTGGTGCAACACCGCCTGCAATTGTACTGGGGTGTCTGTCCTCTGCGGGGATACCAGAGAGAGACCACAGAACACATTATTGCCCAGTCCATGGGTGTGGTTCGTCAATATGGTTTGGCGAAGAAGGGGGATCTGGTAGTGTTCACCTGTGGTGATCCGGCCACCAATGTGAGAACCGGAGAGGGATTTGTGACCAATATGCTTCACATTGTCGAGGCAAAATAATATATCGAAAGAGGAGAACTTGTGACATGGAGAAAACACCATTCGTAACATTGGAAAAGCTTCAAGAGATTGTGAAGGAGTACCCTACCCCTTTTCATATCTATGATGAGAGGGGAATCCGTGAGAATGCGAAGGCATTGAAGGACGCTTTTTCGTGGAACAAAGGATATAAAGAATACTTTGCCGTCAAGGCGACGCCGAATCCTTTTTTGATTCAGATTCTTCAGGAGTATGGCTGTGGCTGTGATTGCTCCTCCCTGACAGAGCTGATGATGGCCAAGGCTCTGGGGTGCAAAGGGGATGATATCATGTTTTCCTCCAATGCGACTCCGGCCAATGAGTACCAGTATGCCAGAGAGATTGGCGCGATCATCAACTTGGACGACATTACCCATATCGATTTTCTGGAGAAGGTGACTGGGGGTATTCCGAAGAAGATCAGCTGCCGTTATAATCCTGGCGGACTGTTTAAGATCAGCAACGATATCATGGACAATCCGGGAGACGCTAAGTATGGAATGACTACGGAGCAGATCTTTGAGGCTTTCAAAATTCTGAAGAGCAAGGGTGTAGAGGAATTTGGAATCCATGCATTTTTGGCCAGCAACACAGTGACCAACGAGTACTATCCCACTCTGGCAAAAGTGCTGTTCCAGGTGGCGGTGAGACTGAGAGAAGAGACTGGCGCCAAGATCTCCTTTATCAACCTGTCGGGTGGAATTGGAATCCCATACCGCCCGGACCAGACGCCCAATGATATCCGTGCGATCGGCGAGGGAGTCCGCCAAGTCTATGAGGAAGTGCTGGTTCCCGCTGGAATGGGCGATGTGGCCTTGTACACAGAATTGGGCCGTTTTATGATGGGACCTTATGGCGCGCTGGTCACAACGGCGATTCACCAGAAACATACGTACAAAGAATATATTGGCTGTGACGCCTGTGCGGCGAATCTGATGCGCCCGGCCATGTACGGCGCTTACCACCATATCACCGTCATGGGGAAGGAGGATGCGCCCTGCGACCATATGTATGATGTGACAGGATCTCTATGTGAGAATAACGATAAGTTCGCCATCGACCGCAAACTTCCCAAGATTGATACGGGGGATCTTCTGTTTATCCACGATGCAGGCGCCCACGGTTTTGCTATGGGATACAATTACAACGGCAAATTAAGGTCAGCGGAGATCCTTCTGAGGGAAGACGGGAGTTATCAGATGATACGCCGTGCAGAGAAGCCTCAAGATTATTTTGCTACCTTTGACTGCTTTCCGGTCTATGAAAAATTGATCCAGGATGTAGAGTAGCAGGATTTTTTGTGTGTTAAAAAAACACAGAAACGCTCCGCGAGGATCGCACTGCGGCGGAAGAGAAATGTGTTGCAAAAAGCAACCAGCCGCAGGCGGAGAATGATATGATTCCCCTTAAGTAGACAATGTAAATAGACAAAGTTTGCTCAAGGGGGATTTTCCTGTGACACAGGATTCTTTGCTCTTTATAGGAGATTCCGGTGAATCCCTATCACACAGGAGATATTTCAATTGGAATTTTTCGTTAAAAAAATCAAAAAAAGCTTGCAATACGTCGAAAGGTATGGTATTATTAATTTCGGTCGAGAGACAAGCCGGCGTGTCGGAATTGGCAGACGAGGCAGACTCAAAATCTGTTGTTGGCAACAACGTATGGGTTCAAGTCCCATCGCCGGCATTTTAATGAGGAGAAAGGCTGAGATTTCTGGTGGAATCAGAGATCTCAGCTTTTTTCATTTTACAGAGGGGAATCTACGACTGTCCCACAGACGTGAAAAAAAGAATTCACCTGCTGCCGTTTGGTTAACGGTCCGGCTCCGTGACATTACTGCCATGGCCTGTTCAGCTATACCATTGAATTTATAGTTGGGCGGTACGAAACAGCGAAAAGGATATATAGGCATAGTATGCGAGATGGGAATTCTCGGTCAACGATCGGGAGAAAAAGTATTCATTTTTCTCATTCCCGGGAATGAAAAAAGGCTTACCGTACAGTTTTTTAAGTTAGATCTTGACAAATGGGTTAGATGATGCTAACTTATAGATAGTTAATTGAAGCTAACTGATGGCTTTCCCAGTTAGTCAGAGCGTTGTTTTTTCTCTGGAAAGAAACCTTATAGAGGGAGAATTTAGGAAAAGCGTATACGTGGCGGCGGTATTTTTCCATGGCCATGAGATTGGGGCACGGATCCCAGAGAGTCTCTTGTTACAAAGGTAAGGTGCCAGAGGGTATCTGGCGCCTTATTTATAGGATTTAAGTTAGCGCTTGCTAACTGAGAGGAGGATGTCTATGAGTATTGTCATTGTTGGAGGACACGACCGTATGGTATGTCAGTACAAGAAGATTTGTAAACAGTATAATTGTAAGGCGAAGGTATTTACACAGATGTCGGCTCAATTGAATAAACAGATGGGAAGTCCAGACCTGTTTGTTCTGTTTACCAATACGGTTTCTCACAAGATGGTGAAGTGTGCGTTGGACGAGGCGAAGAGAAGTAAGGCGCAGGTAGTTCGATGTCATACCAGCAGTGGCGCGGCGTTGATTGACATTCTGGAGCGTCAGGCCAGCGCGGTCTCCGCATAAGGGGATTTGAACTTGCATTTTTTCGCAGCCTTTTGTATAATGGGACAAAAGGTGGGGAAAATATGTTCGATAAAGTGATATTTCATATAGACGTGAATGCGGCTTTCTTGAGTTGGGAGGCGGTCTATCGCTTGCAGGTTCTGGGAGGAACGGTGGATCTTAGGGATAAGATCTGCGCAGTGGGAGGCGACGCGGCTTCTCGGCGGGGGATTATTCTCGCCAAGTCCATGGGTGCGAAGAAATATGGAGTTCGCACGGGGGAGAGTATCTTGGAGGCACGCAGAAAGTGTCCGCAGCTTGAGCTGGTTCCGGCGAATTATCCGTTGTATCAGAGATGCTCAGAGGCTTTTTTGAACGTATTGAAGGAGTACTCCCCCTGTGTGGAGCAGTACTCCATAGATGAAGCTTTTGTGGACATGACGGGAACCGGGCGGCTCTGGGGAGATCCTCTGAGCGCGGCGCAAAATATGAAGAGGCGTATACGGGAGGAGCTGGGATTCACGGTGAATATCGGGATCTCCAGCAATAAATTGTTGGCGAAAATGGCTTCCGATTTTGAGAAACCAGACCGGGTTCACACTCTGTTTGTGTCAGAGATCCCGGAGAAAATGTGGCCGTTGCCGGTGTCGGAATTGTTTTTTGTGGGGCGAGCTACGGAGAAGAAATTGGCGAACATGGGGATTCGCACCATTGGAGAGCTGGCTCAGACGGACAAGCAGATCTTGAGAGTGCATTTGCATAAGCACGGGGAAGTGATCTGGAATTTTGCCAATGGGAACGACGTCTCCCTGGTGGAAGAACAGCCGGTGCCAAACAAAGGGTATGGGAATTCCACGACGATTCCCTTTGACGTCACTGACGCCTCCACGGCCAAGATGATCCTGTTGTCCTTGGCGGAGACTGTGGCGTCCAGGTTGCGGCGGGATGGGAGAAAGGCGGAATTGATATCCACGGAGATTAAGAACTTTGAGCTTCGCACAGTCAGTCATCAGAAGATATTGGATTCTGCCACCAACATCACCAGTGAACTTCACCAGGCGGCTTGTCAGCTATTCGATGAGCTCTGGGATGGACAGCCCATCCGGCTGTTGGGAATTCACACCTCTCATCTGCAGGATCAGGGAGCAGCCAGACAGATGAATTTATTCCAGCAGGGAGACTATGAGAAACAGGAGAGGTTGGACGCAGCCATAGACCAGATCCGTGAGAAATACGGAGTGGATTCTGTGAAGAGAGCCGTGTTCGTGGAGAGTCCCATCGACCACATGGGCGGCGGGGTGAGTCAGGTAGATTACAGTAAAGTTGAGATAGAATAAACGACCCTTTGGAGGCAGATAAACGGATCTCCAGAGGGTCTGTTTGATTTGGGCAGTTGTTGGTGTGCGGGGAGTCCTGCGAATCTACAGCAGGGATTTGAGATGCCGGTATAGTTCGGGCTGTTCTTTTTTTAGCGATAAGAGTCTTCCTTCTTGGCTGAGAAAACAATGTCTGCTGACGCCTGTGGTACACAGACGGTGATCCTTGACGTCCCGGACCTCATAGTCCAGGCACAATTTAATTCCGTTGAAAAAAGAAATCCCGGCGGTGATCTCCACAGTGTCTCCGAAGCGAACCATCTCCTTGTACTGACAGGCGACTTCCAGCACTGGGCTGATAATGCCCATATGTTCCAGGCGATCATAGGGGCAGCCGATCTCTTCTAAGAGCGCCACGCGGGCTTCCTCGAACCAGCGGATGTAATTGGAGTGGTGAACCACTTGCATCTGGTCTGTCTCATAATATTGGACTTTGTGTTTCCATGTGACTTTGTTCATACTGTATACGCCTCCTGGGGTATAATTTTTTACAAAAAGTTCCACAGCGTCTTGGGATTTCAGCCTGGGCGTCTGTTAAATGGGACTGATAATCCTGGGATTTTGGCAAATCCCAAGGGCTGTGAAAACATTGTATCATATTTTTTTGCGGGATGCTTTTCTTTTTTGGGGGTTTTGGATATAATAGAGGACAGAAAGGAGGCGCAGTTATGGATTGCCGAACAGCGGAGAGCTTGGTGAACGCCTATATTAACCGCACGATATCGCTGGACCAGCTACAGGAGTTTATCAGACATGTTCGTTCCTGTCCTTCCTGCTATGAGGAGCTGGAGACTTATTATATCGTGCATTTTGCCATTCAACATCTGTATGATGACAGGGATGAAAGTAACATGACTTTGGATATGCGCAAGATGTTGGAGCAAGACTTGCACAACCGAGAACACTATGTACATAGAAAGAAGATCCAGAAAATTTTGCGGTTGTTGCTCTTGGTGCTTTTTTTGCTGCTTATCATGGGCATTTTAGTCTTTACCGCAATTCAACTGGGCCATGTCAAAGTCTTCCTGTGAGATTCAGGCGCCGAAGGTCTGGCTGGCCTCTGGTGTCTGAATTTTGATGGAAAAAAGTGACAGTTAGAGAGAAAGGAAAAATATGAGTGAAAAAATTCTGCTGATCGACGGACATAGTATTTTAAACCGAGCCTTCTATGGGCTTCCCGATTTAACCAACTCACAGGGACAGCACACGGGGGCGGTGTACGGCTTTCTAAACATTTTGTTCCGGATTCTGGAGGAGGAGAAACCTCAATATCTGGCAGTTGCCTTTGACCTTCACGCCCCCACTTTTCGCCATGAAATGTACCAGGCTTACAAGGGAACCCGCAAGGCTATGCCCGAGGAGTTGAGAGAGCAGGTGCCTTTGATCAAAGAGGTGCTGGCCGCTATGGAAGTGCCGATTGTGTCCAAAGAAGGCTATGAGGCAGACGACATCCTGGGGACTTTGGGAAAGCACAGTGAGCAAAAGGGGATGGAGGTGACGATTCTGTCTGGCGACAGAGATCTACTCCAGTTGGCCACAGATCACGTGCTGATCCGTATCCCAAAGACCACAAGAGGGCAGACCGTCGTTGAGAATTACCACGCGCAGGATGTCATAGATAAGTATCAGTTAAGGCCAGAGCAGATTGTTGACTTGAAAGCGCTGATGGGTGACTCCGCGGACAATATTCCGGGGATACCCGGGGTGGGGGAGAAGACGGCCACTAAGTTGTTGCTCCAGTTTGATACGGTGGAGAATGCCCACGATCACGCTGAGGAGGTAAAACCCAACAAGGCGAAGGAGTCCTTGATCAATCATTACGATCTGGCCCAGTTGAGTAAGGCGTTGGCGACCATTTGCACGGACAGCCCGGTATCCTTGGATTATGAGCAGGCCAGGCTGGGAAATCTGTACACGGAGAAGGCCTACGGGATGTTTCAGAAGCTGGAGTTTAAGAACCTGCTTCAGAGATTTGACTGCGAGCCCCAGGAGAATGCGCTGGAGGAAAAGTTCTTCATCTGCCAAGATCTGGAGGGAGCGGAGGTGATCTTCCAAAAGGCGCAGGAAAAGCGCGTTATTGGAGTCCAGATTTTTGCGGATTCCCAGGGGATTCTAGGGGTAGCGGTGGCATTGTCCCAGGAAGAGATATATTTTTTGGAGGCAGAAGGCTTTGTCAGTGGAGGGTATCTGTCTGATAGATTGTCTCAGGTGGCAAAAGAGACGGTCCTCGCCGCTTTTGATGTGAAACATCTGTTGAAGTATGTTCCCATTGACCGGTGGGAGCAGACGTTCGATGGGGAGGTGGCGGCGTATCTCCTAAATCCGTTGAAATCTTCCTACGACTATGAGGATGTGGGAAAAGAATACTTGGGTCTGACGTGCCCGGGGCGTTTGGAGCTGGTGGGAAAATTGGAGGATTCCCAGGCCATGGATGAGAAACCGGATGAGATGAGAAGGTTGGGATGTTTCATGGCTTACGTGGCGCTGAACGCCAAGGAGCCCCTGGAGAGATCTCTGAGCGCCACCGATATGGATAAAATCTTCCATGAGATTGAGATGCCGTTGGTGTTTACCCTGGATTCTATGGAAAAAGAAGGGATTCAGGTGGAGGGAGAGGAGCTGCGCACCTATGGAGAGCAGTTGAAAATCCGTATCCAGCAATTGGAGGAGAAGATCTATGAACAGGCCGGTGAGAAGTTTAATATTAATTCCCCGAAACAGTTGGGGGTTATCCTGTTTGAGAAGATGCAGATGCAAGGGGGAAAGAAGACCAAGACTGGCTACTCCACAGCCGCTGACGTGTTGGAAAAATTGGCTCCTGAGCATCCCATTGTGCAGGATATCCTGGAGTACCGGCAGTTGGCAAAGCTGAAATCTACCTATGCGGACGGGCTGGCAGGTTATATCCGGGAGGACGGTAGGATTCACTCCACTTTTCACCAGACCATCACGGCCACTGGGCGTATCAGCAGTACGGATCCCAATCTGCAAAACATTCCCGTCCGGATGGAGTTGGGCCGGTTGATCCGTAAGGTATTCGTTCCCAGAGAAGGGTGTGTATTCCTGGATGCGGACTACTCCCAGATTGAATTGCGGGTGCTGGCCCATATGTCCGGGGATGAGAGACTGATAGAAGCCTACAGGGAAGCCCAGGATATCCACAGAATGACCGCTTCCCAGGTCTTCCACACGCCCTTTGAACAGGTGACGGATCTTCAGAGAAGAAACGCCAAGGCGGTGAATTTTGGAATCGTCTATGGAATCAGCTCTTTTGGCCTGAGTCAGGATCTGAGCATTACCAGAAAGGAGGCGGCAGATTACATTGAGCGGTATTTTGCAACTTATCCGAAGATCAAGGGATTTCTGGACAGCCTGGTGGAGAAGGGCAAGGAGGATGGGTATGTGACCACTATGTTTGGTCGGAGAAGGCCGATCCCAGAGTTAAAGTCCGGCAATTTCATGCAACGTTCCTTTGGAGAGCGGATCGCCATGAATTCTCCCATCCAGGGGACGGCGGCGGATATTATCAAGATCGCCATGAACCGTGTCTATGAAAGGCTGAGCAGGGAGGGCTTGAAATCTAAGCTGGTTCTCCAGGTACACGATGAGCTGTTGATCGAGACCTGGGAGGAGGAAGTGGAGCAGGTGTCAGAGATCTTGAAGGAGGAAATGCACAAGGCAGCCTCCCTGGATGTGGCACTGGAGGTGGATATGCACCAGGGTGAGAACTGGTATGAGGCGAAATAGATGAAGATTATAGGAATTACCGGCGGCGTGGGCGCGGGAAAGAGCACTGTCCTGGAGTATCTGCGGGGGAGAGAAGGGGTGAGAGTCGTACAGGCTGACCGGGTGGGCCATGAGGTGATGGCTCCCGGGGGCGTCTGCTGCGGCCCCATCGCAGAACTTTTCGGGGAGGAGGTTCTCCGGGAGGATGGCGGTGTGGACAGAGCCAAGGTTGCCGCCATTGTGTTTGCAGAGGAAGAAAAGCTAAAAGCATTGAACCGGATTATTCATCCGGCGGTGAAAAAAGAAATTCTCTCTCAGGTGGAGTGTGCCAGAGAGAGGGGATGCCGCCTGTTTTTTCTGGAGGTGGCGTTGCTTTTTGAAGATCACTATGATGCAATTTGCGACGATCTGTGGTATATTTATGCAGATGAGTCTGTGCGCCGGCAGCGGCTGGCCGAGAACAGAGGATATACCAAGGAGAGAATCGACGGAATTTTCTCCAATCAAATGTCAGAACAGTTTTTCCGTGACCACTGCGACTATGTGGTGGAGAACGGGAGAGATCTGGAGGAGACTTACCGACAGATCGAGGAAAGGATACATAGTTATGAGGCTTTGTAGTATTGCAAGCGGCAGCAGCGGCAATTGCATCTATGTGGGAAGCGACTGTGCCCATGTGCTGGTGGATGTGGGGATCAGCAAGAAACGGATCGAGGAGGGACTACATTCCATTGACATGGATGTGAGAGACATGGATGGTATTTTGATCACCCATGAGCACTCAGACCATATGAAAGGACTGGGGGTCATGTCCAGGAAGTATCACCTTCCGATCTATGCCACAAAAGGGACCATAGAGGCGATCCAGGGGATGTCTTCCCTGGGACGGATGCCGGAGGGGCTATTCCATGAGATTCAGGAGGAGGAGGCGTTTCAGATCAAGGATTTGACGGTCTCGCCATTTTCCATCTCCCACGATGCGGCTCAGCCGGTGGGATACCGGTTGGATTGTGGAGAACAGTCGGTGGGCATTGCGACGGACATGGGAACTTATGATGGGAACACCGTGCGTCATCTTCAGAAGCTGGATGCGCTTCTGTTGGAGGCCAACCATGATGTCCGGATGCTTCAGGTGGGAAGTTATCCTTACTATCTAAAAAGAAGAATTCTGGGAAACCAGGGCCATCTGTCCAATGAGAACGCGGGGCAGCTCTTGTGCAAACTGCTCCATGACCGTCTCAAGGCAGTCTTCCTTGGACACTTGAGCAAGGAGAATAATTATGAGAAGCTGGCCTATGAGACGGTCTGTCAGGAGATAACCTTGGGAGATAATCCCTATCAGTCAAAAGACTTTCGGATACAGGTGGCCAGTAGGGAGCAGGTATCTGAGCTTATTACCATTTAAGGAGGACGCTATGAAGAAAACGATTATTACAGTGGTTGGCAATGACAAGGTGGGGATTATCGCTAAGGTCTGCACCTATTTGGCGGACAGCCAGGTGAATATTTTGGACATCAGCCAGACGATTGTGCAGGGCTATTTTAACATGATGATGATCACCGACGCCAGCGGGTCCAGCAAAGATATCGGCCAACTTGCCAGAGAGTTGGAGGAGTTAGGGAAAGAGATCGGTGTGGTGATCCGCTGTCAACATGAGGATATTTTTAACATGATGCACCGTATCTGAGGGGAGAGAACATGATCAATATTTTTGAAGTGAATGAGACAAACAAGATGATTGACCAGGAGAATCTGGATGTGCGAACCATTACAATGGGGATCAGCCTGATGGACTGTATGGATGGGGATCTTGGGGAAGTAAACCGGAAGGTCTACGAGAAGATTACCACGAAGGCGAAAGATTTGGTCAGCACTGGCCAGGCCATTGAGGAGAAATATGGAATTCCCATTGTGAATAAGAGAATTTCTGTCACACCTATTGCCCTGGTGGGCAGCGCGGCTTGCAAGACGACCGAGGACTATGTGACATTGGCGGCCACCTTGGATCGGGCGGCCAAAGAAGTAGGAGTGAACTTCATCGGCGGTTACTCTGCTCTGGTCTCCAAGGGGATGACGCCGGCGGAGGAGCTGTTGATCCGTTCCATTCCTCAGGCTCTGGCCGGCACGGACAGGGTGTGCAGTTCTGTCAATGTGGGTTCCACAAAGACCGGGATCAACATGGATGCAGTGAGACTCATGGGTGAGATAGTGCGGGAGACGGCGAAAGCCACAGAAGAAAAGGACTCCCTGGGCTGTGCCAAGCTGGTGGTCTTCTGTAATGCGCCGGATGACAATCCATTTATGGCAGGAGCTTTCCACGGTGTGACAGAGGCGGACACCATCATCAATGTGGGAGTCAGCGGCCCAGGCGTGGTGAAGACTGCCCTGGAGAAGGTGAGAGGTGCGGATTTTGAGACTCTGTGTGAGACGATCAAGAAGACGGCCTTCAAGGTGACTCGGGTGGGACAATTGGTGGCTCAGGAGGCTTCCCAGCGATTGGGCGTTCCTTTTGGCATCATTGATCTATCCTTGGCTCCTACGCCGGCAGTGGGAGACAGTGTGGCAGATATTCTACATGAGATCGGGGTGGAGCATGCAGGGGCTCCGGGAACCACGGCGGCTCTGGCTCTGCTCAACGACCAGGTTAAAAAAGGCGGAGTTATGGCCTCCTCGGCGGTGGGGGGACTGAGTGGAGCTTTTATTCCGGTCAGTGAAGACCAGGGGATGATTGACGCGGTGAACGCAGGTGCGTTGTCCCTGGAGAAGCTGGAGGCGATGACCTGCGTCTGCTCTGTAGGCCTGGATATGATTGCCATTCCCGGGGATACCACCGCCGCTACGATCTCAGGAATTATCGCAGATGAGGCGGCTATCGGCATGGTGAATCAGAAGACCACCGCTGTCCGTGTGATCCCTGTGATCGGAAAAGATGTGGGAGAGATTGTGGAGTTCGGAGGGCTTTTGGGCTACGCGCCCATTATGCCGGTGAATCGGTTCTCCTGTGAGAATTTTGTGGCCCGCAGCGGGCGTATCCCGGCTCCTATTCACAGCTTTAAGAATTGACAGAAATCGTGTTCTTCTGGCGAAGAAAGGTGCGTATCATCCAGTGGCTTCACAGGTTGGAGCTGTGAAAAAAATCTCACATGGGATTGACAAATGGGCGTTCTTGTAGTAAAGTACAGAACAGAGAGAAACCGTTGAGAAAGAAGAGTAGTCTGTTGGGCGAAATTTCAGAGAGTGACAGGTGGTGGGATTGTCATATGGAGCTGGCAGGTGAATGGACTTTCGAGGGCAGCCTGAAATCTGCGGAGAGTAGGCGCTGACGGGAGCCGTACCCGTTATCAAGTCGGGATGTATGTTAGTACATGGGAGAGAGGACATTTGTCAATTTGAGTGGTACCGCGATAATAAGAGATTATTACCGTCTCAAGCAGGAGCTTGGGGCGGTTTTTGTGTTATAGGAGAGTTCCTGTGGCGCAGTTATGCGAAAGTATAAGAGGCTTTCCTATGAAACAAAAACACATCGCGGGGATCGCGCTACAGTGGAGACTGGGTTTGGCGTGTGAATGCCAAGTATCATTTGATTTTAGGGAAAAGGAGAGAAAAAATGAAGAGAAGAATCGCAGCAATTGTATTGGGAATGGCAATGATGACAACGTTACTGGGCGGATGTGGGGGAGATAGTTCTTCCGAGAGTTCCGGGAAGGAGGAAACGTCTTACACCATAGGCATCGATCAGTTCGCAGAACATGGCTCTTTGGACAATTGCCGGGAAGGTTTCCTGGAAGGGTTGAAGGAAGAGGGCATAGAGGAAGGCAAGAATTTGACGGTGGAGTATAAAAATGCGGCGGCAGACATGGGGACAGACTCTCAGATTGCCAACAATTTTGTGGCGGATAAGGTGGATCTGATCTGTGCAATCGCCACACCCAGCGCCCAGAATGCATACAATGCGGCGATGGACAGTGGAATCCCGGTCATCTACACTGCAGTGACCGATCCGGTGGCTGCGGAGTTGGTGGACGAGGACGGCAATCCTGTGGGGGAAGTGAGCGGAACCAGTGACAAGCTTCCGGTGGAGGCGCAGTTGAAGATGATTCGCGAGTTGTTGCCGGAGGCCAAGACGATTGGTATCTTGTACACGACCAGTGAGAAGAATTCAGAGTCAGCCATCGCAGAGTATGAGAAGCTGGTGGGCGAGTACGGATTCACGCTGGAGACGGCTGGAATCAGCACCACCGCAGATATCTCCCTGGCTGCGGATGGACTGTTGGAGAAGGTGGATTGTCTGACGAACCTGACCGATAACACAGTGGTGAGCTCCCTTCCCACAATCTTAGAGAAAGCCAATGAGAAGAAGATTCCAGTGTTTGGCAGCGAGATCGAGCAGGTGAAGATTGGATGCCTGGCTGCAGAGGGACTGGATTATGTGGAGCTGGGAAAACAGACTGGTAAAATGGCGGCGCAGGTGCTCAAAGGAGAGAAGGAAGCTTCTGAGATGCCCTATGAGACCATCAAGGAGAGCAGCCGTTATCTGAACAAAGAGGTGGCTGGTAATCTGGGAATCACAATCCCAGAGGGATTTGACAAAGACGCCCAGGTCTTTGACGCGATCTCAGAGTCATAGGCAAAAGAGAGGTGGCTGTTGCAGGATGAGCGCATTCGGAATGCAGCAGCCATTCTGCGGAAAATGATAAGATGGAGGAAATGTTCACATGGATTTTTTGATATCGATTCTGGAGCAAGGAATGATTTATGGAATTCTTGGCCTGGGAGTTTATATTACCTATAAAATATTGGATTTTCCGGATTTGACCACAGATGGAAGCTTTCCGCTGGGGGCGGCTATCAGCGCGGCCATGATTACCAGGGATGTAAATCCCTACCTCACGTTGGTGGTATCGTTTGCGGCCGGCGCTTTGGCTGGCTGTTGCACAGGGCTGATCCACGTGAAAGGAAAGGTGCGGGATCTGTTGTCGGGTATTATCATGATGACGGCGCTTTGGACCATCAATCTCAGGATTGCGGGTTCCTCCAATGTTCCGATTTTTTCCAAGGACAGTATCTTTCACAATGGCTTGGTGGACTTACTCCCGGAGGCTGTACGGCCTTACCGCACCTTGCTGGTGATCCTGGTCTTGGTCCTGGTTGTGAAACTGCTGCTGGATCTATATATGAATACCAAATCCGGTTTCCTTCTGCGGGCAGTGGGGGATAATTCCACACTGGTCACTTCTCTGGCGAAGGATCAGGGAAATGTGAAAATCATGGGCCTGGCTTTGGCAAACGGGTTGGTGGCTCTGGCGGGAAGTATTTTCTGTCAGGAGGAGCGGGTGTTTGAGGTCTCCATGGGCACGGGAGCCATTGTTATTGGATTAGCCAGCGTAATCATCGGGACCAGTATCTTCAAGAATCTGACCTTTTTAAAAGCCACCACAGCGGTTATCTTGGGATCTATCTTGTACAAAGCCTGCGTGGCGGTTGCAATTCGGAATTTTGAACCTCAGGATATGAAGTTAATCACGGCAGTTCTTTTCCTGGCGGTATTGATTTTGAGTATGGAGAGAAAGAAGAAGGTGAGAGGAAATGCTTAAATTAAGTGGGATTCAGAAATACTATAATCCGGGTACCGTCAATGAGATGTGCCTGTTCAATGACTTTAATCTGGAGATCCAGGACGGCCAGTTTGTCTCTGTGGTGGGGAGTAACGGGTCTGGGAAGACTTCGCTTTTGAATATTATCTGCGGCAGCATTCCCATCGAGTCAGGTTCCATCTCCATCGACCAGGAGGAGATCACCAGGGAGAGAGAGTATAAGAGAAATTCCAAGATCGGGAGAGTCTATCAGAATCCCGCCATGGGGACTTGCCCGAGTATGACGATTCTGGAGAATATGTGTCTGGCTGACAATAAGGGAAAGAGCTTCGGCCTTCGCCGTGGAATCAACCGGAAGCGAATCGGATTCTACCGGGATCAATTGCGGCAGTTGAATCTGGGGTTGGAAGATAAGCTGGATGTGAAGGTGGGTTCCCTCTCCGGTGGACAGCGCCAGGCTATGGCGTTGCTGATGTCCACGATGACGCCCATTGAGTTTTTGATTCTGGATGAGCACACGGCGGCGCTGGATCCCAAGACAGCGGATTTGATTATGGAGATGACTGATAAGGTGGTGAGGGAAAAGCACCTGACCACTATCATGGTCACGCACAATCTGCGCTATGCGGTGGAGTACGGGGATCGTCTGTTGATGATGCATCAAGGAGAGTGTATCATTGATCAGGACGGACAGGAGAAGAAGAACCTGTCGGTGGATGATATTTTGGAGCGTTTTACCGAGATCAGTATTGAGTGTGGGAATTAAGTACATTGACAGAGAAGATGGGAATGTCCTATAATGGGAATGTGTCTGGAAAGGCTTTTGAGCGGTCTGTCCAGGAAAGCCGTTATAGACAGTTTTCCTGCGGGAGAGATGTAAGAAGAGCCGGCATTTGGAGATGCCGGCTCTTTCTGTCTGAGGGTTGTTGGAGCAACTCTCAGGCGTAGAAGATCTACTCTTCGTCGATATGGAAATCTTTTTTGTATTTGTCGATGGCCATGTTGATCCATTCTTCAGTCATGGGTTTAGCCTGGAGAATGGTGTAGCGCATGCCGTGGCTGATGGTGAAGTCTTTGGCTGTGCGCAGGCCGGTGCGTAACTGTTCCTCTGTGATATCCAGGCCCTTGAGGGTAATGTCGATACCCAGGCGCTTTAACATGGATACGGCGCGCTCGTGCTGATTATCCTGGAACAGTGACATGAAGTAGGTGGTAAGACCGATGATCTGACCGTGCAGGAAGCCTTTCTGGCATACATATTCCATGGTATCGAAGAGAGCGTGTTCGCTGGCGCTCTCCCACATGGTGTGGTTCATGATAGCGCTGTGTTCTGCCACCCAGTGAAAAGCCTCGCACATGAAGTAGATACCGTCGTCGTTTACCTCGCGGATGTTGTCGATATTCTCGGCCAACATACCCAGCAGGTACTGGGAACCGTCGTAGATCTCCTGGGAGAATTTGTGAGACTTGGTGACCATGCTGTTGAGCTTCCAGTCGTAGGAGGCGGTGAGGCAGGCCATCAGATCGGCAGCTCCGGAGATGTTTAAATGTTTCGGCGCGGCCTGGATGATATCGAAGTCAATATAGATGGCTTCCGGGAAGATTCGCCCCATGTAAGTCACTACGTTGTTGATGCGTATAGCGGACTTGTAACAGAAAGCGGCGTTTACAGACAGTACCGTGGGCACGCTGTGGATCTTAGCCTGAATATGTTCGGCGATCCACTTTCCTGCGTCGATGGCCATTCCACCGCCCATGGCCACCACCACTTTTTTATCTTTGTAAGGTCTTACGTCCTCCTCCAGAGTGCTGGTCTCCACATTTTTGACAATGTAGGCGTCGTGATGATTCTTTAATTGATCTTTATATTTCTCATAGACAAAGCCGTCTGCCACAACTAAGTAGTCGTCAAGATCCGCGGTGAGTACCGGGAGCAGTTCGCGGCCATAGATAATCTGGAATAAATCTCCAACTTTTGGGAACAACATTTCTTTGATACTCCTTTCTAATGGATGGATGCGCCAAAATTTTGATTTCGGCGTATCTGTTTTTGTGTTATAGGAAAGTTCTCTGAGCTTCCCTATAACACAAACTTCGTGTGATGATGCACGCTCTTATTTTGTCCAGCCAGCTTTTGCAGCCAGATCTTCATCGATGACGATGGTGACGTCTCTGTGCAATTTCAGTACAGTGGCGGGTACCTCTGTGGTCACCTCGTCGTCGGTCAACAGTTTCTTGATCACAGGAACTTTGTTGTCGCCGGTGGCGATGAGAGCGATTTTAGAGGCCTTCATAATGTCGCCGACACCCATGGTGATAGACTCGGTGGGGACGTCGGACTCATTCTCAAAGAAACGGGAGTTGGCCTTGATGGTACTTTCGTCCAATTCTTGAATATGCACTCCGGCAATCAATTTTCCAGGCTCATTGAAACCGATGTGACCGCTGACGCCGATTCCCAACAGTTGGAAATCCAGCAGATGGCCGTCGCCGTATAATTTATCGTTGAAGGTGGCGATCTCCTGCTCGGCGTCGTTCAGGCCGGAGGGAACGTAGGTGCGGGAGAGATCCAAGTTCACAGGGCCAAAGAAGCGTTTGTTCATATAGTTCAGGTAACTCTGGTCGCTGGCTGGATCCATTCCCATGTACTCATCCAAGTTCACCGTGGTGATTTTTGAGAAATCTACTTTTTTCTCTTCATAGGCCTTTACAAGAAATGGGTAGACATTCTCGCAGGTACCTCCGGTGGCAAGACCTAGTTTCGAAGAGGGGTTTTCATTTACCTGCTGAAGGATCAGATCAGCGGTGACTTTACAAGATTCCTCATAGTTTTTTGTGACGATAACTTTCATATTATATATACCTCCTTAGATTTGTTTGTCTGTTCTCTGGATATGTCCATAAATATATTATACATGACCAGAAGAAAAAAGACAAGAGAAAATTAAAAAAAATAGAGATTAATTTTGGGTAATCCGATGGCGAGCTGTCATGGATTTTATCGGTTTTTTCAGAGAATCTCTATGGTGAAGGTCCGGCTGAAAAAGTCGTGGGCGTACAGGTGCTGGATCAGATATTTATCCCGTAGCTCCAGAGGCTTTTGTCCCACAAAATCATTGATACCACACCAAGGTTCCACGCACAGATACTCCGCATGGCCAATGTGGGAGGGGGCGCTCCACAAGGCTACCACTGGGAAATGGGGGAAGGAGACTTTCAAATGGTAATCTGCGGCATCGCAGGAGAGTACCATAGACGAGAGGCCTTCTTCCAGGATCAAGGCGTCTTGGCGCAGCAGATCAGGGGTGAGCGACAAGGTATCTGTGGGCGGAAGGAGGGACTCTTTTTCTTTGGTGATCAGACGTCCTTTCACCCGGTAGGTGTCGATGGGGATTTTGTGGTCAAAAGTCAGACGGTAATCAGTCAGAGAAGTTCCGGGTGCGAACTGAAATCCTGGATGGGCTCCGATGGAGAAATACATAGTCTCCTCCCCGATGTTCTCCACAGTCCATTTGATCAATAATTTTTTTCCCTCCAGTCTGTGGCTGACTAAAAGCCGGAACGGATAGGGGTAACACTCCAGGGTGTTTTTACTGCTGGACAGTTCCATGGTGATCTCTTCCTGGCTTTGTTGGAGCACATGGAACTCATGATCCCGGGCAAATCCGTGGGGCGGCATCTGGTAAGCCTTTTGATCTACCAGGTAAGTGTTGTCCACAAAACCGCCGATGGTGGGGAAGAGGAGAGGGCCGTGTTTGGGCCATACAGGTCCTCCTTTCCAGATGTATTCCCGTTCCTGTGTCTTGTCGTAGAAGCTACTCAGTTCGCTTCCCTTTTTGTTGACAGTGACTTTACAAAGTTGATTTTCAATTTGGTACATTTTTTGTTCATCCTTTCAAAATTTATAGATATTTATATTAAACTGTAGTATAATATCACTAGTTCACAGCTAAAGAATAAAACAACAGTGACAGAGATCAGGTGAAGGAGTGATATTTTGGATAAAAAATTTATGGAGGTCAAGCGGCGGATTCGAGATGAGATCTGTAAGCTGTCTCCAGGTACAAAACTTCCCAGCGAGCGGGATTTAATCGAGCAGTTTGGCTATTCCCGTCCTACCATCCAGAAAGCTTTGGTGGAACTGGAGAAGGAAGGAGTCATCTACCGGCTTCCCAGGCAGGGATCCTTTGTGGCTGATAGTCGTCTGAGAAAGTCCTTGAATCAGTTGCAAAGCTTTAAGGAGGACATACTGGCCGGCGGGGATGTACCCTCCACACGCTTGATTTCTTTTGAAAAAATATTTGCCGATAAGAATATAGCGAAAAAGTTAGTCGTCGAGGAGGGGGATCCCGTCTACCGGATTGTCCGTCTCCGCCTAAAAAATGGGGATCCGATCATCTACGATGTGAACTATTTTTGTCCCTTTGCGATTCAAGGAATCGGCGTGGACGCATTGGTGGATTCCATCTATGAATATATGGAGCAAACCAGAGGTTTACATCCTTCCATGTCGGAGGAGACCGTGGATGCGATCTTGCCTGACAGGGAGATTGCCGACCAGTTAGGTCTGAAAGCCAATGAGCCGGTGATTAAGATCGAGATGGTGGCTTATCTGACCGATGGCCGTGCCTTTGAGTACACTTGCTCTTACAAGAATCCGAAAAAATATTGCCTGGAGATCCGTTCTTACCGGGGATAATAAAGAGACCACATACTGAGTGAACAAAAAGGTAACAACGTGTTCGCTCAGTATGTGGTCTCTTTTGGGCTACAATTGTGAGGACGTTTCATTCTCCTGGGAGGGAACAAGCCCTTGTTCTTGCAGTCCTGCGCTCAGATACTGAGCTGCCATCTGTTTTGCGCGTTCCAGTCTGGAAAGCTTTTTCTTCTTACCTAATGATTCGAGAATCTGACTGTAGTGAGTCTCGGTGAGGGCAGTGTCTGGACGAAAAGAAGCAAAGACGGTGTTGCCGCTGGTCTGGTATCCAGAGAGGATCCTTCCCTCTTTTGTTGTGATTAACACATAAGCGCGGTTCCCAAGCCAGGATTTCGACAATCCGACGCTTGAGACGGGACCGCTTTTCTTTAGCTCAGCCAATTGGCGGTTGAGACGCCGGATCTGGGGCAGGGCCATCAAACGGTGAACGACAATCATGCCCAGAAAGACCAACACAAGGCCGTAGAGATCTCTGTTCAAATCAATGCTCCTTTCTTCCGATCTGCTATTTATAGAAATGTCAACGAATGGTAACCACATCGCCCACTTGACAGAGCGGGTAAGCGCCGCTCACATGGAGGGAACCAGGTAAAACCGGGGTGTCGGCACCGTCAAAGCGGACGGTGCAGTGTCCCAGAGTGGAGAAGGTCTCGTTTACTTTATCTCCCACTGCGGTGACGGGATACTCCTGGTCGCCGATGGAGAGCGTGTCGCCTGGCTTGAGAGAGACTGGAGATTCTGGTTCCTGGATGATCACACTGTAATCTTCCAGTCCTCCGTTGGCGCGGTGTCCAAAGAAGATTAAGATATTTTCCAACTGGAATTCTCCGGCGGATTCGCCGATTGCCAGTATTTTACTTTGAAATTTCATGTCCATCCTCCTAAATCTAGAATACCAATTGACCTACGATGATCGCCAGAATGATTTCCACCGGTGCAATCAGGAACTTGGAGAACAAAACTGCGGATACGCCCAATTCCATTGTCTCCGGCTCCGCCTCTGTCAGGGACATACCTACTGGGATAAAATCTGCGCCGCTGGGCTGGTGAATTGCGAACACAGTGGGCAATGCCATGGCCAGAGGAACGTCTCCGGTTCCGATCAATCCACCGATCAGAGCTCCGATTACCTGAGGGATCACCGCTCCAGGTCCGATGATAGGGGAGAGGAGAGGGAAGGTGATGATCAACCCCATGACAACCAATCCCACCGGGTTGGTAGCCAGTCCTGAGAGGGCGTCGGCTATGATGTTTCCCACGCCAGTCTCTGTGATAAGGGTGAAAACTGTGGATACGAAAATAATAAATGGAATAATCTGTTCCAGGCAAAGTTTGAATGAATTTCTCGCTGCCTGAACGACGGTCATGACAAATTTACCAATGGCAGAAGCGACAACCGTCATAAAACTGCTGACTGTTTTCATTTTAATCCTCCTATGTATAGTCAATCTTCTTGCGTAACGCTGCCGACAGTGGAGCCG
>JBKXQO010000031.1:0-28420 GCA_047014865.1 Blautia sp. | reverse complement strand
CGGTTCAGTGAGAGGGAGATAACTCTTGCAGTTATCTCTCTACTCTATTTATAGGGGAGTTCCCCAAACTCCCCTATAACAGAAAAACACTCCGTGGGGATCGCACAGCGGCGGAGTGGGATGATGTCGCGTATGCGACCCGCCGCAGGCGGAGAATCCAGCGGTGCAGGATTCTTTGTTCTGTATGATTGTCCAAGATTACATTTATTTTTTACGTTAAATTTACATAAAGCTGTGTGCAGATTTTACTTTCATGTTTTATGCTGTAACTCGTAGTCGAGAGATGAAAGGAGAATTATTATGAAAATGAAAAAAGTTGTAGCAGCTTGCATGGCTGTACTTATGATTAGTGGAACAATCTTAGCAGGATGTGGAGGGGGAAGCAGCGACAGCGCAGATTCCCAGTCCGGCGGGGCAAGCGGTCCCATCACCATTGTCTCAAGAGAGGATGGCTCTGGGACGAGAGGCGCGTTTGTGGAATTATTCGGAGTGGAAGAGGAAGATAAAAACGGCGAGAAAGTAGACATGACAACGCCGGACGCTAAGGTGACCAACAGCACTTCGGTTATGATGACCACGGTTGCAGGCGACGTCAATGCCATCGGATATATCTCTCTGGGATCTTTGAACGACACAGTGAAAGCTGTGAAGATCGATGGAGCAGAGGCCACGGCAGAGAATATTGAGAGTGGTTCTTACAAAGTGGTTCGCCCCTTTAACATCGCAGTGGAAGATGACGTCAGCGAGGCTGCCCAGGATTTCATCAATTATATCATGAGCGAAGATGGCCAGAAGGTGGTCGAGGACAACGGATATATTCCTGTGGGAGATAAGCCTGCATACGAGGGGACTTCACCAAAAGGGAAGATAGTGGTAGCAGGTTCTTCTTCTGTGACGCCAGTGATGGAAAAGTTGAAAGAAGCTTATGCGGAAGTAAACCCAAATGCTGAGATCGAAGTACAGCAGAGTGATTCCACAACCGGTATGCAGTCAGTGATCGACGGATTGTGTGACATCGGAATGGCGTCCCGCGAGTTGAAGGACAGCGAGACTTCAGAAGGTCTGAATGCTACGGTTATTGCCCAGGATGGCATCGCAGTGATCGTAAACAATGACAGTGGAATCGATGAGCTGAGCAGCGACCAGGTGAAGTCCATCTATACTGGTGAGAGTTTAGACTGGGAAGATGTGTTGAAATAATACATTGATCTGGAGACAGGAGAGAGTATGAATCAGTTTAAAGAAAAGGGAATGAAGATAGTTTTTCTGATTGCAGCCTGTACTTCCGTTTTAGCAGTTGCGTTTATCTGTATTTTTCTCTTTGCCAACGGTATACCTGCCATAGGCAAGATAGGAGTTGCAGATTTCCTTCTGGGAGAGACCTGGAGACCTAGCAATGATATCTACGGAATACTGCCCATGATTTTGGGCAGTATTTATGTGACAGCAGGCGCGATTATACTGGGCGTCCCAGTGGCTCTGCTCACGTCTATCTTCTTGGCCCATTATTGTCCAAAGAAATTATACCCGGTCTTACAGTCGGCGATCTCTTTGATGGCTGGCGTTCCTTCAGTTGTGTACGGTTTTTTTGGCTTAGTGATGATTGTGCCTACGATGCAGCAGATCACAGGACGGGATGGAAGTAATATGTTGACGGCGTCGATCCTGCTGGCGATTATGATCCTGCCCACGATTGTGGGGGTGACGGAGGCGGCGCTTCGCAGTGTGCCGGATAGCTACTATGAAGGATCGCTGGCGTTGGGAGCCACCCATGAGCGGAGTATATTCTGTGCAATTCTCCCAGCGGCGAAATCGGGCATTGTGGCAGGCGTTGTCCTGGGAATTGGACGGGCCATCGGCGAGACTATGGCGGTCATCATGGTCGCCGGGAATCAGGCTAGAATGCCAGCAGGACTTCTCAGAGGAGTCCGTACTTTGACTTCGAATATTGTGTTGGAGATGGGCTATGCTGCGGACCTGCACAGAGAGGCGCTGATAGCCACAGGAGTGGTACTGTTCGTGTTTATCTTGATCATTAACCTGGCGGTATCCATGTTGAACAGGAGGGGACAGAATGGAAACTAAAAACGGACAGACGTTGAAAAAGAAGCTGTTGGCCTATAAGGCTCATCCATTTTCAGCATTTGTGGCAGCTCTGGTGCTTTTGGCGGCGCTGCTTACCTTCTGTATCTTGTTATTCTTGGTGGCATTCATCCTTGTGAAAGGCGTCCGTTATCTGACGCCGGATTTGTTTGCATTGAAGTACACCACAGAGAATGCATCGCTGATGCCAGCGCTGATTAACACTTTGATCATCACAGCGTTATCACTGGTGATCGCAGTGCCAATCGGGGTGTTCGCGGCAATTTTTCTGGTGGAGTATGCGGGAAAAGGAAGCAAATTGGTGTCCTTAATCCGGATTACTACGGAGACACTGTCAGGTATTCCTTCTATTATCTATGGACTGTTTGGCCTGTTGTTCTTTGCCACAGCGTTGAAATGGGGCTTCTCTCTTCTGTCAGGATCGTTTACCTTGGTGATCATGATTTTGCCATTGGTGATTCGTACCACGGAGGAGGCACTAAAATCTGTGCCGGACTCGTACCGGGAGGCCAGTTTTGGACTGGGGGCAGGTAAGCTGAGAACGATCTTTAAGATTGTGTTGCCGAGCGCCGTCCCAGGTATCTTGGCAGGCGTTATCTTGGCCACAGGGCGAATCGTCGGGGAGACGGCCGCTTTGATCTACACGGCAGGTACAGTGGCTCAGATTCCCAGTAATCTTATGGGGTCGGGAAGGACCCTGGCTGTGCATATGTACGCGCTGTCCAGTGAGGGACTCTATATGAATCAGGCATACGCCACTGCGGTAGTGCTGTTGGTTTTGGTGCTCCTGATTAATTGGGTATCGGGCAGGATAGCGGCCAAGATTGCGAAGAATTAGCCGGAGGAAAGGAACCTATGGAGAATATAAAGATAAACATAAAGGATATGAATTTATATTATGAGGATTTCCATGCATTGAAAAATGTGCAGCTTGCTCTGCCCGAGAAGCAGATCTCAGCCTTTATCGGACCATCTGGCTGCGGTAAATCCACGTTGTTGAAGTCACTCAACAGAATGAATGACTTGGTAGAGGGATGTAAGATCACCGGGGAGATCACCCTGGACGGCGAGGATATTTATGGTAAAATGGACGTGAACCTTCTGCGCAAACGGGTGGGGATGGTATTCCAGAAACCAAATCCATTTCCCATGAGTATCTATGATAACATTGCCTATGGCCCTAGGACCCATGGTATCCGTTCTAAGAGTAAGTTGGACGATATTGTGGAGGGGTCACTCAGAAGCGCGGCAATCTGGGATGAGGTGAAAGACCGTCTAAAAAGTAGCGCTCTGGGAATGTCCGGCGGACAACAGCAGAGGCTTTGCATCGCCCGCGCTCTGGCCGTCCAACCGGAGGTGCTCCTGATGGACGAGCCCACCAGCGCCCTGGATCCTATCTCCACCACGAAGATTGAGGATTTGGCCGTTCAACTGAAGAAAGATTATACGATTATCATGGTGACTCACAATATGCAGCAGGCAGCCAGAATTTCAGATAAGACCGCGTTCTTCCTGTTAGGGGAAGTGGTGGAGTTTGGAGAGACACATCAGATCTTCTCTATGCCAAAGGACAAGAGAACGGAGGATTATATTACAGGGAGGTTTGGTTAAATGCGGATGCGAGAACAATTTGAAGAGCAGTTGGAGCAATTGCGTGAGGAAGTCACGAAGATGGGGAACCTGTGCGAGCAGGCGATTACGCTGTCCACAGAGGCTTTGCTGGAGGGGAACAGCGATCTGGCAAAAGAAGTCTTTGGGAGAGACGCCGCCATCGACCGAAAGGAGAGGGAGATCGAGGATCTCTGTATGCGCCTTTTCCTGCATCAGCAGCCGATGGCTAAGGATCTTAGGGCAGTGTCGGCAGCTATGAGGATGGTCTCAGATATGGAGAGAATCGGGGATCAGGCAGCAGATATCGCAGAGCTCTCCCGGTGGATTATTGCCCACGATTCCCAGAGCAAGGTATCTTTGACTGATATGGCCGAGGAGACCAAGAAGATGGTGATTAAGAGCGTGGAAGCTTTTGTGAGGGAAGACGAGGGCCTTGCGGCAGAGGTTATAGCGGCAGATGACAAAGTCGACGAACTGTTCGAGAAGGTGAGAGAGGAGATTATGGAACTGATCTATCAGAAAGATATCGACGCCAAGGCCTCATTGGATCTGTTGATGGCGGCGAAATACTTTGAGCGTATCGGGGACCATGCAGTGAATATCGCAGAGTGGGTGGAATATTCTATCACCGGTATACACACAAACAACGAACATGTCAACCAGTAGAGTTTCAGTATAGGCAAATATAGTCAGATAGAGTTAGGATTCTCCCTGTAACAGACCTATGGCCTGGTGTGGGGAGATTTTTTGTCTCTCTATAGATCTGAACATATATCAAGGTATATTACACAGGGTTGTGTTATCCGGGAAATGGGAGTAAAATAGTGAGAAAATAGTTGTGGATGGAATCAGAAGGGAGAAGCTATTATGAATGAGATTATTAAAAATCTGATAGAACGTAGAAGTGTCAGGTCTTACCAGGAAAAGACGGTGCCAGATGAAGTTTTGGACCTGATTTTGGAAGCTGGGGAATACGCGGCCAGCGGTATGGGAAAACAGGGAACGATGATGGTGGCGGTTAGAAGCGAGCAGTTGGTGAGACAATTGTCCAAGATGAACGCGGCAGTTATGGGAAGCAGCGGAGATCCATTCTATGGCGCGCCTGTGGTGATCGTGGTGTTTGCGGACAGTGACCAGGGTACTTATGTGGAGAATGGAAGTCTGGTCATGGGGAACCTGATGAACGCAGCCCACGGGCTGAATGTGGATTCCTGCTGGATTCACAGAGCCAGGGAAGTATTTTCCACGGAAGAAGGGAAGAATCTAAAGCATGAGTGGGGCGTGCCGGATTCCTACGAGGGGATCGGCCATTGTATTTTGGGGTACAGAAGCGGAGAGTACCCTAAGGCAGCCCCACGAAAAGAAAAGTTTGTTGTTAAGATAGATTAGGTGGGAGGAGTGCGTTTAGGAAAATCGCAAAAGCGATGAAGGTCAGGTATATTCAGCCGGGATAAGTCTCCAGAGTAATGAGTCATGGGGGGCACTTAAAGCAGGTATGATGTTGTCGCCGCGATTGTTCATTGGGGGTTGTTATTTTTGATTGCATGTATAATAATGGAGGGAGAGGAGTAAAGATAAGGACAGGAGGTGCTCTGGTGAGTCGTACGACGATGAAGAATACACTGATGGATTTACTGTGCGATGTGGTGGGAAGTGTTTTTTATTCCCTGGGAATCTACACTTTCGCTAAGATGGCGAACTTTGCCCCCGGAGGTCTCTCCGGACTGGCGCTGATTATGAATTATCTGTGGGGGCTTCCAATAGGAATTATGACCTTAGTCCTAAATATTCCATTTATCCTGATCAGCTATAAAATAGTAGGCAGAAAGTTTATGTTTAAGACGGCGCGGACGATGGTGATCAGCACGATCTGTCTGGATTTGATCTTTCCCCACACACCGGCCTACACCGGCTCACCGTTTATGGCGGCCTTATATTCGGGCGTCTTCTTGGGGGCAGGGCTGGCTCTTTTTTATATGAGAGGTTCTTCGTCGGGGGGTACGGACTTCTTGACAATGTCCATCAAAGTGTTGAGGCCCCACTTATCCATAGGGTTTGTCACCATGGCCATTGACTTGGTGGTGATTCTGCTGGGATGGCCTGTCTTTGGCAATGTGGATGCAGTCTTATACGGCTTGGCGGCCACGTTTGTCACCTCAGTGGTGATCGATAAGGTTATGTATGGCATGGGAGCGGGGACGCTGACCATTATCATCACCACCAGGGGGATGGAGGTGGCCGAGAGAATCGGGGAGATCACCGGGAGAGGATCCACGGCGATTCGAGCCATGGGGACATACACCCAGAAAGACCGGGATGTGCTCCTGTGTGCGTGCTCAAGCTCGCAAGCCTACATGGTGAAGAAGGCGGTCCACGAGATTGATAAAGAGGCGTTCATGATGCTCACCGAGACCAGTCAGGTCTTCGGGGAGGGATTCATTGAGGGCAGTGAGGAGAAAGGACAGTAGGATAAAGGGTGAGGATGAGCGTGGAGATTAAGAAAGGCTTATCGGCCATGAATAGGGTATAAGTCACAATTCCTCTGCATACATTGTAAAAACGATGTTCGTAGGGGAATTTTTTTGAAAGATTATATCGAGGAACGAGCCGTGGAGATTGCGGAGTATATCATAGAAAACAGCGCAACCGTTCGGCAGACCGCAAAGAAATTCGGGATAAGTAAGAGCACAGTACATAAGGACGTCACGGAGAGACTTCAGCAGTTGAATCCTCGGTTGGCTTCCCAGGCCAGGAAAGTTCTGGACGTGAATAAGCAGGAGAGGCATATCCGGGGAGGACTGGCCACCAGGGAGAAGTACCGGCATATTCGAGAAGTATAGAGATCTGAGATAGTCTAAGAGGGTGGGTTACAGTACAAGCTGTACCCACTCTTTTTGTGTTATAGGAAGTTCTCCGGACTCCTCTATAACAACAAAAATACATTTTTCATAGGTTTAGTTTTTCATAGTTAGTCTGTGAGACGAAAGACGCGCTTTGCGAGAATTGTATTACGGTGGAAATGGAGAATGTTGCAAAAGCCTCCTGGGAAGGATGCGCTCGGCGAGCAGGAGGGAAGAATTGGTGGTTATATTGATGGAGCACCGTCTTACTCGTGTATGGGAGAATAGAAAATGTACAAAATTAGGGGGCAAAATGAAAAGCATTTGAACAAAATTTTACAGGGATATGGTATACTGATAAAGAATACCGTACGGGAATGCCTAGAGGGGTTAGAGGACAGTTGATGGGCAGATAAAAGAGGAAATCCGTGAGCATCATCCGTATGTGAGAAAATATGAGGGAGGAAGTGTATGAAGAAGAGGCTGCTTGCGCTTATGTTGTCTATGGCTCTCTGTGTGGAGGGGCCGGTGACAGCTTGGGGCATGGGAGAAAATTCAGCGGCGACGGAATCTGAGACTTTCGGAGAAGCGGAGACGACAGGGGAGAGCATGGACGCAAACCCACCGGAGGCGGATTTCTCGGCGGAGGAGCAGTCTGAGGAGATATCCTCAGAGGAGAACTTGGAGAAGGAAGTCCAAAATGGGGAGGAAAATATTTCCGATCCGGGGACGGAAGTGGAGAACAACCTCACAGACGAGCAGGTGGAGGACACAGAGGAGGTGGAGTTGTTCACCGAAGAGGTGTCTGATTTTACCTATCAGATCAAGAATGATCAGGTGTACATAACAAAGTGGTCCGGAAGCGAGGCAGACTTGGTGATCCCGGATACCATCGAGGAGAAGCCGGTGGTGGAGATTGCCTCCGGAGCTTTTGAGAATGCAGAGCACTTAGAGACATTGGTACTGCCGGATCAGAATGTTTATCTGAGGAAGAATGCATTTACTGGATGTGTGAATCTTAGACAGGTTACCATACAACAGGATCTAAAAGATATTGACGAGAGTACCTTTGAAGGGTGCGATTCGTTGACGACAATCCGGTTGGGACAAGCGGTCTCAAATCTGGTACGGGGGAGAGACGGTAAGATCTATGGACCGGCGCTGGAGGAGATCTTGGTGGAGGACGGGAATCCATACCTAGAGTCCATACAAGGGGTTCTCTATCAACAGGCCGACGCAGAGTCAGGGGCGCTCCGGACACTCTTATATTATCCTTTGAATCATCCGGCGGAAGAATACACCGTGGAGGAGGGTACGCAAGTCCTGAGTCGATATGCCATTGCAGGCAGCGTGAATCTGAGAAAGCTGACACTGTGCTCTTCCATTCAGGAGTGGGATCGCTCTATTATCAATATGCCGGTGCTGGAGGAGTTGGTCTTAGAGGAAGGGGTGGCTTACACAAAATATTGGGATCTGATGGAAGCCTGCCCAGAACTGAAGATTTTGGACATCCGGACGGATGATGTAAGAATGAGCGCTCTTGGGGACTTTCCTATTCTGGATGAGATCCGGTTGGGGAAGAATGTACTCAAAGAGAATCTGTTGCCGTCTTCTTGGGGCAGTCAGACGAAGTCCTATGTTGTGGAGGAAGGAAATTCCAGCTATCAAGTGTATGGAGGGGCACTCTGTGATTACGAGGGGACGCTGCTGTTCTACCCGGCAGGAAGTGAGGACACCACCTACCAGATACCCGATGGAATAACAACCATAGGAGAGTCTGCCTTCAAGAGTAGCAACCATCTGACCACTGTGACTGTGGGAGATCAGGTGCAGGAGATCAAGGATCAGGCATTTGAGCGTTGTATGGGACTGACCAGTATCCAGCTTGACGGTAACCTGAGAGTGATGGGAGATTCTGTCTTTGCTTCCTGTGAAGCTTTGGAGACGTTTTCCTTGGAGAGCCAGGAGGAAGACTTTGAGCTGGGGTCTTGGATCTTGAGTCGCTGCTACAGTCTGTCCAGCGTGTATTTTGATGTGAAGGCGAAGGTGGAGATGAGCACCTTTGAGGACGTGACTGGTATAAAGCTGCTGGAGTTGGGTTCCCAGGTGGAAGGTGTGGATATCGATACAGTGACCAGTATCCAGCATTTTATTGTGGATGAGAAGAATCCCTATCTGAAGGCGGATCAGGAGATGCTCTTGGATAAAGCTGGGAAGAGGGTGATCATGTATGCCGCGTCAAATCCACAGACCAGTTGTCAGATCCCTGAAGGGGTGGAGACAATAGGGGAGAGAAGCTTCTGTAGTTCGAGAAATCTGGAAGAAGTCCAACTGCCTTCTACCTTGACAGCCATAGGCGATGAAGCATTTAGAGTATGCAGCGGGCTATTGAACATTACAATTCCGGAAGGTACCAAGAGCGTAGGATCCTATGCGTTCGATGATTGTGATAACATGGCCAGAGCAGATATCCCAAAGTCGGTGGAATCTATAGGTGACAGTGCGTTTTCCTGTATTATCTGGGGGTATCAAGATACTGCGGCTGAGGCCTATGCCAGAGAGTATAACTTGATCTTTGTGGACAAGGCGTCTTTTGAGGAGGAAGATAAACCGGATTCCGGAGATTTCCCAGAGAGTAGTTGGGACGGGGAGAAGACCGAGGAGATCACGCCACAGGGGAAGACTTATGTGATTGAGACGGCTGCCCAGTTGGCGTGGGTGTCCCAGGAAGTGGCCGACGGCAATAAGTTCGCAGGATGTAGGTTGAAGCTGGCGGCGGATATCGATTTAAATAACCAGCCCTGGACACCCATTGGAAATGGAAGTTCTTCATTTTATGGAAGTTTTGATGGCCAGGGTCATACGATTCGCAATCTGCAAATGAACCAGGAGCTGCAAAAGGGTCATAAATTTGGCTTATTTGGATCTGTGAAGGCCAGGGCGGTAGGACAAGATATCTATATCCGAAACCTTACTATTGAAGATGCCCAGATGGACTACGGAGATGACCAGGGAATTCTGGCAGGGGAAGTGAACTGCGACCTGAGCGCCAATCTGGTGATCGAGAACTGCCATACTTCCGGGAGTGTGAAGGGAGGGACTGTGAGTGGCCTGATCGGCGTGGTCTACGGCGGCGCCACGGGTTCACAGATTACCATAACGGATTGTACCTCTAAAGCGGAGATTGTGACCAGCGGAAATGGCGGCGGGCTGATTGGACGGATCAGCACATTCTCTGGTACGAACAATGGCTCTATTGTGGTGAAAGAGTGTAAATTCCAGGGTAGCACTGGCAGTACAGGGCGCTATGGGAAACCAGCCGGCATTGTCAGCGGTATCTCACCGGACGGAACAGTCGCAGAGATTCGCCTGGAGCGGTGTGTCAACGAGGCGGATATCAATGGTTCGTCTTCTGTGAATCTGGGAGGTATTGTCTGCGAGACCGGCGATAGGGCGCCGATTGTGATTGAGAGATGTGTAAATAAAGGAAACGTACATGGCGGGTACTACACCGGCGGTATCGCCGGAGGAATCTCCGGCAGTACCACGATTTCTCAGTGCTACAATACAGGGGAGATTGGTTACGCCTACTTGGGAGGCGCGATGGGCGGTATCTGCGGAAGTTCTGGCGGAACGATCGTGGACTGTTACAATGACGGAGAGATTCTTCATACTTCGGCTATGGATTACAATGGCGGAATTACAGGAGAAAATAACGGTGTGATTGAGAACTGTTACAGCATCGGGACACTTCCAGGGACAGGAAATACTTCTGTGGACGTGTCTCGTCCGGGGGCGATCTCTTGTATCAACAATAAAGAAATCCGCCATTGCTATTTTAACCTGGACGAGCTTCCACAGCAGTGGCTGATCGCCAAGGTTTACTGCGAAGATCAGCCGAGAGAGGTGTTTACCTCTGAGGATGGGAAGAGAATTGAGAGCGGCGGTTTGTCCACTGGGGCCATGAAGATAAGTGACAGCTATACAGGGTGGGATTTCCAGAATGTATGGGAACTGGATTCCAAGTATGCCTATGGTTATCCGGTGCTCAGTGGGATCAAGGACCTGATCGATGAACACCCGGATAATGAAGAGCACAGCGATAAGAGAAAAACCAAAGAGTTGAGAGTGACTGTGGTGGGCAAAATGCAGCCTGGGGATAAGAAAGAACCCTTGCTGGAAGGTGTGACCGTCACTTACGGGACGGCCACTGCGGTGACAAACAGCAAAGGCGTAGCGGTGCTCACCTCCGACGGGAAGAGCAGCTCTTTCCAGGTCACCAAGGAAGATTATGTGACTTATACCAGAGAAGATTTTAAATTTCCCAGAAATAAAGAGTACCGTGTGAGGTTGTTCAAGAAAGGGGAGGTGACTCCCTATGACCTGGGATCGGTGGTCATGGACTATAACGCCAATCAGTATGAATTGTTGGCTGAGAAAAAAGAGATTAACAACATTTATAAGGATACAGAGTTTACGTTGAAAGCCGTCCCGGCTATCTCTGGCGGGAATATCGGAAGTTATCGTTTGGTACAAGGGGAGACGGTGATCGCTCAGAGCGCGGACGGGTTATTCACTGTGAAGAACGGACAATTTAAACCTACGAAAAAAAGCTCTTCCGGAAAACGGCCGGTTGTGGAGATCGAGGTGTTAGATCAAAACGGGGAAGTGCAGACTTCTACCACTATCAATCTGGAGGTTGTCCATGAGGAGGAAAACGAGTCCAGCTTTACTTTCGGAAAGGGCCTGTCTATCACCGTGGATAAATCTGTTCCCATCTTCGGGGGGACAGAATTGTCAATGTCCAGCTTTGATCTTCCTGTCTACTTTGTGGTAGAACCAGAGGATGATAAGCTGACTTGCAAATTGGGAGTGAACTTGCTAAAAGCAGATCTGCGGGATCCTGAGAAGACCAAGACATTCGCCACTTGCACCAACATGGATTTCCTGGACGGAGACAGTCTACTGGAGAAACGCAACGCTTACTTGAAGAAGATGAAGGGAAGCGCGAGCAAGAAAGACTTAAAGGTGTTACAAAATCCCAGTATCACGTTTAATGTGTACGGTTATGCCCAAGGGGAGTTTCCGTCCAACGATAAGGTCGCCGGAAAGCTCTTCGCGGAGGTTTCTATCAATTGGTCTGGGGAGACACAAGCGGGTGTCTTCGTCTTGGCCGGGGATCTCACCGGTAAGGTTGGCGCCGATGGCTCATTTGTCCTGGACACAGTGGAACTTGACCAGTGGAAAGGGCAGGTGGATGTCGACGGCTCTGTGAGTCTGAATATCTTCGGCGGCGTGGGAGCGGCATACCTGGCGTCCGTGGGCGTGTACGGGGAAGCGGAATTCGGATTAAACACCACAGTTCTGCCCTGGGAGAGATCCGGTTTCAACAATATCTATGTTGAGGGTGAGATCGGTGTCATGGGTAGATTGCTGGGGCACACGGCAAAGTATAGTCTTATAGACAAGAAGCACTACCTGTACAACAAGGATGCCTCCACTGACAGATCTGCCAGGAGAGGAGGGTCGCTTGAGAATTCTCTGGCGGATTATGAGGGTTATGAACGGATCGGGCGAGACTCCTACGACTCGGACAGCGTCTGGGAAGGGGAGAAGAAAGCCAGAGTTAACTCCAGCCAGTCCACCTTGTTGCAGAACGGATATCCGGAGATGGCACCTCAGATCTTTACCTGTGGGGAAGACACGGTGATGGTCTTCGTCAATGATTATGGGTCAGGACGGGAAGAGGATGACAAATCCGCGCTGTTCTATTCCGTGTACGAGGGCAGCAACAACAATTGGAGTACACCGAAACTGGTGGCAGACAATGGCACGGCAGACTTTAACCCTAAGGTGGCCTCAGATGGGACCAACGCGTGGGTTGTCTGGAATGATGCGTCCGGTTCTCTGCAAGGCGCGGAGACCATAGAAGAGGTGGCGGCAAAGATGGAGGTGGCTGTGGCACAGTATGACAGCGAGACTCATAGTTTCCAGACTCAAGAAGCGCTCACCTCCAACAGCGAATATGAGATCACACCGCAGATCACGGTGGCGTCTGGGGAGCCAGTGGTGTCCTGGACAGTCAATGAGGATAAAAATTTCTGGAAGACTTCTGGGATCAACAAAGTCTATACAGCTTTGAGAGATCAGGGCGGATGGTCGGTGAAAGAGATTGTGGCTCCAAAAGGCGCTGTGACGGGAGAGGCACTGGGATCTATGGATGGTGTCCCCTATTATGCCTATATCGTGGATACAGACGGTAACCTGGAGAATGGAGAAGGACAGAGCGGTTATCTGTTGAATATACAGACCGGATCTCAGACTCAACTGGAGGGCGCTCAGGTGTCCAATGTCCAGTTCGGAAATGTGGGAGGTCAGGACCAAGTTCTGTGGACCGACGCAGAGGGAACGCTGTACGCCAGAAATCAGGCGGAGGAGACCTTGGTAAATTCCTTTGAACAGGGAGGGATCCATGGGGTTGTGCGCCAGGTGATTCAAGGGCCGGACGGCAAGGCTGCGATCCTGTTCACTCAAAATGGTGAGAATTGTTCCAATGCTTATGTGGCCTACTATGACGGGGAGACCAAGACCTGGTCGGAGATCAGCCAGATCACGGATGCGTCTGCATATGTGGAACAGATTCAAGGTTTTTTTGTCGATGGAAAATTGGTTCTCACTTACAATCAGAGGAAGATTGACATCAACAACGAGCAGGACCTTGGGACGAATAACCTGGTGGGCAAGTGGATTCAGCAGGATAAGACGGAGCTGAAGGTGGAAAATGTACTGTTCTGGCAGAAAGATGTGAGAGCAGGAGAGGTACTTCCGCTCACAGTAGACGTGAAAAATCAAGGGGATAAGACTTGTACCACAGAGACGTTAAAAATTACCTGTGAGAATAAGACGGTTCTGGAGGAGGATTTCCAGGAGAGCATTGCGGCCGGAGAGACGGTGAGCATACCGGTGAATCTCACCCTTCCCCAGGAGATGAAGAAGGCAGACTATGTGGTGGAGATCAAGGAAAAAGGCTCTAGCCAGAGTTCGGCGTCATCTCTGAAACAGACCATCACTCTGGGAAGTGCGAATTTCTCAGCGGATGCCGTCACTTACAGGAATGGAGAACTCTACACGGTGGCCCTTACCGTGTTTAATGAGGGATATCAGGAGGGAAGTTGTAAGGCAATCTTCTACGATATGGACGACCCTGAGAAGATCTATGCCACGCAGACGGTGCCCAATCTGAAGCCGGACGAGGTGTGGAATACAACGGTAGATTTCTTGCCGGAGGATGTGAATTACAGTTCCTTTAAGAAGATAGGGATACGGGTGGAGAGTCCAGAGGAGCCGGAGGAGAGCCGGTATGATAACGAGACAAGCGCCGCCCTCTACTGGGATTCCCAGATCAGACCGGAGAAGATTCAACTGAGTGATGCAAGCCTGGTGTTAAAACCGGGGGAGGCGAAAAAACTTCAGGCCACTGTGCTCCCGGCGGAGGCAGACCAGACGATTCTCTGGTCCAGCTCGAGACCGGAGGTGGTCAGCGTTAGCAGCGATGGAGAGGTGAAGGCAGTGGCTTCCCAGGGAAGCGCAGTGATCACGGCTTCCACAGCCGACGAGAGTATTCACGCTTCCTGCAAGGTGACCATTGAGAAAAAAGTGGTAGAGAAACCAGGGACGCCAAAGCTCTCCCCAGTGGAGGAGATAGACTACCAAACTTTGAAGATCACCTGGTCAGCGGCAAAATCGGCCGAAGGTTATCTGGTATATCGGAAAGAAGAAGGAAAGTGGGTGAAAGTCGCCGACGTGGCTGCGGATGTGACCTCCTGGACAGACGAGGGTCTGGACACGGGAACCAGCTATACTTATACGGTAAAAGCTTATAGAGACACAGACGATGGGCTGCTCTACGGGGACTATGACACAGAAGGCGTCACAGGTAAGCCGACTCTTGGGACGGCAAAACTGGGTAAGGCCAGCAGTGCAAGTTATAATCAGGTGAAGATCACCTGGTCGGCGGTGCCTGGAGCTACGGGCTACTATGTGTTCCGAAAGAGTGGAAGCAGTTGGAAGAATCTGACTTCCGTGAAGGACACTGGTTACACGGATACGGGGCTGAGCACAGGAACCAGCTACACATACACAGTGCGCGCTTACAGGGAGGTAAATGGAAAAGAGGTCTTAGGCGGTTATGACAACAAAGGAATCGCAGGTAAACCAGCGCTTGACACAGTGAAACTGGGCAAAGCCAGCAGTGTGAGCTACAGTCAGGTGAAAGTTACCTGGTCGGCGGTGCCTGGGGCCACCGGCTACTATGTGTTCCGAAAGAGCGGAAGCAGTTGGAAGACCCTGAAGACGGTGAAGACTACCAATTATACGGACACAGGGCTGACCACAAACACCAGTTATACTTACACGGTGCGTGCATACAGAACTGTGAATGGGAAAAATATTCTGGGAGGTTATGACAACAAAGGAATCACAGGTAAACCGGTGTTGGGGACAGTGAAACTGGGCAGAGTCTATAGCAATGACTATAACAAAGTGAAGATTACCTGGGCTTCTCTGTCCGGAGCTACCGGATACCGGGTATACAGAAAGAGCGGCGATAGCTGGAAATTGCTGAAGCAGTTGGGAAAGACCAACTATTATGTGGACGCCGGGTTGACAACAGGGACTTCCTATACTTATACGGTTCGCGCTTACCGGAAGGTCGGTGGAAAGACTTACTGGGGAAGTTACAGTGGCGCTGGGATAACCGGAAAACCTACGCTGGCAACTCCTAAGTTGGGGAAGGTCTCTTCCTCGTCGAAGGGATTGACCGTCACCTGGGGGACGGCGTCGGGTTCCACAGGCTACATCGTCTACCGAAAGACCGCAGGGTCTTCTTGGACGAAGCTGGCTGTGGTCACTGGAGCTACCAAGTCTTCGTATGTGGATGCAAAGGCCACAAAAAATACAAAGTATATTTATACGGTGAAGGCATACCGTAAAGTGGGATCGAAGCATGTCTATAGTTCTTATAATGCCACAGGAATCGCGGGGACAAGAAAATAGTGTGTGACACAGACGAAAGAGGAGTGAACAGCACCCTTGAGAGGCGAAAAGTCTTGTGTGAATTAGATACTTGATTTGTGTCCTCCTGGATTGATGTTGAGATAAACATTGATCCAGGAGGATATTTTTGTTTTATAGGAAAGACCTTGCCATATTCATGCGTGAGAGTATGTGCTTTTATATAACGAAAACACACTTTGTGTGATGTTAAAAGCGCCCGCAATACTGCTGTATTGTGAAAGACCGATGTTATCATTTCGTTTTATGTGAAACGTTAATAATCGTTAAGGATTTGTTAAGATTGATAATAGTAAAACTTGTATATCTCTGAGATAATAAATCCATAGAAATTATGCAGAATAGATAAAGCTTGAAAGGAGAGGGAAAGTGGAATTATTTGAACAGATTCTTAATTCGTTGAACGGTGTATTGTGGGGAATGCCATTGGTGATATTAATTTTGGGGGCCGGGGTTTATTTTTCCATTCGAATGAAGTTCCCGCAGGCCAGGTGCTTAAAGGAGATGATCAGACTCACAGGCAGCTCTTCTGGCAGTGAGAAGGGAATGTCATCGATTCAGTCTTTTATCTTCACAGCGGCTAGAACGGTGGGTGTGGGAAATATCGCCGGTATGGCGACGGGTATTTTCTTTGGAGGTCCGGGAGCGATCTTCTGGCTTTGGGTGTTGGCGTTTTTTGGAACTGCGGTTGCCCAGACGGAGTCCACGCTGGCTCAGACTTATAAGAAGGTGGTGCACGGGGAATACCGTGGCGGTCCGGCCTATTATATGGAGAGAGGGATCAAGAATAAAACCCTAGGTAAGATTCTGGCGGTAGCCTATGCAGGGGTGACGATCATCGCGGTCACACTTCTGATGCCGGAAGTACAGTCTTACAATATCGTCCACGGTATGAAGGATGCGTTTGGGGGAAATCTTCTTATCTATGCTGTGATTTTTACCTTTGTGCTGGGATTGACCATCATAGGAGGACTTAAGAGAATCGGGAATGTGGCCCAGAAGATCTCACCGATCATGGGATGTGCTTATGTGCTGATGGCGCTTGTGGTTATGATCGTAAATATCAAGGAGTTGCCAGCAGTTCTGGCTCTCATTGTAAAATCCGCTTTCTCTATGGATGCGGTGTTCGGCGGAATCGCCGGATCTGCGATTACCTGGGGAATCAAACGAGGGGTTTATGCCAATGAGGTTGGTATCGGTACCTCAGCGATCACTTCCGCGTCGGCGGAGGCTTCTCATCCGGCCAAACAGGGATTGATCTCTGGGCTGAGCGTATACATAGGTACGATCTTCGTCTGCACGACTTCCGCTATTATGATGCTGATGACAGGATGTTACAACGTACAGGGTGCGGACGGCGAATTGATCTACGAGGGGATCAAGGGGGTGGCCTATGGAAATGGCTTTGTGAGCGGGGCGATCAACACGGTATTTCCAGGAGTCGGAGAGATCTTTATCGCCGTGGCTATTCTCTGCTTCTCATTCGTGGCTCTGACGGCATACTATCTGTACACGGAGAGTAACGTGAAATATCTGTTTGGTGGAAACAAAGTCGCTGTCCGCGTGATCCAGATACTGTTTATCTTGGCAGTATTTGCAGGGACGCTTCTCTCTGCCCAGACAATCTGGACCATGGGTGATATCGCCAACGCTCTGATGGCTTGGCTGAACGTGATCGGATTGATCTTGTTGGGAAATCAGTCGGTGAAAATCTTCAAGGATTACGAGAGACAGAAAAAGGCTGGGGTAGAAGAACCGATCTTCGACCCGGAGAGCCTAGGAATTCAAAATGTGGGAGATGTGTGGAAGGGTAAGAAAGAGTGAGAGAAGGATGTGTGACGGATGAAGAGACAGATACTGTGTTATGGAGACTCCAATACATGGGGTTACCGGTTCTGGGATCAGTCACGGTTTGACTGGGAGCAACGATGGACAGGACGACTTCAACAGGAGCTGGGGCCGGAATACCAGGTCATCGAGGAAGGGCTGTGCGGGCGGACTGTCGCGGTAGACGACGATATTCAGCCATATCGAAACGGACTGAGATATCTGAATCCGTGTCTGCTGTCCCACTTGCCTCTGGAACGGATTATCTTGATGCTTGGGACCAACGACACGAAGTGTAGATACCATCTATCGTCAGGGGAGATTGCCATGGCGATGGAGAGAATGATCAAAGAGATAAAGACGACGCTCTATTGGATGAATAGCGAGGCTAAAATCCTGTTGGTATCTCCGGTACCGTTTGGGGAGACCATGCCTGTGGACGCGGAGCTGGATCATACTTCCAGGGAGAAATCGTTGCAGTTGCCAGAGTTATACCGGCAGTTGGCCAAGAGACATCAGATAGATTTTATGGCGGCGGGAGATTATGTGCACCATTTGCAGGACGACGCTTGCCATCTAGATGAGAGAGGCCATGAGGAATTTGCGAAAGCCTTGTACCGTAGGCTTATGTCAGAAGAGGCGTAGGCGCTCTCAAAAGGCAGTGAGATCTATGTGGATTCAGGGCAGAAGGACTCTGGGTGGATCAGAGCTTGAAGGTCTTGGATCCCATCAGATATAAATGAAAATAAAAATAATTATTATGCACGTAAGTGTTAAGAGAGGAGATTCTTATGTTAAAAGAGACAAGAAAAACAGATCCAGAAGTAGCAGAAATTGTGGACGAGGAGTTGGACAGGCAGGAACATAATATTGAGATGATCGCGTCAGAGAGTACGGCGCCACTTCCTGTCATGGAGTTGTCTGGCTGCGTGTTCACCAACAAGACGCTGGAAGGCTATCCGGGGGCACGTTTTCAGGCAGGTTCTCATGTGGCAGATAAGCTGGAGATCCTGGCCAATGAGCGAGCTAAGGAACTGTACGGCGCGGAGGCTGTAAATATCCAGCCATATTCTGGATCCACTGCCAACTACAGTGTGTATGCCTCCATTCTCCAGCCGGGGGATAAGATCCTGAGCATGCGCCTGGATCAGGGCGGACATCTGACCCATGGTTCACCGGCCAACTGGGTGAGCAAGATTTATCACTTTGAATTCTATTCCATCGACCGTGAGACAGGTCTGATTGACTACGATGGGATGGAAGAGAAGGCCAAAGAGTATCAGCCTAAATTGATCATTGCAGGAGCAAGTTCTTATTCACGTCTGATCGACTATGAGCGCATCTCAAAGATTGCAAAAGAGGTTGGGGCGTACTTTATGGTGGATATGGCTCACATTGCAGGGCTGGTTGCCGCTAAAGTGATTCCAAGTCCCATTCCTTATGCTGACTTTGTGACTTCCTCCACCACGAAGACCTTCTGCAGCGCCAGAAGCGGTATGGTCTTCTGTAAGAAAGAGCATGAGAAACTGTTGAAGAAGGGAACCTTCCCGGGAGCTCTGGGATCCATGCACTTGAATACTATGGCTGCGAAATGCTGGTCCTTTAAATATGCGGCAAGCGACGAGTTCCGTCAGATTATGCAGCAGGTGGTAAAGAATGCTCAGTGCCTGGCTGAGGAATTGAAGGGATATGGCTTTGATATTGTCAGTGGTGGAACAGATAACCATCTGCTGGTGGCTGATTTGAGGGCGAAGGGAATCACCGGAAAAGTATTCCAGAATGCATTGGATGCAGTGGGAATTACTGTCAATAAGAATATGATCCCATTTGATCCGGAGAAGCCGTCTGTGACCAGCGGAGTTCGAATCGGATTGACAGCAGTGACTCAGAGAGGCCTTAAAGAGCCTGAGATCAAAGAGATCGCAGGCATCATGAACAAGGTTGCAAACGCGCCGGAAGACGAGACAAATCTGGCGGAATGCAAGAGACAGGCGGAAGAACTGATCGCTAAATTCCCTCTGTACCCGGCTGGATCCTTTGAGGACTAAGGAAGATAGAGCCATGGGAAAAGATAGCGAAGAAAGAATGGAGATCGAGGATCTCTGTATGGAAGATACAAAGGGGTATATCTGTGAGGGAAGAGAAAATGATATCTATGGGGTTCTGTGTGAGAGACAGATGATCGAAGAACCCAGGGATGATTGGTCAGAATCCCGTCACTATTGATCTTGGCTTTAAGAATATAGGGGCTGCGTCTTCGGACGACAGCCCTATATAAGTATGGGAAACGAGAGGTGTTTTCTTTCATCGTAGACGGGTAAATAAATCAGAATGGGATTATGTCGCTCATGTGACTCGCCACAGGCGGAGAATCCTGCAATACAGGATTCTTTGTTCCAGGAGTGGAATAAGATTTTAATTTATGGTAAAATCTTATGTTGAATAGGACAGATAGCCGAAAAGTGCCTGGATTCTGTGAGAGGTTGAGAAGGCCTCCTGGAGATGGACAAAGGTATTTCCGTAGATCACTATAAGCAACTGGGAGGGATTTTATGGCGTGTCAAAAGACGGATTGGGGACAAATCGAGTGGATGGATGACAGTGGAGCGGGGTTATTTCAACATGGTTTGAAGGTGGGGATTGTAACGATGAATATCGGGAGTCACCACCCGCCGCATAAGCACTACGACGAGCAGGTTAACTACATCATCCAGGGGCAGGCGATCTCTCTCATTGATGGGGAGGAGGCGACGCTTACCCCGGGAAAATTTACCCACTGGTCCATCGGAGCCGTGCATGAGATCTATAATATCGGGAATGTACCCTTTGTCCATCTGCTGATCTCTGACTCCGAGGGAGGCGAGATAGAGAATTTGCTTCCCTTTGACCTGCCGGACAATGTGGAAGAAGAACAGAAGCCGATATCCAGCCGTGCGATGAATGTTCAACTGTTCCGTGCGCTGGAGGCTGTAAGAACTCAGTTTTTAGAGATTTTAAGATTTCCTTATTCCATCTTTGACGCAGAAGGGGGATTGATCTCCCAGAGTAAGGTGTTCCCTGAATTTTGTAGGGAGACTTGCGGCGGGGGGCAAGCCCAGGGGGGATACCACTGCCTGGCCAACGAGAATCCCAAAGATTTTCGTGAGGAGGGGGAATTCTTCTGTCCGCACCGGATGCAGATTATTAATGTACCTCTGATGTTCAATGAACAATTTATGGGATATATCCAGGGCGGATATTTCTGGCAGTCCAAAGACGGGGAGAAGCCCTGGGAAGATGTGTACGACACGCCGGAGAGCACGGCCATAGGAATCAAAAAATTACTGCGCAGAATCTCGAGAGCGATTCAGAATCACTGCGAGTTTCAACAGTGTTACCGGGAGTTGGAGGAGAAGACGCAGCAGATCTCCAGCGGTGAGGAGTTAAAGAAGAACTTAATCCGGGATTTGCAGCAAGCAGAATCGGAAATCACGGATTTAAAGATCAACCACCATTTTTTGTTTAACACTTTGAATAGCATGGCGTATCAAGCTGTGGAGAGCGGGGCTATGCCCTTGTACCACTCCATTGTAGATTTGTCGAAAATGTTCCACTATATTCTCCGCACGCAGAGCATGGTGGTGCCTTTAGAGAAGGAACTGGAATACGTGAAGGCGTATCTTCATCTTCAATCGGTCCGCTATGGGGATGAATTGAAGATACTGTACAATGTAGATCCCGAATGTTTGAATATACAGGTCCCCTTTAATTTCCTGCAACCAGTTGTGGAAAACGCATTTATACATGGATTTTCGGCGACTGTTGTGAAACAAATTAAGATCAACATTTACAGTCAATCAGACTCTGTGATGATTTTGATACAGAACACGGGGAAAAAGA
Organism: Blautia sp.; assembly: GCA_047014865.1. Lineage (GTDB taxonomy): Bacteria > Bacillota > Clostridia > Lachnospirales > Lachnospiraceae > Blautia_A. Next base: position 7,088 of record JBKXQO010000031.1, on the reverse strand, counting down.
TGGATGTGAAGACGCTGGAAGCGATAAACAAGAAAATAGTGGGTAAGGCACCTCATGGTCTGTCTATGATTTATTATAAATTAAATTCAGTGTATGGAAAGGCCAGCAAAATGCAAGTGGAGACCGATGAGAATGGCAATACATGCTTTCGAATTCAGCTTCCCAGCCAGATTCCAACGCAGGAGAGGAGTTAAGATGATTCGGACAGTGATATGCGATGACGAGAAAGCGGCTAGAAACATGATTAAGTATTATGTGGAAAGTGAACACCTGCCCATTGAGATCGTGGGGATGGCCGAAGATGGATGTGACGCGTGGAATGTGATTCAGAAAGAGAGACCGGATCTGGTCTTTATGGACATCCACATGCCGTTTCTGAGCGGCTTTGAGGTGATGCAAAGGTTGCCGGACACGAAGTTTATCGTGATCACTGCCTATGATTGTTTTGAATATGCACAGAAGGCTCTCAGGATGGGTGTCTGTGATATCATCGCAAAACCCATTGAGTTCGATCAGTTGAGAGACGCGATCACCAGGGCCGTGGGCTGGAATTTTACCCCCAATGAGCAGGTCAATAAAATGTTAGAGTACATTCACAAGAATTTTCGGGAGAAAATAGAATTGGAAGATCTGATGGAGTTGACCTTCTGCTCGAAAGTTCATGTCTCCAGGGTCTTTAAACAGTACATGGGTATGACAGTGGTCTCCTACATCAACAAAGTCAGGATCGACAATGCCCGGAACTTGATTGACGGAGAGAATCTCTCCGTTAAGGAGGCCGCTGAGCAAAGCGGGTATCAGAACCTGAATAATTTCTACAAATATTTTAAATTGAATACAGGCATGACCCCGGCTCTCTACATCCGGAATAAGGGCGAGAAGGGAAGAGAGTGCTGAACGTTCCCTTTTTTGCAGATTTCTATTGATTTTGCAGAGGCGCTGGCATATAATGAGGGCATATTTAAGAGATAGAAGGATTTCACAGGAGTATATGAGAAACCTTCTTCTTTTTTGCTTTTTAGCCACATGGAGTAATCCATCCTCTGTGTCGTGGACACATAAGTGGTGTGGATGGGGGACTTTGTGAGGGAAGGGCGGCGTTGTGCTATCAGCCGGGGTGCGCAGGCAGTCCGGATGTTCTGGACGAGTGGCTAGGGTGGCGGATGTCTGCCTAGTTTTGGTCCGGTTGTGTGCAGTGGGGATACAAAGTGTGAATCAAGACAAATGAGGGTGGATGAGAATGAGAGAAAAAGTGGATAGGAGTCAATATTTGTTCGACAACCGTGCTTTGTTTGCATTGATATTGCCGTTGGTGATTGAGCAGATGCTGGCGGTGCTGGTGGGGATGGCGGACTCCGTCATGATCGCCAATGTGGGGGAGGAGGCCGTGTCAGGAGTCTCTCTGGTGGACAGTGTGATGCTATTGTTGATCAATGCTTTCTCAGCGCTGGCCACCGGCGGCGCTGTGGTGACAGGCCAGTATCTGGGACAAAGGAATCCCGAGAAGGCTCAGGAGGCGGCTCAGCAGTTGATCTGGTTCTTGGGTATTCTGGCCATCGGGGTGATGGCAGTTCTGTACGTGGCCAAGAACTTCGTCCTGCACACAGTTTTCGGACAGATCACTGCCGAGGTGCGGGGATATGCCGAGGTGTATCTGCTGATTGTGGCGGCGTCCATCCCTTTTGTGGCTCTGTACAATGCCGGGGCGGCGATCTTCCGTGTGATGGGAAACTCCAAGGTATCCATGCAGGTGTCCATTGTGATGAACATTGTCAATGTGGTGGGTAATGCCATCTTGATCTACGGTTTTCACCGGGGGTCAGAGGGAGTGGCCATCCCCACCCTTGTCTCCAGAATGGTCGCGGCGGTTATGATCCTCTGGCTACTGGGAAACCGGGATCTGATGATCTCGGTTCCCAGGACGCTTCATTTCCACTTTGACAAGAATTTAGTAAAGAAAATTCTGTATATTGGCGTCCCCAATGGGCTGGAGAACAGTATGTTTCAACTGGGCAAGATCATGGTGTTGAGTTTAGTGTCCACCTTTGGGACCTATGCCATCGCGGCCAATGCGGTCAGCAATGTGATCGCCTCTATCCAGATCCTTCCGGGCATGGCGCTGTCTCTGGCTCTCACCACGGTGATATCCCGGTGTATCGGGGCCAATGATTATAGACAGGCCCGCTATTACACGGTGAAATTACATGGGATATCCTATGTCTGTATGTGGGTGTTCATCGGCATCACTGTGCTGGCCCTGCCATTGATCTTGAAGATCTATAATTTATCGGATGTGACGGCCGGGGAGACGGAGAAGATTATGCTGTTTCACAGTGTCTGTGCCTGTTTGATCTGGCCGATTGCCTTTAATCTTCCCACGGTCTTCCGGGCGTCAGGCGATGTGAAATACAGTATGATTGCGTCTATCGTGTCCATGTGGGTGTGTAGGATCGTGTTCAGTTACATATTGGGCAAATATATGGGATTTGGCGTCTTCGGGGTGTGGATGGCCATGGTTCTAGATTGGATTGTGCGGGCCATCTGTTTCTTGATCCGGTATAAGAGCGGAAAGTGGAGAGGCAAGGCGATCGTGTAATCGTTCTGGCAGGGGTGATTTTAGGTAAAAACCGCTTGTCATTCCATAGGGGTTCCTCTATAATAATTAGAGGATCAGAGAGATTATTTGGTTATTGTGGAATGTTCTAGATCAGAGATCCAATATTGGATGTTTGAGTTCTTCAGGGATGTGAGATTTGGTGAAAAATCTTTTGACAGTTTTTTTAACCTTATCAGAGAAGTTCCCGCTTTTTAAGCGGGGGTAAGACTTGTCTGTCTTGAAGGCGTACAAGCTCATGCCAAAATGCCACGACGATGATAATAAGGTCATGAGCATGTGGTGGGAGGGAGAGCGTTCGCTCATAGGAATCTGTAGAGTCGGTCTTGAAGCGGCTATGGCATGCCAGGGTACTATGACTCATGATACAGTTCCACAGATGGGACCAGTAGGAGATAGAATTTTGATACTTCAGTCTGTGGAAATCAGACAATCAGAAGCATATGAATCAGGAGGAAAATTTGTGAAGAACGAAAAGATTATTGTGCTTGATTTTGGAGGCCAGTACAATCAGCTTATTGCGAGACGTGTGAGAGAGTGTAATGTTTACTGTGAGATTTACTCTTACAAAACCGACCTTGAAAAGATCAAGGAGATGCGCCCAAAGGGGATTATTTTCACAGGGGGACCCAACAGCGCCTACAAGGAAGATTCCCCTACTTACACGAGAGAGATCTTTGAATTGGGGGTTCCGGTTCTGGGGATCTGTTACGGCGCCCAGTTGATGATGCACCTGCTGGGAGGAAAAGTGGAGACGGCGCCTGTCCGTGAGTATGGGAAAATTGAGGTGACTGTGGACCGCGGTTCAAAGTTGTTTGAGAATGTGTCTGAGAAGACCATCTGCTGGATGAGCCATAACGACTATATCTCCCAGGCGGCCCCGGGATTTGCTATCAGCGCCCACACTCCCGACTGTCCAGTGGCAGCGGTGGAGGACGTGAAACGGCGGCTGTATGCGATCCAGTTCCACCCGGAGGTACTGCACACAAAGGAGGGGACGAAAATGCTCTCAAACTTTGTGTATAATGTGTGTGAGTGCAGCGGCGACTGGAAGATGGATTCGTTTGTCGAGGATTCGATCTTGGCTATCCGACAGAAAGTAGGAGACGGTAAAGTGTTGTGCGCCCTCTCTGGAGGCGTGGATTCCTCTGTGGCGGCGGTGATGATGTCCAAGGCCGTGGGCGATCAACTAACCTGTGTCTTTGTGGACCACGGACTTCTGAGGAAAAATGAGGGGGACGAGGTGGAGGCAGTCTTCGGTCCTGACGGGCCGTATAAGTTGAATTTCGTCCGTGTCAACGCCCAGGAGCGTTTTTATGAAAAGCTAAAAGGCGTGGAGGAGCCGGAGAGAAAGCGTAAGATCATCGGTGAGGAGTTCATCCGCGTCTTCGAGGAGGAGGCCAAGAAGATTGGGGCCGTGGACTATCTAGTGCAAGGCACGATCTACCCGGATGTGGTGGAGAGTGGCCTGGGCGGGGAGTCCGCAGTGATTAAGTCTCACCACAATGTGGGCGGATTGCCGGAGTGTGTGGATTTTCGTGAGATTATAGAGCCTCTGAGGAATCTGTTTAAGGATGAGGTGCGCAGAGCCGGACTGGAGCTTGGGATCCCGGACTACCTAGTATTCCGCCAGCCTTTCCCCGGGCCTGGGCTGGGCATCCGGATCATCGGCGAGGTCACCGCAGAGAAAGTTCAGATGGTACAGGACGCCGACGCCATCTGGAGAGAGGAGATCGCCAATGCAGGCTGGGATACAAAGGTGAACCAATACTTTGCCGCATTGACCAACATGAGGTCCGTCGGCGTCATGGGTGATGAGAGAACCTACGACTATGCGATCGCCCTCAGGGCCGTCACCACCACAGACTTCATGACCGCCGAGAGCGCCGAGATCCCTTGGGATGTGATCGGCAAGGCGACCAGCCGGATTGTGAATGAAGTCAAACACGTGAACCGGGTGCTGTACGACTGCACGGGGAAACCTCCGGCGACGATAGAGTTTGAATAGCGGACAGACCCCCGGAAATGCTGATAGAATGGGCATTTCCGGGGTTGCTTTTTGCCGTTTGGCTCTAAAATGGCTCTGTTTATTTGAAGAATACTGGATTTGGGGCGGGTATCATTGATACCTGCCCTATTTGCTTTACATAGCAAGTTCACATTCAAAGGCAAGTACCATATATTTTTCTGCATTGTTCAGACCATATAAATTTAAATCTCTGATTTTCCATGTATCAGAACTAAGATTATCTGCTCCGTACAAAAATTGGATAAAAGAGATATGCCTATATTCTGCAACTGCCAGCATGGAAGCATATTCCATTTCTATGACAAGGCAGCCCTCTTGTCTGCGTTCTTGAATAAGGGGCAGCACTTCTCTGTAAATAGCGCCCGAAGTCCATGTTTTCCCTTTTACATACGGATAGTCGCGACTTGATAAAACGCTTTCTAATATTTGGACGGAATGTGAATCTGCTTCAATTTCTGGCGAGGGCGCTATATAATGATAGCAGGTGCCCTCATCACGAACAGCAGATACAGGGAATAAGGATATTGCCGTTAATTGAGAAGTTAGTAATGAGTCTGCGGTCACTTTATGCAAAGTATCTAGATATGAAAAACAATAATACTAGATTAGCGAATCGTAACATGGATTTAGAGGGACGTATTGACCGTTTATATGATGCTTTGTCACAGTCGAAATCTGAGAATGAGATGCTGCGTAAGCGGGTAATTGATTTTGATCGTGCAAGAGTCGTATTGGGTATACAGGCGGTTGATCATGCCATAGAAACGGCGAAGGAATACGAACGGATATATGCACAGCAAAAAACAACAAAGAAAAAGCACAGCCGGGATGCCCGATAAGAGCAGGAGGACGAAAAATGAGAGAACAATATATCGATATGGAACGGGGAAAAGTATATTATTGGTTGTCAGATTTTTGGGATGATAACAAAAAGACCATTGTTTTTTTGCATGGATTAACAGCAAACCATACTATGTTTGAGAAGCAATGCGACTTTTTCAGTGACAGTCACAATATAGTGATATGGGACGCACCAGCACATGGAAAATCGAGACCATACAAAGAATTTACCTATCGAAATGCTGTTGAAGTTTTGAAACAGATTCTTGATAAACACAAAATAAATTCTGTGATAATGGTTGGTCAGTCTATGGGTGGATATATTGCACAGTCATTTATAGCAAAATATCCTTCTATGGTTTTAGCGTTTGTAGCAATAGGTACTACTCCATATGGAAATATGTATTATTCTAAATCAGATAAATGGTGGTTGCGTCAGATTGAGTGGGTGTCTTACCTATACCCATTTAACGCTATGAAAAAGGCTCTTGCAAAGCAAGTGTCCGTATCAAAGGATGGATATGAGAATATGCTATCAATGCTTTCTCCTTATACAAAAAGAGAATTATGTCATCTAATGGGAATTGGATATGCAGGATTTCTAAATGACAATTCTGACTTGAACATAAAATGCCCAGTCATAATTTTATTAGGCGATAAAGATAAAACAGGGAAAGTGCAAAGCTATAATAAATGGTGGGCGAAAAATACGGGATTTCCTCTTATAATTATTAAAAACGCGGCTCATAATTCAAATGTTGATAATCCCAAAGATGTTAATTGTGAGATTAAGAAGTTTATCCAATCTCTGTAGAATAATTCAAAATTAATTTGACAAGGCCACAACTTCCGGCTTGTGAAGGTGAAAAGTAAGTATAGAAAAATAGCTCTTGTTGAAAAGCTGTAAAAAATTACGTTGAATTTTACAGCTTTTTGTGTATAATATAAGTAGCAGAAACAATATGGAATCAAGAAAGGAGCTGAAAGAATATGGCAAGTATTTTACCAGTATCTGATTTGAGAAATTATAATGAAGTTCTGAAAAATTGTCATAAAGGCGAACCTGTATATCTTACCAAGAATGGTAGAGGACGTTTTGTGGTTATGGACTTTGAAGATTATGAGCGTGATCAGGCAGAGAAGAAACTTTTGATGAAGTTGCAGGAAGCGGAAGATGCTGTAAAAGACGGCCAAGGTTGGCTTGATCTGGATGAATTGAGAGCGCTTGTGGGAGAATAAGATGTTAAAACTGCGAATCAATCCGATTGTTGCCAAAGATCTGAAGAATATCCGGGCTTATATTGCTGAGGATAATGAAGAACAGGTTATCAAGACTATAAAGGAAATTTATGGTAAATTTGAGAATCTTCAGATTTTTCCGGGAATGGGTTCAGATCTTTCGATACGGATTAGCTTTCGGACAGATTATAAATATGCGATATGGGAAGATTACGTGATCATCTACAGGGTGGGCAACGAATATGTAGAAATTTATCGTGTAGTCAATCGGTATCAGGATATCACGAGAATTTTTGAATAAAAATTTTATACAAATTATATATGTCTTTTTCCTTATCTTTTCAAATCTTCTCAAATGTCCGAATA
>JBKXQO010000030.1:26450-28636 GCA_047014865.1 Blautia sp. | reverse complement strand
TACGTACGGTTCAGTGAGAGGGAGATAACTCTTGCAGTTATCTCTCTACTCTATTATTATAATCCAGATTTAATGCATGTCAAGCAGGGCTGCAGCAGCAGCCCCATGATATTCAGGTTCTGGTTATAATCCTGACAGGCGTTCTTCAAAGAAGGTCTTCAACTGGGAGTGGACCTGCCCCCAGTCTTGGCGGTGTCTTGTCCATTTTTTTGTGATATCCATCATGGCCAGATACAGCATTTTAAGGAGGCTGTCATCGGATGCAAAGATCGTTTTAGATTTTGTGACTTTCCGAAGCTGGCGGTTGAATCCTTCGATGGCATTTGTAGTATAAATAAGGCGTCTGACTGCTTCCGGATGCTTGAAATAAGTCTACAGATTTGCCCTGTTATCCTTCTAGGATTTTGCTATTTTAGGGTATTTCCCACTCCATTTCTCATCAAAACTTTCAGTTCAGATAATGCGCTCTCTTCTGCAGGAGCCGCATATACGCGCTTTAGATCAGCCATCAGAGGCTTGATCTCTTTATAAGATACAAACCTGGTGGTATTTCTGATCTGATGAATAATGCACTGCTGGATTTCTGTATCTGGAAACACAGCTTTTATTGCCTGTGGAAATCCAGTAAGCCTGTCTACACAGGCAATCAGGATATCCTGTACGACACGGTTTTTAAGACCATTTAAAATAGAAAGCCCAAATTTACGATGCACCCCTTGTTTCTCACGTGGTAGTATATGGCATCCATGAAAACAACGGCATAAATATCTTCCAGAGATCGTTCCTGCAACTCTTTTATGATGGGAGGTATCTTATCTATGATTTGACGGATGGTACTGTCAGAAATATCGATGTCATATAATTCACGCATATGGCTTTCGATATCTGCTGTAGTCATTCCTTTTTGCGTACATGGAGATGATCTTTTCTTTCATTTCCTGAGTGATCGTATTCTGATATTTCTTGATTACCTGCGGATCAAAGTCACCTTTGCGGTCACGTGCGATATCCAGTTCCATGTCACCATAGCTGGTATGCATTGTCTTTTCGGAATAGTCATTCCTGCTGTTATCGGTATCTTTGTTTCTGTAATCATACTTAGAATAGTCCAGTTCCTCATTTAGTTCATCGTCCAATGCTCCTTCGAGAATGACAGACATCATATCCCGCATAATGGAGTTCACATCTGCGCCATCTTTGACTTTTACATTGTTTTCTTTCAGGTAAGCACCCATCATTTCCCTGAGTGCTACCTTTTGTGGTGAATCTTTTTTACTTGCCATAAAATAAACCTCCTAACTGAGTAATTTTATCTTACATCAGTTTGAAGGTTTATACAATTTTTGGGATACCTCCGGTTTACATAAGTTTTAGGATATTTACGATAAACTACTGTGGCTCCCTTACAAGAGCACAGAATAAAATTCTATTCTAGCCGATCAACCATTGAATTCAGTGTATTTCTATCCCAAAGTAATACGTTGATCTTTATTGCCATTTCTTTTGCTTGCCGGGTAAAATATTGATTTGTCAGAACAACCGGAACATGGCAATCATAGTATTCAGCTCCAGAGAAAGCCTCCTGAATAGCTTTTATGCCTATATTGGATGAACCACATTTGCATTGTATTCCGTATTTTACACCTCCCATGGTAGCAAAGATATCGATTCCTTTATCTTGACTTCCCGGTGTTATCTTGATGGAAGAATAGCCAATATTTTTTAGAAGGGCTGCACAGTAATTCTCAAAATCATGTCCTTCCATATAGTCAAATTTGTTATTATACATCGATATTCTCTCAGACATAAATATATTTGATATACTTTTTTCCTCTATATCGGTTGAGTTATCTTCAATGGGGTATAAGGCTAAATGCTTTAATAGTAGGTAGACTTCTTCTGTAGATAAAAGTACTTTACGTGGAGTGATTCCTTCTTCAGGTCCGACGACTCCTATTTCGTATAGCTGATCCATAATCCTAGCTGCTCGGTTAAAACCAATTTTGAAAGTTCTTTGTAACATACCTATGGAAACTTTTTCTTTTTTGGCAATTAAGATTGCGGCGTGTTCTAAATAAGGATCTTTTTCTGAGCACATAATACTTGACTTGATTTTTGGGTGATTTATAATTGGTTCTGGTTCTGGTTCTGGTTCTGGTTCTGGTTCTGGTTCTGGTTCTGGTTCT
>JBKXQO010000030.1:22627-26350 GCA_047014865.1 Blautia sp. | reverse complement strand
TGGTTCTGGTTCTGGTTCTGGTTCTGGTTCTGGTTCTGGTTCTGGTTCTGGTTCTATGTTCATCTTCGAGCGGACTGGATTTGACAAAATATTTTTATGTCTTTCAATATTCTCGGAGAAAAATTTGATTATCTTTTTGCAAAACCAAAGTACGGTATCTAACGGTATGATAAAAACAATAAATAAGGCGACCATGGAATGAAACCAGTATAATACAGAGATTGGTTTTCCATTTATTTCTCCATTAAAAAATATAAAACCAAACAATATTAATATACATAGTGAAGGTTTTGGAAGAAAAAACTTAATATATTTATTATCCTCAAAGAAATTAGTTTTATTCATATGATATCACTCTCAAAAGAAACTGTTCTTTATTTAATCTTATCAGGGAAGTTCCCGTTTTTTGAGCAGGAATAAGACTTGTTTGTTTCAATAGGAATACAAGCTCATGCCAAAATGCCACGGGAGTGGCAATAAGATTATGAGTAAGTAGCGTAGCGGATTGAGAATATCCACTTTGATCGTTTTTTTAGATAACTCTTTCCTTGTGTTTTTGAGTTGTATATCCAGCAAGTGTATTATGCTTGATTTTCAAACTAAAATCAATAGAAAAATTCAGAAATAAAGAAATTAGTATGTGTAAAGCATGGGGGCGTCGAGATGAAAGAAGCCAGATCGAGATAGATAACAGTTTTAACTGACTATTTCGGTGTGAGTATTAAGTCGTTTTTGGAATAAAAGGAACGGAACTGGGGAAAACAAAGCCAATAGATTTCTACAAGATGATGGTGCAATAGTCGCTCCCCTCGTGGGGAGCGTAGATTGAAATACCACACAGGAATTGTTCCAGGACGAGGAGCGACAAAGGGCGTTATCCAGCCTCTTTGGCGTTGGGGTAGGTCTGTTTCATGCGCTGGTCGTCGAAGCGGTCGTCCAGGAGGCGTTCCAGGGCATTTGCAGGCGGTTTGCCGTTGCCTCGCATATCATAGCGGATGAGGGCCAGGACGGAGACCGCCATATTGACAACCATGAAGATCACCAATAACCAGGTGAGAACGTAACCCCACAGGAGCGGGAGCTTCTCAATTAATCCTGCAACTTTAGGGTACAATACTTTAATCCATACGACGGCAGCGATTCCCCAGAAAAAACAATACAGTAGATTAATTCTTCCACCCAAGTTAAAAGGGATTTCGCTGTAGTCCCAGAACACCTTGCCGAAGACTAGTTCTGAGAGGACGCTGCACAGGTATTCGTAGGCGCCGCCCAAGAACGTCCCAACGAAGAAAATATGGCTGTCAGGTTTTTCTTTGTCTTTATACAAGAGGGCGGTAGCTATGGCGATGGCAAATCCCCAGACAATGCTGAACGGTCCCCAGACGAGGCTGGTTCTGCTCATCCATGTACCTGTGGTGAGGCGGCAAAAAATTGTCTCGGTGAAATCGCCCAGGAGGGATCCCACGAGGAAAAGCCAGAATAATTTGTAAAAACCACACCCCTCTGCGAATTTCCCTTCTTTTTGGATTTGATCTGAGGCCTCAAAGATAACCGGGTAAGCTTTGGAGATTCTTCGCTCCACATGGGAGACCATGGCAAGGCCTAATCTCTGCGTCCAGACGGCTATTTTCTTTTTCCATAGAATGGCAGTGGGCATTTGGCGTTTCAGATGAAAGATGACGGCCAGGGAGGCTAAGAGATCCAGGAGGATTGCAATCGTAAAGACTCCTACAAAGAGATCTCGGGGAAACGTTGGAATTAGGCGGAAAAGAAAGAGAAGATTTCGATTACCTATTTTAACTGTCAGGGAGCCTAAGATTCCCCAGACGATAGAATACTGAAGACAGATATACCCGTCGAAATTCCATTTTTTTCCGGAGTAATCCCACCATTTATGGCGATTGAGTCTTTCCAGGACCTTACCGGTGATCCACTCGATCAAAGTTGCAAGAGCGGCGCTTCCGAGAAAGAGAAATAGGGGGGAGTCAGCCAACTCTTCGAGGGAGAGCGCTATGATGATGGCGGCGATCCCGTAGACAAGACAGAAGGGACCTGTGGAAAAGCCACGGTTTACAAATTTTTTCTTTTTTAGGGTTCCCACAATCGTCTCAATGGTCCATCCCAAGAAGGAATAAATGATGAGTAGCCATAAAAGTTCCGTGAGTGTATAATTCATTGTCATGTCCTGCCTTTTTTATGTGTGTCTATGGGGTCTATATTATTAAACGGTTCCGTGGAGATACCTTATACTATTGGCGTTGAGGCTTCCTTACGCAAGGGTCATAGATAGGGGTTCTTGAACAGCAGGTATCTCATATTCAATGAGAGTATCATCTGGAGGCAAGAAAGTCAATAAAGTAAGAAAAGTGTCGGGAGGGTTTTTGACAGCGGGGCGGTCTTGTGATAAAATAGTTAGAGTTTAAACGAATGAATTGCAACTTTTCGGGTCGCAATTAAGGGGAAATGGGTGGGTGAAAAGAAAATTTTCGTATGACTTGTGGATGAAAATGCACAAATTAGACATTACATACACAAAAAATAAAAAGGGCGCTAAGGGACTGCGCAGAGTAGAGATCCCTGATAAGTATATATATATTGGGAATGAAGTGTTTCACGGCGTTATTAAACTTAGAGAGCTGAGACTGCCGGCGCACTGCAAATATATTGGCAGAAACGCGTTTCGCGGGTGCAATCTGGAGAAGAGCCTGACTTTTCCGGAGTCTGTAGAGTTTCTCATGAGTGGATGTTTTGCACAGAACGCATACCTGCGAAAAGTTACATTTCCAATTGCACTGAAGCGAATGGACGGGGAAGTCTTTCGGGATTGCAGCCGCTTGCACACGGTGATTTTTCACAGAGACTGTCAGATGAAGGTGATAAGAGAGGAGTCTTTTCGGGAGTGTGGCAACTTGAGATACCTGGAATTGCCGGGTGGTGTGAAGAAAATTGGAAGAAGGGCCTTTTACCGCTGTAAGCAATTGGAAGTCTTGAACTTGCCTTCTGGATTGTTGTCGATCGAGGAGGAGGCTTTTTATTTCGCTGGGATAAAAGAGTTAATGTTGCCGGAAACTTTGCAGGTCATTGGGAATAGCTCATTTTTTAAATGTAACAACTTGACTTACGTTCGGATTCCTCCCAGTGTGAGAGTGATAGAGAAATGGGCTTTTCACGGGTGTAACCGTCTAAAGATTATGGAGATCTTACACGATCCGGAGGAGATGGGAGAGTGGATTACGAACAAGAGCACAGTGATTCGATGCCGAAAGGGTTCCGAGGTAGACGGATACTGTCAGAGATATGGGTTGCAGACAGAGTATGTGTAAGGTTCAAGATCTTTGTATAAGTTTTCTAAGAAATTGGATTGAGGCAGAAAGGATATTGACAAAACTATATAAAATGATTATACTAACGGTAGTATCATAGTATAAAATTAAATAAAGATTGCGGTCGGGCTTCGGCCCGTTTGAAAGGAACCCGGTGAGAATCCGGGACAGTCTATCTCTACTGTATGAGGGACGAACGAAGCATTATGCCACTGGGAGATCTGGGAAGGCGCTTTTAGTAGGGGGAACTTAAGTCAGGATACAAAACGCAATCTGTGAAAAGAGATTCGTAGGCAAGGCGGATGGATAAGAGAGTTAGGGGATTTTTGCGATAGTAAAGTATCTCCATTTAAAGATCGAGCCTGAGAAAGGCTCTTTTTTTGTGTTATAGTAAAGTTCT
>JBKXQO010000030.1:0-22527 GCA_047014865.1 Blautia sp. | reverse complement strand
CTAAACTTTCCTATAACACAAAAACGCTCCGCGAGGATCGCACTGCGGCGGAAAAGGAATAAGTCGCATATGCAACCCGCCGCAGGCGGAGAATCCTGCGGTACAGGATTCTTTGTTCTGTTATAGTAAAGTTCTCTAAACTTTCCTATAACACAAAAACGCTCCGCGAGGATCGCACTGCGGCGGAAAATGAATAAGTCACATATGCAACCCGCCGCAGGCGGAGAATTCTTTTTATTTAATCTCGTTAGGGAAATCTCTCCTCTCTTAAGCGAGAGTCAGATTTGCCTGTTTTGGCAGGAGTGTAAGCTCATTTGCAAAATGCTATGGAAGTAGTGGTAAATTATGAGCAAGTGGAGAAGGAGATTGTGAATATCCGCTTTGATGGGGGAGTATAGAGAAAATTTCTTCTGTTATCTGATGGTTATTTACAGAGATATACCTTGGAGAATCTATTATCTATGATTTTATACTGTGAAAAAAAGAAAGGAGGAGTAAATACATGAAAAAGTATGGAAGGCGAATCGTCAGTATGCTGCTGATAGCACTGATGGTTCTGACCTCGACACCGGTCAGTGCGTTGGCAGCGGTGGATGAGAATCAAGTGGAGTACGGCACTTTCCAATCGGAAGAAAGTTTCGATGGGGAGACCCCAGAAGCGGCGTCGGCGTCCGGACAGGAAGAAACCGATGAGGTGTCCTCGGAGGTGGATACACGGGCGGCGGTCAGAGATATTTATGTGATGGCGACGATCCAACAGGGTGAGGAGCTACTGTACCAGAACGACAGTTCAGTAGCTTTACCTGCTAACTTGGCGCAGACTTATGGATTTTCTTACGGAAGTGATATTAATCCAGATAAGATGAGAAGCGTTCTGGACGTACTGGTAGAGAGCCAGATCACCATGTGTGGCGCGACGCCGGAGAACATCCAGGACTATCTGGAGTTGGATGAATTTGGAAACGTGGTCAAGTTAAACGGGAATCTGGTGACGGGCTTCACCTATTCTGTGAACGGTCTAACTGCCGGGGATTATGGCACCAAACGGGATGTGAGAAATTATGAGATTTACGATGGGGATGAGATTATATTCTCTATTGACGCTCAGGAGGATCAGACCGCGCCGGTGATCAGCGACGTATCAGTCGGCAACCGGACGTTGACAACTGCGGCCTTAAGCTTATCTTCCAGCAGGATGGGAACCGGTTATTATGTGGTCCAAGACTTGGAGACGGCTGCACCAGAGGAGATTGACAGAGACACGGCGTCCACTTTCGCTGTGAAAGAAGGGGCTAATACGATTGTGCTGTCAGGGCTTCCCTCAGAGGCTTGCACAGTGTATTTCATGGTGGATGATGGCGCGGGCAACTGCAGTGAAATTATATCGGCCGATATTGAGGAGAACAGTACCGTTCTGACAGAGATTAAGCTGAGTAAGTCTGCGCTGACGCTTGGTGTAGAACAGACAGAGAAGCTGACAGCCACCACTGTCCCGGAGGATCCAGGTTATGGAGAAGCGTTGACCTGGAGCTCCAGTGACGAGACAGTTGTCAAGGTTGGGGAAGATGGGACGGTGACGGCCGTTGCACCAGGCAGTGCCAGCGTGACAGCTAAGATCGGAGAGGTGGAAGCTTCCTGTAAGGTCACAGTCTATGGAAAACCTACGATTGAGACTACTTTGGAGGACGGCTTGCAACTTCGCGCCAGCAGAAAGACGTTTGATGTGATTGCCAGGGATTATCAGGGAAATAAGATCGCCTCTTCTGTGAAGTTGGATGGGGCAAGCGTTTCTTACAACTGGGATGACAGTGCAAAGACCAGCTATACCTTGGACTTCTCCAAGAAGAAAGACGGAGAGCACACAGTAGTGATCCAGGTCAGCGATTCGATTGGCCAGGTGGTAACTCAGGAATACAAGATATACTATACCAAGGCGCAAAAAGGGGACATGATCGGTTATGCGACGATTGCCGTCGAGGCCACGACCATTAATTGTGGTTATATCATTGAGCCGGTAAAGGTTCCCATCTATGAGGGAGAGAATGCGGCTCAGGCGTTGGTACGTCTGATTCAGCAAAATGGGTATGATTATACGTACACAGGAAATCTGACAAGTGGTTTCTATTTGTCCGCTATTGTGGGAGCGAACGCCTCCAACCCGAAGAACGCTACCAAGGAATTGGATGTGAGTAATGCCTCGCTGAATCCGGATCTGGAAGATCTGGGGATTGAGTGGAGCGAAGGCACCGTGGGACGACTGGGCGAGTTTGACTATGCCTCTGGTTCAGGGTGGATGTATTGCCTGAATAATGTGTTTCCAAACGTTGGATTTGCAGATAGCTACCTCACAGACGGGGATGTGATCCGGACGCAGTTTACTCTGGCGTTGGGTTCTGATATCGGAGGAGGACAGGCCACCGGCGGCGGAGACAATGGTAAAGTGCGTGCGGATAAAGATGACTTGACTGCAGCGGTTGCATCGGTGAACAGCGCGCAGAATAAGGCGATGCTCTTGGCGAATAAGGAGATCAAGGCGGCTTACGACGAGGCTAACCAGGTGATTCTAGATCTGCCTGCATCTCAAGAGAAAGTGGACGCTGCTTGTAAGGCGCTGACAGACGCTATGGCTGGGGAGTTACCTGACTCTATGGAGTTAAAGGAAAAGGCAGTTACCCTGGAGAACATGTCCAGCAAGACTTTGGAGGTGGTCTACACACCGGAGGATATCTTGGTGCCAGTACAGATAACTTGGACGACTTCCGACAGTAATGTGGCCACAGTGGATGCGAACGGAAAAGTGACGGCTACAGGCGCCGGTAAAGCTACGATCACAGCAAGCTATGGCGAGTGGAGCGGTACCTGCGAGATCACAGTTCCGGTCATCGCCATGACGGGGATACAGATGGCAGAGTCAGAGATGACTTTGACGAAGGCTGAGGCGAAGAAACTGCAAGTTAACTATGCTCCTGAGAATACCACAGATCCAAGAGATGTGGAGTGGAGCAGTTCCGATGAGAAAGTTGCAGATGTGGTAGACGGTATAGTTCTGGGAGTCAATGCAGGGACAGCCACTATCACGGCAAAGGTAGGGAACTACACAGCTACCTGTAAGGTGACGGTGGAGGAGATTCCGATCACAGGGATTGAGGTTGGAGAGAGCAAATTCTCCATTCAGCCAAAGACTTCTAAAAAACTTACATATACAGTACTGCCTTCTAATACGACAGAGGATACGACAGCGACGGTAGTCTCCACCAACACGGGAGTGGTAACCGCCACCGCCAACGCCAGCGGTATTACCCTGAAAGGCGTTGCAGAGGGAGAGGCAGACGTCATTGTAAGGGTTGGCGGATACAGCAGCGCTTGCCATGTGACGGTTGCAAAAGTCAATACCACGGACTTTGAGTTCAAGGAGACGCCGGAGAGCTTGAATCTGGGATCCAGCAAATCTGTCAGCTTGAATTTCCAACCAGTCGCTTCCCCAGATGACCGGGGGGATGTGGAGTGGACCAGCAGCGATGGTGGCATAGTGACATTGTCAAAGACAACGGGATATTCTAACACGTTGAAGGCAGTAGGTGAAGGGAAGGCTACCATCACGGCTACCTTGGGAGAGATCAGTAAGTCCTTCCAGGTGGAGGTGAAGACCATTCCACTGGAAAGCATTTCCCTGGAATCTGAGAAGATAGAGGCATATGTAGGAAAATATACTTCCGTCCAGTTGGCCTTAAAACCGGCCAACACCACGGATTCCAAGACGGTTAAGTGGACCAGCAGCGACCCTGAGGTTTTGAATGTGACATCTACCAGCACTTACGGAAGTTTTACAGCCAAGAAGGCCGGAACTGTGACCTTGACGGCTCAGGTG
Source organism: Blautia sp. (assembly GCA_047014865.1). Lineage (GTDB taxonomy): Bacteria > Bacillota > Clostridia > Lachnospirales > Lachnospiraceae > Blautia_A. The sequence goes on along the minus strand of JBKXQO010000030.1, from coordinate 18,659 downwards.
GGCAATTTCACCACATCTTGTACGGTGGTGGTTCAGGAGGTTCCCACAGTAGAATCTATCCAGATGGAAGCTGCTGAGACAGAAGTAGGCGTAGGAAAGACGATCAGCCTAGGGGTGAGAGTTTCACCGTCTGACTCTGATTATACGTCAAATAAAATGCGGTGGAGCAGCGAAGACACAGACATCGCCACAGTTGCCAGCAACGGGCGGTTAACGGGAGTGAAACCCGGTACGACCACAGTCACCGCTACCTATGATGGAAGATTAAAGACGACCTGTAAGGTGACGGTGGCAGAGTACCCGGTGGAGAGCGTGATCTTTACAGAGGATTCTGCCACGATCCAGGGAATCGGAACCACGAAATCTCTGGGAGTCACAGTGTCCCCCAGTGGATACACAGAGGACATCGCTGTGGAGGCTACCTCCAGCGACCCTGAGGTTGTGACTGTGAAGTCGGCTTCTGCGAAGAGCGTATCTGTGGTATCGGCCGGGGAGGGAACCGCCACGGTGACATTGAACGCGGAGACACCCAGTGGGACTTACACTGCGCAGATGGCTGTGAACGTTCAGAGCAATGATGTGACTGCCTTGGCATTCAAGGAAAATGCGATGCAGTTGGAGAAAGGCAAGACTGCTAATTTCCGTCTGAACTATTCGGAGTACCTTCCCAGCGACGGAGATACGGACACAATTACCTGGGAATCGGATAACACGGATGTGGCCACAGTGAGCGCATATGGCAGTGTGAAGGCGGTGGATTACGGTGTAGCTACCATCACGGGAACCTTGAAGAATGGGAAGACGGCCACCTGTGAGATCACAGTGCCTAAGCCAGTGACAGATCTGCAAATCAGCGCATCTAAACTGGGACTGAAAAAGGGCAGCACAATTCAATTAGACGCCATTGACTTTAGTCCTTCTGACGGCGATATGAGTAGATTTAGTTGGGCATCCAGCGACACAGACGTCCTGAAGATAGAGAAAGGTGTGATCACCGCAGTAGGCGTGGGATCGGCCACAGTGTATGGTGTGGCAGGCAATGCCATTGCCACCTGTGAGATCGTAGTCACTCTGTCGGAAGATGAGGCAAAGGCCGTGGAAGTTATGGGGCTGATTGAACAGCTCAAGGATGTGTCCTTGGACAGCGAGGATGCGGTGAAGGCAGCCAGAGAGGCCTATGATGGGTTGACCAGAATGCAGAAAGCGTATGTGACCAACGATGAGGTTCTGTTTGCGGCGGAGGAGAAATTGAGTGATCTCAAGAACGTGATCACCCAGGAGACGCCTCTGGTATCGGCGAAATCCGTAGATTACTCCACAGTGGAGCTGACCTGGAAGTCTGTGAAAGGGGCGGAAGGATACCGTGTATACCGAAAGGTGGCCGGCGGGACCTTTAAGGCTATAGCCAATGTGGAGGGACAATCCGCAGTCGCTTATAAGGACACCAGCGCAGTGACAGGTGTAACTTATCTGTACACAGTACGGGCGATCTATACGCTGGCCGGAAAGACGAATTTAGGGCCTTATGTCAAGAGCGGAATTCAAGGAAAGGCGGTGCCTCAGCAGACTGTACTTACAAAGGCACAGAGCTGGGGATACAACGCACTGAAGGTATCTTGGGAAAAAGTAAATGGCGCCGACGGATACCGGGTATACAGAATTGACCTGTCCACAGGAAAATATAAATATGTGACACAGGTAGCCAACGGAAGTACCACCTCTTATGTGAACAGTGGATTGACCAGCGGGGAGACTTACACATATAAAGTACGTGCATACCGCACGGTCGACGGTGAGAAAGTATTTGGCGCTTACAGCAGCGCTGTGAAGGGCAAACCGGTGCCAAAGCAGGTGGTTATCTCGTCTGTGAAAAAAGCTTCTTCTACCAGTGTGAAGATCACTTGGAATAAAATAAACGGTGCGACGGGTTATCGGATTTATCGCACTGACCCGAAGACTGGAAAGTATCAGTACGTGACTCAGATTGGCAGTGGCAGCACCACTACTTACACAGAGAAGGGATTGGCGAAAAATACCAGTTACCAGTACAAGATCCGTGCATACCGCACCGTGAATGGCGAGAAGGTATTTGGAGCTTACTCGACAGCAGTGACGGGAAGTACAAAGTAAGTCGGCGGAGAGATTGTCAAAGAGACATGCTCTGAGGCAAATTTTAATCCCCCACACAGAGGTTTCCATTTGTGGAAATCCTGTGTGGGGGATTTTTTGTGTTATAGGAAAGTTCTCCGAACTTCCCTATAACACAAAAACGCTCCGCGGGGATCGCACAGCGGCGGAAGAGGAGTATGTTGCAAAGGCAACCCGCCGCAGGCGGAGAATCCTGCGAGTCAGGATTCTTTATCCTGTTATAGGAAAGTTCTCCGAACCTCCCTATAACACAAAAACGCTCCGCGGGGGTCGCACAGCTATAGCACACGTTCTGTGGAAGGAATAGATGTGTGTGCTCCCCACAAGATTGTGACAGCTGGGAATGTTGAGAAATTCCGCTGACGCGGTGAACTAATGCTCCATGCTCTTGAGGATTTTCTTGAATTCCCTGCGAAAGAGGGTGACGGTGGTGAGCACAGCGATGGCGTCGGCAATTGGTTCTGCCAGAAATACGGCCTTCACCTTGTCGGACAGGAAGAGGGGAAGGACAAAGATCAAGGGGATCAGCAGCAATATTTTTCGAAAAACGGCCAGAAATGCGCTGATCTTGGAGTTGCCAAACGCAATGAAACTCTGCTGGCAGGAGATCTGAAGTCCCATCAAAAGAGAACCGGCCATATAAATACGCAGCGCCCAGCGTGTGATCTGGGCGAGCTCAGGGTCGTTGGTGAAGATGACCACAAAAAGTGAGGGGAATAGTTCCACCAAAGCCCAGAGGACGGAGGCGTAAGTAAAGCAAGAGATCGTCTGTAATTTGAAAGCCTGCCGGACACGTAGGCCGTTTCTGGCTCCGTAATTGTAGCTGATGATGGGCTGCCCGCCTTGGGTCAGGCCTTGTAAAGGCATCAGTGCGAATTGCATGACGCTGGATAGGATCGTCATGGCGCCCACGGCCAAGTCGCCGCCATATTTTAGCAGAGAGGAGTTAAAACATAGAACCAGTAGGCTCTCCGTGGCTTGCATGGTAAACGGGGCAAAGCCCAGAGCGACGCAGGGCAATAGGATTCCCATCTGTATTCGGAAATTCTTTTTCTTCAACCGGAGAATAGACCGGCCTTTGCAAAGAAAACTTACAGCCCAGACGGCGCTTATGGCCTGGGAGAGGATGGTGGCCAGGGCGGCTCCCCTCACACCCATGTGCAGACCAAAGATGAAAATGGGATCCAGGATGATATTGGTGACGGCGCCGATGATCACCGTCATCATGCTGATCTTGGAGAATCCCTGGGCGGAGATAAACATATTCATGCCCAGGGTGATCTGTACAAAGATAGTCCCCAGCGCATAGATCTGCATATAGTCCACGGCGTAGGGGAGGGTCTTCTCGCTGGCGCCAAATAGATAGAGTAAGGGTTCCTGAAAGATCAACAGGAGCGCCGTCAGTGTCACGGCGACGAGGATCAGGGCCGAGAAACAGTTTCCCATGATTCTCTCGGCGGAGGCGTTGTCTTTCTTTCCCATGAAGATGCTGGCTCTTGGCGCCCCACCCATACCCACCAAGGAAGCGAAAGCAGATATGATCATGATCAGTGGGAAACACACACCCACGCCAGTCAGGGCGGTGGAACCCACCTGGGGAATATGACCGATATACATGCGGTCTACCATGTTGTACAGGGCATTTACCAACTGGGAAGTGATGGCGGGTACGGCCAGGAGGAATAAGAGACGGCGAACCGGTTCCTGGCCCAGATCGATTTCCCTTGACTTTTTCATCTGCATAACTTTATTTCCTTTCACAGTAAACTTTATAAAGTATAGATTTTTTTTCTGAGGATGTCAAGGTTTGCCCGGGGATGTCGGGGATTTCCCGATTGGAGCTGGCGAGCTGACAAAGAGAAAGCAGTCGCCATGAGGAAAAGCCCCGACGGCGACCGCGTGTCGTGTTTTCGTCTTACAGGAAAGACCTTGTTAAATTCTGTATAAAAGTGTAACGGATAAATGGATTCGCAAAAACCGTTCTGCGCAGATTGTCCCTGTGATGATTATCTGCTGAGGATTTTCTCCAGATCCTTCTCTGGCGTGCTGATAGGAGTCAGTTGATAATTCTCAACCAGGAAGTTCAGCACGTTGGGGGATACAAACGCAGGAAGGCTTGGCCCAAGGTAGATGTTGCGGATCCCCAGGTGGAGTAAGGTGAGCAGGATGCAGACGGCTTTTTGTTCATACCAGGACAGAACTAATGTGAGGGGAAGTTGATTGACGTCGCACTGGAAAGCTTCTGCCAGGGCGACGGCTACCCGGATTGCACCGTAGGCGTCGTTACACTGTCCCATATCCATCAAGCGGGGCAGAGAACCGATATTTCCCAGGGAGAGATCGTTGAATCGGTACTTGCCGCAGGCCAAGGTTAGAACAACTGTGTCGTCCGGGGTCAACTCCACAAATTTGGTGTAATAGTTTCTTCCGGTTCTGGCTCCGTCGCAGCCGCCCACCAGGAAGAAGTGCTTCAGCGCGCCGGATTTGACGGCGTCCACAACCTGGTCGGCCACCGACAGGATGGTTCCATGGCCGAAGCCTGTGGTCACCTGGGTTCCCTTGTTGATACCTGTGAAGTTCTGGTCTTCAGGGTAACCGCCCAGCTCCAGGGCTTTCTTGATCACAGGGCCAAAGTCTTTGTCCTCGCCGATGTGAACCATCCCCGGGTAGGATACCACTTCTGTGGTGAAGATTCGATCGCGGTAGCTATCCTTGGGGGGCATCAGACAGTTGGTGGTGAAGAGAACTGGCGCGGGAATCTGGGCAAATTCTTTCTGCTGGTTCTGCCATGCGGTTCCGAAGTTCCCCTTCAGATGGCTGTATTTCTTTAATTCAGGATAGGCATGGGCGGGGAGCATCTCGCCGTGGGTGTAGATGTTGATTCCAGTGCCCTCTGTCTGCTCTAGGAGTAATTGCAAATCTCTGAGATCATGCCCGGATATCACAATGAAAGGCCCCTTTTCCACTTTCAGAGGCACTGTGGTGGGCGTTGGGGTGCCGTAGGTCTGTGTGTTGGCCCGGTCCAACAGTTCCATACACTGGAAGTTGACTTCTCCGACCTTCAGCACAGTGGGGAGAAAATCTCCCATCTCGCCGTCCTTGGATAGCAGGGCCATGGCCTGGAAGAAAAATTGGTTGACAGAATCATTCTCATATCCCAGTACCATAGCGTGATAGGCGTAAGCCGCCATTCCGCGTAATCCGAAGAGGATGAGGGATTTCAGGGAACGGATATCTTCCTGGGCATTCCAGAGAAGATCCATAGGGTAATCGTCCACCGGGTTGTTTAACTGTGCCTTTGCACGGGTGATATCGTTTAACTGAAGTCTCAGATCTTCGTCGTCAAAGTTTACGTTGGTCAGAGTGGAGAACAGTCCCTTGATCATCAGACGAATCTGGTCCTCAGATGCAGGCTGTCCATCTAGAGATGCAGACAGGCCAATCAGCGCGCCGGTGATCTCATCTTGAATTTGTGCGGTATTGGCAGTCTTACCACAGACTCCGGCCTTCTTGGTACACCCGGAACATCCTGCAGTCTGCTCACATTGAAAACAAAACATTTCTCTGCTCATCTTGAAATCTCCTTTTCTATTCTTATTATAAAATGTACTTTCTTTCGGATTCTATTCGTAGTATAGTATAATAAATAAAACAAGTCTGTTGTTTTTACAACGAAAGGAAGAGATATTGAAGAAATTTTTACCTGTGATTAAGAGAGCTACCTTGTTTCGTGGAATCTCAGAGGAAGAAATTCTGGCAATGCTTAGATGTCTGCAAGTACATGTGAAATCTTACGGCAAAAAGGATTTTATCTACCGGAATGGGGATGATATGTCAGAGATGGGACTGGTTCTGAGCGGGTCCGTTCATCTGATCAAGGAGGATTACTGGGGAAAGCGCAGCATCTTGGCGAGAATCCCGGAAGGGCAAGTCTTCGGGGAGGTCTTCGCCTGTCTGAATCAGAAACCGGTGAATATGAGTATTGTCGCCGCGGAGGCGGTGGAGATTCTCTATCTGGATATGCAGCGGGTCACCAACAGTTGTACCTCGGCTTGCCATTTCTTTCGGATTCTATTCGTAGTATAGTATAATAAATAAAACAAGTCTGTTGTTTTTACAACGAAAGGAAGAGATATTGAAGAAATTTTTACCTGTGATTAAGAGAGCTACCTTGTTTCGTGGAATCTCAGAGGAAGAAATTCTGGCAATGCTTAGATGTCTGCAAGTACATGTGAAATCTTACGGCAAAAAGGATTTTATCTACCGGAATGGGGATGATATGTCAGAGATGGGACTGGTTCTGAGCGGGTCCGTTCATCTGATCAAGGAGGATTACTGGGGAAAGCGCAGCATCTTGGCGAGAATCCCGGAAGGGCAAGTCTTCGGGGAGGTCTTCGCCTGTCTGAATCAGAAACCGGTGAATATGAGTATTGTCGCCGCGGAGGCGGTGGAGATTCTCTATCTGGATATGCAGCGGGTCACCAACAGTTGTACCTCGGCTTGCCATTTCCATGTACGGTTAATACGGAATCTGCTCCATTCTCTGGCCGGGCATTCCCTGTTGTTGAACCGGAAGATTGAGTATCTCTCTCAGAGAACTACCAGGGAGAAATTGCTCTCCTATCTGTCCGACCAGGCGTTTCAGGCAGGGAGCCCGCGTTTTCAGATCCCGTTTAACCGACAGGAATTGGCGGACTATCTGGGGATTGAGCGCAGCGCCATGTCCAATGAGTTGTCGAAAATGCGCAAGGAAGGGATCTTAGATTATCAAAAAAACAATTTCTGGCTGAGACAATAGCCAGGAGAGGGAGGATGAGAGATGTGTACGCAGAGACTTGAGAGGTTGCGGTCGAGGATGAGGGAGAGTGGGGTGGACGCTTACCTGGTTCCCACGTCAGACTTTCACGGTTCGGAGTATGTGGGGGATTATTTTAAGTGTAGAGAGTATATCACCGGTTTCACGGGATCGGCGGGAACCGCGGTGATCACTTTGGAGGAAGCCTGCCTGTGGACGGATGGACGGTATTTTGTCCAGGCGGCAAGGCAATTGGAGGGGAGTGGATTTCGTCTGATGAGGAGTGGCCAGCCGGAAGTTCCCACTGTGGAAGAGTATCTGCAAAGAACGCTTCCGGTGGGAGGAACTCTGGGGTTTGACGGCAGGGTGATCAGCGAATCCCAGGGAGAGCGGATTCAGGAGGAGCTGCGGGGAAGAGGGGTACGCTTTCAGTGTCAGAGGGACCTGATCGGGGAGATCTGGGAGGACAGGCCGCCTCTTTGCGGGCGGCCTGTGTGGATTCTGGAGGAGAGATATGCAGGAAAAGGCGCTGGACAGAAGTTGAGAGAGTTGCGTAAAGCCATGGACCAGGCTGGGGCCACGGTGCACCTGTTGACAACTTTGGATGATATTATGTGGTTGCTAAATCTTCGGGGGGATGATATCCCCTGCAATCCAGTGGCCCTCAGTTACTTTGTGATGACAGAGAAGGAAAATCACTTGTTTATTCAGAAGAAGGCGGTGGATGGGCAAGTGCAGCGTTATCTGGAGGAGCTGAATGTACAGATCCATGACTATGATACCGTCTATGAGTTTGTTGAGGGGCTTGCCGGGCAGCGGACTCTGTTGGAAAAATCCAGTGTGAATTACCTGCTCTGCCAAAAAATGGGAGCGCCCGACAGTTGGATTGACCGGATGAGCCCTGTGACCTGCACCAAGGCCATCAAGAATGAGACGGAGATCAAAAACATCCGCCTTGCCCACATTCGGGATGGGGTTGCTGTGACAAAATTTATCTTTTGGTTAAAAAGCCATATTGGAGAGATTCCCTTGGATGAGATCCGTGTGGCCGAGAAACTGGAATGTCTTCGCCGGGAGCAGCAAGGATATCTGCAGCCTAGTTTTGAGACAATCTCAGCCTATGGGGCCAACGCAGCCATGTGCCATTACCAGGCCACAGAGGAGACCAACACACCGCTGGAGCCTAGGGGGCTGTATCTGGTGGATTCTGGCGGGCAGTATTACCAGGGAACCACCGACATTACCAGAACCATTGTGTTGGGGGATTTGACGAGAGAAGAGCGGGAACATTTTACCCTGGTGGCTGTGGGCATGCTCCGTCTGGGGAATGCCAGATTCACAGAGGGAACCTATGGATTGAGTCTTGATTGCCTGGCCAGGTCGCCGCTCTGGGAGAGAGGGCTGGACTTTAACCACGGGACCGGCCACGGGGTGGGATATCTGCTGAATGTGCATGAACGCCCTGTGGGGATTCACAGGAGATCCACCCCTGAGAATTTGGCTGGAGAGGTACTCAGGGAGGGAATGCTCACCTCCAACGAACCGGGGATGTATGTGGAGGGGAGTCACGGGATTCGCACAGAGAATCTCATGTTGTGCCAAAAGCGGGAAAACGGAGCTTATGGTCAGTTCTTGGGCTTTGAGTTTGTGACTTTTGCCCCCATCGACTTGGAGGGGTTAGATCCACAGTTTATGTCAGATCAAGATCTGGAAAATTTAAATGCATATCACCGCCAGGTGTATGAGAAAATCTCCCCTTATCTGGACGAGGAGGAGAGATTTTGGCTGAGGACGTGCACAAGACCGTTGGAAAGGGTGTAGAGATTCAGCAGTAGGTTTTTAGGGCACGAAACGAAAATCTTTTTCAGCGGCGGTAACCGACATAGGCTTTACAGAGCTCTACAATCACCTGTACAGATTCCTCCATGGACTGAATGCACACGAATTCATAGGGGCCGTGGAAATTATGGCCGCCGGTCCCCAGATTGGGGCAGGGCAAACCCATAAATGAGAGCCGCGCGCCGTCTGTGCCGCCGCGGATCGGCTGAACCTTTGAGGGAATTCCAAGATCCTCATGGATTTTCAACACATTTTCAATCAGATGCATGTGAGGGGTGATCTGGTCTTTCATATTAAAATAGGAATCTTCAATGGTCAGGCGGAAAGTTCCCTGTCCGTATTTGTAGTTCAGATAGTCCGCAATCTTCTCCAGGCAGTGTTTTTTCTGTGTGAACAGGGCCATATCGTGGTCGCGGATGATGTAGTCTAAGGTTGCGGATTCTACTTTACCGCACATTCCTGTCAGGTGGATAAAGCCTTCGTAGTCCTGGGTGTATTCTGGCTTTTGTTCCACAGGGAGCATACGGTCAAACTCCATAGCCAGGGAAGCGGCGTTGCGCAATTTTCCCTTGGCGGACCCGGGATGGATGGAGAGGCCTGTGACTTGTACCTGGGCGGAGGCAGCGTTGAAATTCTCATATTCAATCTCAGCGATCTCACCGCCGTCCACTGTGTAGGCAAAATCAGCGCAGACCTGTCTCAGATCGATGCGGTCCACACCCTGTCCAATCTCCTCATCGGGGGTGAAGCAAAGTCGGATGGTACCGTGGGGAATCTCCGGGTGGGCCAGCAGGTATTGGGCGGCGGTCATAATCTCCGCCACGCCTGCTTTGTCATCGCCGCCAAGGAGAGTTGTCCCGTCGGTGACAATCAGATCTTTTCCGCAGTATTGCCCGAGACTTGGGAACTCCTCAGGACTCATGACAATGTGTCTTTCTTCATTTAAGAGAATGGTCCCACCGTCGTAATTTTCGATAATTCTGGGTCTGATATTGTGCCCTGACGCGTCAGGGGCAGTGTCCATGTGGGCCACAAATGCCAAGGTAATCCCATCCTTGGCAGCCTGGTGGTCGGTGGCCGGAAGCGTGCCGTAGACGTAGCCGTTTTTGTCCCGGCTTACCTGAGCGACGCCCAATGTGCGCATCTCCTCAGCCAGCCTGTCGGCGAAGGATAATTGGGAGTCGGTGGAAGGAAAAGTGGCGGAATTTGGATCTGACTGTGTGTCCACAGCGATATATTGTAAAAAACGTTCTTGTACTTGCATTGAAAAACCTCCTTTTACTCAGGATACCCCAAAAGAGACTATTGTAATATAAATTTTTCAATTACCTCAGCCACGCCGCTGTGATTGTTGTCGGCCAGGGTGACGTAGTCGCCGTGTTCTTTGATATCATCTTTGGCGTTGGCCATGACAGCGCCCACGGCCGCAGTCTCCAGCATGGCGATATCATTCTCCGCATCTCCTACGGCCACAGTATTGGCCAGGGGGATATCTAGAAAATTGCAGAGCTTACAGATGGCGTCACCCTTGGAGATTCCTGGGGCGGTGAACTCCAGATAAGATTCACAGGAGAAGAAGGATTGCAATTTCCCCTGGATTAAGGGTGCGACTTTTGCCTGAAACTCTTCCAGGTATCTACGGTCCTCATAGTTGATGACAATAAGCTTGTAAGGGTCAGAGTCCAGGGCTCTGGTCACATCGTCCACAACCTGATATGGAACTCTGGTGATCTTGGAGTAACGCTTTAACGCTTCGGTCTCCAACTCGCTTAGAATCCCTTTATCTGAGTAGGTCTGCGCGTGGAGGTGGGCGTCGTAGGCCAGGTCAAAGACCAGCCGGAGATATTCTTTGGGGAAAGGGACGCTGTAGATAATTTTATCCTGGGAGAAATCATAGATACAGGCGCCGTTGTAGGAGATGGCGTAACAGCCGTCGTAGGTCAATCCCAGAGATTCAGACTGGGCAATGGCGCTGACTAAAGGGCGGCCTGTGGCCACGACAATTTTGTGGCCGGCTCTCAGTGCGGTTTCGATGGCTTCTGAATTTTGACGGGATATATTTTTATGATCGTCCAACAGAGTCCCGTCCAAGTCAGTGAACAGAATTTTGACGGTTTGATTCATGGAAATTCCTCCTTTTTATAATAGATCTTCTGGAAGGTATCTTACAGGAAGAAGGCAAGAGGGTCAAGTAAAAGAACAATTTCGACGGTTTGACTCTTAACAAATAGCGAGGTGGATTGCGAATATCCGATTTGACTATATTGACCCGGGAAAATGGAGGAATGACTTGAAAACAGAAAGACAGGCTGGTATTCTTAGAGGAAAGGAGGAATTTCTTGGATGGACGGAAAGCAGAGACGTGAAAAAATTATTGAATTGATGAAGTCCAGTGGAGAGCCACTGGCGGGAGGGACTTTGGCGAGAAAGTTCGGGGTTAGCCGTCAGGTGATTGTACAGGATATCGCACTGCTTCGGGCGGCAAACTATAAGATTGTCTCCACCAATCGAGGTTATGTCTGTGTGGTTCCCTTGGCGGCGTCCAGAGTATTCTATGTGAATCATGCTAAGGAACAGATCCGGCAAGAGTTGAACATTATTGTGGACTACGGAGGAACTGTGGTGGATGTCTTTGTGGAGCATGAGCCTTACGGCAGATTGCAGGCTCCTCTGGATGTGAGAAATCGCAGTCAGGTTCAGTCCTTTATAGATGGGATCAACCAAGGAACTTCCAGTCCGCTGATGACCATCACTTCCGGGTACCATTACCACACCGTGGAGGCCAGAAGCGAGGAGATCTTGGACGTGATAGAGGAGCAGCTCAAAAAAAGCGGCTTCCTGGTGGAGAAGACTGAGTAGGGGAAATGAAAGTTTTTACAGATTTAGAGGATTTTTATCTCGACTGAGGGAGAGAAGTTAAGAGGCAAGTGTGAAAAAGCCGTGGTATCGGGTGGGGATGAGTCCCCACCCGATTGTGATTGTCTGTGTCGGCGGTAAGATAAGGGCGAACGCCTGGGAGAACCGGGCCTTGTGGAATTTATGGCCTGTGAGGAATCTAGCTGGGGCGACAGCGTATGGTCGAAATAGATGATCCGACGGGGTGTTATGCGGATGTATTTGGAGGGCCGTCATCTCTTTGCTATCTGGAAGAGTCTGGAGCTAAAGGCAGGCAGGTCCAGCAAAAGCAAGTGTTCACCGTCCACCAGCTTGGTGGAATGGGTGCGGCGGGCGGGGATCGGAGTGGAGCCGCCATAGATCTCCCAGTCGCTGTTTAGGATCTCCTTGACTTTGGTCTTTTGGGGAAACTTACAGGGATGCTTCTCCCAATTTTGATCAGAGAAGTTAAAGGCAGCCACAATGGCGCCTCCGCCCTGTCCCCTCTGGAAAATATACACAGATTTCTCAGCGGCATGGATCTCCAGCCAATGGAAGTAGTCCCGGTGATATTCCCGACAGTACAGTGACTCTGTGGTTAGATAGATTTGGTTCAAGGTCTGAATATATCGGTGAAAGCTGTCGTGGAGTGGGTAACTTAACAATTCCCAATCCTGCTGACGGTTCTCATCCCACTCGCGGAATTGACCGATCTCATTTCCCATGAAGTTCAGCTTCTTGCCGGGATGGGTGTACATGTAGGCGTACAGCGCACGGCATTGAGGAAACTTGTACTCATAATCTCCCCACATTTTCTGGAGTATGGTCGCCTTGCCGTGGACCACTTCGTCGTGGGAGAGTGGCAGCAGGTACAGTTCATTATAGAAATAGTCCATGGAGAAGGACAGGTCATAGTAGTGGGCTGGGCGCTCCCAGGGTGGGGTCCGGAAGTAATTTAGGGTGTCGTTCATCCACCCCAGATCCCACTTATAGTCGAAGCCGAGGCCATCGTACTCCACAGGAGCGGTGACTTTCAAAAAATCAGTGGAGTCCTCTGCGATCAACAGGGCGCAGGGGTGTAGGCTGTGAAGTCCCTGGTTCATATGCCGGATGAAATCCACGGCGTTTTTGTTCACGCCGCGGCTGGGATCTCCCTGCCAGTAGATGATGCGGCTGATGGCGTCCATGCGGATTCCGTCAAAGTGAAATTCCTCGAGCCAAAAGTTGGCGGCAGACTGGAGAAAGGAGCAGACTTCCCCTCTGGAGTGCATAAAGTTGCAGGTGCCCCACTCGCTTTGGCCGACGGCTTCGTTGGGGTACTCATAGAGCGGCGTACCGTCGAAGAGGGCCAGGCCATAATCATCCACGGCAAAATGTACAGGGACGAAGTCCATGATGACGCCGATACCGGCCAGATGGCATTGGTCGACCAGATATTTTAATTGTGCGGCGGTACCGTAGCGGGAAGTAGGACTGAAGTAGCCGGTGGTCTGGTATCCCCAGGAACAATCGGCCGGGTGCTCGGCCAGAGGGAGAAATTCTACATAGTTATAGTCATTTTCTTTCAGATAAGAAATCAGAGGCTCCGCCAATTCTTCATAGGTGAACCAGTCGCCTGGGGCGTCTGACCTGGTATGCCAGGAGCCGAAGTGCATCTCATAGATATTTACGGGGTGTTCGTAGGTGTTCTGGCGATGGCACATCCAGTGGTTATCGTGGAATGAATATTCTTGAAGATCCACGATCACAGAGGCGCTGTTGGGACGCAATTCCATTCCAAAACCATAGGGATCGCAGTGGTCCACAGCCCTGCCGGAACCATAGATTTTATATTTGTAGAGCATTCCTGGCCTGGCGTCAGGCAGAAAGAGCTGGTAGACGCCGTGGTTTTCGCAGCGCTCCATCCATTGACCTTTCCATTGGTTGAATTCACCGATCAGAGATACGTTCTCTGCTGACGGCGCATAGACCCGAAACCAGACGCCGTCTCTTTCAGGATGTGCCCCGAAATAAGTGTAGGCATCGAAAACTTTGCCAACATAAAAATCTTTTATCTCCATAGAAACCTCCTCATCAATCGCTATCTAAAAAAGGATACCTCAAGGACAGGGGTGTCCGGGTGTTTTCAGATTTAGTATACTATAAAGGGTTGGAAGATTAAAGAAAATTAATGGGATTTTTTGCAAGTTTGAAATATAATTTCGAAAGATTTTAGAAATATGTAAGCTTCTGAAATTGACAAATAGCCCATAAGAGAATACAATAAACACTAGCAGAGAAATTGTTTACTAACGTGGGAAAAGAGGAGTGGAGTATGGGAGCAAATGCACCGGGAAGAACCTTCTTGAAGGTTACGGGAATTCTGAGCATCATCTATGGAGCGTTTTTGGTATTGAGCTGTGTTGGATCTACAATCACTTACCGCTCTCTGACCTCAGGGGATTTGCCTGAGGAGAGTAGAGCGCTGTTCGAGCAGATGGGGGTGGACGCCAATGCACTGCTGGTCTCCATTATTTTTGTGGCTGTGGGAGCGGTGTTATTTTTAGCGGCCGGTATCATAGGAGTGATCAATAACCGAAAGGTGGAGAAGGCAGGAATCTGCGTGATCATGGGGATTTTGCTGGTGGCCTATTTCGTCATTAATTTTGGGTACTCGGCAGTGACTACCGGGGTGACTGTGGGGTCGATCATCAGCACGGTTATCATGTTGATCGTTCCGCTGTTGTATCTGTGGGGAGCGTTGAAGAACAAAGAGGTATCGGATGGCAGCGCTTCGCCGGAGCAGCCGGATGAGAAAAATGAAATTTGACAAATTAAGACAGGCAGGAGCCTTTTCTCTCCTGCTTTTCTTTTTTTGAGGACTGACGTAGGCAAAGGAGAGAATATGGAACCATTGATAAGGGTAGTCGATATGTGTAAGATCTATAATCCGGGGGAGAATGAAGTGAGGGCCTTGGATCATGTGAACCTGGAGATCGACCGGGGAGAATTTGTGGCGATTATCGGGCAATCGGGCTCGGGCAAATCCACATTTATGAATATGCTGGGATGTCTGGATGTGCCCACCTCAGGAGAGTATTACCTGAACGGTACGGACGTATCCACAATGGCGGATAATGAGTTGTCTGAGGTTCGGAACCGTGAGATTGGGTTTATCTTTCAGGGATTCAATTTGATTCCAAATCTGACGGCGGAAGAGAATGTGGAATTGCCGTTGATATACAGAGGAATTGACAAGAAGACAAGGCGTCAGTTGGCTTTGGAATCCTTACATATGGTAGGTTTGGATAAACGAGTGCACCACAAGCCCAGTGAAATGTCCGGAGGACAGCAGCAGAGGGTGGCTATTGCCAGAGCCATTGCGGCGAAGCCCCCGGTGATTCTGGCGGATGAACCGACGGGTAACTTAGACTCGGCCTCCAGCCGGGAAATTTTGTCCATCTTGAAGAATATGCACAGGGATGGACGGACAGTTATTTTAATTACACATGATAACGGCATCGCAGATCAGGCGAAGCGGGTGGTCCGTATCATGGATGGAAAGATAGAGTCTGACATTGTGAATGAGAACTTTGAAGAGTAGGAGGAAATAATTGTGAAGAAGGGGACGAGAGGAATGAAGAAGTCGAAGGTGATGCTTATTGTAGTCGCCTTCGTAGTGGTATGTATTGCGGGTATTGCTGTTTTTGGCATGGGAAATGGAAAGACACAGGAGACTGGTGCGGCGGCAGTGCAGACGGTGGAAGCTAAGGTTGGCGACGTATCCCAGGAAGTGGACGCGTCGGGAACCATTGAGAGCAACGAGACAAAGACGTATTTCTCGCCGGTGGATGCCAAGATTGACAAAATGGACTTTAAGGTTGGAGATACTGTGAAAAAGGGCGCTCAGTTGATCAGCTTTAATCTTGATGATCTTGAGACCGCAGATAAGAAGGCTGAGCTCACCCAGAAGTCCGGAGAGTTGGACTACGAGAATACTTTAAATAAATCCAACAAAGCGGTGAACAAGCAAGCGGCGGCAGCGGCGGATGCAGATGAACTTCAGGGTATGGTAGACAGCCAGGAGGCCTATGTCTATGACTTGAAATCCCAGTTGGCCCAGGTTCAGGCTCAGGCCCAGCAGGATGCGGTTGACGCGGCTAATCAGGCGCAGCAGGATGCGGCGGACGCAGCGGCAGAAGCGCAGAAAGAATATGAGCAGCAGATAAAGGAAGCCAAGGCGGAAGTAGAGAAGGCCAAGAAGAAATGTGACATTCAGTTAAAAGAAAAGAGAAATGCAGAGTTAGCTCTCAGCAAAGATCCAGAGAATACGGACTTGATCTTGGCTAAGCAGGAAGCGACTTACGATTATGAGGACGCACAGGCTACTCTGCAGGACGCGCAGACGGCTCTGAGTAGCCTGCAGGAGAACCCACCGGCCACAACCGGAACTTCCACAGGGTCAGGAGATACCACTGGGGCAGTCACGGCAGATACGGCGGATTTGGAGGCGGCCATTGAACAGGCTTCCAGTGACTTGGCGGAGTTGCAGTCGGAGTTGGCCACGAAACAGGCTGAGGCAGACGCCGACCCCAACGCTATGACAGCGGAGGAAGCGGAGAAAATGAAGATTACCAATAATTTGGCGGAGCTGGATACCAAGACTGCCAAGGAATTGGTGATAGAGGGAAAGAAAGGGATCCAGGCAGAGTTCAACGGAGTGATCTCAGACTCTAAGGTGGTTCAGGGAGCTATGGCGGCCAAGGGGACAGAGATGTTCACCATTGCCAACTTAGATGACGTGAGTGTAAATTTGAATATTTCCAAATATGATTATGATAAGCTGGAAGTGGGACAGAAGGCAGAGGTCACTCTCAGCGATAACACTTACAAGGGAACGGTGTCTAAGATCAGCAAGATTGCCACAAAGAATGAGAAGGGTGCAGCTACAATCTCGGTTCTGGTTAAGATCGACAATCCAGATGAGAACATTTTCATCGGCGTGGACGCGAAGGCAACGATTCAGGCTAAATCAGTAAAAGGTGCGGTGATTGTTCCCGTGGAGGTTGTCAATATAGGAAAAGAGGGATCCTTCTGCTATGTGATCGAGGATGGCGTGATCAAGAAACAGAATGTTGAGACGGGGATTTCCTCCGACACTTATGTGGAGGTCACGAAAGGACTAAAAAAAGGAGACCAGGTAATCACCGATATTGGTGACCATGCAGAGGGTGATGCGGTGACGGCTGAGCAGACGAAGTCAGAGTAGGCAGACGGGAAAGGAGCACCGCAATGGGAAATATGATTGAATATATTAAGATGGCCATACATAACATACTGGCCAATAAAGGGCGTTCGTTCCTGACGATGCTGGGAATTATCATCGGAATCACCTCGGTGATTGCCATTGTCTCCATTGGTCAGGGAACGACCAATCAGATGAACTCGGAGATCAATGATGTGGGAGCCGGACAGATCTACATTTATTGCAGTGACGACGCCATATCGGCGGAGAGTTGGATCACACCGGAAGACGTGGAAGATATCCGGGAACTCAAAGATGTGGAAGGAGTGTCTGTGTCTGAGACACTCACAGGGGAGACAGTCACCGGAAAAGGAAACTTTTCTTTAAATGTGACAGGGGACACCCAAGATGGCTGGCTGGTGAGTAATGACACCATGAAGCGCGGCACTTATCTGACGGATGCAGACGTGGCGGACGCCAGAAATGTCTGTGTGATTTCTGAGGCGGATGCTAAGAGATTGTTCGGGACAGATGACGTGGTGGGAATGGACGTGGATGTGACCTGTTATGAGGTGACAAAGACTTACCAGATCGTGGGAGTTACGGCGACGAAAGAGAACGGTACTTTCGTCAGCTATACCTATGAGGGAATGCCGGCCTATATTACCGTTCCCTACACAAGTTTGACTGACTTTGCCGAGGGGATGGATCAATTTTATAGTGTGAATGTCTTTGGGGATAAGAACAAGGATTCGAAAGAGGTGACAGACCAGGTTATCCATCTGCTGGAGAGAAATCATCAGAGCGCTGGGGATGACTATTTCCAGGTGCAGAGCTTCCAGGATGTGTTAAAGACAATGAATCAGATGATGGGTATTGTCACAGCTTTTATCTCATTTGTGGCAGGCATCTCCCTGTTGGTAGGCGGCATTGGCGTTATGAATATTATGCTGGTATCGGTGACGGAGAGAACCAGGGAGATTGGAATCCGAAAATCATTGGGGGCCAAGACATCCTCCATCATGATGCAATTTTTGGCGGAGTCGGCGATTATCACCATTATCGGTGGAATTATCGGGATCATTCTGGGGATCGCGGCGGCCTTTGGCATCTGTTCTCTGATCAGCCAGACGCAGGAACTGACCATTTCTCCGGGAATCAGTATGAGCACCATTCTGGTGGCGACGTTGTTTTCCTGCGCAGTGGGTGTGTTCTTTGGAATCTACCCGGCGCGCAAGGCGGCGAAATTAAGCCCCATTGAGGCATTGAGAAGAAATTAGAAAATGTGAAAAAGTGCTTGACATCTGAGTATAAATGCAATATAATTATCAATGTTGCGAGAGCAATGAATAATGAAATGTGCGTTTAGCTCAGCTGGATAGAGCGTTTGGCTACGGACCAAAAGGTCGGGGGTTCGAATCCTCTAACGCACGTAAAGCGAGATACCATCTAGGGAGTGGAGTCCTGGATGGTATTTTTTTGCGTTATGGGGGAGTTCGGAGAACTTTCTCGTAGCAGAACAAAGAAGCCTGCCAAACAGGATTCTCCGCCTGGGGTGCTTTTTGCAACATACTCCTCTTTTGCCGCAGTGCGATCCTTGCGGGGTGTTTTTGGGGCATAGAAGAGTTGGGAGAACTTTTTATAGCACAAAAAAATCCCACCAGAGGCTGATTTCCTCTGGTGGGATCTGAGGTTGTAAAATGCATGAATAAAAAGTCTTGTAGAATTCTTAGAACAGACCGCTGATCTTGCCGGTCTCGTCCACGTCGATTCTCTCTG
>JBKXQO010000029.1:0-30309 GCA_047014865.1 Blautia sp. | reverse complement strand
GGCAGACTGCACACGGCTGAAGAGTACTACTATGAGATGCTCAGTCAGATGACGGGAGTTCCCATGGAGAGTGAATATGAGTTGGTTCACACCATGAGGGAATTCGCCAAGATGAAGGAGGAGTACAGCCGTGTGCAGTCTGCCATGGAGTCGGTGCGGGGCTGCGGCTATGGAGTGGTGATCCCCAAATTAGAAGAGATACAGATGGAAGAACCCACGGTGATTAAGCAGGGAAACAAATATGGAGTGAAGATGAAATCTAAAAGTCCTTCTATCCATATGATCAAGGCCAACATCGAGACGGAGATTGCTCCGATTGTGGGGACGGAGGAGCAGGCCAAGGATCTGATCTCTTATATTCAGGAGAGTGACTCCAGGGGTGAGAGTATCTGGCAGACCAATATCTTTGGGAAGTCCATCGAGCAGTTGGTGGAGGATGGAATACGCACAAAGATCACGGCGATCAGCGAGGAGAGCCAGGTAAAACTTCAGGATACCATGCAAAAAATTGTCAACGACAGTAAAGGTGGGCTGGTCTGCATTATTATCTAGTCAGGCCAGCCTTGGAAAGAGGCCCTTGAAAATCCAAGAGATCTAAGCTATGATGATAAAAAAGTCTGAGGAAGAGTAGGCAGGGCAATCGGAGGGCAGATATGCGAGGACTGTTTGATATACATTGTCATCTTGTGCCCTATGTAGATGACGGCGCGAGAAATATGGATGAGGCAGTGAAAATGCTGAAAATGGAATATAGCCAAGGTGTGCGCTACGTGATTGTCACTCCACATTACCGGCGTGGGATGTTTGAGACTCCTATGGACCAGGTTCTGACGCAGTTTCTCAAGCTTCGTGGGATCTCCAAGTCCATAGGAATTCAAATGTTCTTGGGATGCGAGTACCATGTAGAACCGGAGATGGTTCGGGTGCTGAGGGCTAGGGAACGTCCGTGTATGGCCAGTTCTCCCTATGTGTTGGCAGAGTTCGGGTATGACGTGAGCACAGAGTATATGCGGGAACAGTTGTATATGCTGCTGAGCAACGGCTATCTCCCCATTGTGGCTCATGTGGAACGGTACGGTAAGGTGTGCAGGGAGTGGAGCTTTTTGGAGGATATCGTGGATATGGGGGCGTTTATCCAGGTCAACGCAGGGAGCATTCTGGGGGAGAGTGGCCATGGAGTGAAGAAATTCTGCCGGAGACTAATGAGAGAGGATTTGCTCCATTTTGTGGGATCGGACGCTCACAGAATGGACGTCAGAAAGCCCAACTTGAGACCTTGTGTGGACTATGTGACTCGAGTGATGGGGGAGGATTACGCGGAGGAGATTTTTGTGGAAAATCCCAAAAAGATAGTGACCCACCGTTAGAGCGCCGTATTTTTATGTTATGGGATTGTGTCGCTTATGCGACCCGCCGCAGGATTCTTTGTTCTTTGCTGATATAACAAGATATTACCTGTGAATTATAAAAAGTTTGAGAATCCTGCGCTGGCGGGATTCTTTTTGTTCCTTCAAAAAACGCGTATGTTCGTTCACAGGCAGTTGCGTACTGTGAGTCCATTTGTTGTCTTTTCCCATATAGTAAAGGGAGACTTGAAATGAGGAAATGACAAAATGGAAAATAAGAAGTATTCGGGTAGAGGCGTCTGTGTAGCTGTGTTGGACACAGGGATCTACCCTCATATAGATTTGAACAGGCGGATTGTGGGATTCCATGACTATATTCACCAGAGGGAGCTTCCCTACGACGACAACGGACATGGAACCCATGTCTGCGGGATTTTGGCTGGCAGCGGGGCGGCTTCCCAGGGGAAACACCGGGGAATCGCGCCGGGATGTCTTCTGATTGGGATGAAAGTCCTGGACAGAAATGGTAATGGTAAGAAGGAGGATGTGTTAAAAGCCCTGGACTGGGTGGTCAAAAACAAGGATGACTATGGCATACGTATTGTCAACATTTCAGTGGGGACCACTTACGACAGTGTCTCCCAGAAAGACGCCCTGATTCAAGGGGTAGAGAGCGCTTGGGACAGCGGATTGATTGTGGTGGCGGCTGCTGGAAACCGAGGACCAAATCCTGGAAGTGTGACGTCCCCAGGTAGCAGCAGGAAGATCATCACGGTGGGTTCCAGCGACTTGATGTGGGGTAGAAGTGGGATCTCGGGACGGGGTCCCACCTTTGATTGTGTCTGCAAGCCTGATCTGGTCGCCCCTGGCAGTCACATTGTGGCCTGCACACCGGGACCTCAAAACGGCTATGGGACGAAGAGTGGAACCTCTATGTCCACCCCCTTGATCTCCGGAGCCATTGCCCTACTCTTGGAGAAACACCCCCAGTTGACCAATGTGGAGGTGAAAAAAATCCTGCTGGAGAGTGCAGACGATCTGGGATTGTCCCACAACCAGCAGGGAAGGGGTGTGTTTAATCTGAAAAAGTTTTTGGATCACTGAAGGAAGAATTGACGAACGGAGAAATCTCCGATACAATAAGAGGCAGCATAGAATCCGAAATGGTTTCATAGACATTGCCGACCGGATAAAATAAAGGAGGATACAGCAGAATGGATAAGATTAAGATGCAGACACCGCTGGTGGAGATGGACGGAGATGAGATGACCCGAATTCTCTGGAAAATGATCAAAGAGGAGCTGCTGCTTCCCTATGTGGAGTTAAATACAGAGTACTATGATCTGGGCTTGGAGAGACGAGATGAGACGGATGATCAGATCACAGTGGAAGCAGCAGAGGCCACAAAGAGATACGGTGTTGCAGTGAAGTGTGCCACGATCACGCCCAACCATGCCAGAATGGATGAGTACCACCTGAAAAAAATGTGGAAGAGCCCCAACGGAACCATCCGCGCCATCTTAGACGGGACGGTCTTTCGGGCTCCGATTGTGGTGAAGGGAATCGAACCCTGTGTGAGAAACTGGAAGAAACCGATCACCATTGCCCGTCACGCCTACGGGGATATCTACAAGAATGTGGAACTCTATGTGGATCAGCCGGGTAAGGCAGAGCTGGTCTTCACCGGGGCGGACGGACAGGTGAAGCGTGGAGTCATCCAGGAATTTCAGACGCCAGGCGTCCTGATGGGGATGCATAACCTGGACGCGTCCATCGAGAGTTTTGCCAGAAGCTGCTTCTCTTATGCGCTGGATACGAGACAGGATCTGTGGTTCGGCTGTAAGGACACCATCTCCAAGACTTATGACGCCCGGTTCAAGAATATCTTTGAGACCGTCTACGAGGAGGAGTTTGGGGAGAAATTCCAGAAAGCGGGACTGACCTATTTCTACAGTCTGATCGATGATATTGTGGCCCGGGTCATGAAGGCTGAGGGCGGATTTATCTGGGCATGTAAGAATTATGACGGCGACGTGATGAGCGATATGGTCTCCTCTGCTTTTGGCTCGTTGGCCATGATGACATCTGTCTTGGTGTCTCCTCACGGGTACTATGAGTATGAGGCAGCCCACGGGACGGTACAGCGCCATTACTACCGTCACCTGAAAGGGGAGGAGACTTCCACCAACTCAGTGGCTACGATTTTTGCGTGGACGGGAGCCTTGAAGAAACGTGGGGAGCTGGATCAAAACGAGAATCTGGTTTCTTTCGCCCAGAAATTGGAACAGGCCACCATCCAGACCATTGAGTCTGGAAAGATGACCAAAGATCTGGCGCTGATTACCACTTTAGAGAACCCCACTGTTCTTAACAGCAGAGATTTTATCCTGGCAGTGAGAGAAGCATTGGAGAAGTTGTTGGGAGAGTGACAGACAGGAGCTGCCTATGAGAAAATGTCTCGTCTTTTTTGTGATTGTTCTTGTGGTGTTTTGGGCTGCGCCGGCCTATGTGTCCGCAGACGTTGGACCTAAGGAGTCTGTGGTTCTCACCTTTGAAGGGGAGAAGAGGAGGGATACCTTTTACGTGACGCTGTTGAGCAGAGTGAGACCGGTTCTCTACGCGGTTTTGGCCAATCTGTTCTCCTTTGCAGCGGGACTGGCGTTGGCTTACTGGGTTCCAGGGATTTTCTAAATCCCTGGATGTGCCCAGGCCTATTGGGCCAGCTCCTCCCACACCTGGTAGAGGGTCTCCAGTTCTCGGGCGATGGCGTCTTTCTCCTGGCTCAGCTCCAGACATTTGGCCACGTCGGTGCATATCTCCGGGAGCGCTAAGGCGGCGTCCAATTCTTGGTCGCGGGTCTCCAGCTCCTCGATTCTTTGTTCCGTCTTTTTCAGTTGGTTTTCCACTTTCCGCTGTCTGGCCTGTTCTTCTTTTCTCTGTTGCCAGCTAAGTTTTGTCTGGGAGATCTCCTCCTCCTGGTCGGTTTGCTGGGAGGCAGGCGCGTATTTCTCAGTCAATTCGTCTTTTTTCTCCAGATAATAGTCGTAGTTGCCAATGTAATTTACCACAGCCTGATTGGTTAGATCCAGAATTCTCGTGGCAGTCTGATTGATAAAATAACGGTCGTGGGACACGTAGAAGACGGTTCCGGTGTAGCTGTTCAAAGCTTCCTCCAGAATTTCCTTGGAGGCTATATCCAGATGGTTAGTGGGTTCGTCTAGAATCAGAAAGTTAGCCTCTGAGAGCATCAGCTTGGCCAAGGAGACACGCCCTCTCTCACCTCCGGACAAGGAGGAAATCAATTTGAAGACTTCGTCGCCGGTGAACAAAAAGGCGGCCAGCATGTTTCGGATCTGCGTCTCCGTCAAGGTCGGATAGGAATCGGAGATTTCCTGGAAAATGCTCTTTTCCGGGTGGAGCACATGGTGTTCCTGGTCGTAGTATCCAATCTGGACCTTCGTCCCCAAGACAATCTTTCCGGCGTCCGCGGGCAACAGCCCGTTGATGATCTTCAACATGGTAGTCTTGCCGGTTCCGTTGTTTCCGATCAGGGCAACCCTTTCCCCACGTTTGATGGAATAGGAGATCTGGGAGAAGAGCGGCTGTCCGGGAAAAGACTTGGTCAATTCTTCCACTGTCAACACGTCGTTTCCGCTGACGGTGCGGGGTTCCAGTTGAATCCTCATCCGCTCTTCCTCCAGGACCGGCTTGTCGATTACCTGGATCTTATCTAACATTTTCTCCCGGCTCTCAGCCCGCCGGATAGACTTTTCCCGGTTGAAGGAGCGGAGCTTGGCGATGACGGCTTTCTGGTGCTGAATCTCTTGTTGCTGGTTGAGGTAGGCCTTGTACTGGGCGTCCCGGAGCAGGGCCTTTTTCTCGCTGTAGTCGGAGTAGTTGCCCAGATAGGATCGGATATGAGCGTTCTCAATCTCTATGACTTTCGTCACAACCTTATCCAGAAAGTAACGGTCGTGGGAGACGATCAAGACGGCGCCGGAGTAATTCAACAGGTATGTCTCCAGCCACCGGATGGAGTCCATATCCAGATGGTTGGTGGGCTCATCCAACAGTAGGATATCCGGTTGATCCAGAAGCAGTTTTCCCAGTGCGACGCGGGTCTTCTGTCCACCGGAGAGGGTGGAGACCTTCTTGGAGAAATCATCCTCCGCAAAGCCCAGGCCTTTTAACACGCCGGTGATCTCACTGCGGTAGGCATATCCGTTCTCCAGCTCAAAACTGTGGTTCAGCCGGGTGTATGTATTCATCATAGTCTCCAGTTCCTGACCGGAGGCGTTTTTCATCTGGCCCTCCAGATCCCTCATCTGAGCCTCCAAATCGAGGATGTACTGTTTGGTGGTCAGCAACTCTTCGTAGATGGTCAGGTGCGTGGAGATCTCCTGGTACTGGGCCAGATATCCCAGGGTTTTGTCCTTTGCCAGGACAACTTCCCCGGAGTCCATGGGAAGTTCTCTTAGGATCAGGCGCAGCAAAGTGGTTTTTCCCGCGCCGTTGTTTCCGATTAAGGCTGCTTTCTCGTGTTCTTCAATATGAAAAGAGGCGTTCTCGAGAATGGTGTGCTCCCCGAAAGCCTTGTTGACGTTCTGACATGCTAAAATCATAATCTATCCTCCGGTTCTCTGTGTCGGCTTGCAGCGAAAAATGCAGGGGCCGGGTTTGGAAATCCATGTACAGTGTGAGGTCGGGAGAGGCTAAATGTGCGATCTGTGAGTGAGATGGCGCCTTCTCCGGGTGAACGACCGCTCAGATACAGTAATATTATAGCGGAAAAAACAGAAAAGACAACCAAAATCCGCTGTCGATAAAAAATTCAACAAAATTACAGCATAGGATTGACAAGAATTTGTCAGCTATATATAATTGTCCTATATCGTAAGGAGGGATGACTGGTGGAAGAAAAGGAAATTTCCAAAGCAGTGATCAAGCGATTGCCGAGATATTATAGATATCTGGGTGAGTTGATTGAGGAAGGTGTAGAACGGATATCGTCCAATGACCTGAGTAAGAAGATGAAAGTGACGGCTTCGCAGATCCGTCAGGATCTGAATAATTTTGGCGGATTCGGGCAGCAGGGATACGGGTACAATGTAAAGTATCTGTACACAGAGATTGGTAAAATCTTGGGCTTGGATATTCTGCATCCGATGATAATCCTGGGCGCCGGTAACCTGGGACAAGCTCTTGCGAATTACGTGGATTTTGAGAAGCGAGGATTTGAACTGGTAGGTATTTTTGATATTAATCCAGTGCTGGAAGGTATGGGGGTTCGCGGAATTGAGATTAAAATGATCAGTGACCTTCCCTTTTTCCTGAAGGAGAAGAAAGTGGAAATCGCAGTGTTGACCCTTCCGAAGAACCGTGCGTCAGACATGGCGGAGATCTTGGTGAAGAATGGGATTAAGGCGATTTGGAATTTTGCCCATGTGGATTTAGACGTGCCGGAGGATGTCATCGTGGAGAATGTGCACTTGTCAGAGAGTCTGATGACACTCTCGTATAATCTGAGCAAATATACAAGAGACCATAACGACAAGGGTAGATAACAAAGGGGCCTTGGCCTCTTTGTTATTTTTGTGTTATCGGAAAGTTCTCTGAACTCTCCGATAACACAAAAACGCTCCGCGAGGATCGCCTTGCGGCGGAGAGGGATTGTGTCGCTTGTGCGACCCGCCGCAGGCGGAGAATCCTGCGGCAGAGAGGGGGAATGAGATTGAGAACAATTGTCAGTTGCGGACAAATGAGAGAGTTGGACCGCTATACGATTCAAGAACAGAAACTGGCTTCTGGGATTTTGATGGAGAGGGCGGCTCTGGCAGTGGTCGAACAGTTGGAACGGGAGGAAGGAACCCTGGGACGAGTGCTGGTGGTGTGCGGCGCAGGGAACAACGGAGGGGACGGCGTGGCGGTTGGCCGGCTTCTCCATCTGAAGGGCTATCGGGTGGAGCTGTATTGCCTGGGCGATTTTGAAAGATATTCCCCGGATTTAAGACTTCAACTGGAGATTGCCGGAAATTATCGGGTGCCTTTGGTTAATAACCCGCGTTGGAGTGAATATACTACTATAGTAGATGCCATATTCGGGGTGGGGTTGACGCGGGAGGTGGCAGGCAGCTACCGGGAAACAATCTTGCAGATGAATGAGACATCAGCCCGCAAGGTGGCCGTGGATATTCCGTCGGGACTGGACGGCGATAGCGGACAAGTGCTTGGCTGTGCAGTGAGAGCTGACGAGACGGTGACTTTTGCATTTCTAAAGAAAGGGCTGTGCTTGTATCCGGGCTGTGAGTACGCCGGGGAGATTCGAACTGCGGATATCGGTATCTACGAGAAAGGATGGGAAGAAACAGCAGACTATATCCATGCTCTTGAAGATGGGGATGTGGCCGGCTTGCTTCCCAGAAGAAAAGGGAATGGAAATAAAGGCACTTTCGGTAAAGTGTTGTTCGTGGCGGGCTCCAGCCAGATGGCCGGCGCCGCCTACCTGTCAGCCAGCGCTTGCCTCCACAGTGGCGCGGGGATGGTGAAGATTCACACTCCAGAAGAAAATCGCGTAATCTTGCAAAGTCTGCTCCCAGAGGCATTGTTGTCCACTTACCGGGAGGAAGAAAGGGAGTTTGGACAGTTGCGGGACGATCTAAAATGGGCGGATGTGGTGGTGGCCGGTCCGGGACTTGGACAAGGAGATTTGGCCGGTGAGCGCTTGCAGGTGGCGCTGAAGTGCAATCGCAAACCCTTGGTGCTGGATGCAGATGGTCTGAATCTGTTCAGCCGGCACCCGCACTGGGGAGAGTTGTTGCCGCAGACCTGTGTGTTTACCCCGCACTTGATGGAAATGACTCGCTTGACAGGAGAGACTTTGCCTCGCGTTCAACAGGATTTGGCAGGTCAGGCCGGCCGGTTTGCCCATAGAAACCGAGTGATCTGTGTGTTAAAGGATGCCAGGACGGTTGTCGCTGCTCCGGACGGGAGAAAATGGCTGAATTTGAGTGGGAATTCTGGCATGGCCACTGCAGGGAGCGGGGATGTGTTGTCTGGCATGGTGGCCGCTTTGCTGGCAGGACAAGGAGAACCGGCACAGATGGCTGCACTGGCTGTCTATCTCCACGGGAGAGCCGGGGATGTGGCACGGAAGAAGAAAGGATCGAGAAGTATGACGGCGCAGGATTTGATCACCGCGCTGCCGGAGGTCTTGAGATAGGAGGAGCAGGATGAAACAATATAGTCGAACAAAAGTGTATGTCTCTTTGGATGCAGTTGCCGAGAATCTGGAGGCGATGCACAGGAAGCTGAAGCCAAAGACGCAGATGGTGGCTGTGGTGAAGGCCAACGGCTATGGCCATGGCGCAGTCCCCATTGCCCGGATGGCGGAACGTTACGAATATATCTGGGGGTTTGCCACAGCCACCGTGGAGGAGGCGCAAAAGCTTAGGCAGGCGGGAATCCGCAAACCGATTCTGGTGTTGGGGTATACCTTCCAGGAAGACGATGAACGCTTGGTGAGAGAAGAGATACGTCCAACTGTCTTTGAGTACGAGACCGCCCGGCGGTTGTCCCAGGAAGCAAGGAGACAGAAGAAAGTGATACATATTCATCTTGCGGTGGACACAGGGATGAGGAGAATTGGGTTTGAGGTGCAAAAGGAGAGCGTCCGGGAAATTCTCCGGATCAGAGATCTGGAATGTCTGGAGATCGAGGGGATGTTCACACACTTTGCCAGGGCGGATGAGACAGACCGGGAGCCGGCGTTGACGCAGCTAGAAAAGTATGAGACCTTTCGCCGGTGGCTCAGGGAAGCGGGGATAGAAATTCCCATCTGTCACTGCTCCAACAGTGCGGCGATCATGCGTGTTCCAGAGGCTTATCTGGACATGGTGAGAGCAGGGATCACAATGTATGGGATTTACCCCTCTGACCAGGTGGAGAGAGAAAAACTGCCTTTACGGCCTGCTATGGAGTGGAAAGCTCAGATTGCCTATATAAAAGAGATACCTGAGGGGACGGCTGTAGGGTATGGGGGGACCTATGTCACCAGGAGAAAGACAAGGGTGGCCACGATTCCGGTGGGCTATGCGGATGGCTATCCCCGAAGTCTGTCCAACAAGGGCTGGATTTTGATTCATGGGCAAAAGGCGCCGATTCTGGGAAGGGTTTGCATGGACCAGTTCATGGTGGATGTGACAGAAATCCCTCAGGCCAAGAAGCTGGATGAGGTGACTTTGATGGGGCGAGACGGAGACATGACTCTCACAGTGGAGGAGCTGTCCGAACAATCGGGGAGATTTCCCTATGAGTTTGTCTGTGATGTGGGGAGCCGGGTTCCCAGAGTCTATGTGCTGGGAGGAAAAAGTTTCTCCCAGTGACAGGGGGCAGAATTCTAGATGACAGATGACCCATTGGTTTTAAGATAAATATTGGAGATATAGAAAATACGCAATTCGTATACACCAGAGGAATATGGGAATACTATATGCAAAAACCTAGGAATCGGAGTGTGAATTGTGTGATTATTAAAAGAGGAGATATTTATTATGCGGACTTGCGCCCGGTGGTTGGCAGCGAGCAGGGGGGCGTCCGTCCGGTATTGATCGTCCAGAACGATGTGGGAAATAAGCACAGCCCCACAGTGATTTGCGCGGCTATCACGTCCAAGATGAACAAGGCGAAGTTGCCCACCCATATTGAGATTGACTCAACGGAGTATGATATTGTCAAAGATTCGGTGATCCTGCTGGAGCAGTTGCGGACCATCGACAAGCGCAGATTGAAGGATAAAGTCTGCCACCTGGATCAAGTGATGCTGGATAAGGTGAATCATGCCCTTGAGATCAGCCTGGAACTGACTACATAAGAGTTGTGCTTCAGGTGTGGGGAAGTTGAAAATGTCAATGGGTGAAGGATCTCTGTGATCCGTCGCCAAATTTGACTTGGGAGACAGATGTCCCCGGAGGAATCTTGACGAATAGACGGGAAAATGATATAGTTTTATCTAGCCGTAGATGTGGCAAATAAGAAAAGACGATAAATGAGAGATTTAGGCTGGCGTCGGCGCCGGGCTGATCTCTCACTTTCCTGTGCTGAGAAACTTTTCCGGAGAGTCTGGCGTAACGCGGGAAAAATTGAGCTAAGAATCAGCGGTGACTTCCGGATGAATCAGAGTTTTTTTACTTATCAGTGAGGTTTCCCGCTTCTTAGGCGGGGAGAATAACTTGTCTGTTTTGGCGGGAGTACAGACGCCTGCCCAAATGCACGAGAGTGGAAATCAGGCTATGAGCAAGTAGTGAGGCGGACTGCGAATATCCGCTTTGATCAGGAGATTAAGGAGAAATTATATGGATGATGGCAGTGGACCGTTATGGGGATGTGTTCTTTTTGTGTTGTTTATCGTACTGAATGGCATTTTGTATGGCTTCGGAGCCGCGATTCAACACATAAACCAGACAGATGTGGAGAAGGAGGCCTTGGCAGGCAGCCGGAAGGCCCGGAGGCTTTGGGAGATAATCCGCAGCCCGGGGAAATTTACCAGCACAATTCTGATTGCGACCACGCTTTTGGGAATTTGCTATGGCACGTTTGGGGTGCAGTCTTTTGTGGTTGCGTTAAGGCCATACATAGATCTGTCCGTTGCCTATGTCGTCGTGGTGTTGGTCTCTGTGGTTTTGTTGGCCTCTCTGGGTATTCTGTCATTTAAGAAAGTCTGCACGTTCTATCCCAGACAGGTATCCAACTTGTTTCTGGGGATTGTACGCTTGACCATGACCGTCTTAAGTCCACTGACTGTTCTTACGATAGGGATTGCCAATGGGATGGCCAGGTTCTTGGGCCTGGAGGCGAACAAGATCCAAGGGGATGTGACGGAGGAGGAGATCATCTCCATGGTGGATGAAGCCCACGAGCAGGGTGTGATCGACGAGTCGGAGGCAGAGATGATTCAAAATCTGATCAATTTCAGTGAGAAAGAAGCCAAGGACATTATGACTCCCCGGAAAAACATGACTGCCCTGGAGGGGGAGATGCCCCTGAAGGATGCCATCGAGATTATGTTGGAGGAAGGTTATTCCCGCTATCCGGTCTATATGGAGGATCTGGACAATATTTTGGGATTGCTGCACTTTAAAGATGTGATCCGTATCATCTCCCAGGATAGCCAGGCCGGTGAAAATCCCATCCGGGAGTTCCCAGGACTGATTCGCAGCGCGGTTTTCATCCCTGAGACCAGGGGAATCAGCCAGATTTTTCAAGGGATGCAGGCCAAGAAGATTCACATGGTGATCGTGGTGGACGAGTATGGGCAGACGGAAGGCCTGGTGGCTATGGAGGATATCCTAGAGGAGATTGTGGGACAGATCCACGATGAGTACGACGAGGAGGAGACCAACATCCAGAGACAATTGGATCAGAGTGTGATCATCGATGGGTTTACCAGATTGGAGGAACTCAAGGACGAGCTGGGAATGGATTTTGGTGAACAGGACGTGGAGACTCTGAATGGGTACCTCACCGGCATATTGGATCACATTCCTACGGTGAAGGACAAAGAGGTGGTCACAGACAACTACCGCTTTGAGATTCTGTCCGTGGAGAATAATACAATTCAAAAGGTAAAGGCGAAGAAATTACCTTCCCCAACCTTGGAGGATGGGGAAGAAGAGAAATAAAGGAGACGAAGAGATGTCAGGACATTCAAAATTTGCAAACATCAAACATAAGAAAGAAAAGAATGATGCGAAGAAAGGAAAAATCTTTACCGTCATCGGCAGGGAGATTGTTATCGCTGTGAAGGAGGGGGGAGCGGATCCGGCCAACAATAGTAAGCTGAGGGATGTGATTGCAAAGGCAAAGGCCAACAATATGCCGAATGATACCATTGACCGGGGAATCAAAAAGGCGGCTGGGGATGCCTCTGCGGACAACTATGAGGCTGTGACTTACGAGGGGTACGGTCCCAACGGGATCGCTATCATTGTGGAGGCGTTGACGGACAACAAGAACCGCACTGCGGCCAATGTGCGCAGTGCGTTTACCAAGGGAAATGGAAGCATCGGCGTTCAGGGATGCGTCTCCTTCATGTTTGACCAAAGAGGCCAGATTATCATTGACAAAGAAGAATGCGGGATGGACGCGGACGATCTGATGATGTTGGCTTTGGACGCGGGTGCAGAGGATTTCAACGAGGAAGAGGAGAGCTACGAGGTGTTGACGGCGCCCGACGATTTCAGCGCGGTGAGAGAGGCTTTGGAGGCTGAGAAAATTCCCATGGTGGAAGCCCAGATAGCCATGATTCCACAGACTTATGTGGAGCTGACGGACGAGAAGGCGGTCAAAGACTTGCAAAAGACATTGGATTTGTTGGACGAGGATGACGACGTGACAGACGTCTGGCACAATTGGGAAGAGTAGTAAGTACGAATAAAGTGTAGAAGAATGCGGATAATACCTCTAGAACTATGAAAATCTGGAGGTATTTTTTATGTCTGAAAAAAATAAGAACGAAGAGCGGGAAGAAGACAAGGCGGTAAATGAACAGATCCAAGATATGGGACAGGTGACATTGGAGGAGAATGGCGGCAGACACCGGATCCATCTGCTGACAATTATCGGTGAGGTGGAAGGCCATGAGTCTGCGCCTAATCACAGCAAAACCACAAAATATGAACATGTTCTCCCGAAGTTGGCCATGATCGAAGACGACCGGAATGTGGATGGCCTCTTGATCCTTCTGAACACGGTGGGCGGGGATGTGGAGGCCGGGCTGGCCATCGCAGAGATGGTGGCCTCTCTGAGCATTCCCACAGTCTCGCTGGTACTTGGGGGCGGCCATTCCATTGGAGTTCCCATGGCGGTGTCGGCGGACTATTCCTTTGTCGTTCCCAGCGCTACCATGGTGATTCATCCGGTTCGCTCCAACGGCATGTTCATCGGTGTGGCTCAGACTTACCGGAACATGGAGAAAATCCAGGACAGGATCACATCTTTCATTGCCGGACACTCTAAGATTAGCCAACAGCGGTTGGAGGAATTGATGTTGGATACCTCCCAGTTGGTCAAAGATGTGGGGACAATGTTAGAGGGGGAGGATGCAGTGAGAGAAGGCCTGATCGACGAGGTAGGCGGAATCCGGGAGGCCCTGGCGAAGCTCCATGGGATGATCCAGGAGGCAAAAAAAGAGGAGGATCACAAAATGCCGGGAGTGGTAGCCGAGGCTAACCTGTAAAAGTTAATTTTATTGCGGATTTTCCTGTAATTTCCGCATAAAATAAACTTTATTTTCAGGTTTTAGGTTTCTTTGTCTCTCTTTTTGTGATATAATTTTTCTATTGATAATATAATAACGAGAATGCTTAGGAGGGACAAACATGAGCAAGACGTGTGGATGTCAAAACGGCGGCAATTCGGAAGCGAATTTCGCCGAGCTGGCTCCTGTACTGGAGAAGTATGCGAAGGTGCGGGGAAGCCTGATTACAATTTTGCAGAAAACACAGGATATCTATGGCTACCTCTCTATGGATGCAATCAATTACATCTCTGAGAAAACCGGAATTATGCCTGCAAAGATTTACGGCGTGGCGACTTTCTACGCACAGTTTCGTCTGCAACCGATCGGTAAATATCTGATCATGCTCTGCAAGGGAACCGCCTGTCATGTAAACGGCGCGGATATGATCCAGGAGGCCGTCAGCGAACATCTGGGAATTCAGGACGGCGAGACCACCGAGGATGGCCTGTTCACGTTGAACGCAGTGGCCTGTCTTGGATGTTGTTCTCTGGCGCCGGTGATGATGGTCAAGACTGTGGACGGCGAGGAGACCTTTGGAAACCTGACCAAGACTACGGTAACCAAGATATTAGACGATTACAAGGCGAAGGAAGCGTAGGAGGTAGAAATATGAAAGTTGTAATAGGACAGGGCAGCTGCGGTATTGCTACAGGCGCTAAGAAAACCTCTAACGAGTTCGAGAGACTTGTAGCTGAGAAGAAGCTGGACAATGTTGTCATTGACAAAACCGGATGTATCGGTACCTGTTATCTGGAACCAATCGTGGATGTGTACAAGGATAATGGGGAGCTGGAGACAAGATATGTGAAGCTTCAGCCGGACAAAGTGGCTGAGGTTGTGGAAAAGCATCTGATCGGCGGGGAGCCGGTGGCTGAGTACGCCATCACCGATGAGGACAAGACTTTCCTCTCCCAGCAAAGACGTGTGGTTCTGCGCAACTGTGGTCTGATCAATCCGGAGAAAATCGAGGAGTACATAGCAAACGGCGGCTATGAGGCTGCAAAAAAAGTTGTCAACACAATGACGCCGGACGAAGTGATCAATGAGGTGAAGGTGTCCGGGCTGCGTGGACGAGGCGGAGCCGGTTTCCCCACATGGTTCAAGTGGAATGCCATTAAGTCCAATCCAGGCGCTCAAAAATATATGGTCTGTAACGCAGATGAGGGAGATCCAGGTGCGTTTATGGATCGTTCCGTTTTGGAGGGAGACCCTCACTCTCTGTTGGAGGGCATGATTATCGCAGGTTTCGCAGGTGGGGCTACAGAAGGAATTATCTACTGCCGCGCTGAGTATCCGCTGGCCATCGCCCGTCTGGAGATTGCCATGGAACAAGCCCGGGAGAAAGGATTCCTCGGAAAGAACTTATTCGGAAGTGATTTCAGTTTTGATATACGAATCAAGGCCGGAGCCGGAGCTTTCGTGTGCGGTGAGGAGACAGCTCTGATCGCTTCTCTGGAGGGTGAGAGAGGTATGCCCAGACTGAAACCGCCATTCCCGGCGGCAAAAGGCTACTGGAAATTGCCTACTAATATTAACAACGTGGAGACTTACGCCAATGTTCCGTGGATCTTTGCAAATGGCGGAGAAGCTTTCGCGGCTATGGGCACGGAGAAGAGCAAAGGAACGAAAGTGTTCGCCTTGGCTGGAAAGATCAAGAAAGGCGGTCTGGTGGAGGTTCCCATGGGACTCCCGCTGAAAGAAGTCATCTACGGCATCGGCGGCGGTATCAAGAACGACAAGGAATTCAAGGCAGTGCAGATGGGCGGACCGTCTGGCGGTTGTATTCCTGCTCAGTTGATTGAGACGCCGGTTACCTATGAGGACATCAACAAGACCGGAGCGATTGTGGGTTCCGGCGGTATGATCGTCATGGATGAGAATACCTGTATGGTGGATATGGCCCGTTATTTCCTGGATTTTACCAAGAAGGAGTCCTGTGGTAAATGTAACTACTGTCGGATTGGTACCAAGAGAATGTTGGAGATTCTGGAGAGAATCACCCGGGGCGAGGGCAGAGACGGGGATATCGAGCTTCTGGAGGAACTGGCCGGAAAGATCAAGGACGGCGCTATGTGTGGTCTGGGACAGACGGCTCCCAACCCGGTATTGACCACCCTTCGCTACTTTAGAAATGAGTATGAGGATCATATTTACAACCACACCTGTACCGCGAAATCTTGTAAGGCTCTGATCCACTATGAGATCACAGAGAACTGTAAGGGATGCGGCGCTTGTGCAAGGAAATGTCCAGTGGGCGCTATCACTGGGGAGAAGAAAAAAATGCATGTGATCGACCCGAATCTTTGTATCAAGTGTGGCAAGTGTGAAGAATCCTGTAAATTTGATGCAGTAAAGAGAGTGTAGGAGGGGACGGCTGTGAATAAATTTAGATTGAATATCGACGGAAAAGAAGTCTTCGGAATTCCGGGACAGACGATTCTAGAGGTAGCAAGAGAAAATGACATCGAGATCCCAACTCTTTGCTACGACGAGAGAACGGAGATCTACGGTGCCTGTGGCCTCTGTGTTGTGGAGGTAGAGGGCAATCCTAAACTTTGCAAGGCCTGCGCAACCCAGATCGCACCGAATATGGTTATAAATACAAGGACTCCAAGAGTCATCGAGTCCAGAAAGACAAACCTGGAGCTGCTGCTCTCCAACCACAGGGGAGACTGCCGCCCGCCATGTAAGCTGGCCTGCCCGGCCGGAACCGATTGTCAGGGGTATGTGGGCCTGATTGCCAATGGAAAATATGACGAAGCCATCGAGTTGATCAAGGAGCGGATTCCGCTTCCGGGGGCGATCGGGCGTGTATGTCCACATCCCTGTGAGACAGCCTGCCGCCGTGGCCTGGTTGACGAGCCTATCTCTATCGCCTGGCTGAAGCGTTTTGCGGCGGATCACGATCTGTTCGGGGAAGATCCCTTTATGCCGGAGATTGAGCCGGAGACCGGCAAGAATGTGGCGGTGATCGGCGGTGGGCCTTACGGCCTGTCCATGGCTTATTTCCTCAGAAGAATGGGCCATGAAGTGACCATCTATGAGGCAATGCCCAAGCTTGGCGGTATGCTCCGCTACGGAATCCCAGAATACCGTCTGCCCAAGGAGGTTCTGGACGAGGAGATTTCTCTGATCGAGAGAATGGGAGTCACCATGATTCCCAATGTGAAGATCGGTAAGGATATCGCATTTGACACCATCCGCAGAGACTTCGACGCAGTTTGTCTGGGAATCGGCGCATGGCTCTCCACAGGTGTTCGCTGCAAAGGCGAGGATGCCAAGGGTGTGATCGGGGGAATTGACTTCCTGAGAAAAGTGGTTCGCAACGAGGAGATTGACTTGGGCGAGAACGTGGCCATCGTCGGCGGTGGAAACACAGCCATGGACGCATGTCGTACAGCAGTTCGCCTGGGCGCTAAGAAGGTATACAATATCTACCGCCGTACCAAGGATGAGATGCCGGCAGATATGGTGGAGATCGAGGAGGCTGAGGAAGAGGGCGTGATCTTCCTGAACCTGACCAACCCGCTGGAGATTGTTGCCGATGAGAACGGGAAGGCAAAACAGATGATCCTGCAGGTGATGAAGCTGGGCGAGCCGGATGCCAGTGGCAGACGTGCGCCGGTTCCGGTGGAGGGAGAGACGAAGACCATTGATGTGGATACCGTCATCCTGGCCATCGGACAGAAAGTGAATCCAGAGGGAATCGAAGGGGTAGAGCTGACTAGAAAGAGTGGCATTGTCTATGACAAGGACACCTTCATGACTAAGATTCCAGGGGTATTCGCCGGCGGCGACTGTGGAAACGACAAGATTTCCATCGCAGTGGAATCCATCGGAGACGCCAAGAAGGGAAGCCTGGTAGTGGACGCTTACCTGCGCGGCGAGGAGATTAAATACGAGCCTTTGTACTATGTGCAGAGGACAGACTTGACCCCAGCCTCCTTCGAGGACCGTGAGAGAATGTGCCGCCCGCAGATGGATCAACTGTCAGCGGAGGAGAGAAAGGACAACTTCACAGAGGTTGTATTCGGCTACGACGAGGAGAAAGCGCAAGCGGATGCCGCCCGTTGTCTGGAGTGTGGCTGTAAGGATTACTTTGAGTGTAAGCTGATCAGCTATGCAAACCAATACGATGTGAAACCTGACCGGTTCGCCGGAGATATCAACACGGTAGATTACGAAGATGAGCATCCATTTATCCTGAGAGATCCCAACAAATGTATTCTCTGCGGTGTCTGTGTGCGTGTCTGCGATGAAGTGATGGGCGTAGGCGCTCTGGGACTGGTGCAGCGTGGATTCGACACGGTGGTGAAGCCCGCACTGGAGCAGCCTCTGGCTGAGACCGGATGTATCTCCTGCGGTCAGTGTACAAGTTACTGTCCCACCGGCGCTCTCCAGGAGAGAATGAGCATCAAGAAATCCGTTCCCCTTGAGACTTCTGTGACGGACACCACCTGTTCCCATTGTTCTGTGGGCTGCAGTATGCATCTGGAGACCTACGGTGACATGTTGATCAAAGCAGTTCCGGACAAAGAGGGCGCTGTGAACCAGGGAATTCTCTGTGGAAAAGGCAAATTTGGATTTGACTGTGCATACCTGGACGGCAAGTTGACGGAGCCGATGGCAAAAGATCTGGATGGAATGTTCACAGAAGTGGATTACCATGACGCCTTTGTCCTGACAGCCAAGAAGGCTGAGTCTGTGGCTGCAAAATACGGCAAGGATTCTGTGGCTGTGGCGATCTCTGACCGCTATACCAACGAAGAGGCCTATGTGATGAAGAAACTGGCAGAGTCCATTGGGGCGAAGACACTTTGCTTTGACAACCGTGAGAGCGGAATCCAGAAGGTTCTGGGTGTGGACGCTTCTCCCAACACGATAGAGGAGCTGCAGTCTGCCGAGGTAATCTTGGTCGCAGGATTTGACAATTCTCAGGTCCTGAGAGTGAAATTGAGCCAGGCAGCTAAAAACGGTGCGAAGGTTATCTTGATCAATCCGGAGGGTTATGAACAGGATCACTTTGCATTCGCCTACAAGGCCGTCTACACGGCAAACGACCTGTCTTATCTTCAAGGGATTGCCAAAGCGTTGACAGATATGGGCAAGGGTAGCCAGACCGAAGGCTATGAGGAATTTGCCAAGAGTGTGGCCGGGGCAGAAGTGACAGAGGAGATCCAGGAGATCGCGCAGCTTTACGCGGACGCGAAGAAAGCGATGATTGTCTTCCAGCAGAACTTAGTCTCCGTGGAGGCTGCCACATTGTTGGCTGATCTGGCCGTGGTATCCGGACATATCGGAAAAGCCAGAGACGGTATCTTGCAGGTGAAGGCAAAGAATAATAGCCAGGGTCTCATCGATCTGGGTATCACAGCAGGGGCTGAAGCGATGGAAGGCGTGAAGGCGCTGCTGGTATTCGGCGAGGATGTGGATGCAGATCTGTTGAGGGACGTGGAATTCATGATGGTGTGCGATACCCATATGACAGAGACCGCCAGAAGAGCGGACGT
This sequence comes from Blautia sp., assembly GCA_047014865.1. Lineage (GTDB taxonomy): Bacteria > Bacillota > Clostridia > Lachnospirales > Lachnospiraceae > Blautia_A. The sequence goes on along the minus strand of JBKXQO010000029.1, from coordinate 11,158 downwards.
GGTGATTCCTGGAACGGGATTTGCCTCAGCGGACGGTACTTACACCAACACAGAGCGGAGACTTCAGGCGGTGGAATGTGCCATTGATGAGGATGTCGTGTTCAACAATTGGGAAGTTGCCGCTGAGATTGCCCATGTATATGAGGTGGAGATGCCTTACGATGACGAGGCAGATATTGCCGAGGAGATGGATTGCGTGGTTCCGGTTTACCGGGAGTCTGTGATTGGAGAGGTGCGTGGTGGCGTTCTGACCTGCGCAGGCGCGAAGTTGGTGCCGGTGGCTGGAGGAGCGTTTGTGGATCCTCTCAAATGTACGGACAATCTCACTAACATGATTTCGGCGAGACTGCCGCACGCAGAGTAATCTCAAGTTAGATTTTAGCAGTATAGATTTAGGTGCTTTAGGATCCGTCAGGGATGAGACGGATGAAAATACGAAAGCGATATAGCCGGAAGGGCTATGTCGCTTTTGTATTTTCTGTAAAAAGGGGGGATTCTCCTCTAATTGTTCGGAACGCTGAGGCGTTTAGCCTAACACTTACAGAAACTTGTGAAAAAGGTATTCTTATGATATACTGAAAATCAATATGGATTTTTTGCAATTCGGTCCGGGGGAGACGAGAATAGGGAGATCCGTGAAAATTACAGAAGCGAAGGTATGGTTATATGTCATTTTTATTTGCAATTCTGATGGGTGTTGTCCAGGGAATTACAGAGTTTCTGCCAGTGAGCAGTTTTGGGCATTTGGTGATTTTTCAACAGTTGACTGGATTTGACCCTGAGACTGGGTTGTTGCTGGAGGTCTTGCTACATCTTGGAACTTTAGTAGCGGTGATTCTGGCCTTTCGAAGAGATGTGCGCCAGATTCTCTTAGAGTCTGGCAGGATGCTCTATGACGTGATCCAGAATGTCAAGATTTTGGCCCACAACAAGAGGAGAGGTGAGGATCAGAGCTATCACAGAGTGGTGCGCAGTAGCTACCGCAAATTTGTGGCTCTGTTGGCAGTTTCCACAGTGCCCACCTTTGTCCTGGGATATATATCCAGAAATTTGGCGAATATGGCGGCCTCCAGTTTGCTGTTCACCGGGATAGGACTGTTGATCACCGGGATCGTTCTTTTTGTGGTGGACTTTATACCGATTACAGGCAAACTCCCGGGGGAGATTACCTATGACAGGGCTATGTGGATTGGGATTTTTCAAGGTCTTTCTGTGTTTCCGGGGATCTCCAGACTGGGGATGACCTTGTCTACTTCTCTGATTTTTGGCATGGGTCAAAAATTTGCGCTAAAGTATTCTTTTATGCTGTCGATCCCGGCCACGCTGGGCGCCCTGGCCGTGGAGTTGAAGAACTTTGCAAGCCCCGGGATGACGGCCGCCCTGGGAGTCTCCTATATTCTGGGAGCCGTAGTGGCTGGAATTGTGGGATATTTTTGCATCCGGTTTTTACTGGCCTTGGTGCGAAAGAAAAAGTTCCGCCTGTTTGCCGGTTACTGTCTCTTGATGGGAATTGTGGCGATTGCGGGAAATTACATGAGATAAAAAATGGAAAGGTTGAGCTGGGAGGAAGAAAGGGAATGGCGGCAACAAAGAAGAGGACTGGTAATAGAGGCAAACGAAATGGGAAAGGCACCAAGAACGAATCGATGGCCGGCAACTTTGTCACGGAGATTGTTCTGATTGTCGTTCTGGCATGCTCTGTTTTGATATTGATCAGCAATTTTGGAGTTGGCGGCGTGCTCAGCAGCGCAGTCAGCGATTTCTTTTTTGGTCTGTTTGGCTTGATGGCCTTTGTCTTTCCCATATTGCTGTTCATGGGCGTCGCATTTTTTATAGTGAATCGAAAGAACCGTCTGGCCAAGAAGAAACTCTTGGCAGGAGTCGTCTTCTTTCTCTTTTGCTGTAATCTCATGCAAATGTTGACGGAAGGATATACCCGGAGTTACGAGTTTATGGAATACTTTCGGAATTCTGCAGAGTACCGCACAGGTGGGGGAATCGTGGGCGGAGCGCTCTGTGTCAGCACGACTTTGGCTTTCGGGGCGATTGGCGCTTATGTGATTACGATTGTGGTGATGCTGATCACATTGATTTTGATGACGCAGAGATCTTTTTTTGGTTTCCTGGAGAAGATTGGGCGAAGCCTGTTTGGGCTGGTGAGAGGCGGAATTGAGAATTATAGGGAAGATGCGCCCGCACGCCAGGCCAGGGCAAAAGTGCGCCGTGAGGAGCGGCAGCAGAGACGGATGGAGCGAAGCCGTGAGGAGCGGACGAAGACCGACTTGGATACAAGGCCTGAGGGAGAGGGGTTCTTGGACGGAACACTTTTGAGAATGCCCGATGAGGCGGCGGACGAGCCTGTGCAGATGGAGTTTGAGATTCATCAGTGGAATGAACAAGGGGAAGTGGCAGACCAGACAGTCCCACCGACACCGGCTAAGAGCAGGAAAAGCCGAAAAACGGCCATGACGGAGATCCAAGCCGATCCCCAGGAGAGAGAGCACACAGAGGAACCGGGGCAGGAGAACACCGGGGCGAGACGGCCGAAGACTTCCGCGGCCGAGATCCAAAGCGGTATCCACAATATCAAGAAGGAGATTGAGAACCAGGCGGTTTCCCCGGAAAAAAATTATCGTTTTCCGCCTTTGAGTTTATTGAAAAAAAGCGGCAAGAATTCCGCCGGGGATTCAAAGGTGCATCTGCGCAAGACGGCCGCTAAGTTACAGGAGATATTGAGAAGTTTCGGTGTGAATGTGACTGTGGTCAACGTAAGCTGCGGACCTACAGTCACCAGGTATGAATTGCAGCCGGAACAGGGGGTGAAGGTTAGCCGGATTGTGGGATTGACCGACGATATCAAATTGAATCTGGCCGCCCCGGACATCCGCATCGAGGCGCCAATCCCCGGAAAAGCTGCGGTGGGGATTGAGGTGCCGAACGATCACAACAGCACTGTGATGCTGGGGGATCTGTTACAGTCGGAGGCCTTCCAAAAGAGCAAGTCAAAGCTATCGTTCGCCGCCGGCAAGGACATTGCAGGACAGCCGGTGATCACAGATATCGCGAAGATGCCCCACCTGTTGATTGCGGGGGCCACAGGATCGGGGAAATCTGTCTGCATCAACACTCTGATCATGAGTATTCTGTACAAGGCGGACCCGGAAGAGGTGAAGCTGATCATGGTGGATCCCAAGGTGGTGGAGCTGAGCGTTTACAATGGAATCCCTCATCTTCTGATTCCGGTGGTCACAGATCCCAAGAAGGCGGCAGGGGCCTTGAACTGGGCGGTGGCGCAGATGACGGAGCGGTATAATAGATTTGCGGAGTATAACGTGAGAAATCTGGAAGAATACAATAAGAAGGTTCGGGAGGAACCCACTGTCGACGGGGAGGAGACGGCGAAACCGCTGTATCAGATCGTCATCATTGTGGATGAGTTGGCGGACTTGATGATGGTGGCATCGGGGGAGGTGGAGGACGCTATCTGCCGTCTGGCCCAGTTGGCCCGCGCGGCGGGAATCCATCTGATCATCGCCACCCAGCGGCCGTCGGTGAATGTGATCACCGGCCTGATCAAGGCCAACATGCCCTCCAGAATTGCGTTTGCAGTCTCTTCCGGTGTGGATTCCCGTACAATCTTGGATATGAACGGGGCAGAGAAACTGCTGGGAAAAGGGGATATGCTATTTTATCCCCAGGGCTATCCTAAGCCGGCCCGTCTCCAGGGAGCTTTCGTCTCAGACGAGGAAGTCAGCAAGGTGGTGGAATTTCTGTCCAGCAAAAATCCCACAGTGTATGACAAGACGGTAGAAGAGAAGATCAATGCCGTAGAGATAGCGGGAGGAACCGGAGATGGTATAGACTCAGATCGGGACAAATATTTTGAGGAAGCCGGACGGCTTATCGTGGAGAAGGAGAAGGCCTCCATCGGTATGCTCCAGAGAATGTTCAAGATTGGGTTTAACCGGGCAGCCAGGATTATGGATCAATTAGCGGAGGCTGGCGTGGTGGGTCCGGAGGAAGGGACGAAACCCAGAAAAGTGTTGATGACTATGGATGAGTTTGAAGAATATATCAAGGGATAATGAGAGCTTATGAAATGTCCATATTGTGGTAGAGTGGTGAAGCCTGGGACACTCTTTTGTCCCAAATGTCTGACAGAGATTCCATGGGTGCCAGAATATAACACGGTGGAGACGCTGATCACTCAGAAGAGGCAGGAGGAGAAGAAACGGGAGCGGCAGAGCCAAAGACAGGAACAGCAGTTAAATAGGATCCGAAGAAAGAGACGGAAGCGATTTTTTCTCTGCCTCAGTGTTTTCTTACTGGTATTGTTGGCTGTGGTGGCGGCAGTCTGGTGGTATTTGCAGGTGAATTCCTATGCTTATCAGTATCGGAGCGGCGTGAGAGCTTACGAGGATGGGGACTATGAGGCGGCCACCGACCACATTGACTATGCCCTCTCTCTGGAACCGGACAATCCCAATGCAAACCTGATGATGGCGCGAATTTTTGACGCCCAGAAAGACTATCTGTCCGTGGAGAAAATTTTGACAGTGTTCTTGAAAGATCATCCGGATAACCAGGAAGCCTACGGTGTCTTGCTGTCGGCTATGGAGAAGAACGGGGATCTGGAGGGGATTAAAGAGTTGATGCAAGCCTGCGCCAATGAGGATATCCTGGAGACTTTTTCCGATTACGTCTGTCCGGAGCCTACAATCAAACAGAAGTCTGGGACTTACGGGAAGAAATCTATGAGTATCTCCATCGCCGGGGACTGTGAGAAGATTTATTACACCTTGGATGGGACAAAACCCGATGAGAGCAGCCGGGTATACACGGCTCCTATCCGTATTGAGAAGGGGATCACGGTTCTGTATGCATATGGGGTGAATGAGAAAGGGATTCCCAGTGATGTGATTTACCGGAAATATATACTGAATCCGGAGACAGACCCGTAAAAAGTCAAGTGGAAGGAGCTACATTCCGATGAAGATAACCTTGGTCACAGTTGGAAAGATAAAGGAGAAATATCTGAAAGACGCTATTTCGGAGTACAGCAAACGTCTGGGGAGATATTGTAAGCTGGAGATGGTTCAAGTGGCAGATGAGCGGACGCCGGACCAGGCCAGCCAGACGGTGGAAGATCAGATCCGGCGCAAGGAAGGTGAGAGAATTCTGAAGTATCTGCGGGAGGACGCCTATGTGATTGCCCTTGCCATTGAGGGAGAGATGCTGTCCTCGGAGGAGTTCGCCCAAAAGATCGGAGCGTTGGGCGTCTGTGGGACCAGCCATATTCTGTTTGTGATCGGAGGTTCCATTGGGCTGGATCCGAGGGTTCTAAGGAGAGCAGATTATCTTTTGAGTTTTTCAAAGATGACTTATCCCCACCAATTGATGCGGGTAATCCTGTTGGAACAGATCTACCGGGGGTATCGGATACTCTCCAATGAACCGTATCACAAATAAATGCGGTTTTTCGCAGGGGTGGATGCGGATGGCGTAGTCGAAGCGGGAGATTTCCCCGGGAAGGTTAAATGCAAAAGAATAAATTGTAATAGATAAGAGAGAACCAGACTGAGATAAAAAAGTCCGGTTCTCTCTTCTTTGGATTAAGTCACTTTTTTCTTGACATTTTAAAAACATGGAGATTGCGAGAACTTATATGGGAGGGGTTCTGCTTAGGGCATACCAGAGCACCTCAATTGTTGGATTGACAAATAGCGGAACAAGGTATATAATTTCTCCCCGATAATAAGTGAGAGAAGGACTGAAGGCATTTATGACATTTTATCAAGAGCTGCAGTTGAACCAGGCCGGTTCGAAGATGGTGATAAATAAGTCTGCCAGCCGAAAGGAAAAGCTGCGGCACATAGCAATTTATCTGTTTAAAATCTTTATCACGATTGCGTTTTGTATGGCTGTGGTCATTGGATACAGCAAGATTTTTGGCAGTGAGAACAGCATTGTGGGAGTCGTTGTCCTGTTGTGTGTGATGACTTTTCGGTTTGCGGACTTTGGAATTCATACTTCCCACGGATTACACTCCCTGTTTTTGATGTTTTTGATTCTGGCTTTTGGACCTAGACTTGCCAATGCAAGCGGTCTTGGCTTAGAATTGCTGATTCATTTTCTGTGTATATTGGGAATACTGGTGCTGGGCTGCCACAACGTGTTGATGTCCAATCAATCCACGTTGGTGTTGGGCTACTTGCTCTTGTACGGGTACGACGCCACCGGGCGCCAGTATCTGTTGCGTTTGCTTGGGATCGCCTTGGGTGCGATACTCACAGGTGTGGTCTTCTATCGAAATCACCGCCATCAGAAGTATAAGAGGGGATTTGGGCACCTCTTCCGGGAGTTTGATCTTAGATCTTCGCGGAGCAAATGGCAGATTTGTCTGGCCCTGGGGATCTCCACGTCAATATTTCTGGCCGGTCTGCTACACATTCCCAGGGCAATGTGGGTTGGGATCGCAGTTATGTCCGTACTGTTGCCTTTTCGGGAGGATTTACAGCAGAGGGTGAGGGGAAGAATACCGGGAAATATTGCGGGCGGCTTGTTGTTTCTCGTGATCTATACCTTGCTCCCGGAGTCTTTCTACTCTTATATTGGAATAATCGGGGGAATCGGGGTAGGGCTTTCGGCCAGTTACCGATGGCAGGCCGTGTTCAATTCTCTGGGAGCGATCTCCATTGCAGTGGGAGTTTTAGGACTTCCGGGAGCGATCTTCTTTCGAATTTTTAATAACGCTTTTGGGGCGGTCTACGGCTTTCTGTTCGAACGTTTCTTTCAAGGCACAGTGGACAGGATTGTGTAGCCCTAGTTGGAAAGCAAAGGGTTTTTCGCGCACACCGTTTGGGAAGTGATGCTGTAGGGAGTTTCCGGTTTGGGAAAGCCCCTTTGTTTTGAGGACTTTGTTCTTGAAAATTGATCTGATTGGAAGTATAATATACAAAGAAAGCGGAGTGTTTTGTGGGAAATATTCTTCTTTCTTTTTTTATAGGATGAGCGGCAATAAGGTTATGAGAAAGTAGCAAAGCGGATTGTGAATAGTTGCTTGACTCTTTATAGGCAAGAATAGACATTCCGCATAGGCGGAGAAAGGGTAGAAAAATATGAGGTACAGAGAGCTGGGGAAAACAGGTTTACAGGTAAGCGAGATCGGTCTGGGCGCCGAGTGGTTGGAACGACATGGCGCAGAGGAGATCCGGCAGGTGGTGCTGCGCAGCGAGGAGGCAGGGATCAATCTGCTGGACTGCTGGATGTCGGAGCCGAAGGTGAGAAGTAATCTGGGGGCGGCTCTGGAGGGAAGAAGGGAACGATGGATCATCCAGGGGCACCTGGGCTCCACTTGGCAGGATGGTCAGTACGTGAGAACCCGCCAGTTGGACAAGGTAAAAGTAGCTTTTGCGGATCTACTAAAGCGGCTTCGGACGGATTACATTGATTTAGGCATGATTCATTTTGTGGATGAGGTGGAAGAGTTCCATCGTATCATGGAGGGGGAGTTCTTGACTTTTGTAAAAGAGCTGAGAAACCAAGGTAAGATCAGGCATATTGGGCTGAGTACCCACAATCCTTCGGTGGCCCGATTGGCGGCGGAGAATGGGCAGATCGAGATGATTCTCTTTAGCATCAATCCGGCCTTCGATATGCTCCCGGCCAGCGAGGACTTGAACGATTATTTTCAGGAGACCTATGAGGAGAATCTGGGAGGAATTGATCCGGAGAGGGCGGCGCTCTACCAGATCTGTGAGCAGAATGGCGTGGGTATTACCGTGATGAAAGGGTATGCAGGGGGAAGGTTGTTCTCGCCTGAGACCTCTCCCTTCGGCGTGGCCTTGACACCGGTACAATGTCTTCACTATGCATTAACGCGGCCGGCTGTCGCCAGTGTGCTGGCCGGCTGTGAGACTTTAGAGCAGGTGGATGCCGCGGTGGCCTATGAGACCGCTACTGTGGAGGAGAAGGACTATGCCAGTGTGCTGGCCAAAGCGCCTACTCATGCGTACTATGGCCAGTGTACGTACTGTGGACACTGTGCGCCTTGTCCCTCTGGGATTGATATCGCCATGGTGAATAAGCTCTATGATCTGGCAGTGATGCAGCCGGAGGTTCCGTCGGCAGTGCGGGAGCACTATAGGAGCTTGAAGGCCAACGGGGACGACTGTGTGGGGTGCAAATCCTGTGAGGAGAGATGTCCCTTCGGCGTGGCGGTGGCCAGCCGGATGGAGAAGGCAGCCAGCCTGTTCTGTGACAACCATTGACGGACGGGAACGCGCTGGGAGGTCTAAGAAAATGGAATACTCTCACGAGATCATCCTGCCAAACGGGGACATTCCGTTTAAGCTATTTGTCTTCGAGGGAAAGGATGGAAATTATTTAAGGGAAAAGCACTGGCATCGGTCGGTGGAGATCTTCGCTCTGTTCCAGGGAGAGTTGCGCTTTTTTATCAATGAGAGGGAGTATGACTTGAGACCGGGAGAGTTTATGTTGGTGAATTCCAATGAGATTCATTCCGTGCTCTCTCCCGATCGGAATTTCACCGTTGTACTTCAGATTCCTCTGGAAACTTTTGAGAAGTATTATACGGATCAGGATTTCATTTATTTTACGCACAGCTCCCGTCTCCAGGACGAGGAAGTCATGAGACTTGTAAGGGAGATGTATCAAGTCTATGTGGAGCGAAAATGCGGTTATGAATTGAGAGTACAGAGTCAGTTCTATTGGCTTTTGTATCTGTTGGTGACGAAGTACCGCAAAGTGGAAGGCACCGACGAGTGGATACGCCGTAACCGGAGACTGGGAAGATTGTCGTCGATCATCGCCTATATGAAAGAAAACTATGCAGGGGAGCTGTCCTTGTCGGCGGTGGCCAATACTTTTGGCTATTCTCCCACTTATCTGTCCCGGATGTTCCAGAAGTATGCGGGAACCAGTTACAAAGCTTATCTGGACAGTATCCGGCTACAGTATGGGTATCAGGATTTAGTGAACACGGAGTGCTCCATCGGGGAGATTGCAGCCAGGAATGGATTTCCCAACAGCAAAGCTTTCGCAAAAGTATTCCGGGGGAGGTATGGGGTACTTCCCAGCCAATACCGAAAATCTCACAGACAGAGTGGTGAACAAGGAGAGAAGGATCGTTCCCTAAAAGGATAATTTTTCGCCATAAAATGGCCAATTATTTGGTGGAATAGCGATTGGTAAGTTGTTATAATGCCCATATCAACTATTATGGATAAGAAAAGGGGAAGAACAATGCAAAATATGCCGAAGGTAAAAGTAGGAGTTGTGGCAGTCAGCAGGGACTGTTTTCCGGAGAGTCTGTCCGTGACCAGAAGAAAGAATTTAATTCAGGCGTACACAGATAAGTACGGTTCTGAGGATCTCTATGAATGTCCCATCTGTATTGTGGAGAGTGAGATTCACATGGTGCAGGCTCTGGAGGACATCAAAAAAGCAGGGTGTAACGCTCTGTGCGTGTACCTGGGGAATTTTGGCCCAGAGATCTCAGAGACGTTGCTGGCGAAACACTTTCAGGGACCGAAGATGTTTGTGGCGGCGGCCGAGGAGACCCAGGATAATCTCATCGAGGGGCGTGGGGACGCCTACTGTGGAATGCTGAATGCCAGTTATAACCTGCAATTGCGCAACGTGGGCGCCTACATCCCGGAGTACCCTGTGGGGGACGCTCAGGAGTGTGCGGATATGATCCATGACTTCCTGCCTATAGCAAGAGCAGTGGAAGGCTTAAGTAATTTAAAGATCATCAGTTTTGGACCCCGTCCCTTAAATTTCCTGGCATGCAATGCTCCGATCAAACAGTTGTACAATCTGGGCGTGGAGATTGAGGAGAATTCAGAGCTCGACTTGTTCGAGGCTTTCCACAGACACCAGGGGGATGAGAGAATTCCGGAAGTGGTCCGTGAGATGGAGAGTGAACTGGGAGCCGGCAATAAAAAACCAGAGATCTTGGCAAAACTGGCTCAGTATGAGTTGACGTTGAAGGACTGGATCCAGGAGCACAAAGGATACCGCAAATATGTGGCCATAGCTGGAAAATGCTGGCCGGCGTTCCAGACGCAGTTCGGTTTTGTCCCCTGTTATGTGAACAGCCGACTGACGGCTCAGGGGATTCCTGTATCCTGCGAGGTGGACATCTATGGCGCCCTCAGCGAATTCATCGGAACGGTTGTCAGCCAGGACGCAGTCACTCTTTTGGATATCAATAATTCTGTCCCCAAGGACTTGTATCAGGGCGAGATCCAGGGAAAATTCCCCTATACACAGAAGGATACCTTCATGGGCTTCCACTGTGGAAATACTGCGTCCAGTAAGCTCTCCTCCTGTGAGATGAAATTTCAGCGTATCATGGCCAGATCTCTGCCGGAAGAGGTGACCCAGGGAACTTTGGAGGGGGACTTGATTCCTGGAGATATCACATTCTACCGAATTCAGAGCACTGCGGATAACAAGTTGCGCGCTTACATTGCCCAGGGAGAGGTTCTACCGGTGGCTTCCCGCTCTTTTGGGGCTATCGGAGTCTTTGCGATTCCAGAGATGGGCAGGTTTTACCGGCATGTGCTGATTGAGGGAGGCTATCCCCATCACGGGGCCGTGGCCTTTGGGCACCATGGAAAAGCTCTCTTTGAGGTCTTCAAATATATCGGCGTTCCTGTGGAGGAGATCGGGTATAACCAGCCGGCAAGCGTGCGCTATCCCACGGAGAATCCCTGGGGATAAGAACGTGTTGGAGTATATTGCGTATTAGGTAAGGATATAAAAGTCTTGATTTTTTAGAGAATTTCATCTATAATAATCTCTATAAATTTTGCAAGAGAGGAAAGTAACAGTTTATTATGGACGACGCCGATTCCAGCGACGCTGATCGAACTTATTGTATATCCGGAACATTTGCCAGGGAGGGGTGTGCCCACTCAGTGCAAGTAGTGTCCTTATCAGAGAAGGCATGGCCTGTGGTTTAAAATCACAGGTTGTGTCTTTTTGTTGTTTTTTCTCTTTTTTGTGTTCTTCACATGAAATGGTTTTGGCACAGGCTGCTAAAATCACTTCGTGTGTGGAAATATAAAATATTTTAGATAAATTATATATGTCTTTTTGACTATCTTTTTATATCTTCTTAAATGTCCGC
>JBKXQO010000028.1:0-32136 GCA_047014865.1 Blautia sp. | reverse complement strand
CTGAAAATGAATTTTTCAATGATGAAAAAGAATGCAGATTTTACATGGAAACCACATTGATTAGATACATCAGCAATTATCTTTCTGATGAGGTTGTGGAAGTGGAAGAACTTATGGAAATCAAGCAGTTGATACAGCGTCAGAAAATAGAACGCATGATGAAAGTACATAAGGAAATGCGAGGATTAGACCGATACAGAGAACAGCCGAAAGAATACAAATATCACAACCCATACGATGATTGGATATTCCGTCAGCTTGCAGATATAGATAACAGAAAAAACATTCCGAATACTTCTCCACAAGTAGACTTTGATGAAGCCGACTATGAAGATTATCTAAAGGCGAAATGGAACAAAGGTCTTTAAATTCCTCTTGCTGAAAAAATCACTATTCATTTTTGAAGATTTGATAAATGGTGACATGATAATTGTTGTTGAAAAAAATATAAGGAATAGATATAATAATCAAGGAAATTATCAATCTATAAAAGCATATTTGAAAGTGTAACTGATAATATGTTGGGAAAAGAGGAAAAAATGAAAACAAGTAAATATGAAATTGATATGAGTAATGGAGCAATTATGCCAAAACTAGTTTCATTTGCAATTCCACTGATGCTGTCTGGTATTTTACAACTGATGTTTAATACTGTTGATATTGCTGTGGTAGGAAGATACGGTGGTGGAGGCTCTTTAGCGGCAGTAGGGGCAACCACATTTCCGATTAACATTTTCACCAATTTGTTTATCGGCATTTCCATGGGGACAGATGTACTCAGCGCAAGTTTTTATGCCTCTGGACAAAAAAAGGAAATGTCTGAAATGGTACATACTTCTATTATGTTTGCCCTGATTAGCGGAGTTATAATGGTATTTATAGGTCTTGGTTTTTCCAGATTTGCTCTGGAGCTTATGGGAACGCCTAAAGATGTGATTGACCGTGCTGTTCTTTACATACGAATTTATTTTGTGGGAATGCCGTTTTTTATGCTGTACAATTTTGGAGCGGCTGTTTTAAGGTCTGTGGGGGATACAAAAAGACCGCTTTTATTTCTGGTTATTTCAGGAATCATCAATGCAGTTCTGAATCTAATCTTGGTGATTGTGTTTCATATGGACGTAGCGGGAGTTGCCATTGCAACGGTTATTTCCCTGATGGTTTCCTGCATTCTTGTTTTGAGGTGTTTGTATAAAGCGGAGGGTAGTTATAAGCTTTGTTTTTCCAAACTTACTTTGAAATGGGAGTATTTAAAGCCGATATTTCGTGTAGGTATTCCGGCAGGACTTCAGAGTACAATGCTTAATTTTTCCAATGCGCTTCTTCAGTCCTCAGTAAACTCGTTTGGGTCTGTAGCTATGGCTGGATATACGGCTGCAAATAACATCTTTTTATACCCTTATACGGTAATCAATTCCGTAACACAAGCATGTATGAGTTTTACCAGCCAGAATTATGCGGTGAGAAAATTGAAACGAATGGATAAAGTGCTTATAAACTGTATCATTCTTACCGTAGCGGGAGCTGTTATCTTGGGATTTGGAGCACGTTTTTTTGGCTCTGACCTGCTTAGGCTTTATGCAAGAGAGGCAGATGTGATTTCCTGTGGACTGGAAATTCTGTCAATTACCACACTTCCTGTTTTTCTCTATGGAATTATGGAGATTTTTCCGGGCGCTGCACGTGGCATGGGATATTCTACAGTTCCGATGATCCTTTCCGTGATTGGAATCGTAGGAATGAGAATTATCTGGATTTGTCTGATATTCCCTGCTCACAGATCGTTGGGATTCCTTTTTATTTCCTATCCGGTGTCATGGATCGTTACGATTATGTTGCAGGGAGTATACTTTTTCTTTATCAGAAAAAAAGTATGGCAGACGGTTACAGTCGTTTTGGAATCAAAATGACCTTCAAGATATAAAGATAGTTTTAGAAAATGGAGTGAGGAAGAATATGAGAGTATTTGAAAAAAAAGGAGCGGTCAATACAAATGAAGCCTTGGATTTTGCTATTGCCAAAGCGATTGAATTAAATACAGACATTGTTGTAGCAAGTTCTTCGGGAGAAACTGCTATTAAAACTGCATTGACTGCCCGTCAGTCTGCATTTAAAGGAAAAATTATTACCGTTACACTTGCCTATGGGGCACGCACTGCCGGGAAAAATGTGATGCCGGAGAATATAAGACAAGAGTTGAAAGATATGAATGTGGAAGTGGTTACGGCTGCTCACGTATTAAGTGGAGCGGAACGTGGACTTAGCAAACTACATCAGGGAGTATACCCGGTTGAGGTTATGGCAGATACTCTGCGTATGTTTTCGCAGGGAATTAAAGTCTGTGTTGAAATTGCCGTCATGGCAAATGATGCCGGAACAATACAATATGGAATCCCTATTGTATGTATCGGAGGCAGTGGGAGCGGAGCTGATGCAGTTTGTGTTATCACTCCCGAATATGCTTCCAACATTTTAAAAACAAAAATACATGAAATCGTTTGTATGCCTTACTAATTAAATAGTTGCTTAACAAGAATCGTGCCAAAGTTAAGTATAGGGCAGAGCATGTAATACTTTTCATTACTGTTTATGCCGCCAATCGAAAGAAGGCTGAAAGGAGATTATATGACAGGTGAAACAATTGCAATCGTAACAGGTGCCAGCGGAGGGCTGGGAAGAGAGTTTGTAAAATTACTTTCTATGAAAAACGGAATAGACAAAATTTGGGCTATTGCCAGAAGTGAAGACAAACTCACAAAAATTCAGAGTGAGTTTGGTGAAAAAATTCAGACAATTCCCATGGATTTGTCTGATAGAAACAGTTACAATATGCTGAAACGGTTGCTAAATGAAAGCAGTGTTAACGTTAAATATCTTGTTAATTGTGCAGGCTTTGCAAAGTTTTGTTCATACAATGATATTAGCCTTGAGGAATCGCTTAATATGATTGATTTGAATGTCAATGCTGTTGTGGCAATTGGATTGATTTGTATTCCGCATATGAAAGAGGGCAGTCATATTATCAATCTTGCTTCTCAAGCTTCCTTCTTTCCGCTCCCCTATCAGAACATTTATAGCTCCACAAAAGCATTTATTCGAAATTACACAAGAGCATTGAATGTGGAATTACGGAGTAAAGGTATTCATACGACTGCTGTTTGTCCGGGGTTTATCAAAACAGGTCTTTTGGATCGTGCTGTAATTGGGGCGAAGAAAGGCACAAATAATTTTCTGGGGATGGTAACGCCTGATGTGGTTGCTGTCAAGGCTTTGAAAGACGCAGACAAAGGAAAGGATATTTCTATATATGGATTGTATGTCAAATTGACACATCTGCTTTCAAAGATTATGCCACAGAAGATTATGATGAAAATATGGTGTGTTCAACAAAAAATCAGACAAGAATAGGCGTATTGTAAACTGCCGGTTCTGAATCTAAAAACTATGATAGCAATAAAAGATGCGATATTCGCATCTTTTATTGTGTGATTTTTATTGTCATATCAAGGCTCGTTCAATCGTGGTAAATTCGTGGTAAAATGAGTGTTTTTCTATACTTTAAAAGGCTTGAAAGTATAGTATTTATGCGGATAATTCAAAAATCCATATAAAATTTTTGTTTAAATTAGTGATAAAATAAAAATCGAAGTTAGATTTTGAGAGGTGTATCACCATGAATAATATGATTGCATACTGTGGTCTGGATTGTGAAAAGTGCGATGCATATCTTGCGACAATCAATGACGACCAAATGCTGCGTGAGAAAACCGCAAAACTATGGGCTGAGTTAAACAATGCCCCCATTCTACCTGAACATATCAACTGTGAAGGCTGCCGAGTTGATGGAATCAAAACTGTATATTGCGACAGTCTTTGCGCCATTCGCCAGTGTGCGCTGAAAAAAGGCGTGACTATATGTGGTGATTGCAATAATGCAGATAAATGCAAGACAGTTGCAAGGATTACCGACAACAATACGGAGGCAAGAAATAATCTTGGTTTGTGAGGTGAATGAAATTTAACAGTCCTAAAATAAGAATTTTGAACAAGAGGGAACAGCTATGAAATACAGTATGTTCGGAGCTTTCTATCATGGTGCGTGCAAAAAAGGCCTGAAGGAAAGAGGTGTAAATCCGAAAGTTGTTAAAACTGAGTATCGGAGAATAGTATGCGGAGCAAAGGAAATCGGAAAGTCCAAACTAATCAGTTCCTATATGATGGGTGCGTATTTTATTGCGTTGAACAGAACAACTGGTTTGTCCGCCGAAGAAAATTATGAGTTATATAAGAATGGTTTGTGCACATCAAAAATTTTTGGTCGTGCACTTGGAAATGCCGAATCCTATTTAGATGAAAAGAAACTTATCAGCAGACAGGAATGGTCAAGAAAAAGCCATCTCCGTAAATATGAAAATGACTGGGTGGTTGACATTCCGACAAAAACCGTCAGTTTTGAATTGGGATATGATTATCATGAATGCGGAATCTGTAAACTGTGTCAGGACGAGGGATGTCCAGAACTTGCAAAATATCTCTGTAGATTTGATTATGTGCTGGCAGACTTGATGGGTATGGAACTAAAACGGACAATGACGATTGCGGAAGGTGATCCGTATTGCGATTTTAGGTATAGCAGAAAATGACTCAACAGCGCGATAACTCTCAGTTTATTGTTGACTTGCATATTCAATTAGAATTGACATATATCAGTGGCAAGAGTAAGTGCCAGCTATGGTTTTATTTGTTTATGATTGGCAGCTTAGAATAAAAAATCATGGAGACTTAATTATGATAATCAGAAAATATACCGAAGATGATTTGCCCCAAATGATAAGAATTTGGAATGATGTTGTAGATGAAGGCATTGCTTTTCCTCAAGAAGATC
Source organism: Blautia sp. (assembly GCA_047014865.1). Classification (GTDB taxonomy): domain Bacteria; phylum Bacillota; class Clostridia; order Lachnospirales; family Lachnospiraceae; genus Blautia_A. The sequence goes on along the minus strand of JBKXQO010000028.1, from coordinate 27,251 downwards.
GTCTGACAGGTGAAACAGGAAAAGATTTTTTTGCGTCACAGACCTTTTGCGGGGTTGCAGTAGAAGCAGACTCGGATGCTGTTGTGGGATTGTATATTCTGCACCCGAATAACATAGGAAGATGTGGGCATATAAGTAACGCAAGCTATGCGGTTGATACTTATGTGCGTGGTAGGCATATAGGAGAACAGCTTGTCAAACATTCCATACATCAGGCGCATAAAGAAGGCTTTCGGATTTTACAGTTCAATGCGGTTGTGAGGACAAATGTTCATGCAAGGCATCTTTATGAAAGATGCGGTTTTACACAGCTTGGAACGATACCGAATGGATTTAGAATGAAAGACGGTCATTACGAGGATATTTGTCCGTACTATATTGAAGTGTAGCAACCAATATAAACGACGGCCTGACGGCTTTCAAAATTGAATAGAACAAGACTGATACATAGCCGAGAGGTTTTCTTAATGGAAAATCCCTCGGCTTTTTCTATTCTCAAGGAGGTGAAAAAGTGAACTATCAAGAGTACAGGCAATCCCTTAATCAGAAGCTGACTGATAAGGTACAAAAGGAGCTATCTGCTTTTCGGGAGGAAATGCAGGGCAAACTCCCACGGGAGATTTACGATGACGCATATCAAATCGCTTAAGAGAATGATATTACAGAGTGCTTCACTGATACGGATTACACTCCGCAGGCGGCAAAAGCTCTGATGAAATCTTCCAATCTTTTCAGTTATAAATGTCTGCCCGTATCTCTTGCACCATACATCAAGCGGCGTACTTCCATCACATCATCAATGACTACATAATAAAATTACATAGTTTCTTACATAAATTCGATAGTAGGGACAGTTACGCTTTTTTGCAGAGCGATACGGTTCAAAGGCAACAGGATTGTTCAATCTTTCCAAAATAGCAGTTTCAACATCATCAATCAGACGTAAAGCTGCGTCCTCATTTTTCAAAACATTGGTAATATAATTTGCTGTACTGATTAAATCCTGTTCAAAAAGTGGTAAATACCTAAGCTGATAGGATTTATTTTCCATGTACCGCACTTCTTGCATGACTGAAAACAGTTTCATGGGAAAGTCTTTCATCTGTTGTTGCTGCCTGTCTATCAGCCTCGTCAAGTTTCATTTCAACGCTGTCTGTCAGACTGGCATATTCTTCCAGACTTAGTACGACCATAGCACCATACCCATTTTTTGTAAGATATACGGGACTTCCACTGTTGACAATGGTTTCAATCTCTGGAAATTTATTTCTAAGGTCAGAAACGGGGCGAATTTGTATCATGTTCAAGCACTCCTTTCATACTATTTATTCTATCCTAATTTTATCGGAATATTATCATAAAGGCAATGCTTTTCAGATTTTCTAATTTCTTTTCTTCCCTTACTGGTTATGGTTCTGCGGATTTCCTTCTGGTTGACCGTTCTTGCTCTTCAAAACAATATCGTCTGCATTGATGTACCAGTTAACATCTGCGCCTTGAAAAGTAGCGGTTGCCACTGTATCAGCCACAGGCTTTCCATCACTAAGTCAATCCCAGTCTTATCTTGTGAAACCACCACATCAAAAGCAGGAATCAGCGCCATTCCCTTATTGGAATCGCAGCGTTTACGGTTTTGTTTTTAAAATACAAAAAGAAAAGACAAATGATCTGTTCGGGATTTCTGACAGTCGTTTGTCTTTTTATATGGGACTATCTAGAATTACCTTTATAAAAACTTAATATGAGAGGGCCACTGCTTAATACCGACTTTAGAAAGAATCCCATATAATATCCCCAGAGAGGAGGAAGGGAATATGACAGACTTAATTATGATAGCGGTTTTGTTGGGAAGTTTCTTTTTGGTGAAATTATTTGTCGGATTCTGCGAGACTCAAGTGGAACCGAAAGATGAATAGAGGAGGGAACAAGAATGGATATGATTGTTCTGGGATTGATTATTTTAGCGTTGGGCGTTTACCTTGTATATGCGTTGATCCATCCGGAAAAATTATAGAGAGAAGACATGAGAGTAACAGGAGGATAAGATATGGTACAAATCATACTTACGCTGGCGATATTCCTGATACTTGTAATCCCAATGGGAAAATATATGTATCATATTGCCACGGAACAGAAAACCTTTGCAGATAGGGTGTTTAATCCGGTTGACAATCTGCTTTATAAGATCTGTGGCATAAAAGGTGAGAACATGGGCTGGAAAAAGTATGCCCTGTCATTGCTGCTGGCAAATGCCGTGATGATATTTTTAGGATATGTGATCTTGAGGATTCAAAGGGTAGGATTTCTGAATCCGAATGGAATAGATGGAATGGAACCGTCTCTTTCCTTTAATACGATTATCAGTTTTATGACGAACACAAATTTACAGCACTATTCCGGAGAAAGCGGACTTTCCTATGCCAGCCAGATTTGCGTGATCATCTTCATGATGTTCATGTCGGCGGCGAGCGGCTATGCTGCATGTATGGCGTTTTGCCGCGGGCTTGCTGGACGAAAGATGGGAAACTTTTACCGGGATATGGTTCGGATTACAACCCGCATTTTAATCCCGTTTTCTTTTATCGTCGCGCTGATTTTGGTCAGTCAGGGAACTCCGCAGACATTTGACGGGAACTTTACCGTACAAACGATAGAAGGAAAATTCCAAGATCTGGCCGTAGGGCCGGTGGCAGCTTTGGAAGCGATTAAACATCTGGGCACAAACGGAGGCGGTTTCTTCGGTGCAAACTCTACGACTCCGTTTGAGAACCCGACGATCATCTCCAATATCACAGAATTGATTTCTATGATGATCCTTCCAGGCGCATGTGTGGTGACTTTCGGAAATATGCTTGCTGAGAGAAGGAGAGAGAGGAGAGAACAGACTGCTGGGAATGTGGCAGTTACCGCACTCCCTGCAGAGAAGAAAACCTGGATGGGACGCCAGGGTGCAGTGGTATTCGGGGCTATGGCGATTCTTTTTGCCGTTGGTCTTGCTCTCTGTTACCATTCAGAGATGGCTGGGAATCCGGTGATCAGCGATATGGGGATTGACCAGAGTGCGGGCAGTATGGAGGGAAAAGAGGTACGGTTCGGCACGGCGCAGTCAGCGCTCTTTACGACAGTTACGACTTCATTTACAACCGGTACAGTGAATAACATGCATGATACCTTGACACCTCTGGGAGGTATGGTGCCACTTCTACACATGATGTTAAACTGTGTGTTTGGAGGAAAAGGCGTCGGTCTGATGAATATGATTATGTATGTGATCCTTGCCGTATTTATCTGTGGCCTAATGGTAGGACGTACGCCGGAATACTTGAATAAGAAGATCGAAGGGAAAGAAATGAAACTGGTGGCGATCGTCATCTTAATCCATCCCCTTTTGATCTTGGGATTTTCGGGACTTGCAGTATCCGTACAGGCAGGGTTAGACGGAATCACCAATCCATCCTTCCATGGACTCAGTCAGGTACTGTATGAATATGCTTCTTCCGCGGCCAACAATGGTTCTGGTTTCGAGGGACTGGCGGATAACAGTGTGTTCTGGAATGTCACCACAGGGTTGGCGATGTTCTTTGGGAGATATATTGCAATCGTGGCACAGTTGGCTATTGCAGGCTCCCTCTTGGCAAAGAGAAAAGTCAACGAGTCTATCGGAACTCTGCGGACGGATAATGTAACATTTATGATTATCCTTGTGTTTATCGTTTACATCTTCGCGGCGCTGACCTTCTTTCCCGCCTTAGCGCTTGGACCGATCGGGGAACAACTGTCGCTATGGATGTAGACAGAAGAAGGAGGAGTATAGATCATGGAAAAAAATGAGAGAACGAGATTTATCACCAGGGACATATTGAAGTCATCCATTCTCGGTTCTTTCCAGAAACTGGACCCAAGATATATGGTGAAAAATCCGGTTATGTTCGTGGTGGAAGTTGGATTTTTTATTACGCTGGTCTTGACTTTTTTCCCCACACTGTTCGGCGGAAGTGGAGCGTACAGGATTTATAACGGGGTGGTGACGGCCGTTTTGTTTATCACAGTATTGTTTGCAAATTTTGCGGAATCTGTGGCGGAGGGCAGGGGGAAAGCACAGGCTGCCTCTTTAAAAAAGACCAAACAAGATACCAAGGCCAGACTTCTGACGAAGAGTGGGGAGGAAAAGATCGTCAACGCGTCAGAGCTAAAGAAAGGAGACATTGTTCTGGTAAAGATGGGAGAGGTTATTCCCAACGATGGGGAGGTGATAGAGGGAATCGCGTCCGTAGATGAATCTGCGATTACCGGCGAGTCCGCCCCGGTTACCCGTGAAGCAGGGGGCGATTTTTCATCTGTCACAGGGGGCACAACGGTCGTGTCCGACTGGCTGAGAATTAAGATTGTGGCAGAACCAGGCCAGTCCTTTTTAGATAAAATGATCTCGCTGGTAGAGGGGGCTTCCAGACAGAAGACACCCAATGAGATTGCCTTAAATACGCTATTAATAGTGCTGACGTTAATTTTTTTGATAGTGGTGGTAACGCTCTATCCGTTTGCGAGATATCTGGGAGTAGAGATCCCAATTTCCTGGGCCGTAGCATTGATGGTCTGCTTGATCCCCACCACTATCGGAGGGCTTCTCTCCGCAATCGGTATCGCCGGCATGGATCGTGTGACACGGTTTAATGTCATCGCGATGTCTGGAAAGGCTGTGGAGGCCTGCGGCGATGTGGATACCATGATTTTAGACAAAACAGGAACCATCACGTTTGGCAACCGCCTTGCAGCAGAATTTTATCCGGTAGAAGGCGCTGATAAGCAGGAACTGATCCGGTACAGCGTGCTGTCTTCTCTGTTGGATGAGACGCCGGAAGGGAAATCCACGGTAGATCTGGGAAGGAAGCTGGGTTGTACTTTGGATAAGGGACAAGTAGGTTCCATGCAGTTTGTGGAGTTTACCGCACAGACAAAGATGAGCGGTGTGGATCTGCCAGATGGCGCCATTGTCCGAAAAGGCGCTTATGATGTGATTACTTCGTTTGTCTCTGACGCTGGCGGAAGGATTCCAGATGATCTGGAACAGATTGTAACAGAAGTGTCGAATCTGGGAGGTACTCCGCTGGTCGTCTGCGCCAACTATAGAATTTACGGGGTGATCTATCTGAAAGATACGGTAAAACCGGGATTGGTAGAACGCTTCGCCAGACTGCGCGAGATTGGAATTAAGACTATCATGTGCACAGGGGATAATCCGCTGACGGCTGCGACCATCGCAAAGGAAGCAGGGGTAGATGGATTTATTGCGGAATGCAAGCCGGAGGATAAGATCCGGGCAATAAAAAAAGAACAGGCAGAGGGCAAATTGGTGGCAATGACTGGGGATGGAACGAACGATGCTCCGGCGTTGGCGCAGGCAGATGTGGGGCTGGCGATGAACTCCGGTACCCAGGCCGCGAAAGAGGCGGCCAATATGGTAGATCTGGATTCAGACCCCACGAAGGTATTGGAGGTAGTGGAAATTGGAAAACAACTGTTGATTACCAGGGGATCGCTTACGACATTCAGTATTGCCAATGATATTGCCAAGTATTTTGCCATTATCCCGGCGATGTTTACCATTGTACTTCCGCAGATGCAGATTTTGAATATCATGCGTCTTGCCACGCCAGCCAGCGCAATCTTGTCCGCATTGATCTTTAACGCTATTATTATTCCAAGTTTAATCCCGATAGCAATGAAAGGCGTCAAGTATAGACCGATGAAAGCCGAAAAATTACTGTTGAGAAATATGGGGATTTACGGTGTGGGCGGTATTCTTGTACCGTTTGTGGGAATTAAGGTGATTGACTTGATTGTAGCTTTGCCTCTGCGTCTGCTTGGAATCTAGGAGGAAAAAAGATATGAGAAAATTTGGCAAATCCGTGGGAAAGGCATTTGTATTCAGTGTGATTATGATGGTGCTCTGCTCGTTCGTATATCCGTTGGCGCTGACAGGCGTCAGCCAACTGGCCATGCGGGATAAAGCCAACGGAAGTCTGATCGATAAAGAAGGAAATCCAACTACAGATCCAGACAAGGCAGTTGGTTCCGCTCTGGTGGGACAGGATTTTACAGAGGATTATTTCTTTCGTGGAAGGATTTCTTCTGTAAATTACAACACATATACAGAGAAACAGAAAGAAGACGGCGAATACAGCGGAGTGTCTTCCGGAACCTTTAACTATGGAAATTCAAACCCAAAGCTGAGAGAGCGGGTGGAGGAGGATATCGATACATTTCTTGCGTCCCACCCGGATGTAAAAAAGGAAGATATCCCCTCTGATTTGGTGACGGCGTCTGGTTCTGGCCTGGACCCTCACATCAGTCCGAAGGCGGCAGAGGTACAGATAGCGGCAGTTGCAGAGCATTCTGGGATTCCAGAATCGGAGGTCAGAAGGATTGTAGAGGAGAATACGGAGTATAAGGCGCTGGGCGTATACGGTGAGGAGCGGGTGAATGTGCTGAAATGCAATCTGGCCATTGCAAGGGAAATGGGATTGTTATAAGCTAAAAAAGAGGATGGGAGAGGAGCCTGTCTTCCTTATTTCATCCGTGTGCTATATTAGCCTGAAGGGCTATTGTGGGTGATAAAGGGGAGTGTTATGAGAGAGGGACGGCAGAATTCAGAACAGCTTTTGAGAAAACTACAGTATGAGGAATCACAAAAAATCAGGAGCGCCCATGGGAAGTTAAAGATTTTTCTCGGATATGCCGCAGGTTCTGGAAAGACATACGCCATGCTGGAGGCGTCGCATGAGGCCAAGAATCATGAGATTGACGTTGTGTCCGGGTACATCGAACCCCATGATAGACCCGACACGCAAAAATTGATGAAAGGGCTGGAGACACTCCCGGTATTGGAGGTGCAATATAAAGGCGTAACATTTCGGGAATTCAACTTGGATGCAGCTCTAAGACGGCGTCCAAAACTGATTCTGGTGGACGAGTTCGCCCATACTAACGCAAAGGGATGCCGGAATGAGAAACGTTATCAGGATATTCAGGAATTGCTTTGGGCTGGGATTAACGTCTATACGACAATGAATATTCAACATCTGGAGAGCCTGAATGACGTTGTGGAGAATATCACACATATTCACGTCCGGGAACGAGTCCCGGACAGCGTCTTTGATCATGCGGATCAGGTGGAAATCATAGATATTGAGCCGGATAGTTTGATTGACCGGATGAAGGAAGGAAAGATTTACCGGAAAGCGCAGGCTGAACGGGCGCTGGAGAATTTCTTCCGGAGAGAAAAACTGGTAGCTCTCAGAGAAATCACTTTACGGCGGATGGCGGAGCGGGTAAAGCATGTTGCGGAAGAAGAGCGGGCGTTGAGAGGAAATCTGGATTACCATACCGGGGAACATATTCTAGTATGCATCTCTGCGGCGGCCTCCAATACGAAGGTCATCCGGGCAGCGTCCAGACTGGCCTACGCATTTCAGTGTCAGTTCACAGGGCTTTATGTGGAGACACCTGACTTCCAGGAGGCAGATAATCAGACAAAGGAGCGTCTGCAGGAGCACATGGAACTGGCAAAGACATTAGGGGCGAAAATCGTCACGGTGTTTGGGGAGGATGTGGGCCGGCAGATCGCGAAATATGCAGTGCTCAGCAACGTGTCCAAGGTAGTAATCGGGAGGACCAACCATAGGTTCTTGTTTGAGAGGCCGGGTTCTGAGATCTTGGGAAAACTAAGCGATATGGCTCCCAATATTGACGTGTATGTCATTCCGGATATCAAAGGCGAACGGCCCCAGCGAAAAAAAGTTATGGCAAGGAGACATAGTGGCAATTGGAAGGATTTGGGCCGGGATCTGGCGGAGATCACTGCGGTGATGGTATTTACAACTTTGGCAGCGTACGCACTGCAGCAGTGGAATCTCCCGGAATCGAATATTATTATGGTGTATATTCTGGGCGTGCTTTTGTCCTCCTACATTGCGGATCAACGTATTTATGCGGTATATTCTTCCGCAGTTGGCGTGCTCGCTTTTAATTTTTTCTTCACAGAACCGTATTTTACCCTGAAAGCTTATGACAGAGGGTACCCCACAACTTTTGTGATGCTGTTTATCGTGGGACTTTCTACCGCCACATTGACGAGAAAGTTAAAGCAGCAGAGCAGTGAAAATGCGAAAAAAGCGTACCGGACCGAGATATTGCTGGAAAATAGCCAGAGTGTATATTCTGGGCGTGCTTTTGTCCTCCTACATTGCGGATCAACGTATTTATGCGGTATATTCTTCCGCAGTTGGCGTGCTCGCTTTTAATTTTTTCTTCACAGAACCGTATTTTACCCTGAAAGCTTATGACAGAGGGTACCCCACAACTTTTGTGATGCTGTTTATCGTGGGACTTTCTACCGCCACATTGACGAGAAAGTTAAAGCAGCAGAGCAGTGAAAATGCGAAAAAAGCGTACCGGACCGAGATATTGCTGGAAAATAGCCAGAGACTTAGGAGATGCAAATCAGAGAAGGAGGTGTGGATCCAGATTGCCGTACAGTCGGAGAAACTGCTGGAACTGTCGTTGATGGTCTATCCGGTGAACCAAAATGGTCTGCCAGAAGAACCGTTGCTGTGTCCAAGAAAAGGTGTGGAGAAGAGTGCATTGTCCCAATATATAGATACACAGGAAAAGGCGGTGGTCCAGTGGGTCATTGCCAACAACCACCGGGCAGGGGCCTGTACCCAGACGTTGCCTAATGCTAAGGCTATGTATCTGCCCATTCAGGATGAGAACGAGGTAAAAGGCGTTATGGGGATTGTACTGGAGGAACGGCGGCGGATCCCGGAGTCCAAGTATGAATTGTTAATTGCAATGCTCAATGAGGCGGGAGTAAAGCTTCAGGACAAATTTCTAACCCCGTTGTAGATTTATGAAGCTTTGTATGAAAGCAGGCGCCCTTATCCTGGCAGTTAATGGGGGATAATTGAGGCTGTGCCAAAAGCCATGAGAGTGGCGATAAGGTCATGAGCAAATAGCGAAGCGGATTACAGATATCCGCTTTGGCTTTTATATCGCTTGCCATCGGAGGAGGTAATGATTCATGAATAATGAAATAATCTTGATTGTGGAAGACGACTTGGCAATCTGTAATCTGATCACGACCACATTGGGGGCGGAAGGATACCGCTATCATGTGGCGAGAAACGGGAAACAGGCATTGATTGAGGCGGGGACTTCTTATCCTACGCTGATTCTTTTGGATCTGGGGTTGCCGGACATGGATGGCGTAGAAGTTATAAGAAAGATCCGTACTTGGTCTCAAGTGCCAATCACAGTGATCAGTGCTCGCAGTGAGGACAAAGATAAAATAGATGCTCTGGATGCGGGTGCAGACGATTATCTGACAAAACCATTTTCTACCGCAGAGCTTCTGGCCCGAATCCGGGGAACTTTCCGTAGGATTCAGTATATGCAAAATAAAATCACAGAACAGTCGCCCTATTTTCAGAATGGTAGCCTAAAGATTGATTATAATCTTCAGACCATCTATGTAAATGAGGAGGAGATCCATATGACGCCGATTGAGTACAAAATTCTCTGTCTGCTGGCCGCGAATATGGGAAGGGTATTGACGAACACTTACATTACAAAGGAAATATGGGGGAGTTCTGTGGAAAGTGATATCGCATCTTTGCGTGTTCATATCGCAACTGTCCGGAAAAAGATTGAAAAAGCAGACGGAGAGAATAAATGTATCCGGACGCATATTGGGATCGGATACTGTATGGTGAAGGTGGAATAGGAAAGAATATGTTTGTCAGACAGGTAAAAAAGAAAAAGAGTAGCGTGTCAAGTTTGCTGATTGTGTTGTTGGTCTTAGCCATATCGACCGGCGTTGGTTTTCTATTTCAATATCTTAGATTGGCAGAAGAAAACATTATTATTGTCTATTTATTAGGCGTTTTGATTATTGCCGGGATCACCGGGAATAGGATTTGGAGTGTCCTCTCCTCTTTTGTCAGTGTCCTACTGTTTAATTTCTTATTTACCGTTCCTCAATTTTCGTTTTCTGCTTATGAATCTGGATATCCAGTCACTTTTATTATTGCTTTTCTTGCAGCTTTGATTGCAAGCAACCTGGCGGTTCAGTTGAGACAACAGACGGAGCGGTCTACACAGATGGGTTATCGGACACAAGCGCTTCTGGAGACGAACAAGATATTGCAAAAAGCAGAAGATGAAGTAAAGATTATGGACGAGACAGCAAAACAGTTGGTAAAATTATTTGACCGGGACGTTATCTTCTATAAGAAGGAGCAAGATGGTTTGTCAAAGCCACAACTTTATCTGACGGAAGAGGGAAAAGATAAAGAAGAATATCTGCTGGCCGCGGAGCGGCAGACGGCGCTCTGGGTGTGGAGTCACCAGAGACGAGCCGGGGCTGGCACCACGCGTTTTTCCAGATCCCGTTGTATGTATTTGGCAATCAGAAGTGAACAGCGTATCTATGGTGTGATTGGGATTGAATGGAGAGATCTGCAGATGAGCAGTTGGGAGGAGAACCTACTATTTGCCATCTTGGGGGAGTGTGCGCTGGCTCTGGAAAAAGAATATTATAGCAGGACGCGGGAGGAGGCTGTGGCTACGGCAAAAAATGAACAACTTCGTGCGAACCTTCTGCGATCCATCTCTCATGATCTGCGGACTCCTCTGACCAGTATTTCAGGAAATGCGGATATTCTGTTAAACAATGGGATGAAATTAGAGCAGGCGAAGAGGGAACAATTGTACGCGGACATTTATGATTCGGCTATGTGGCTGATCAGTCTGGTGGAAAATCTTTTGTCTATTACCAGGATAGAAGACGGGACAATGGCCCTAAATCTGCAGGTGGAGTTGGTGGATGAAGTGGTGGACGAGGCGTTAAAGCATCTTTCCCGCAAGAGTGCAGAACATACCATCTTGTTTCAGCCAGCGGATGATATTTTTCTTGCGAAGATGGATTCACGGTTGATCATACAGGTGGTCATTAACCTGGTGGAGAATGCCATCAAGTATACGCCGTCAGGTTCCGAGATTGTGATACAGACAAAGCGGAAGGGGGATAAGATTGAGATCTCCGTCGCAGATGACGGGCCGGGGATTCCCGGTGAGAATAAGAATAAGATATTCGATATGTTTTATACAGGGAGAAATCAATTGGCGGACAGCAAAAGCGGTCTTGGACTTGGCTTGTTTCTTGTTAAATCCATAGTACAGGCTCACGGGGGAACGATATGGATCGAAGATAATATTCCCCATGGCACGATTTTTATATTTACATTGTCTGCGGAGGAGATTGTAATACACGAGTGAACTTTGCTTTCATTGGGGAGGGCGATCCGGCTGTCGGTGGTTAGATCATCCTCCATTTTGATACAGTCACAGTGAAAGACAATTGAAAAAATCACATTTACACAGAAATCAAAAGGAGATATGATGTAAGAAAGGGTGAGAGGAGGATTAGAGATATGTATCAATTATGGGAAGCGTTGGAAAAAGCAAAAGGATACCGCTGGGTAGAGCTGTCATTGGCGCTGAATAACGACAGCCCTTACTGGTCGGGAATCCCAGAAGGATCTGTAGAGTTGGGAAAGACCTGTTTTGATTGGGGGAACGAGATGCTGGAATGCCAGATCCAGACTTTTAAGTTTCCGGGGCAGTTCGGGACGCATATTGATTTTCCGGGGCATTTTATCAAGGGCAGAGAGCTGTCAGAGCGGTATGATGTGCGTCAGTTGGTTATGCCCTTGTGTGTGATTGATATTACACAGAAAGTAGAGAAAGATCCATGCTATGCGGTCACCAGGGACGATATCAAAAATTACGAGGAACAATATGGAGACATACCCGAAGGCGCTTTTGTAGCGCTGCGGACGGATTGGTCGAAAAAATGGCCGGATATGGAGGCGCTTTCGGGATTGGATGAGGAGGGGAATGAGCACTTTCCCGGCTGGTCGATGGAGGCGTTACAATATATCTATGAGCAGCGCAAGGCAGCGGCGAACGGCCATGAGACCTTAGACACGGACGCATCGGGGGAAGCAGCGAAGGCAGGGGATCTCGCCTGCGAACGGTATTTGTTGGATCAGGGGAAACTACAGGTAGAGCTTCTCACGAATCTGGATCAGGTGGCGCCGGCTGGAGCAGTCATTTTGATCGCTTATCCCAGAATAGAAGGGGCTACCGGTCTTCCCGCCAGGGTGTGGGCAGTTACAGAGTGAGTAAGGAGCAGGTTTGTCTGTTTTATCTGACAAATTGCAGCCATCTCCATATTGTGTGTGGAGAGGAATTGAAGAACGATAGATGGAGGATTAGAGACTATGAAATTTGCATTTTTGATTATGGGAGATTTTGATCAGGAGACAGACCGGGCGGTTATACACGGTGGAGGAGCCCAGATTATCGGGGTCGCGACGATAGAGGAGGCAAGAGCCGTCGCTGAGAATCTATATGAGGATGGAGTCGACTGTATAGAGCTGTGCGGCGCCTTCGGAGAAGACGGGGCCAGACAGATCATCCAGGCGACGAAGAATAAGATTCCTGTGGGATACGTTACCCATCTGCCTGAGCAGGAAGAATTGCACAGAGCAGCTTTTTCAAAGTAGATGGCTACAATCAGTTGGAAAAATACAGCGGCTAGGAGAGTAGGATGAGTTTTTGGCGCCAGATCACGGCCCTTTTAACAAGAAAATAGGGATAGAGGCCATATTGCATGATCCGGTTAGGACAAGAATTCGCAGGAATTCTTGTCCTCTTCATTTCTTAGGAAAATCGTCGTATGAATGCGTGAAGGCGCAGCGCTTTCTCACGGAACAAAAGCTCTAGAGATGACTTTTCTCGCCTCTGTCAATGCAATAAAAGGCAGTGCAGGAGCAGCAGAGCATTGCCACAGCAAGCACAGTCAGAAGAATAAAGGAATTGCGGCTTCCATTCATCGTCGCGGTGGCCAAGTCTTCTGGGAGTTTGGCTTGCGCGGAGGCCACAATGGTGGTGACGACGGAGGTTCCCATGGCTCCGGCCAGTTGCTGTAAGGTATTGATGACTGCGTTGCCGTCGGCGTTTAGGCGTGCGGGTAGCTGCCTCAGTCCATTGGTCATGGTGGTGCCAACGGAAAAACCTTGGCTGAGCGTGAAGAAAATGTAGAAGACAATCACAGTCAACACTTGCAGGTGCCCGGCAAAGAGGCTGAAGCACAAGGTGGAGAGGATGGCGCAGACATTTCCGAAGAGGATAGGCTTTTTGGCGCCTAGGCTGTCCAGGAGTCTGCCGCTGACCGGGGAGAGGGCGGCGCCCAGTATACAGCCGGGAAGAAGTAGGCAGCCGGCCACAAACGCATTTTCACCGGAGACTAGCTGGGCGTAGTTGGGAATTAAAAATCCCAGTCCCAGACAGATAAACTGTATCAACAAAATAACCAGAACGCTGAATGCAAACGGAAGGTTATGAAACACTTGTACGTGGATCAAGGGCTGGCTGGAAGTCAGAGAACGGCGGTAAAAGACGATAAGGGCGCCGATGCTGACGACCAGGAGACCGAGTACCTGTGGACTGGTCCACCCGGAGGAAGAGGCAGAACTTGTGGCAAATATGAAGCAGGCGAAGCCAGCGGCCAGAAATAGGTAATCAATCCAGTTGAAAGATAACCGATGTGTGTCCGAGACTTGGCGGATGTTGAAAATCCCGAGAAAAAAAGCCAGAATTAGCACCGGGATCAAGACGATAAAGATCATCCTCCAGCCAAAGGCATTTACCAGCATTCCGCCCAGGGAAGGCCCCACGGCGGGGGCAACGGCAGTGATCAAGGACGCGACTCCCATCATAAATCCAAGCTTCTCCCTGGGCACTTGTTCCAACACGATATTGAACATTAAGGGGAGGGCGAGTCCGGTCCCCACGCCTTGAATGAGTCTGCCAACTAGCAGCAGAGAAAATATGGGGGTGACGGCGGCCAGGATCGTACCGGTGAGAAACAAGGAGACGGCGGCCACGAAGAGCGTCTTTGTGGGAAAACGTTGTTTTAGGTAGGAGGATGCAGGGATGATCATGGCCAGGACCAACAGATATCCGGTGGTGATCCACTGGACGGTAGAAGTCCCGACTCCGAATTCTTCCATCAAAGTGGGAAAGGTAACGTTCATTGCGGTCTCCACTACCACGCCGGAGAAGGACATCAGCCCTGCGGCGAGAATGGAGAGAATTAGTCTCAGGTCTATTTTCTTATCGTATTCATTCATTTTATAAACCTCCATTTCTTGAAAACGAATCATTCTAATAATAGAAAGTGAAAGAAGTTATCTCCCGGAATGAGAACCGGCGACAGGCAGGGACTGAGAGCGTAGAGGCGCTGGCTGTCTCAGGCGCTGGGAAAAGTCTGCTCGAAGGAAGGCATGGAACTTGCGGGACAATTGCGCAGAAGTTCATAGATCTGGTGGATGGTTGTGAGTGTGGTCTGGATATCCTCGTCTGAGATATGGCGGAGCTGTTCGCAGAGCCATGTGTGGTAAACAGAGACATAGAATTCATAATAGCGCTCGCCGGTCTCAGTCAATTTGATCCACACAACTCGTTTGTCTAGGCTATCTGGGGTCTTTGTCAAGGCGTGACACTGTGCCAATTCGTTTATTAATTTGGTGATACTGGGTCTGGTCGCCTGTAACTGCCGGCTCACGTCGCTGACCTTGACTTGCCCGGTTTGACGGCTTAGTTGCTGGATAATCTGGACGACTTTGATATGGCGAGGAGAGATCCCGGCCGGAAGGGCTGGGAATAATTCAGTTAGCTTTTTCGCCTCATGGCAGGTGTCCATAAACTGTCGGATTAACTGTACGTTCATGATGGTTTCCTCCGGTCAAATAGATATTCTAAGTAATTACCTTTAGTAATTATATGGCAGCCCGGGAGGAATGTCAATATCAGAATAAGAGCAGAGGAGAACCGTCTTGGATTCCCGGAGAAAAACGAGTATAATCGAAATAACCCAAGGGGAGCGCTATATAGCGGGGGATTTTATTAAAAAGCGAAGGATTCAATACTATTTCTCTCAGGCAATGAGAACTTGTGGGATTATGCGGGCCATCGAATGGAATCAGTGTGATGGATCTTAGGATGTCATCGAGATCGGAGGAAATCAGTTATGAAAGAGAAACGAGAGCAGGTTGTCCAGGAATATGCGAAATTATGCCAGGAGGAGGCAGTGCAATTACTACGGACTTTGGGAAAGATCCCAGCGCCCACCAGGCAGGAAGATCGGAGGGCGGCCTTTTGTAAGGAATGGTTCCTGGCGCAAGGCGCCAAGGATGTGAGTATCGACCGAGCTAAAAACGTTATCTGCAAGTTGGGATATAAAGAAAATGGCCCGCTGGTAGTATTTGCCGCTCACACAGATGTGGTCTTTCCAGATATGGATCCTCTGCCAATGAGGGAACAGGAAGGGAAGCTCTATGCCCCAGGTATCGGGGATGACACGGCCAACCTGGTGAATCTGATGATGGCGGCCAAATACTTAATCCAGAGTGACCTGAAGTTTCGTTGTGGTATCTTGATTGTGGCCAATGCCTGTGAGGAGGGGTTGGGGAATTTGGATGGAACGAAGGAGTTGTTCGCAGTTTACGGCCACCAGATCAGGGAATTCATCTCTTTTGACGGATATCTGTCCCAGTGTTGCAATTGTGGTGTGGGTTCCTATCGGTATCAGATCAGCTGTAAGACGGTGGGAGGCCACTCTTATGGCAATTTTGGAAATCCCAATGCCATTGAGATCTTATGCGGTTTGGTGGAGAAACTCTACCAGGTGGATGTGCCCACTGAGGCCAAGACTACCTATAATGTAGGCGTCATGGAGGGCGGAACCACAGTCAACAGCATCGCCCAGGAGGCGAAACTTTTGTATGAGTTCCGCTCCTCCTCACAGAAGTGTCTGGGGATCATGGAGAGAGAATTGCAAAGGGTTGTAGAGTCCTGTAAGAACAAGGGCGGTGACCTGAAGGTGGAGCTGTTGGGAGTCAGACCTGGCAATGGAGAGTTGGATCAGGAGGCCTTGGAGAGATTTACAGTGCGCAATGCAAAGATTATTCAAGAATTCTACCAAGGTGAGATGGATTACCGGGCATTTTCCACGGACAGCAATGTGCCGCTGTCCATGGGAATTTTAGCTAATACCATTGGTACGGTGGAGGGGGGCCTGTCTCATACTAGGGAGGAGTGGGTCCGGCTGGACAGCCTGTCTGTGGGGCTTAAAATCATTCTGAGTTTGATGCTTGTGTACACAGAGGCGTTATAGTGGCAGATCTTTCTTTTGGAAACATAATATATACGCTGCTTTGGCTTTGTTGACAGTGATTACGATTTTGAAAAAGTATAAATTGTTTTGAGGGTGGTTTCAGCCAACAATCAAGTGCAAATTGTCTATTTTTATGCTATGATTAATTAAGTAGAAATAGAGCTTTTTCAAGCTAAGGGCGAGATTATCGACAGTTGGTGTTTAACGTGAAAAGATGAAATGAGAGAGTTAGGAGAATAAGGGAATGCAGACAATACGGTTGGGAAAAACTGAGATTATAACAAACAAGAACGGGTTCGGCGCGTTGCCCATTCAACGGGTCAGCGACCAGGAGGCGGTCAGGCTTCTGCGAAAAGCCTACGATGGAGGTATCACGTTCTATGACACTGCCCGGTTTTATACGGACAGTGAGCACAAGATTGGGTTGGCTTTTGAGGGAATGCGGGATAGAGTCTACCTTGCCTCCAAGACGGCGGCAGTGACACCAGAGGCTTTCTGGAAGGACTTGGAGACTACATTGACGAATTTAAAGACGGATTATTTGGATATCTATCAGTTTCACAATCCGGACTTCTGTCCAAAGCCTGGCGATGACAGCGGCGTCTATGAGTGTATGCAAAAGGCTAAGGAGCAGGGGAAGATTCGCCATATCAGTATCACGAATCACCGCCTAAAGGTCGCGGAGGAAGCGATAGAATCGGGGCTGTATGATACCTTACAATTTCCGTTTTGTTATCTGGCCTCGGAGAGGGATCTGGCGTTGGTGGAGAAGTGTAAGGAGAAGGATATGGGCTTTATAGCCATGAAGGCGTTGTCCGGAGGGCTGATCAACAACTCAGCGGCTGCCTATGCGTTTGAGGCTCAGTTTGAGACGGTTCTGCCCATCTGGGGTGTGCAGAGGGAATCGGAGTTGGATGAATTCTTATCTTATGTGGAGAATCCTCCGGCTATGACGCCTGAGATCCGCCGGGTCATCGAGAGGGATAAGGAGCAACTTAGCGGCAATTTCTGTCGGGGATGCGGCTACTGTATGCCTTGTCCTGCTGGGATTCAGATCAATGATTGCGCCAGAATGTCCTTGATGGTGCGCCGGGCGCCCTCAGATTTGTATCTGACCCCAGAAGTACAAAAGCAGATGATGAAGATAGAGGATTGTCTCCACTGTAACCAGTGTATGGAGAAATGTCCGTATGGATTGAACACACCGGAGCTTCTCCAGAAGAACTTAAAGGACTACAAGGAGATCTTGGAGGGGAAAGAGATACTCTCCAATAGAGAGACCAAATTTTAACCTTGTCAGGGAAGTCTTCCGCTTTTCAAGCGGTGAAATCTCGGAGTGAGAGGGGAGGAAGAAATTGTGAGCCGAAGAAAGATTATTATTGACTGTGATCCAGGAATCGATGATTCCATTATGCTCTGTCTGGCGGCAGCCTATGAGGAGGAGCTGGAGATATTGGCGGTCACCACTGTGGCGGGGAATCACACCCTTGACCAGGTGAGCAGGAACGCTCTGGATGTGGTTGCGTTTCTCAGACTGGATGTGCCTGTGGCCAAAGGGATGGAGAGCCACCTTATGGAGCCGGTCAGGCCGGCCAAGGAGGCCCACGGGGAGAATGCCTTGGGGAATGTGTCGCTTTCACGGACGGAAGAAAGATTTGTGGAGGAACATGCAGTAATCTATCTGAGAGACTTGTTGTTGAGCCTAGAGGAGGGAGAGAAGGTGACGTTGGTGGTCACTGGCCCTTGTACCAATATTGCGATGTTGTTTCGGCTTTTTCCCCAGGTGAAGGAGAGGATTGAACAGATTGTGCTCATGGGCGGCGGGGTCAGGAGTGGAAATGTGACGGCTGCTGCGGAGTTCAATATGTATGAGGATCCTGAGGCGGGGGAGATTGTCTTTCAGTCCGGCCTTCCCATTGTCATGGCAGGCTTGGATGTGACCTGGGAGTGCGGGCTTACCAGGAGGCAGATCGGGAAATTATGCCAGGTGGGTGGGACGGTGGCTAATTTCTGTGGAGATATGGCAGGGTATGCTTTTGAGACTGATTTCAACAAATTGCGAAGCGTTCTGCCTATTCATGATGCTGCGACCATTATGTATCTGGTACACCCCGAAATCTTCAAGAGTGAGGAAGCTTTCGTCCATGTGGACTGTTCCCAGGGAATCGGCAGGGGACGCACAGTCTGCGACTTTCGCTGGTGGAAATTCCAGGAAAAGCCGCCGGTGAAGGTTCTGCTGGATGTAGACGGCGGGAAGTTTCAGCAACTTTTGATCGAGGCGATATTTGAATTGGATGTGAGATTGGGAAACCTATGAATTATATTGTGATGGACCTAGAGTGGAATCAATGCCCCGATGGGAAGGAGTATTCCAATGCCAAGCTTCCCTTTGAGATCATTGAGATCGGGGCGGTAAAATTAAATCAAGACAGGGAGATCATAGGGCAGTTCCATGAGATTGTAAAACCCCAAGTATATAAATGGATCCATGCCAGAACCAGGGAAGTGATTCATATGAATTATAAAAACTTGGCAGGTGGGAAATCTTTTACAACCGTCGCGCAAGATTTTTTGGACTGGTGTGGGGAGGAGTATTGCTTTTGTACCTGGGGATCCCAAGATTTGACGGAGTTGCAGAGAAACATGAGGTATTATCAGATTTTGGATCAGCTTCCAGGGCCCATCCGGTATTACGACGTTCAGAAATTATTCAGTATAGAATGTGAGGATGGATCCAGCCGGAGATCGCTGGAGTATGCCATAGAATTTTTGAAGATTGAGAAGAAGTACCGGTTTCACAGAGCGCAAGAAGACGCCTGTTATACGGTGGAGATCTTGAGAAAACTTGACGATCCCCGGACCTATCAATACTATTCCATCGATGTTTACCAGAATCCAAAGGGGAAGAAAGAAGAGATTCACATCAAATATCCCACTTATGATAAGTATGTGTCCAGAGAATTTGCCGCTAAGGACAAGGTGGTTAGGGACCGGGAGGTGAACAGTACCAGGTGTCCGGTCTGCGGGGAGGCGGCCAAGAGAAAGATTCGTTGGTTCACCACGAATTCAAAACAGTATTACAGTGTGTCTGTCTGCCAGACTCACGGGTTGGTGAAGGGAAAGATTCGTGTTAAGAGGACGGAGAAGAATCGGTTTTATGCGGTGAAGACGATCAAGCTCATCGGTGCGGAAAACGCGAAGAAGATTCAAGAAAAACAAGAATCTCTTCGCGCCCGGAGACAATTAAAAAGATTAAAATCCCGACAGACATCGCCTTCCCTCGAAGACTGACTTTTCCAGGCGCTGGCTTTGGTAGGTGCTGTCCGAGGTTTATCCTGCGAGTTCTCCCACAGGGGGAGTGGATTTTAGCAGGTATAATTAGCCGGATATCCTGTCACTGGGAGAGCGCGGCCAGAAAGACCAGATTCTCCTGTTGCTGGTAGGCGTCGGCCGAACCTAGGAACCAGTTATTGTGTTTGTACAGATAACTGGTTCTTATTTTGGGTTGTCCAATGAGATTCGGAATAATTGAGGCCTTGGTCAGGATGAGATCGGAGTCCACATTCTTAGGCACAGTGATGAAATATCCGTGATAGTAGAACATGGGACTTCTCGCCTGACGGTATTCCAAAACGGTCTGGCTAAGAGGGTCGAGCCTTAGGTCGAGAAGGTGGGGGCCACTTTTCGCTACCTGTATATTCTCAAAGTTCTGAAAACCGTAGTCGAACAAGGCGGCGGTATCTGTGTAGGTATAGGTTCCCTGATCCTGGAGCACGACGCAGATTAAGGTCATGTGTCCTTTTTTTGCGTAAGTGACCAGAGTATTGCCGGCGGCTTGTGTGTAGCCGGTCTTTCCACCTAGACAGCCGTCATAGTAGTAGCCGGAGTCGGACATCATCTTGTGGTGGTTGAACAGTATCCGCGGTTCAGTGTATAGATTGGTGGGCTCAATGGTGTACTCTAAGGTGGAGGCTACCTTGCGGAACTCCTTGTCTCTCCAGGCATAGCGGGCAATCAGCGCCATGTCCTTGGCGGTGGTGTAGTGGTTCTCATCCGGGAGCCCGTTGGCATTGTTAAAGTGGGTTCTTGTGCATCCGATCTGCCGGGCTGTCTGATTCATCAGTTCCACGAATTTCTTTAGGTTCCCGCTGCTTTGTTCAGCGATGGCTGTGGCCACCTCATTGGCGGAGGCCAGCATAATGGCCCGGTAGCAGTCCTTGACTTTCATCTTCTCCCCCACCAGGCAACCGATGTTGGAGCTGTCCGCGTCTTGGTGGGTGATGGCGTAGTCGGAGAAAGATACGGTGTCGTCAGGGTCACAGCGCTGCATGGCCAAAGCTGTGGTCAAAATCTTTGTGATACTGGCCGGGTAAAGCTTCTTGTGGGCATTTTTGCTGTACAGGACTGCTCCGGTGTTGGCGTCCATGAGAATGGCGGAGCCGGCCTCCACCTTAGGGCCCTCTGGCCAGCCTTCGATTTGGTTGGAGGTGATTTTCCCATTGTAATAGGGTGTGTGTGGATCTGGGGTCGGTGTGGGAGCGGCCGCATCCTGTGTTTCCCCGGTCTGTTCCTGTGCCGCCGCCAAAGGTGGACTGCGCTAAGAGTAGGACGGACAGAAGTGGGAGAAGAAAATATCTTCTTGTTCTTTTCATCTATAATATGCCTTCTTTCCTTACAATATCTGGGGATGGATTCCCCGAAATCCAAGTGACTTCTATTGATGATAACAAGAATGTCATTATTTGTCCATAGGATTCGGGCGTCAGAAGTCTTTTGATTGCTGAATCCCACAGAAATATAGTGGGAAAAGCTTGACATTTAGAATTAGTAGTTAGTATAATATATCGGTATAAATAGCGAAAGACTGTGATGGAGACAGTAAGCTGGATTTCAAAGGCACAGCGAACCGGGGAGGGTGGAAGCCCGGCGCGATTAGAGTCCAGTGGAATATCCCTCCGGAGTTTCGAATCCGAAAGCAGAGGCCAGTAGGAGGAGACGGAATTCTTCCGTTATCAGGAACAGGTATAGGCCGGGTCAGGCAGTACTATGTAACAGGTGGTTAGCGAATGTAAACCTTCGTCCTATTGCAGGATGGAGGTTTTTTTGTTATAGGGATCGCACTGCGGCGGAGGTGGAATTGTGTCGCTTATGCGACCCGCCGCAGGATTCTTTGTTCTGAATATAAATTAAAATAGGAGGTAGGAATCGTGTATCAGAAAGTAGATACCAATTTGAATTTCGTAGATCGGGAGAAGAAGGTCGAGAAATTCTGGGAAGACAACCAAATCTTTGAGAAAAGTATGGAGGACCGCAAGGAGGGAGAGTCATATACATTCTATGACGGGCCGCCAACAGCCAATGGCAAGCCTCATATCGGGCATGTTCTGACCAGGGTCATCAAGGATATGATCCCGAGGTACCGCACGATGAAAGGGTATATGGTTCCCCGCAAAGCCGGCTGGGATACCCATGGTCTTCCGGTGGAACTGGAAGTGGAGAAGACACTGGGACTGGATGGGAAAGAGCAGATCGAAGAGTACGGTCTGGAGCCATTTATCAAGCATTGCAAAGAGAGTGTATGGAAATACAAGGGGATGTGGGAGGATTTCTCAAAAACCGTAGGGTTCTGGGCAGATATGGAACACCCCTATGTGACCTACCATGATGATTTTATTGAGTCCGAGTGGTGGGCCTTGAAGAAGATCTGGGAGAAAGATTTGCTGTACAAAGGGTATAAGATTGTGCCATATTGTCCCAGATGTGGGACGCCATTGTCCAGCCATGAGGTGGCCCAGGGCTATAAGGATGTGAAAGAGCGTTCCGCCGTGGTACGCTTTAAGGTAGTGGGGGAGGACGCCTATTTTCTGGCTTGGACCACTACTCCCTGGACACTCCCGTCCAACGTGGCGCTCTGTGTGAATCCAAGAGAGACTTATGTGAAAGTTAAGAAAAATGACGAGGGAAACGTCTACTATATGGCGGAGGCCTTGGTGGGGAAAGTTCTGGGGGAGGATGTGGAGATCCTTCAGACTTATCTGGGCAAAGATCTGGAGAATATGGAATATGAACCTTTGTTCCGATTTGTCACTCCGAAAAAGAAAGCTTTTTATGTAACCTGCGCAGATTACGTGACACTGACAGATGGTACCGGGGTGGTACACATTGCGCCGGCCTTTGGTGAGGATGACGCTCAGGTGGGCCGCCGCTATGACTTGCCCTTTGTACAGCTGGTAGATGATAAGGGAGAGATGACAGAGGAGACGGACTGGCCGGGCACGTTCTGTAAGAAGGCAGATATGCCGATTCTTCAAGACTTGGAGGACCGGGGGCTTCTCTATGACGCGCCCAAGTTCGAGCACAGCTATCCCCACTGTTGGAGATGTGATACTCCGTTGATCTATTATGCGAGAGAATCCTGGTTTATCAAGATGACGGCTGTCAAAGACGACCTGATCCGCAATAACAACACCATCAATTGGATTCCGGAGAGTATCGGAAAGGGAAGATTTGGAGATTGGCTGGAGAACGTTCAGGACTGGGGAATCAGCCGGAATCGTTACTGGGGGACTCCGCTAAATATCTGGGAGTGCGAGTGCGGTCACATGCACTCTGTCGGCAGCAAAGAAGAGCTAAGAGAGATGTCAGGGAATTGTCCTGAGGACATTGAACTTCACCGCCCATATATTGATGCGGTGACGATCAAGTGTCCCAAGTGTGGCAAGGAAATGCACCGGGTGCCCGAGGTGATCGACTGTTGGTTTGACTCTGGGTCGATGCCTTTTGCCCAGCATCACTATCCCTTTGAGAACAAAGAACTGTTCGAGCAGCAGTTCCCGGCAGACTTTATCTCTGAGGCGGTGGACCAGACCAGAGGGTGGTTCTACTCTCTGTTGGCGATCTCTACGTTGATTTTCAACAAGGCGCCGTACAAGAACGTCATCGTCTTGGGCCATGTGCAAGATGAGAATGGGCAGAAGATGAGTAAATCCAAGGGAAATGCAGTGGATCCCTTTGACGCCCTCAGAGAGTACGGGGCAGACGCTATCCGTTGGTACTTCTATAGTAACAGTGCGCCTTGGCTTCCCAACCGTTTCCATGGCAAGGCAGTTGTGGAAGGACAGCGCAAATTTATGGGAACTCTGTGGAATACTTATGCATTTTTTGTGCTGTATGCGAATATTGATCAGTTTGACGCCACAAAATATACTTTGGATTACGAGAAACTTCCGGTGATGGATAAGTGGCTGTTGTCCAAGCTGAATTCTGTGGTCAAGAGCGTTGACGAGAATCTGGCCAATTACCGGATCCCTGAGAGCGCCAGAGCTCTGCAGGAGTTTGTGGATGAGATGAGTAACTGGTATGTCAGAAGAAGTAGGGAGCGTTTCTGGGCCAAGGGAATGCCCCAGGATAAGATCAACGCCTATATGACCCTGTACACTGCCTTGGTGACGATCTCGAAGGCGGCGGCGCCGATGATTCCATTTATGACAGAGGATATCTATCAGAATCTGGTGCGCAGCATTGACAAAGATGCGCCGGAGAGTATTCATCTGTGTGATTATCCAGAGGTGAACGAGACGTGGATCGACCAGAAATTGGAAGAGAGTATGGAGGATCTTCTGGAAGTGGTGGTTCTGGGCAGAGCTTGTAGAAACACCGCCAACATCAAGAACCGTCAACCAATCGGGACAATGTATGTGAAGGCGCCGTTTGTGCTGGATCCGTTCTATCTGGATATTATAGCCGACGAATTGAATGTAAAAGAGGTAAAATTCGCCGACAATATTTGTTCGTTTATTTCCTATGATTTTAAACCCCAGTTGAAGACAGTGGGTCCCAAATATGGTAAACTGTTAAATGGAATTCGTCGGCATTTGTCGGAGATGGACGGCAATGAGGCCATGGAGGAATTGAAGTCTAAGGGAGCGATTACCTTTGATGTGGATGGTCAGGAGGTCTCTCTGACGGAGGAGGATTTGCTCATAGAGACGGCGCAGACTGAGGGATATGTGACAGAACATACTGGCGAACTCTCGGTGGTGCTGGACACAAATCTGACTCCTGAACTTCTGGAAGAAGGCTTTGTGCGGGAGATCATCAGCAAGGTACAGACTATGAGAAAAGAAGCGGGCTTCCAGGTAATGGATAAGATCTGCCTTTCAGCGAAAGACAACAGTAAGATTTTGAGCATCTTGGAGAACAGTGCCGAGGAGATTAAGTCAGAAGTGCTGGCGGAGGAAATGATTTTAGGTGAGACCCAAGGTTATGTAAAAGAGTGGAATATCAACAAGGAAAAAGTAGAATTGGGTGTTTCGAAACTATGATAGGAGGACGATAAGATGATTATCGACAAGCAGTTTGAGAAAGAGACGTTCAAAAAGAGTGTAAAGGACAATGTGAAATTTTTGTTTCGTAAGACACTGGACGAAGCGACTCCTCAGCAGATTTTTCAGGCGGTATCCTATTCAGTGAAGGACGTCATTATTGACAATTGGCTGTTGACCCAGAAAGCCTACGAGGAGCAGGATCCGAAGATTGTCTACTATATGTCCATGGAATTTCTGATGGGACGGGCGCTGGGGAATAATCTTTTAAATCTGACAGCTTACGGTGAAGTAAAGGAAGCCCTGGACGAGATGGGCTTTGACTTAAACGCGATTGAGGACCAGGAACCGGATCCAGCTCTGGGAAATGGTGGCCTGGGGCGTCTGGCGGCTTGTTTTTTGGATTCTCTGACGACCTTGGGGTATAGCGCCTATGGCTGTGGAATCCGTTACCATTATGGAATGTTCAAACAGAAGATTGAGGATGGTTACCAGGTGGAAGTACC
Organism: Blautia sp.; assembly: GCA_047014865.1. GTDB lineage: Bacteria > Bacillota > Clostridia > Lachnospirales > Lachnospiraceae > Blautia_A. The sequence goes on along the minus strand of JBKXQO010000028.1, from coordinate 2,121 downwards.
GGATAACTGGCTGAAAGACGGATATCCTTTTGAGCTGCGCAGACCGGAATACGCCAAGGAGGTACACTTCGGCGGGTATGTGAGAGTAGAGTACGATCAGCAGAAGGGTGAGAATAAATTTATCCATGAGGGATACCAGGCTGTGAAAGCGGTGCCCTACGATATGCCTATTGTGGGTTATGACAATAAGATTGTGAACACATTGAGAATCTGGGACGCTGAGCCTATCGTAGACTTTGGGCTGGACTCTTTCGACAAGGGGGATTACCGCAAGGCAGTGGAGCAGGAGAATCTGGCCAAGAACATTGTGGAAGTGCTCTATCCGAACGATAACCACATGGCGGGCAAGGAGCTGAGACTGAAGCAGCAGTATTTCTTTATCTCTGCCAGCCTTCAGGCGGCCATTGTGAAATATAAGAAAAATCATGATGATATTATGAAACTCCCGGAGAAAGTGACCTTCCAGATGAACGATACCCATCCCACCATGGCTGTGGCGGAGTTGATGCGTATTTTGATGGATGTGGAGGGATTGGGCTGGGATCAGGCCTGGGCGATTACCACCAGGTCTGTGGCTTACACTAACCACACGATTATGGCGGAGGCTCTGGAGAAATGGCCTATCGAACTGTTCTCCAGATTACTGCCCAGAGTTTACCAGATCATCGAGGAGATTAACCGTAGATTCATCATTGAGATCCAGGCCAAATATCCCGGGAACTACGAGAAGATTAAGAAGATGGCAGTCATCTATGACGGACAGGTCAAGATGGCTCATCTGGCTATTGTGGCGGGATATTCTGTGAACGGTGTGGCCAGACTTCACACAGAGATCTTAAAGAAGCAGGAGCTCAAAGACTTCTATGAGATGATGCCGGAGAAATTTAACAATAAGACCAACGGTATTACCCAGAGGCGTTTCCTGCTCCATGCCAATCCGCTTTTGGCCAACTGGGTGACAGAGCACATCGGGGCGGACTGGGTGACGGATTTAAGCCAGATTCGTAAGCTGGCCATCTATGCCGACGACGAAAAAGCACAGCAGGAATTCATGAATATTAAGTACCAGAATAAGGTTCGCTTGGCGAAATACATTCTGGAGCACAATGGAATCGAGGTGAATCCCAGATCCATCTTTGATATTCAGGTGAAAAGGTTACATGAGTACAAACGGCAGTTGTTGAATATTCTCCATGTGATGTACCTCTATGATCAGATCAAGCGCCATCCGGAGATGGACTTCTATCCGAGAACGTTTATCTTCGGCGCGAAGGCGGCGGCAGGTTATAAGCGGGCAAAATTGACCATCAAGTTGATCAATGCAGTGGCCGATGTGATCAACCGGGATTCCAGCATCAATGGCAAGCTGAAGGTTGTGTTTATAGAGAATTATCGGGTGTCGAACGCGGAGATTATCTTTGCGGCGGCGGACGTGTCAGAACAGATCTCCACGGCCAGTAAGGAGGCTTCCGGTACTGGAAATATGAAATTCATGCTTAACGGCGCGGTGACGCTGGGCACCATGGACGGTGCAAACGTGGAGATTGTGGAGGAAGTGGGAGAAGAGAACGCAGTGATCTTCGGCCTTAGCTCCGATGAGGTTATCAACTATGAGAACAACGGCGGGTACGATCCACACTACATCTATAACACGGATCCGGATGTGCGGCAGATATTGATGGAATTGATCAACGGTAAATACTCCAACGATACAGAACTATTCCGAGACCTGTACAATTCTCTGCTGAACAACCAAGGAGGGAGTAAGGCGGATCCGTACTTTATCTTGGCTGACTTCCGTTCTTATGCAGAAGCTCACAGGAAGATTGAGAAACTGTACAGAGATGAGAAGGGGTGGGCGAAGATGGCGATCTTGAATACCGCCTGCAGCGGCAAGTTCTCATCTGACAGAACGATCCAGGAGTATGTGGATGATATCTGGCATCTGGACAAAGTAAAGATTAACGAGGACTGAGAGATCGCGCAGGTTCCGCGCACAATGTAAAATAAGAGATAAAAAAGTAGAAAGAATCCCTACACCGAGAGAGTTGGTGTGGGGATTTTTACTGGTGTGCCAAGCATGGCACTAATCTAGTCAGTGAAAGTCTGACCACGGGTATT
>JBKXQO010000027.1:0-42247 GCA_047014865.1 Blautia sp. | reverse complement strand
AATTAGTAGCTGCTAAGAAGGAACTCTTTAACTTGAGATTTCAGAATGCAACCAACCAGTTGGATAATACCAGCAGAATCAAAGAGGTTCGCAGAAACATTGCCAGAATCCAGACAGTGATTGCTGAGCAGGCTAAGGAGGCGTAATCGTGGAGAGAAATCTTAGAAAAACCCGTGTGGGTAAGGTAGTCAGCAATAAGATGGACAAAACCATTGTTGTTGCCATCGAAGACCATGTAAAACATCCTCTTTACAAAAAGATCGTAAAGAGAACCTATAAATTGAAAGCTCATGATGCAAACAACGAGTGCAGCATCGGTGATACCGTGAAAGTTATGGAGACAAGACCTCTGTCCAAGGACAAGAGATGGAGACTTGTGGAAATCGTAGAGAAAGTGAAATAATTGGATAAAGGTAAAATTCGTAAGGAGGAATACCAGTATGATTCAGCAGGAAAGCAGACTGAGAGTTGCTGATAATACCGGTGCAAAAGAAATCCTTTGCATCCGTGTTATGGGCGGTTCTACCAGAAGATATGCGAATATTGGTGACACCATTGTTGCTACGGTCAAAGATGCAACACCAGGCGGCGTTGTCAAAAAAGGCGATGTTGTGAAGGCAGTTGTGGTACGTACAAAGAAAGGTGCACGCCGTAAAGACGGTTCTTACATTAAATTCGACGAGAACGCAGCGGTAATTATCAAGGACGACTTAACTCCGAGAGGAACACGTATCTTTGGGCCGGTGGCCAGAGAGCTTCGTGAGAAGAAATTCATGAAGATCGTGTCCTTAGCTCCGGAAGTATTATAGGAGGGTACGTATGTCAGCTATGAAGATTAAAAAGGGCGATACCGTGAGAGTGATCGCCGGAAAAGATAAAGGCAAAGAGGGAAAAGTTCTTTCCATCAATGTAAAAGGCAACACAGCTCTGGTTGAAAGCGTAAATATGATTACCAAACATGCAAAACCTTCTATGAGCAACACAGAAGGCGGAATTATCAATAAAGAGGCCCCCATCCATATCTCCAACTTGATGTTGGTAGTGGACGGAAAGGCTACCCGCGTGGGCTTTAAGATGGATGGAGACAAAAAAGTACGTTTTGCAAAAGCAACCGGAAAAGTAATCGATTAATTGAGAGAGGAGGCATAGAAACGTGAGTAGACTGAAAGACACTTACAAGAATGAGATCATGGACGCCATGATGAAAAAATTCGGATATAAAAATATAATGGAAGTGCCAAAACTCGAGAAGATCATCGTGAACATGGGTGTTGGTGAGGCAAAGGAAAATGCAAAACTTCTGGACGCTGCAATCGGTGATATGGAATTGATCACTGGACAGAAAGCCGTTGCCACAAAGGCAAAGAAATCTGTGGCAAACTTTAAAATCAGAGAGGGAATGCCCATCGGTTGTAAAGTTACCCTGAGAGGGGAGAAAATGTACGAGTTCGCAGACCGTCTCATCAATCTGGCGTTGCCACGAGTACGTGACTTCCGCGGTGTGAATCCCAACGCTTTTGACGGAAGAGGAAACTATGCTCTGGGAATCAAAGAGCAGTTGATCTTCCCAGAGGTGGAATATGATAAAGTCGACAAAGTGAGAGGTATGGATGTTATTTTCGTTACCACCGCAAAGACCGACGAAGAAGCACGTGAATTACTGACATTATTCAATATGCCATTTGCAAAGTAGGAATATAGGAGGAATTATTCATGGCTAAAACAGCAATGAAAATCAAACAGCAGCGCAAACCGAAATATTCCACAAGAGAATATAACCGTTGCAAAATCTGTGGCCGTCCCCATGCATACCTGAGAAAATATGGAATCTGCAGAATTTGTTTCCGTGAGTTAGCATACAAAGGACAGATCCCAGGCGTAAAGAAAGCAAGCTGGTAGGCACTGAGCACTTAGCGAGCGCGAGCCGAAGGCGAAGCGAGAGGTTAGTGGGAAGGCCGTTCTTGCGAGAGAAGGAGCAAGAACTACCCCGAGGGAGCACTTAGCGAGCGCGAGCCGAAGGCGAAGCGAGAGGTTAGTGGGAAGGCCGTTCTTGCGAGAGAAGGAGCAAGAACTACCCCGAGGGAGCACTTAGCGAGCGCGAGCCGAAGGCGAAGCAGCCACGAGAAAATTGAAAAAGGAGGCAACCTTAAATGACAATGAGCGATCCGATTGCAGATATGCTTACAAGAATCCGTAACGCAAATACTGCAAAACACGATACTGTAGATGTGCCAGCATCGAAAATGAAAATTGCGATTGCCAACATTCTTGTTGATGAAGGATATATTGCAAAATATGATCTTGTGGAAGATGGAAAATTCCAGACTATCCACATCACTTTGAAATACGGCGAGGATAAGAACCAGAAGATTATCAGTGGCCTGAAAAGAATCTCCAAACCAGGTCTGCGTGTATACGCCGGCAAAGACGAGCTGCCAAGAGTTCTGGGCGGTCTGGGAATTGCGATCCTGTCCACCAACCAGGGTGTAATCACCGACAAAGAAGCCAGAAAACTCAAAGTAGGCGGCGAAGTCCTCGCCTTCGTCTGGTGACCGAAAGCAACTTAACGAGCGCGAGCTGTGCGAAGCGAGAGTTTAGTGCGAGGTCCTTCCCGACCCTTAGAGAGCCCGATCCGAAAGGAGAAGGGCGAACTTAGTGGAGGGAAGATCCCGTAAAGCAACTTAACGAGCGCGAGCTCTTCGCAGTAATTGATAAAAGTAATACTGAAAACAGAGGGGATAGTGATCCTCTCCGACAATTTAAGTAAGGAGGAAGACAAGATGTCACGAATCGGCAGACTGCCAGTTGTGGTTCCTGCAGGTGTAACTGTGGATATCACAGAGGACAATCATGTTACAGTAAAAGGCCCAAAAGGAACCCTGGAGAAATCACTTCCAGTGGAGATGGGCATCAAGATGGAAGATGGTCAAGTGGTAGTTACCAGACCAAATGATCTCAAGAGAATGAAATCCCTGCACGGTTTGACCAGAAGTCTGATCCACAACATGGTAGTGGGTGTCAGCGAGGGCTACAAAAAAGTTCTGGAAGTAAACGGCGTAGGTTACAGAGCTCAGAAACAGGGCAAGAAATTGACATTATCCTTAGGTTATTCTCATCCGGTTGAGATGGAAGATCCAGAAGGACTGGAGACAGTTGTAGACGGTAACAAGATTACTGTCTCAGGCATTGACAAAGAGAAAGTTGGCCAGTACGCGGCTGAGATCAGAGATAAGAGAAGACCTGAGCCATACAAGGGCAAGGGTATCAAGTATGCTGATGAGGTAATCAGACGCAAAGTTGGTAAGACTGGTAAGAAATAATTAAGGAGAGTGTGAAAATGATAAAGAAAGTATCTAAGACGGAAATTCGTCAGAAAAAACATAGAAGATTACGTCATCATTTGAACGGAACCACTCAGACACCTCGTCTGGCTGTGTTCAGAAGTAATAATCATATGTATGCACAGATCATTGATGACACAGTAGGTCGTACTTTAGTATCAGCTTCTACTCTTCAGGCAGAAGTCAAGGAAGGTCTGGAGAAGACCAATGACGTGGAAGCAGCGGCAAAAGTAGGAACCGTGATCGCAAAAAAAGCAGTGGAAAAAGGGATCACCTCAGTTGTCTTTGACAGAGGAGGTTTCCTCTATCACGGAAAAGTAAAAGCATTGGCAGACGCAGCGAGAGAAGCTGGGCTGGAATTCTAGAAGGGAGGAACGAGAACACATGAAACGCAATCTTATTGACGCTAGTCAGTTAGAATTAAACGATAAAGTGGTATCTATCAAGCGTGTTACCAAAGTTGTTAAAGGTGGTCGTAACTTCCGTTTCACAGCTTTAGTTGTTGTCGGGGACGGCAACGGACATGTAGGCGCCGGCCTGGGCAAGGCAACTGAGATTCCGGAGGCGATTCGCAAAGGAAAAGAGGATGCCATGAAGAAATTGGTCAATGTGGCCAGAGATGAGAATGGAAGTATCACTCATGACTTCATTGGAAAATTCGGAAGCGCTCAGATGCTGCTGAAGAGAGCACCGGAAGGTACCGGTGTTATCGCCGGAGGTCCTGCACGTGCAGTGATCGAGTTGGCAGGAATCAAGAACATCCGTACCAAATGTATGGGTTCCAGAAATAAGCAAAATGTCGTGCTTGCAACCATCGAAGGTCTGAGCCAGCTGAAGACTCCGGAAGAAGTTGCAAAACTTCGCGGAAAATCTGTTGACGAGATTTTGGCTTAAGGAGGACTGAAAAATGGCAGATAAATTGAAAGTTACTTTAGTAAAATCTACGATTGGTGCCGTTCCGAAACACAAAAAGACCGTTGAGGCAATGGGACTGAGAAAACTTTACAAGACTGTTGAGCTTCCGGACAACGCCGCCACGAGAGGTATGATCCAGCAGGTGCAGCATTTGGTAAAGGTAGAAGAAGCCTAAGATTATATTGAACAGAAATTAAGATTAGAAGGAGGTGCCAATCATGGATTTATCCAATTTAAGACCGGCAGAAGGTTCTAAACACAGCGATAATTTCAGAAGAGGCCGTGGTCACGGTTCAGGAAATGGCAAAACCGCAGGTAAAGGTCACAAAGGCCAGTTAGCTCGTTCTGGTGCTAAGAAACCAGGGTTTGAGGGTGGTCAGATGCCATTATACAGACGTATTCCTAAGAGAGGATTCACAAACAGAAACTCTAAGGAAATCATTGCGATCAACGTGGATGTTCTGAATAGATTTGAAGACGGCACGGAAGTGACCGTAGACGCTCTGCTGGCCAGCCGCGCAATTTCCAAGGCCGGCGACGGAGTGAAGATTCTGGGCAACGGAGAGCTGACAAAGAAGTTGAACGTAAAAGTGAACGCCGTCAGCGAGAGTGCCAAGGCAAAAATTGAGGCTGCAGGTGGAACAGTAGAGGTGATCTAATGCTAAAAAGTCTTCGAAATGTTTTAAAAGTAACAGATATTCGAAGAAAATTGTTCTATCTGGTGGTGATGATCTTCGTCATTCGTCTAGGTTCCCAGATCCCGGTTCCCGGTGTGAACGGTGAATATTTCAAAGAATGGTTCGAGAGTCAGTCCGGTGACGCATTTAACTTTTTTGATGCGTTCACCGGTGGATCATTTACACAGATGTCCATCTTTGCTTTGAATATTACTCCATATATTACATCCTCCATCATTATGCAGTTGCTGACCATAGCGATTCCTAAGCTGGAAGAACTGCAGAGAGATGGGGAAGAAGGAAGGAAGAAGATAACTGAGATCACTCGTTACCTGACGATTGGTCTGTCAATTTTCGAGTCTGTCGCCATGTCCATTGGATTTGGAAGGCAAGGCCTGATTCCGGTGATGGCTTCTGGGTCAGACGCTTCAGGATTCGAGAAGTTTGCAGCCGGCGCGGTGGTAGTCGTGTGCCTGACCGCAGGTTCCGCTATGTTGATGTGGATGGGTGAGAGAATCACGGAGAAAAAAGTGGGAAATGGTATGTCCATCGTCCTGACGATCAATATTATCTCACGGATGCCCAGTGATTTCGCTACCTTGTACGACAGCTTTGTGAAAGGTAAAACCATCGCAAAGGGAACATTGGCTGCTCTGATTATACTTGCGATTGTATTGGTTGTAGTAGTTTTTGTACTGATTCTCAACGGCGCGGAGAGAAGAATTCCGGTACAGTATTCTAAGAAAATGCAAGGCAGAAAGATGGTAGGGGGTCAGTCTAGCCATATTCCGCTGAAGGTGAACACAGCGGGTGTAATTCCCATTATCTTTGCATCTTCAATTATGTCTTTCCCTGTAGTAATTGCTTCCTTTATGGGTAAGAGTGATATAGGCGGGGTAGGCGGAGAGATTATGAAAGGACTGTCCTCCAGCAATTGGTGCAATCCAAGCCAGCCAATCTATACTCTTGGCTTGCTGGTCTATGTGGTTCTCTGTATTTTCTTCGCGTATTTCTACACTTCTATTACTTTCAACCCGTTGGAAGTTGCGGATAATATGAAAAAGCAGGGCGGTTTTATTCCTGGTATTCGTCCTGGAAAGCCAACGACAGAGTATTTGACAAAAATCTTAAATTACATTATATTTATAGGAGCGGTAGGGTTAGTCATTGTGGCCGTCATCCCATTCTTCTTCAACGGTGTCTTTGGTGCGGATGTATCCTTCGGCGGAACTTCGATCATCATCGTTGTGGGTGTGGTTCTGGAGTCGATCAAACAGATCGAGTCTCAGATGTTGGTGAGAAATTACAAGGGCTTCCTGAACGACTAAGAGACAAAAGGTTGTGGTGGAGACGCCACAGCCTTGATTTGGTGGGAGGTATTTTATGAGAATTATTATGTTGGGAGCGCCTGGCGCCGGTAAGGGGACGCAGGCTAAGAAGATTGCGGCCAAATACGGGATACCGCATATCTCCACGGGGGATATTTTCCGGGCCAACATCAAAGAGGGCACGGAATTGGGAAAAAAGGCAAAGACTTACATGGATCAAGGCTTGTTGGTGCCGGACGAGCTGGTCGTGGATTTGGTTGTGGATCGCTTGCAGCAAGAAGATGCCCAAAAGGGATATGTGCTGGATGGATTTCCACGGACAATCCCTCAGGCAGAGAGCTTGGATGAGGCGTTGAAGAAGGTAGGTAGCCAGATCGACTATGCCATCGATGTGGATGTGCCAGACGAAAATATCATTAACCGTATGTCTGGCCGTAGAGCTTGCGTGCAATGTGGCGCCACGTACCACTTGGTTTACGCGCCCACAAAGGCGGAAGGTGTCTGCGACGTCTGCGGGGACAGCCTGGTTCTCAGAGATGACGATAAGCCAGAGACTGTGAAGAAACGTTTGAATGTATACCATGAGCAGACGCAGCCGTTGATTGACTATTATACCTCTGCTCAGGTATTGAAGAGAGTGGATGGAACCCAGGACATGGAAGATGTCTTTGCGGCCATCGTCGCTATTTTAGGAGAATGAGAATATGTCGGTATCTATTAAAACTTCAAGAGAGATAGAGCGAATGAGAACCGCCGGAAAGTATCTGGAGGAGGTACACGAAAGGCTGGCAGAACACATCAAACCTGGGATCACCACCTGGGAGTTGGACAAGATAGGGGAGGAGATGATACGTTCCCTGGGATGCACACCGAATTTTCTGAATTACAATGGATTTCCGGCATCCTTCTGTATCTCTTTGAACGACGAGGTGGTGCACGGAATTCCTTCCCACAGCAAAGTGATCCAGGAAGGGGATCTGGTGAAAATTGATGCAGGATTGATTTACAAGGGCTACCACTCTGATGCAGCGAGGACTTATGCGGTGGGCGAGGTCTCGCCGGAGGCCAGGCAGTTGATGGATGTGACCAGGCAGAGCTTCTTTGAGGGAATCAAACAGGCCAGAGCCGGAAACCATCTCTATGATATCTCGGCGGCCATCGGAGACTATGCGGAAAGTTTTGGCTACGGTGTTGTGAGGGATCTGGTGGGACATGGAATCGGGACTCATCTCCACGAGGATCCTCAGATTCCCAACTTTAGACAGCACAAGAGAGGTCTGCGTCTGATGGCGGGGATGACTTTGGCCATCGAGCCGATGATCAACATTGGGCGTCCGGACGTGGTATTTACAGAGGATGACTGGACAGTGATCACCCAGGATGGGACATTGTCAGCACACTATGAGAATACAATTCTGATTACAGACGGAGAGCCTGAGCTCTTGACTCTGAGTAAATAAATAGATAGACATAGGAGGTTAAACATGTCAAAAGCAGACGTAATTGAAGTGGAAGGTACCGTGCTGGAGAAGCTGCCCAATGCGATGTTTAAGGTGGAATTGGAGAACAAGCATGTGGTTCTGGCTCATATCAGCGGGAAGCTCCGCATGAATTTTATTCGTATACTGCCGGGAGATAAGGTGACGATTGAGCTTTCTCCGTATGACTTGTCAAAAGGCAGAATTATTTGGCGTGACAAATAAAGATTGATGAGTAGAAGCCCAGTGCAGATTTCGGGATATGTCTGCACTGGGCTTCTTTTATGTTATAGGAAAGTTCGTGGAGTGGGGATATGTCGCTTGTGCGACCCGTTTGTCCTAGGAACGACCTTGTCATATTCATGTGTGAGAGGGGGCGTTGGGACGCGCCTGCCAGGTTAGATCCAACTGGCCATGATTCCAGCCACGACCACGGAGACGATGGATACGGATACCATTCCGGCAATGATCATCTTGGGCATGATATTTTGCAAGATGATTTCCCGTTCCTGGTCATTGTCCGCGGAGGCGTTTGCCACTTCATTGGATACGATGAAAGTACCAGGGAAACCGAACAGTGCGGTGGAGGCCAGGGCGACGCACATATACCAGCTCTGTCTGAAAATCTTACCCACCAGAATAGCCACGACGGCAAAGCTGACCACGCCGATGATGATGACGATAATCAAAGGTTTCAGCATGGAGAGAAGCATCTGAGGGGTGGAGGTTGCCAGGCTGGTGAAGACATTGACCAGGGCGGCGCCGATTACAAAAGTAAAGCCGTTGGCCTTGGTGAGGGGCGCCTCCTCCAGAAAGCCGATCTCACGGAAGAATACACCCAACAGTAGGCAGATGACCAATGTGTTGAGAGATCCGTTGGTGAGGCCGGAGAGCCACTGTGCGATACAAGCCACGATGGCCAGTTTCGCCAACAGAAGATTATCTCCATTGTATTTATCAGGGAGTGGGGGAATGATCCTCCATCTGGGCTTTTGTGCGGCGGCGTTTTTGTTCTCCTGCAGTTTTAAATTGCCGGAGGCAATCTCTGTTTTTAGGCGTGCCGCTTCTTTTTTGCAGCAGATAGAAGCGATGGGAAATCCCACGATCCCTTGGATGATCAAGATTAAAGATGCGAAAGCGGCGGCGTCGGTGGCGCCGACACTGTTCATGGCTTCTGTCATCACCAGACAAGCTACCACAGCACCACCCAGCACCGGGGCGCTTGATAGGGCATAATATTCGTCCACAAATATCCTTCCGATATAATAGACGCCGCCGCAGATGGCCAGTGTAGAGCAAAGTACGATGATTACAGTCTTGTATTCCTGTACCAGGTCTCCCAGTTTGATAGTGGTTCCCATGTGTACCAGCATCATGCCGATGGTAACGCTGGAGAAGGCGACCAAGGTGGAATCTTCAAAGAGCGTGGAGGGCAGCCCGTTCCAGAAACAGATGGCGAAGATCACAGCCGCCACAAAGAGCATGGAGATGATGGCCTTGGTCTTTGTGGCCACCAGATCTCCGATTGCGTAGATTACTAAGATAATTGTCAGTGCGTGTAAACCGTTCATAATAGAGCTCCTTTCCAGTGCCTTAACAGTGATTCTCAAGCCACCTCACGGCACAATTACAAAACGCAGCGCAGCCATACGGCATGGCGGATTCCTCAAATGTCGCCCTTGGATCGTGGAGAGAATGGTTGTGGCCAAGGCTGGGACCGCCGGCGTATAACATGGCAAAGAAGGTGGGAATGTGCTCCCCGTAGTAAGAAAAGTCCTCTGAAAAACTGAGAGGTGGGATTACTTTTACATTCTCTAATACTTCACGGCAATAACCTCCCATTTCCTCGCTTAACTCTCGGTTGTTGACTGTGGGTCCGGTGCCAGCGATAAAGTTTACCGTTGCGGTGGCTCCCCACATCTGGGCAGTCTTGACTGTGAGCTCAGACAGTTGTCTCAGAAGAAAACGGCGATTTTCTCTGGTGTATGTGCGGATGCTGCCTTGCATGACGGCCCGGTCAGGGATAATATTGGATGCGCTTCCGGATTCAAATTTGCAGATGGACATAACCGAAGGCTCGTCGGCAGGGACTTGTAAGGTGAAGAATTGCTGTAAGGCGACCACAATGTTGGCGGCGACGCTCAGCGCGTTGACACCCACGCTGGGCGTGCTGCCGTGGGCGGACTTGCCCTCCACGGTGATCTCGAAGGCATCAGCGGAGGCACAGGACTCCTCCTCGCTGTAGAAGAGGGTTCCAACGGGGAATTCCTGGCCGGAGAATGGGCCGAAATTTATATGGAAAGCCATCCCGGCGTCCACGGTGGGGGTTTCCAGTACACCGGCCTCAATCATGCTCTTGGCGCCTAGAAGCAATTCCTCGGCGGGTTGAAAGAGAAACTTTACAGTCCCTTTTAGTTGCGCCTCCTGTTGCTTTAAGAGTTTAGCTGTCGCCAACAACATGGCGACATGGCTGTCGTGTCCGCAAGAATGACAGGCGTTTTCCTGGCAGGCGAACTCCAGTCCTGTGTCTTCTCTCTGGGGGAGGGCATCCATATCGGCGCGGATCATCAACGTCTTTTTGCCAGTTCCACAGGTACAGACAATGCCGCCACCTAAGAAGGAGGGAGAGTAGCCATAAGACAGAAGCTTTTCCGTGATAAAGGCTCTGGTCTTATCAAGCTGGAACCCGGTCTCAGCGTTCTGGTGAATGTGGCGTCTGTTCTCACTCATTTCCTGCTGTAGGGCCTGGGCTTGTGGGAGGAAATTAGTCATAATTCATCACCTTTCTCTCTTTAAATTTAGAATATATTGATATTATATAAATAAGAGATTGAAAATGGAAATTGTGATTCATTATTGCGAAATAAGAAAAGGTTATAGCGAATATATGATAAGAGATAACAGAGGGATCTTTGGGAGAGCGCAAGGCAAGAGGAAGGCTTAATTATATGGAAGAATATAGGAATTTTCTTGCGCAGGATAGAGGGTATTATAATAAATAGTAATCACAGTCACAGGGTAAGGGGATTTGAAAATGGAAATACGTCAGATATATTACGTATTGGAGATCGCCAAATATAAGAGCTTCTCCAAGGCGGCCAAGTCACTGTATATCACCCAGCCAGCCATCTCACAGCAGATCAGTTCTCTGGAGAGTGAGTTACAGACAAAGCTGTTTCACAGGGATACCCACAAGGTAACTTTGACGGAGGAAGGGGTGCGCTTTTGCCAGTATGGAACGAAGATTTTGGAAGCGGTGGACAATTTGACGGAAGCCTTCGGCCAGGGTAAGTCAGACCAGAAAAGACTTATGAATATCGGGGTGTATCCTTTTTATAGAATGACTGGATTGGCCAAGGCGGTGACTTTCTTTTTTTCCAGCAATTCCAATGTGCTGGGCAGTCTGAAAGTGGTGGAGAACTACAGGGCTTACGAGCGATTGAAAAGCGGTAAGCTGGATTTCGCAATTATAAAGGCAATTCCAGAGTCGATTCCTTCTTATATAAAATATGAAGTATTGTTGGAGGAGGATCTCTACGCCATCATGAGCAACGCCAACGGACATGCCGAGGAGGAGAGCATTGACCTGGAGGAGTTGGGAAAACTTCCTCTTCTAACCGGGGAGAAGGATTCTCATCTCTATGACTATATGAAAAATCTGTATGAGCGGCACAACTTGAATTTTCAGGTGGCCTTTTTTAACACGAAGGCTGTGGACGTGATGCTGGAGATGGTGGCCTCGGGGACGGGAATTTTGCTGGCCACTGAGTCGGTGGGGATGAAGATCGCGGACAAAAATATCAAAGCGCACCGAATCGTCCCGGCACAGAAATTGTGTACGGTGTTGGTGTACAAAAAAGAAAAGAAGTTGAAGGGCAGCGAGATTGCCTTTCGAAGCTATATCATCAATTATTTCCAGAATCTATTCTTAGAGAGGGATGAGTTGATTATCGAGAGGGACAGGAGCACTGTGGAGAGCGCAGAAGACGGGGACGGGAAGCCGTGAGAACACAAGGGCTTTTCATAAAAATGCGGATTTTATGCTTGCATTTTAGATTTTGAGGTGGTATACTATAACACGTACTTTTGTGACTGGACAGAGTTACTCTGCCCAAAATTAGCAAATTTGGAAAGGAGGATTTCCGGTGAAAGTAAGATCATCTGTGAAACCGATTTGCGAAAAATGCAAGATTATCAAGAGAAAAGGAAGCATCAGAGTAATCTGTGAGAATCCGAAACACAAACAGCGTCAGGGTTAATTTTATCTGGGAATGTTTGTGCGAAATTAGGCGGCTGCAGTAGAGACACCCGGAGGTGTTGTACTGTTTAAATAATATTGTGGGGAGTCACAACCTCACAGCTTTATTTCCGAGGCAGAAAGTCACTTATTTCTATCCTGTCCCGGAGCGAAGTATTGCCTAATACCGAGAGGCTATTTCGGAAGCCCTTTTTAGGGCACGACAGCCGAAAGCCGGTGGATGCAAAGGAGAGCGTCAGAAGCGGTTCTCCGCGCATACAGAAGCATCGGAAAGGCTGTGCCAAGAGCACGGCTGGGTGTGATACCGAGACACCCCAATTAGGAACAATATAAACCGAGAGCGGCGGAAGATACGTCCCATTTCACCGTATACTTATACGTGACGTACGAAGCAGGCTTTCCGTAGAGAGATGGAGGAACATTACATGGCTCGTATAGCTGGTGTAGACTTACCAAGAGACAAACGTGTAGAAATCGGTCTGACCTATATCTATGGTATCGGCAGATCAAGTGCAACCCGTATTCTGGCAGATGCGAAAGTGAATCCTGACACCCGTGTCAGAGATCTGACAGACGAGGAAGTGAATAGAATCCGTGAAGTGATCGATGAGACCATGATGGTGGAAGGTGATCTCCGCAGAGAGATAGCGCTGAACATCAAGAGACTTCAGGAGATCGGATGCTACAGAGGCATTCGCCATAGAAAAGGACTGCCGGTTCGTGGACAGAAGACGAAGACGAACGCGAGAACCAGAAAAGGTCCGAAGAGAACTGTCGCAAACAAGAAAAAATAATTTTGTAGCAAGTGCCGAAGCGGACTGTGAACATCCGCTTTGACTGAAACATTACAATTACTATAAAAGGAAAGTGTAGGTTAGTTTTAAAATGGCAAAAACCACGAAAAAAACGACAAAGCGTCGTGTCAAGAAAAACGTTGAACGCGGACAGGCACACATTCAGTCTTCTTTCAATAACACAATCGTTACCCTGACAGATACTGAAGGAAATGCTCTCTCATGGGCCAGCGCCGGTGGTCTGGGATTTAAAGGTTCAAGGAAATCTACCCCTTATGCAGCTCAGATGGCTGCCGAGACAGCAACCAAGGCTGCTCTGATTCATGGATTGAAAACTGTAGACGTTATGGTGAAAGGACCAGGCTCTGGAAGAGAGGCTGCAATCCGCGCCCTTCAGGCTTGTGGATTGGAAGTAACAAGCATCCGTGACGTGACGCCGGTACCACACAACGGTTGTCGCCCACCAAAACGTAGAAGAGTTTAATTAGGAGGTAGCTTACTATGGCAGTAAATAGAGTGCCGGTTCTGAAAAGATGTAGATCTTTGGACTTGGATCCGATTTATTTGGGAATTGATAAGAAGTCAACAAGACAGTTAAAACGTGCAAACCGCAAGATGTCTGAGTACGGTCTGCAGTTGAGAGAAAAACAGAAAGCGAAATTCATCTACGGAGTTCTTGAGAAACCTTTCCGCAACTACTATAAGAAAGCGGATAAGATGCAGGGACAGACAGGTGAGAATCTGATGGTTCTTCTGGAGAGCAGACTGGACAACATTGTGTTCCGCATGGGACTGGCCAGAACCAGAAGAGAGGCCAGACAGATTGTAGACCACAAGCACATCACTGTAAACGGAAAAGTTGTGAACATTCCTTCTTATCTGGTGAAAGCAGGAGATGTGATCGAAGTAAAGGAAAAATGCAAAGGTTCCGAGAGATACAAAGGAATTCTGGAGACAACTGGCGGAAGACTGGTTCCAGAATGGCTGGATGTTGATCAAGAGGCATTGAGAGGGACAGTGAAAGAGCTGCCTAACAGGGAAGTTATCGACGTCCCGGTTAACGAGATGCTTATCGTCGAGTTGTACTCAAAATAATTAAGGCTTTCTCCGTCTGTCGCAAGGGCGGCAGGCGGATGAGAGAAAGATTAGTACCCTCAAAACGATAGAAGCCCAGAAGGAGGGACCTTATAAGTGTTTGATTTTAACAAACCCAAAATTGAAATTACGGAAATCTCTGAAGATAAGAAATACGGAAGATTTGTAGTTGAACCTTTGGAAAGAGGATACGGAACAACTTTGGGGAACTCCCTGAGAAGAATCATGCTTTCTTCTCTTCCGGGAGCTGCAGTAAGCCAGGTGAAAATTGATGGTGTACTCCATGAATTCAGCTCTATCCCAGGTGTGAAAGAAGATGTCAGTGAGATTATCATGAACCTGAAGAGTCTGGCCATCAAGAATAAGAGCAATGACAACGACCCTAAGACGGCGTACATTGAGTGCGAGGGGAAAGGTGTGGTCACTGCGGCAGATATTCAGGCGGACCAGGATATTGAGATCATGAATCCGGACCAGGTAATTGCGACTCTCAATGGTGGGAAAGACTGTAGATTGGCGATGGAATTGACTATCACCAAGGGCAGAGGTTATGTGAGCGCTGACAAGGGCAAATCTGACGATATGCCCATCGGTGTGATCGCTGTAGACGCCATTTACACTCCTGTAGACCGAGTGAATCTGGTTGTTGAGAATACCCGTGTCGGACAGATTACAGACTTCGATAAGCTGACCTTGGATGTCTATACAAATGGAACCTTAGATCCAGATGAGGCTGTCAGCCTGGCGGCGAAAGTGTTGAGTGAGCACTTAAGCCTGTTCATTGATCTCTCTGAGAATGCCAAGACCGCGGAGGTCATGATTGAGAAAGAGGACAATGAGAAGGAAAAGGTTCTGGAGATGAGTATTGATGAGCTGGAGTTATCCGTGCGCTCATACAATTGTCTGAAGAGAGCTGGAATCAATACAGTGGAGGAACTATGTAACCGTACTTCCGACGATATGATGAAAGTTCGCAATTTGGGACGGAAATCACTGGAGGAAGTGTTGGCGAAGTTGAAAGAGCTGGGTCTGCAATTGCAGCCTACAGAAGAGTAGTCGCTGGACTTGGCGCAACCGTGCTGTGTGGCTTTGGCCATGGAGGACGGCTACAGATAAAATAGAGTGGGTGCTGGCAGCATATCAGTAAGACCGAAGAAGCGTGGTATGGTGTTCCACAGATGGAGGATGAAAATGGCAAAGTATAGAAAATTGGGCAGAACTTCTGACCAGAGAAAAGCGTTGTTGAGAAGCCAGGTGACAAGCCTGTTATACCATGGCAAGATTGTTACCACCGAAACCAAAGCAAAAGAAGTACGTAAAATTGCAGAGGGACTGATCGCAATGGCTGTCCGTGAGAAAGACAATTTCGAGACAGTGACAGTGTCGGTGAAGGTTCCGCGCAAAGATGCCGACGGCAAGAGAGTGAAAGAAGTCGTGGACGGAAAGAAGAAGACCGTATACGACGAGGAGAAGAAGGAGATCAAGAAGGACTCACCTTCCAGACTTCACGCCAGAAGACAGATGCTGAAAGTGTTCTATCCAGTCAAGGAAGTTCCTGTAAAGGGCGCTGGGAGAAAGAAAAATACAAAAGACATCGATATGGTTGCCAAGATGTTTGATGAGGTTGCACCAAAGTATGTGAACCGCAACGGTGGATACACCAGAATCATCAAGATCGGACCCCGTAAGGGAGACGCGGCTATGGAGGTTGTGCTTGAGTTGGTGTAAAGTCAAGCGGGACAGTCTGTAAGTGACGGCACTGAGAAAAGAAAAATTCTTGGAAATCTCAGACAAAAGATTAGGTAAAAATAACTGGAGAATCGTCAAATCGATGGTTCTCCAGTTTTTTCTTGCGCGAATCACTTTGACGTAGTAAAATGTATCCAATATATGAATGTCCTTGACAGGAGAACAGAGGAGTGCCTTATGGAGAAAACATTGCTTTTCATATTCAATCCGCGGGCGGGAAAGGGCCAAATTCGGACGAAACTGGTGGATATCGTGGATATTTTTGCAGAACACGGTTGGGAGATTGTGATCTATCCCACCCAGAGGGCGAGGGACGCCTATGAGCAGGTGAGAAATTACGCCAGGAAGGTGGACATGATTGTGTGCAGCGGTGGCGACGGGACTCTGGATGAGGTGGTGTCCGGGGTGATGGAGACCAATGACCAGCTTCCCATCGGCTATATTCCCTCGGGGAGCACCAACGACTTTGCCAGCAGTCTCTTTATTCCAAAGAACATGGTGAGGGCGGCCGAGGCCATCATGGAAGGTCACTTATACCACTGTGACATCGGAAAATTCAACCAGTCCATCTTTACCTATATTGCGGCATTTGGGATTTTCACGGACGTGGCTTACCAGACGGATCAGGATTTGAAGAATGTTCTCGGCCATGTGGCCTATGTGCTGGAGGGAATGAAGCGGATCTTCGACATCAAATCTTGCAAGATGAAGGTGGAGGTGGGAGATGCGGTCTACGAGGAAGAGTTTATCTTTGGGATGGTGACGAACTCCAGATCTGTGGGGGGATTTAAACATCTGACAGGTAAGAATGTGGATATGAACGACGGGCTTTTCGAGGTGACGTTGATCAAGAAGCCCCGGAATCCTCTGGAGATGCAAGAGATCATCACTGCGATTTTGACCCAGGAGGACAATACGGACATGATTTACTCGTTTAAGGCCGATTGCCTGAAGATTGAGGCGGAGGTTCCGGTTCCATGGACCTTGGATGGTGAGTACGGGGGGAAGCCCTCTCAGGTTGTGATACAGAATTGCCATGAGGCATTGAATATCTATCTCAGCAGAAATCGAAAATGAGAGAATACGTAAGAGTATAAGGCAGACGCTGTGCAGACGGAAGATCAAAAGCGCAGTCAGGCTTTGTGCATAAATCAGCTAGGAAGAAAGGAAGAGACCATGAGTGAATATGTGAATGTAGCAGAAATTTTCGGACAAGATGTTTTTAACGACTCCGTGATGCAGGAGCGCCTGCCAAAAAAGGTGTATAAAGAGTTAAAACAGACTATTGAGGAAGGCAAAGAATTGTCCCTGGAAGTTGCGGATGTGGTGGCGCATGAGATGAAGGAGTGGGCCATTGAGAAGGGGGCTACCCACTACACCCATTGGTTTCAGCCACTGACTGGGTTGACTGCTGAGAAACACGATTCTTTTATCACGGCGCCAAAAGAAGACGGCAAGGTTCTGATGAGTTTCTCTGGGAAAGAGCTGATCAAGGGAGAGCCGGACGCCTCCTCGTTCCCGTCCGGTGGACTGAGAGCTACCTTTGAGGCCAGAGGGTACACGGCGTGGGATTGTACGTCGCCGGCCTTTGTCAGACACGATGCCGCTGGGGCGATTCTGTGTATCCCGACGGCCTTCTGTTCTTACACAGGCGAGGCGCTGGATCAGAAGACGCCGCTCCTGCGCTCCATGGAAGCCATCAATAAGGAGACATTGCGGTTGTTGCGCTTGATGGGAAATACCACTTCAAAGAAGGTTACGCCGTCTGTGGGGGCGGAGCAAGAGTATTTCTTAGTGGACAAGGCTAAATATCTCCAGAGAAAAGATATGATTTACACTGGCAGAACGCTGTTTGGAGCTATGCCGCCCAAAGGTCAGGAGATGGACGACCACTATTTTGGCGTGGTGCGCCAGAGGATTGCCGCTTATATGAAGGAGGTCAACGAGGAGCTGTGGAAATTAGGTGTGACCGCCAAGACACAGCACAATGAGGTGGCGCCGGCCCAGCATGAGTTGGCGCCCATCTATGCCCCGGTGAACATTGCCGTGGATCACAACCAGATCGTCATGCGGGTTCTGAAGAAGGTGGCCAGCCGCCATGGAATGCGTTGCCTGCTCCATGAGAAACCGTTCCAGGGGATCAATGGCTCGGGCAAACACAATAACTGGTCTTTGACTACGGACGACGGGATCAACCTGTTGGATCCAGGCAAGACGCCCCATGAGAACATTCAGTTTCTGCTGATTTTGACTTGTATCTTAAAGGCTGTGGACGTACATGCGGATTTGCTCAGGGAATCTGCGGCGGATGTGGGAAATGACCAACGTCTGGGGGGCAATGAGGCGCCGCCGGCAGTGATCTCCGTGTTCCTGGGAGAGCAGTTGGAAGATGTGCTGGAGCAGTTGATCACCACAGGCACGGCTACCAGAAGCAAGAGGGGAGGAAAACTGGAGACAGGCGTGCGCACGCTTCCAGACCTGACCAAGGACGCCACAGACCGGAACCGTACCTCTCCCTTTGCCTTCACCGGCAATAAATTCGAGTTTCGTATGATCGGCTCCAGGGATTCTGTGGCCGCCTGCAATATTGTCCTGAACACAATCACTGCCGAAGTGTTCCAGGAGGTCAATGATCGTCTGGAGAAAGCTGAGGACAGAGATCTTGAGATTCATGATATCATCAAAGAGTTCGCGACAGAGCATCAGAGGATTGTCTTTAATGGCAACGGGTACGCCAAGGAGTGGGAGGAAGAAGCCAAGCGGCGCGGACTTCCCAACTTACCGACTATGGTGGACGCCATTCCGGCTCTGACCACGCCGAAGGCAGTGAAATTGTTCGAGAATTTCAAAGTCTTCAGTCGGGCAGAGTTGGAGTCCCGGGCGGAGATTCAGTATGAGTCCTATGCCAAGGCAGTCAATATTGAGGCGAGGACCATGATTAATATGGCCACGAAGCAGATCATACCGGCAGTGATTCGCTACACTACCGTTCTGGCTCAGTCTGTGGGGGCTGTGGGAGCCATTGAGGGTATGGATACCAGTGTGCAGACAGAACTGCTGGGCCAGTGCACCAAATTGCTCAGAGAGGCCAAGACGGCGCTGACCCAACTGACGGATGTGACGGACACCGCGGCTGAGATGGAGGACGGGAAAGAGCGGGCCCAGTACTACCAAAAGGTGGTCTACCCGGCCATGGATCAGTTACGCCGCCCGGTGGACGAGTTAGAGATTCTGGTGGACAAAAAGATGTGGCCGATGCCCTCTTACGGGGACCTGATCTTCGAAGTGTAGGGGAATTACAGAGAGATTGGGATGTCCGGTTGTACCTGGAGGGTGACGTTGTAAGTATGGATTTTGAGGGATCTTCCGTGATAGTAGTTCATGGGGGATCCCTTTTTGTGTATAGGAGAGTTTTTTTATACTACGTAGTGGAGGAGGAGACCATGGGCAGTATACTTTTGGAGATTCAGGAGACGGTGAGAAAATATGCGGGCATTATCTCTCAGGTTGCGCAGGTGGATGTGGAGGTGGTGGATGAACATCTGTTCCGGGTGGCAGGCACGGGGATGTTCGCAGAACATGTGAATGAGAATATGTCCTGGGAGGGATACGTCTACCGAAAAGTCCTACAGACTGGACAGAGTCAGGTGATCTATGAGCCGGGAAAAGAGTTGATCTGTCAAAACTGTCCCAACTGCGGCTGCTGTGGGGAGGAGATTGAGATCTCTATGCCGATCCGGATGAATGAGAAGATCGTGGGGGTCATCGGCCTGGTGGGAGTGACTCCTGGGCAAAAACAGCGGATTCTCAGAGACGAAACACTGTACATGGGATTGGTGGAGCAAATCGGGGACTTCATCGCAGCCAAGGCCAGGGAAGCGGAGGAGATGAGGAACAAGGACATACTGCTGGATATCTTGGATTACACGGTCAGCCGCGTGGATCAGGGGATCTTATTGTTGGGCAGTGACGGTGCAATCACCACGGCCAATGAGGCGGCGAAGAAGCAGTTGGAGATTTCGTCCCTGGAAGGCAAGCAGGTTGCAGTTGCCTCCACTGGCGACCAGATCAATGGACAGACAGAGTACCGGTTGGAGATGGATGGCCGGGTCTATTACGTGATGGGAACGGTATACGACTTGGCTGAGAGTTCCCGGAAATACGGGAAGATGGTGATCTTTCAGAATATCAAAAATGTGAAGAAGAAATATTACGAGATCACTTCCACAGTCCGCCCTGGAGCCGCCACCCCTATAATTGGCAGTAGCCGGCAGATGGAGCAGTTGAGAGAGGAGATCCGGAGGATCTCACAGAGTTCCTCCACGGTTCTGATCACTGGGGAGAGCGGGACGGGCAAGGAGATGGTCGCCACAACCATATGGAAGGCTGGCAATCGAAAAGAGGGGAGATTTGTGGCCGTCAACTGTGCCGCGATCCCGGAAGCGTTGTTGGAGTCCGAGTTGTTTGGATATGTGAAAGGAGCCTTCACAGGGGCAGATCCCAGTGGGCGCATTGGAAAGTTTGAGCTGGCGAATAAGGGAATCATCTTTCTGGACGAGATCGGCGATATGCCGTTATACCTCCAGGCCAAATTACTCCGTGTATTGCAGGAGAGAAAGATTGTCCGCATTGGTTCAAACCGGGTGATTCCCATCGATGTGCGTGTGATCGCGGCCACAAACAAAGACTTAAAAGAGATGATGAGAGAGAAAAAATTCCGGGAGGATCTGTATTATCGATTGAATGTGATTCCGTTGCATGTGGCGCCTCTGCGGGAACGTCCGGGAGACATTCAGGAGTTGGCGCTCTTGTTCGCGGAACGCTATGCAAAGCTGTTGGGAAAGCAATTGTGGAAGATTACAGGGAACGCCATGGAGATACTAAAGGGCTATAAGTGGGAGGGGAATGTCCGAGAGTTAGAAAATGTGATGGAGTTTATGGTCAACATGATGGGTGAAGAGGGCATTCTGGATGAGAGTATGCTCCCAAGGGAGTTTTGTGCGCAGGAGATCTCTCTCCAGGAGAGTGTGCAGCAGGAGAGGGAGGAAGTCCTCAGCCTGGAGGAGCTGGAGCGAAGGGAGATTCGCAAGGCGCTGAGAATCTATGGAAATACCACAGCAGGGAAAAAGTCGGCGGCTGAGAAGCTGGGGATCGGCCTGGCGACCTTGTACAGGAAGATGGAGAATCTATATTAGAGAATTCTCAAAATAAGAAAAAAAGTTATCGAAATGAGAAAAATTCCCGAAACGAGAATTAAAGAAAAGATGGAAGAATCCCGCGAGGAGCGCACTGCGGCCAAGTGGGATTGTGTCACTCATGCGAACCGTCGCAGGATTCTTAGTTCTGTAAATCTTTCTAAAATACTTATTTAAATTTGTGCAAAATGCGAAAATTGAGACCAGTGGAATAAGGTGGAACGATTCTTGCTCTATTACTGAGTGAAAGAATAAATAGAAAAGAGGAAAAGAAGATGGAGAGAAAAATTCGTATGATCAGTCAGCCTAGGTTGGAAAGGCCTAAAGGAGATTTGAGTTTCCTGAGCCGGGAGACGGTGGAAGGAATCCGGGATTTCCACAGGAGTTTCCCTGTCTACCGTCCCACTCCCCTCGCGGCGTTTCCGCAGACAGCCAGAGAACTTGGTCTTGGCAATCTGTATGTGAAGGATGAGTCCCAGCGTTTTGGGCTGAATGCCTTCAAAGTACTGGGAGGGAGCTATGCCATTGGCCATTATCTGGCCGACCGTCTAGGCGAGAATATGGAGGACGTCACCTATGAAAGGTTGACTTCTGAGGAGGCAAGGGAGAGACTGGGAGAGATCACTTTTGTCACGGCGACGGATGGAAATCATGGGCGCGGCGTGGCGTGGACAGCCAGGGAGTTTGGCCAGAAATCCGTGGTCTATATGCCGAGGGGAAGTGCCGCAGAGCGCCTGGCCAATATACAGGCAGAGGGCGCCCAGGCCTCC
Source organism: Blautia sp. (assembly GCA_047014865.1). Taxonomy (GTDB): domain Bacteria; phylum Bacillota; class Clostridia; order Lachnospirales; family Lachnospiraceae; genus Blautia_A. The sequence continues at coordinate 20,647 of JBKXQO010000027.1, read as the reverse complement.
ATCACAGATCTAAATTACGACGATGCCGTGCGCTTGGCCAACCGTCAGGCGGAGGAGAAAGGCTGGGTGATGGTTCAGGATACCGCATGGGAAGGCTATGAGGACATTCCCACCTGGATTATGCAGGGGTATGGGACAATGGGACTGGAAGCCTATGAGCAGCTTGACGCTTGCCCGACTCATATTTTCCTGCAGGCGGGGGTAGGTTCCATGGCCGGTGCGATAGCAGGCCTATTTACCGCTATCTATGGGGAGAAGCGTCCTGTGATCACAATTGTGGAGCCTGATAAGGCGGACTGCCTGTACCGCAGTGCAGAGGCGGGAGACGGACAACGGCATTTTGTCACAGGAGATATGGACACCATCATGGCCGGTCTGGCCTGCGGAGAGCCCTGTAGCATCGGATGGGAAATACTGAGCAGATATGCGGATCATTTTATCTCCTGTCCGGACTATGTGGCCGCGAAAGGCATGCGTATGTTGGGCAATCCCGTCGGGGAGGACAGACGGTTAATCTCAGGGGAGAGTGGGGCAGTGACTTTCGGCTGTGTGGCTGAGATTATGACTAACCCGGCGTACAGAGAGATCAGAGCGCGGTTGGGGTTGAGTGAGGAGTCGGTGGTACTGTTCTTTAGCACCGAGGGTGATACGGACCGGGAAAATTATCGGTCGGTTGTGTGGGATGGCAGACATCCAAGCCGCCGGGAGTGAGAATCAGTAGCTCCTGCGGTGCGAGGCGCTGGGAATGCGCAGTTGTTCCCGGTATTTGGCAACGACCCGGCGGGACACGGCGAGTCCCTCCAGAGAGAGTAGACGGGAAATGTTACTGTCGCTGAGGGGAGAGGTTCTGTCTTCCTGGGCGATCAGTATCTGGATGTGGGTTCGGATCTGATCTTTGGCTTCCAGGCCTTGCACAAAGAAGTATTGGAGGGGATAGACGCCAAAGGAGCACTGGAGGTATTTATCTTTGACTGCCCGGCTGACGGTGGACTGGTGTACGCCTAGGAGAGAGGCGGCTTCGCTCTGGGAGAATTCGTGGAGGTACCCAGGACCGTTTGAGAAGAAGTCGGACTGACGGCTGATTATCAGGTGGCACAGGCTGGTCAGTGTCTCCCTGCGGCGCTGGATACAGGTGGAGATCCAGTGGATTTCCTGTCTTTTCTGAGTCAGGTATTGGGTTGTCTCGGCGTCTCCTTGCTCCTTGCACAGACTTAGGTAATAGCTGTTGGCAGGGGGGAGCCGACAGGCAGAGTCGTTGACGGAGACATCAAAGTGTCCCTCACATTCAACGACGGTGATGTCCGGCATGAGATAGGGAACGAACTCACGCTCGCAGAGAGAGGCGCCGGGGCGTGGGTTCAGGCTGCGTATAATCCTGTGAGCGTGGACTACTTCTGAGAGGGGGACATGTAATTTCCGCGAGATCTGTGGAAGGCGGTTTTGGCCGAGAAGTTCCAGGAACTGCTCTACAATCAGCAGAGCGGTCTTCTCTTGAGGATGATTCTGTAGAAGCTGGAGGGACAGACACTCTTGGAGAGAGCGGGAACCTACGCCACAAGGCTCCAGGGATTGAAGCAGTCTCAGGCATTCTTCCACAGGTGAGAGGGGCAGACGCAAGGCGGCGGCAATGTCCTTGGGGGACTCTCTGAGATATCCACTGTCGTCCAGACTGTGAATCATATATTCCAGAATCTGTTGTCTGTGGGCAGACAGGCTGAGTCCGGACAGTTGAAAGAGCAGAGTCTCTCGGAGCGTCTCCTGGGGGAAAACTTTCTGAGACCAGATCTCCTCCTGGCTTTTGCGGTCTTGGCGCTCATAGACCCGGTTCTGTTCGTCATGAGATTTTGTCCATTCCTGCGCTCTGTCACGTTCGTCATAGTCTTCCTCGAAGTCCAAGAGAGGATTTTCCATGGTCAGGATTTGCAGATAGGATCGAAGCTGGGTGGTGTTCATCTGCAGGATCTCTGAAGATTGGATTTGTCTTTGGGATAAAGTTTGTCTTTGGATATTTTGTAGCGTGGGTTTCATAAAAAATCCTCATAAGGCGTAGGGGACGGTCAGGTTTCTGGACCTATTTGTCACTGAGATTTCCACAGTGTCTGTGACAGACACAGATGCATACACCGTCATTATATTAGAAAAACGGGAGCTTTGCAATGGCGGGAGAGTCTCAGAAAGGTTTAGAGCGATGTGGCAGCTTTACCTTGTAATTTTCCAAAAACTAGATTATAATTGTATAATATAAGTTCACACTGCATGGGAGGGCCATTTCCAACACGTGTGATGATTGGAGACAGGGAGACACCGGCGGTGTATGGGTGAGTAGTGAGGCGGATTGGGAATATCTGTTTTGAACTGTCCATCGGTACGGGGGATCGCCATTCGTAGAATACAAAATAGGAAAATTCACAAGGAGACGAAGATGAGAGAGTTAAAATTTTTAGAAGAGCAGAATGTAAATCCAGATTTGATCAAGGCTGTGGAGCGGTTTCGGGACAAATATCCGGTGAGTGCAGAGGTGGAATCCAGGATTGTCAAGCCCAATATTCCTTTTTATGGAAAGAATATTTTGGAGATGGCCATCGCCGCCTTGTTGGATGGAGAGAACCTGCTCTTGACAGGCCCTAAGGCCACTGGAAAGAACATTTTGGCGGAGAATTTGGCGTATATCTTCAACCGTCCTACTTACAACGTATCTTTTCACGTGAACACCAACAGTGGCGACCTGATCGGCACGGACACTTTTGTGGACAATGAGGTACGGCTGCGCAAGGGGAGCATCTACCGCTGCGCAGAACAGGGGGGCTTTGGGATTCTGGATGAGATCAACATGGCGAAGAATGACGCGGTGTCGGTACTCCACGCCACCTTGGATTACCGCAGAAGCATCGACGTGCCCGGCTACGACAAGATCGATTTGCACCCGGCGGCCCGCTTTATCGGAACGATGAATTACGGCTACGCCGGGACAAAAGAATTGAACGAGGCCTTGGTATCCAGATTTTTGGTGATTGACATGCCCCCGCAGAATGAGGAGACTTTGCAATTTATCTTCGACCAGATGTTCCCCAATGCCCGCCAGGAGGCCGTGCAGCAGTTCATCGGTCTGTTCTTGGATTTACAGTTAAAGGCCTTGAACAGTGAGATCTCCACTAAGGCGCTGGATCTCAGGGGGCTCTTGGCGGCCATGAGGATCGTGGACACAGGATTGGAACCTCTGAAGGCTGTCCGGATGGGCATTGTCAATAAGACGTTTGACGTGTTCGAGAAGGAGATCGTGGAGGATGTGGTGATGACCCGTATCCCGGAAGAGTGGACAAGGGCGCAGGTGTACCAGCAGAATTGACGAGGAGAGATTAGAAGATGCAAGAGACCATTTTAGACGACTATCAGTTAGAGATGGAAAATCGGATCCGGAATCTGCTCTGGACGGTCAGCGGCGATTACACACTGCAGATGAAGCCTAACGTGGAAACTTTTCTGCGCTCAAAGTCTCTGGCCCTCTATGACGGTATCAAGCAGGGCGCTTTCGCCAAGTATTATGACAAAGAACTCCTGGGGCTCTATCTGGTCAAGAAGATCTATCTCCAAGGGCTGGAGACTCCGTTGACGGCCATCACGCAGCTCTGCATCGAGGAAGCCATCGGCGAGAAGATTGTGGAGGAACGCCCGGGGATTGTGAATATCCGAAGACGGGCCTTTTTGGATATGATCGATCAGGAGTTTGAGATTCTCGCCAAGAGTCCGCTGGGCAGGTTGAAGTTTGCCCTTCTCAAGGAGAAAGTCCAAGGAGAATACCGAGTGGAACGGCAGATCAGGGGATGGATGGAGCAGGTATACCAGGCTGGGAAGGCGGAGGATACCATGGAATTGATCCGGATCATAGACAGCCTGTACAATCAGATCGTGGATCCCTGGTTTGAGAGACAGCACGGAACCCTGGAACAGGTGATGGCGGTGACTCTGGAAGAACTGACGGAGTACAGTTGGGAGGATTTTCTCTCCGAGGAGATGTACGAGGAGGCTCTTGAGAGCTACGTGGAGAAAATTACAGAGAATATGACGAACCTGGAGGAGAGTCAGGTCACCCAGGAGATGGAGGAGAAGCGTAGAGTCAAGAACAAGATCACAGTCTTGGATCCGGCGGTCTTGGAGCGCTCTTACAGTTATGTGGAGCTGAATTATGGAAAGACCTATCTCAACCCTCTGGAGGAGAAGAAGCTGAACTACCATCTGTGCCGGGATATTCACTGTGACTGCAGCCTGTATTTTACCCAGGGGATTTTAAAGAACCCGGTAAAGAGAAACTACCAACTGGAATACGCCAAGAAATTGAAGGATAAGAATCTCTGGACATACCATGATAAGCACAGGATTGTAAAGCGGAATATCGCTCTCCTCACAGAGATGTTGAGAAAATCTCTGACGCTGCGCAGTGAGACGGAATACGTGTTGTCAGACCGGGGAGAGATTGTTCCGTCTCGTCTCTGGAGAGTGGGGCGCTCCGCCGACGCAAAGTTATTTCGGCGGGAATTGAAAGCGGATTCCTCCCAGTTTGTTGTGGATGTTCTGATGGATGCCAGCGGCTCTCAGAGGAGTCGGCAGGGGGATGTGGCCTTACAAGGGTATATTATCGCTGAGGCGCTGAGCAATGCCCAGATTCCCCACCGGGTCATGAGTTTTTGTACGTTCTGGGATTACACCATCTTACACAGATTTCGGGACTATGACGATGACCGGAAGGCCAACGCCAACCTGTTTGAGTACACCACCTCCTCCAACAACCGGGACGGATTGGCCATCAAGGCGGCAGGCTACGACCTGCTTCAGAGGGAGGAGGACAAGAAGATCATGATCATTCTCAGTGACGGCAGACCTTATGATGTGATTGTCAACCGTCCAAATGCCAGGAATCCTCAGCCCTACCAGGGAAAATACGCCATCCGGGATACCGGATTGGAAGTGCGGAAGCTGAGAAATCTGGGAGTCAGCGTTCTGGGTGTGTTTGCAGGGGAGGAGAAGGATCTGTCCACAGAGAAGAAGATTTTTGGCAAGGACTTCGCCTATATCCGGGATATTGGGAATTTCTCTAAGATCGTAGGGAGGTATCTCACGAAACAGCTGGAGGCAGATGACTGACGATATGGGAAAAAGCCGGAGATATCTAGTGTAAAGATGTGTACTTTTGAGATGTGATTGGCTGTCATTGGGTAAATCCAACAAAAATATATGAATTTTTTACGATTTCCTCTTTTATTTTTGTCTATTTTGTTATAAAATGATCTTAGGTATGTGAAAAGATAGAAGAAAAGGGGATACATACACTTTACGAGAAGGGATTGAGCTTATGATATCAAATCAGGTACTTCAAAATACATTAGAGGGACTTAAAGAGATCTCCAGGACAGAGTTCTGTGTCATCGACACGGAAGGCAAAGTGCTGGCCTCTACTTTTGCTGATTATGTGATCAACCAGGTCGATGTGCAAGCCTTTGCCAACTCTCAGGCAGACAGCCAGTTGGTGAAGGGATATCAGTATTTTAAGGTCAGCGATGATCATCAGTTGGAGTATATTTTAGTCGTTCATGGGGAAGATGAAGATACATACATGGTAGGGAAGTTGGCCGCTTTTCAGATTCAGAATTTGATTGTGGCTTATAAAGAACGGTTTGATAAGGATAGCTTCATTAAGAACCTGCTGTTGGATAATTTGTTGTTGGTGGATATATACAATCGGGCGAAGAAACTTCACATCGAGGCGGATGTGCCCAGAGTCGTGATGATACTGGAGACCATGCAGGAGAAAGATTACAATTCCGTGGAGAGTGTGAAGAGTCTGTTTGGCGGCAAGAGTAAGGACTTTATAACTGCCGTGGATGAGAAGAGCATCATCATCGTCAGGGAGTTGGCGGAGAATGAGGGGTATCCGGAGATGGACCGGCTGGCGGAGACTATCCTCTCCACCTTGGGGCTGAACAAGCAGCCCGGCACTCATATCGCCTATGGGACCATCGTCCGGGAACTCAAGGAGGTATCCAGATCTTACAAGGAGGCCCGGATGGCGCTGGACGTGGGAAAGATTTTCTTCGGCGAGAAGGAAGTGATCGCTTACAGCTCACTGGGAATCGGACGTCTGATCTATCAATTGCCCATTCCTCTGTGTAAGATGTTTATCAAGGAGATCTTTGAGAACAAGTCGCCGGATGATTTCGACGAGGAGACGTTGGTGACCATCGATAAGTTCTTTGAGAATAGCCTGAATGTGTCTGAGACGTCCAGACAGTTGTACATTCACAGAAACACGCTGGTCTACCGGCTGGACAAGTTGCAAAAGAGCACGGGACTGGACTTGAGAGTGTTCGAGGATGCCATCACCTTCAAGATTGCTCTGATGGTAGTCCGCTACATGAAGTATATGGAGACCTTAGAGTACTAAGCCTGTAGAATCAAGGGTCTGCCAGGGATTTAGAAGAAAATTTGATCTTGTCTATCGTTTGCCTGCCAAAGTCTTGTTGGCAGGCAAACTCTGTTTTACGGCAGTCTCAGAGAGAGGAGCTGCGGCTATTTTTTGTCCCGTGAGAAGCGGCGGCCGCTGTGAGAGGTGTTCCCTGTCCACTGGGGCGTGCCAAATTGGGCGTTCTGTCGCCGGCAGGGCGAGTCGGCACAGTCGTGGGAAATTCCGAAAAAAGTGTGTAATATGTTGCAAAAAGGGGAAATTACAGTTATGATGTGAGAGTATCCTTTTGTGGCATTTTTGTGTACAAGAAAAAAGACTTGCTTTTTACACGATATATGTTACAATTATGTTACAAAATAATTAAAATAGCGTTTCGGCAAGGCGTAATTATTTTAGGAGGATCGTATGATAGATTTGGAGAACGTCAGTAAGTCTTATGATAAAGGACAGCCGGCTGTGAGCCATGCCACCTTGCATGTGGACAAGGGGGAGTTTGTCTTCGTGGTTGGAAGCAGTGGATCCGGAAAGTCCACCCTGATTAAATTGTTGTTGAAGGAGTTGGACGCCACCTCAGGCAGCCTGGTGGTCAACGGACAGAAGTTAAATACAATGAAGAGACGGCAGATCGCCAAATACCGCCGGAAACTGGGGGTGGTATTTCAGGATTTCCGCCTGTTAAAAGACCGCAACGTGTATGAGAACGTGGCCTTTGCCCAGCGGGTGATTGGGAGACCCACCCGGGTGATCCGCAAGCGGGTTCCGGAGGTGCTCACCGAGGTGGGATTGGCGGAGAAGTACAAGTCTCCGGTCACGGAATTGTCCGGTGGAGAACAGCAGAGGGTGGCCATCGCCAGGGCTTTGGTGAATCGCCCGGATATCCTTCTGGCCGACGAGCCCACCGGGAACTTGGACCCACAGACTGCGTTGGAGATCATGAGACTGTTGGAGGAGATCAATGACCGTGGGACCACTGTCCTGGTGGTCACTCACAATAAAGAGGTAGTCAATAAGTTGAAAAAAAGGGTTTTGACCATGCATAAAGGAGCCATCGTCAGCGATGAGCAGGAAGGAGGTTACCATGAGGCCTAGTACTTTCTGGTATACTCTGAAACAGGGATTTAAAAATATCCGTCGTAATTGGATGTTTTCCCTGGCTTCTATCATCACCATGGCGGCTTGTATCTTTTTGTTTGGAATTTTTTACTCCATTGTGGAGAATCTAAATTATATCACCAGAACCGTCGAGCAGGATGTGGCTGTCACCGTCTTTTTTGACGAGGGAACCACAGAGAAAGAGATGAAGGCGGTGGGAGAGAAGATCGAGGAGCGCCCGGAGGCCTCCAAGGTGGTCTTCGTGTCTGCCGACGAAGCTTGGCAGGAGTTCAAGGACGTGTATCTGGGCGGGTCTGAGGAGGCTGCGGAAGGGTTCAAGGAGGACAATCCGTTGGCCAACTCTGCCAACTATGAGGTCTACGTCAACGCCATTGAGCAGCAGAGCCAATTGGTCAGCTACATTGAGGGGCTGGACCATGTGAGGGAAGTTCGTCAGTCCAAGGAGGCTGAGCAGACCTTGACTTCCATCAACAAGCTGATTTTCTATGTGTCCATGGGAATTATCGCCATACTGCTGGTGATCTCGATCTTCCTGATCAGCAACACGGTGTCGGTGGGAATTTCCATCCGAAAAGAGGAGATCGGCATCATGAAATTGATCGGAGCCTCCAATTTCTTCGTCCGCTTTCCATTTCTGTTGGAAGGAGTTTTGTTGGGGCTGATTGGGTCGGCCATACCGCTGACGATACTCTATTTCCTATATAATCAGGCGGTGAAAGCGGTGCTGACGAAATTCAACGGGCTGGCTGACTTCATGCAGTTCATACCGGTGAATGAGGTCTACCATATCCTTCTCCCGGTGGGACTGGTCCTGGGAATGGGAATTGGTCTTCTGGGGAGTTATGTGACCACCAGAAAACATTTGAAAGTCTAAAGGAATTTGTGAAAACATAAGATTACAGAAGGGGTTGTTGAATTGCGACAGCCCCTTCTGTTGGTGGTTTGGCAGGAAAATTTCTGGTTCTTCAGGGACAGGAATGGGAGAAGAAGTGGCTGTGAATTGGCGTAAGATGATCGTAAGGAGCGTATATGAGAGACAAAAAGAAGTATGTGACGGGGTTTGGAGCCGGTGTTCTGTGCACAGTTCTTGTGGGGGGAGCCGTTTTCTGGGGGTATTCAAAATTGGGGCCGGAGACGGTTCTGTCTAATCCTCAGCACCGGGAGAAGCTGGCCTACCTGGAAAGTCTGATTGACAAATATTACCTGGAAGATAAAGAGGAAGACGAGCTGGCAGAGGGAATCTACACAGGCTTAATCTATGGGCTGGGGGATCCGTATTCTGCCTATTACACTGCAGAAGAGTATGAGAAGACCAGTCAGTCGACAGACGGAGAGTACGTGGGGATCGGCGTGACGATCACGAAGAACCAGGACAAAGAGACGGTGATTGCAGAGTGCTACAAAGGAGGGCCGGCTCAAAAAGCAGGATTGGAAAGTGGCGATATCCTCAGGAAAGTGGACGGGGAGGACATCTCAGGAATGGAGCTGGAGGAGGTGACAAATAAGATCAAGAATACCGCCAGCGATCAGGTGACTCTGACGATACTCCGGAGCGGGGAGGAGAAGGAGCGGGATTTTCAGGTGGCGGTGACCGGGGTGGAGATCCCTTCTGTCAACTATGAGATGTTGGAGGATCACATCGGCTATATTCAGATCTCAAAGTTCACAGGGGTGACTTATGAGCAGTATGAGAAGGCTTTCGAGGACTTGAAGGGACAGAAGATGGAGCGGCTGATCGTGGATCTTCGAAATAATCCGGGAGGGCTGATGACCTCTGTCTGTGATGTGCTTCGAAAGATTCTTCCGGAAGGGCTGATTGTGTACACGGAGGATAAGTACGGGAACCGCACAGAGGAGACCTGTGATGGAAAATCACCGCTAAACATGCCGTTGGTGGTCTTGGTCAATGGGGATAGCGCCAGCGCCTCAGAGATCTTCGCGGGGGCTGTCCAGGATCACAAAGTGGGAACCATTGTGGGAACCACCACCTATGGGAAAGGAATTGTGCAGACGTTGAGAGAACTCAGTGACGGGAGCGCTGTGAAGTTGACCGTCTCTAAGTACTACACGCCCAATGGCAATAATATCCATCAGGTGGGAATCAAACCGGATGTGGAAGTCGCTTTGGATGATACGGTCACGGACCTAAGTCAGGTGAAGCGCTCCCAGGATAATCAACTGCAGAAGGGGATTGAGGTGGTCAAAGGGCTGTCCTAGGCTAAGACGACAGCCAGGGAGATTTCCGGCGTTTTGGTGAAATGACAGTTGAATCTAATGAGCATTAATGCTATTATTATTCTGAATCAAAGCGGATATTCGCAATCTGTTTCGCTACTTGCTCATAACCTTATTGCCACTCTCATGGCATTTTGGCATGAGCTTGTACTCTGGCCAAAGCAGGCAAGTCTTATTCCCCCTTAAAAAGCGGGAGTAAGACTTGTCTGATAAGATTAAGATATTGACAGAATTGAAGGGGCGAGTGGGAAACTGTGTCGGATGCAGTCAAGACTGTGCATCCCCAGAATCGCATCAATGAAGAGAGGATATAGAACATGATAAGAGATTATGTAATTACCACGGATAATAATTCGGATCTGCCAGAGTCCTACTATACGGAGCATGGAGTGGGCTGTACGTACCTGAGCTATTCCATGGATGGCAATCATTATAGCCACGACAACTTTCTTCCGGTAAAAGAGTTTTATGATAAGATGAGAAAGGGTTCCATGCCCACCACCGCACAGGTGAACCCTGAGGCGGCCAGAGCGTTGATGGAGCCGTACTTGAAGGCGGGGAAGGACATCCTGCACATCGCGTTTTCTTCTGGGCTGAGCGGCAGTTACAATAGCGCAAGGATCGCCGGGGAGGAGCTTCAGGAAAAGTATCCGGACCGGAAGATCACAGTGATCGATTCGCTGGCCGCTTCTCTGGGGCAGGGGCTTTTGGTCTATCTGGCACAGGAACAAAAAGAAGCGGGCAGAGACATGGATGAGGTGGCCCAGTGGACGTTGGATCACCGCATGAACATCATACATGTGTTCACTGTAGATGACCTGAATCACCTATATAGAGGGGGGCGTGTCTCCAAGACCACAGCGGTGGTGGGTGGAATGCTGAATATTAAGCCGGTACTCCATGTGGACGAAGAAGGTAAATTGGTTCCGGTGGGCAAGGTCAGGGGGAGAAAGAAATCTCTGCTGGCTTTGGTGGATGCCATGGGAGAGAATTTGGGCAGTTACAAGGATACCTGCGACACAATTTTCATCAGCCATGGGGACTGTGAGGAGGACGCACAGTTTGTGGTAGACAAGATCAAAGAAAAATATCCCATACAGAGAGTGTTGATGAATGAGGTGGGTGCCACCATCGGCGCTCACTCGGGACCAGGGACGGTGGCACTGTTTTTCCTGGGCGATAGACGTTAGATTGGTATACATGAGAGAAGAAGCTTGCAGAGGCAGGCTTCTTTTTTCGTGTGATGATGCACACTCACGCGGAGGTGAAGAATGTCGCAAGCGACCGCGCTCGGCGTGAGGATCGCACAGCGGCGGAGCGGGATGGTGTCGCTTATGTGACCCGCCGCAGGCGGAGAATCCTGCGGTTTAGGATTCTTTGTCTTTTCATAGGGAAGATTTTATCATATCAACGTGAGAGATTAGCATGCGGAGGTTTTTTTCCTTGAATTTTTAGGTTGGAGATCTGGGAGAGCAGTGGGAGACGGCTATTCAGTAGGTTGACAAACCGTCCCACGATAACGGCTGTGATCAGGGTGCCGATTCCCAGACCTGACAATTTGTGAAAAAATAGAAAAGAGAGGGAGATAGAGACGGCGACCAAAGTCAGATCAAAAAGGACTTTGACGGTGCCAAATCTCCTGTGAGAGACTTGCGAGATGGCCTTTACGATACCCTCGCCGGGAACTACCAGCACATCAGGGGCGACCTCCACGCAGATCCCCAAGGCCAGGGTAACGCATCCCAAGATCAGAGCCGTCAGCTCCACAGGGATGGAGGCTGGCTGGAAGAAGGTGAGAAGCTTCATGCTGACGTCGATAAAAAAGCTGAAGACGATATTCACCAGAATCTGCAGGTACTGTGCGGTGTGAAAGTCTTTTCTCAGGAGGAGAACTTCCAACAAGATAAAGAGCATATTCAGCAGGAAGGTGAATTGGCCCAGGGACGGAGAGAATTTTAGGCTGAGCACGTAGGGCAGACTCGAGATAGGGGAGGTGCCCAAGGCCGCCTTGGTGATCAAGGCGATTCCAAAGGAATTAATCAAGATTCCCAGAAGGAACCAGAAACATCTGAGTAAAGTATTTTTCATCGTTTTTCTCCAATTTATGCGGTGGATTTTGGGGTATAGTCTCTGTGAAATCCAAGGGCAGACATCTGTGTAAGAGGTGAGCGAAGGATCGTAAGAACGGCTGAAAGCCCTAAATCAGTATAGAAAAAGCCTGCAAAATTGTCAATAGAGAGTTTGGCAGAGCACACGTGGAAACTAAGAGGGGGAGAGCGCAATGGATTCTGGTGTCTCTGAGGAGGGAGTCGTGATTATAGGGGGAGGAAAGTGCAGAACGGACATTCGGACTTGATCTGTACTTTACTTTTGCATTTTGGTATAATGGTGAAAAACCCGGGAGATAGATGGATAATTTCTTGCTGGCTGTGATGGATAATAACTAGAGAGGTATTGTATGTATATAGAAAGGAAAAGACGCCTATGAGAAGTGTGGTTATATATGAAAAGGGAGCGGTACCCTGCTATCTTGGCTGTATGAGGGCGGTGATCTTATGGTAAGCCGGGAGATTGCCGGGAAGCTACCGTTCTGGGAGAAATTGTCAGAGAGGGAGAGGCAGACGGTTCAGGAAAATGCGGTTCTACGGCATTTTGAAAAGGGGCAGATGCTTCGGACCGCGGATACAGGCTGCCTTGGTATGATTATGGTACAGTCAGGATCTCTGCGGATCTGTAGTATTTCCGAGGAGGGGCGGGAGATCACCCTGTTTCGGCTCTCAATGGGGGAGACCTGCGTACTGTCAGCTTCCTGCGTGGTGGAGGCGATTACCTTTGAGACGCAGATGATAGCGACGGAGGACTGCGAATTGGCGGTCATACAGACTTCTATTCTTGAGGAGCTTGCAGAGCGGAACGTCTATGTGCGATGTTTCATGTATGAAGTGTTGTGCAAACGGTTCTCATCGGTTATGTGGACTATGCAGATGATTCTGTTTAAGAGGTATGACAGGCGGCTGGCGGAATTCCTGGCCTCCGAGTACGAGCGAACCGGCCTGACAGAGATCAGAATGACCCATGAACAGATCGCTCAGCACACCAATTCCGCCCGGGAGGTGGTGGTTAGAATGCTGAAACGGTTTGCGGCGGATGGTCTGGTGTCTCTAAAGCGGGGAGTGATCCGGCTCAATGATATAGAGGGACTGCAGAATTTGCGGTAAATGAGACTTAGTCACAGTTTTTCTTCTGAATTTGACATAGAATAATGAAAAAGGAAGAAGGAACCATGTGTCGGTTCAAATGGATAGCGCAGAACTTTGTGAACAAAGTGTCTGAGACAGAGCAGCCCGTTCTCTTAGAGCCCCGGCAGGAAACCGGCGAAAAGTTGAGCGGACGTCAAGATGTGTCAAAGGAGGAGACAAGATGAGAGTAGTTGTAGTAGGCGGTGTGGCAGGCGGCGCCACGGCGGCGGCCAGGATTCGGCGTTTGGACGAACAGGCGGAGATTATTGTCTTTGAGCGTTCGGGGTATGTGTCCTATGCCAACTGTGGACTGCCTTATTATATCGGCGGCGTGATCACAGATCCGGATGCGCTGACGCTTCAGACGCCGGAAAGTTTCTGGGAGCGTTTTCGTATTGATGTGAGGGTAAGACATGAGGTCACGGACATCGACACCCAGGAGAAGACGGTGACGGTCCGTGGTCTGGACACAGGAAAAACTTATACGGAGAGTTACGATAAGCTACTGCTCTCTCCAGGGGCGAGACCAACGGTGCCCCGACTGTCCGGTGTGGATCTGGAGGGAGTCTTTTCACTGCGGACCGTAGAGGATACTTTCCGCATTAAGGAGTTCGTGGAGCAGAGAAAGCCGAGAAGCGTGGTGATCTCTGGGGGAGGCTTTATCGGTCTGGAGATGGCGGAGAACTTGGTGCGTCAGGGAATTCACGTGACCATTGTCCAGCGTTCCAGCCAGGTGCTTGCGCCCTTGGATGCAGATATGGCCAGCATCCTCCACGGCGCTTTGCGGAGGCATGGCGTGACATTGAGGCTGGACAGCAGCGTGGCAGGCTTTGAGCAGGAAGGAAACTCGCTGAAGACGATTCTAGAAGACGACGAGCCTCTGTACTCGGATATGGTGTTGCTGGCCATTGGCGTGACGCCGGATACGTTTCTGGCAGAGAAGGCCGGGCTGAAGCTTGGCGTCAAGGGCAGTATCGCGGTGAATCCTAGGATGGAGACTTCTGAGCCGGATGTCTATGCTGTGGGGGACGCCGTTGAGGTAAATCATTTCGTATCCGGGCAGAGGGCGTTGATCTCCCTGGCCGGCCCGGCAAACAAGCAGGGGCGGATCGCCGCCGATAACATCTGCGGTGGAGACAGCCGTTTCGCCGGTTCTATGGGCTCTTCTGTCCTCAAGCTCTTCGATCTGACTGCAGCGTCCACTGGCCTAAATGAAAAGGCTGCCCAGGCGGCGGAGATAGATTATGGGAAAGTGGTGCTCAGTCCAAGCGCACATGCGGCTTACTATCCAGGCGGGCGGAATATGACGATGAAAGTATTGTATGAAAAAGGTACGTGCCGGCTTCTGGGCGCACAGATCGTCGGATACGAGGGTGTGGATAAACGGATCGACGTTCTGGCCACAGCAATCCAGGCAGGGATGAGCGGAGTGCAGCTCAAAGATCTGGATCTGGCCTACGCTCCCCCGTATTCTTCCGCAAAGGATCCGGTTAATATGGCTGGATTCATGATTGAAAATATCGAGACAGGGAAGATAAAACAGTTTTTCATCGAGGATCTGGGCGGGCTGAAGGGCAATGGCGACATCACGCTGTTGGATACCCGCACAGAGGGTGAGTACCGGCGGGGACATTTGGAGGGAGCGATCCACATTCCGGTGGACGATCTGCGGGAGCGTTTAGAGGAGATCCCCAGGGAGAAGCCGGTGTATGTGATGTGCCAGAGTGGACTGCGCAGCTACATTGCTTGCCGTATTTTATCAGGCAACGGCTATGACTGCTATAATTTTTCCGGCGGATATGGCTTCTATAAGTCTGTCGTCTTGGATGAGCAGGCTGCGGCTGAGACTCTTCCCTGTGGAATGGAGAGAGAAGGCGTACAGGTGGCGTCCGCGGAAACGAGAGAAAGCTTATGATTTCCAGATGGTTTCGGTATGGCTTTCTGCTCTTCTTTCTGGCCATGTTTGGGAACATGGTCTTTCAGACCTGGCTTGTGGTGAGCGGGGCGGAAAATCTGCGGGAGACCATCCAGTTATTTTGGACGTTTCGCATCCCTTGGGGCTGGACTTATACAGAAGGAACTGTGGCCGACTGGGTGGCACAATTTAGCTTTGGTTTTTATAGCCTTATGTTGACATCGCTGTTGATCGGTCTGATCGTTATGACGCTGTACCGTCCGAGAACGTGGTGCGCTTTTTGTCCCATGGGGACCATGACTCGGCTTATCTGTAGATTTAAAAACCATAAAGAAATGAATGGCACCGAGTCTTGAAGGTAAAAGGACATCTTGCCGATTTGCTGCATATAGCAGTAGGCCGGCGGGTGTCTTTTTTATTTTTGTCGCTGACGCGACTGGCCACAGGCGGAGAAACCTGCGGTGCGAGATTCTATGTTCTATTAATAGGAGAGACCTTTCTATAATGAATGAGCGAGGGAATTTGCTTTCCTATAAAATTTTCTGTTAGAATTGACGCATATACGAAGATAGGATAGAATAAAGAGAACGTTTGTTTGAAACGGCGACATGGAAAGTTCCAATGCCAGGAGAGTGACAATAGGGTTATGGGCAAGTAGCGAGGCGGATTGCGGATATCCGCTCTGGTCAGTAGAACTTCTGTGAGGGATAAAAGAAAAGTAAAGTAAGAATATTGCACGAAAAATTTGAGTGAAAATTTATAGGAGAAGTCGATATGGATGAAGAGAGAAAGTTCAAATTAGTATCGGAATACGCCCCCACCGGCGACCAGCCCCAGGCCATTGACCAACTGGTGCAGGGTTTCAGGGAAGGCAACCAATGCCAGACGTTACTTGGCGTCACTGGCTCAGGAAAAACGTTTACGATGGCAAACGTCATTCAACAATTGAATAAACCGACGCTTATCATAGCGCACAACAAGACTCTGGCCGCCCAGCTCTACGGCGAGTTCAAGGAGTTCTTCCCGGAGAACGCGGTGGAGTATTTCGTCTCCTATTATGATTATTACCAGCCAGAGGCCTATGTCCCTTCCACGGACACCTACATTGCCAAGGATTCCGCCATCAACGATGAGATTGAGAAGCTGAGACTGTCGGCCACGGCGGCGCTGAGCGAGCGACGGGACGTGGTGATCGTCTCCAGTGTCTCCTGTATCTACGGCTTGGGAAGTCCGGAGGACTACCAGAACATGGTGATCTCGCTGCGCCCCGGGATGGAACGGGACCGGGATGAGGTGATCCGCCAGTTGATAGATATTCAATATACCCGCAACGAGATGGACTTCCAGCGAGGGACTTTCCGGGTGCGGGGGGATGTGCTGGAGATCTTTCCGGCAGATTACTCAGAGTCGGCCATACGGGTGGAGTTCTTTGGGGACGAGATAGACCGGATCACTGAGGTGGACGTGCTCACCGGGGAGATCAAGTGTGAGCTGAATCACATCGCCATCTTTCCGGCTTCCCACTATGTGGTGCCCATGGAACAGATCCTACGGGCCGCCAAGGGTATCGAGGAGGAACTGGAGGAGAGAGTGGCTTATTTTAAGAGTGAGGACAAGCTGCTGGAGGCCCAGAGAATTTCCGAGAGGACGAATTTTGATGTGGAGATGATGAAGGAGACGGGCTTTTGTTCTGGGATCGAGAACTATTCCAGGCATCTGGCCGGCCTGGCCCCAGGACAGGCGCCCTACACTCTGGTGGACTATTTCGGAGATGATTTTCTGATCATCATCGACGAGTCCCACAAGACAGTCCCCCAGATTCGGGGAATGTATGCAGGGGACCAGTCCAGGAAGCAGACGCTGGTGGATTACGGTTTTCGTCTGCCATCGGCTAAGGATAACCGGCCGCTGAACTTCCAAGAGTTTGAGAGTAAGATCGACCAGATCCTCTTTGTGTCGGCCACCCCCGGGGAGTACGAGGCAGATCATGAACTGCTGCGGGCGGAGCAGATTATCCGCCCCACAGGGCTGTTGGATCCCAAGGTGGAGGTCCGCCCGGTGGAGGGGCAGATAGACGACCTGGTGGGAGAGGTGAACCGGGAGGTGGAGAAGCGGCATAAGGTGCTGATTACCACCTTGACTAAGCGGATGGCGGAGGATCTCACAGACTATATGAGGGACCTGGGAATACGGGTGAGATATCTGCACTCGGATATCGATACCTTGGAGCGGACGCAGATTATCCGTGATATGCGCCTGGACGTCTTTGACGTGTTGGTGGGAATCAACCTGCTCAGGGAGGGGTTGGATATCCCTGAGATTACTCTGGTGGCCATCTTGGACGCAGATAAGGAGGGCTTCCTCCGCTCTGAGACCTCCCTGATTCAGACCATCGGCCGGGCAGCCCGGAACAGTCAAGGGCGGGTGCTGATGTACGCCGATGTGATGACGGATTCCATGAGGATGGCCATCGACGAGACTGAGCGGCGCCGGGCTCTCCAGGAGGCTTACAATGAAGAACACGGTATCACACCCAAGACCATCCAAAAAGCCGTCCGGGATCTGATCAGTATCTCCAAGGCCGTGGCACAGACAGAGAGTCAACTGGAGAAAGATCCGGAGTCTATGAGCCAGAAGGAGCTGGAGAAATTGGTGAAGAAGGTGGAGAGACAGATGAAGGCTGCCGCCGCAGACTTGAACTTTGAGCTGGCCGCGGAGCTCAGGGATAAGATGGTGGAGCTGAAGAAGAGCCTGGCGGAGATCTCAGACTGAGAAGTGAGAGAATGTTTCCTATTATATTGAAAATTGAAATCTGATAGGGGTTCGGGGAGAATGTGGAAAAACCATAAAATTTTTTTCGGAATCTATTGACAAACGGGAATGGGAGTGCTATCTTTAAACATAGATGTTAGCACTCCTTATTGTTGAGTGCTAATAATCCGGGAGAGACAGGAGGTGCGGGCGGTTGAGCGAAGAATTGAGTGAACGTAAAAGGAAAATATTGAATGCGATCATCCAGAACTACCTGGAAACCGGGGAGCCGGTGGGATCCAGAACAATTTCCAAATATACGGACTTGAATTTGAGTTCTGCTACGATCCGCAATGAGATGTCAGATTTGGAGGAGTTGGGTTATATTGTCCAGCCCCACACATCGGCAGGCCGGATTCCCTCTGACAAAGGTTATCGCCTGTATGTGGATGACTTGATGAGGGAGAAGGAGGAAGAGGTCTCTGAGATTCGGGAGTTGATGATTGAGAAGACGGATCGGATGGAGAAAGTGCTGAAGCAGATCGTCAAAGTGCTTGCCTCCAACACCAACTATGCCACGTTGATCTCCGCACCGCAGGGGACCAGCAATCGTCTGAAGTTTATCCAGTTGTCCAGGGTCAGCGACCAGCAGCTTTTGGCCGTGGTGGTGGCCGAGGGGAATTTGATTCGCAACAAGATTATCGAGCTGGATGAGAAGATGGATGACGAGACCATCTTAAAGCTGAATCTTCTGTTGAACACCAATTTAAACGGACTGCAGATCGCAGAGATTAACCTGGGAATGATCGCCAGGTTAAAAGAGCAGGCAGGCATCCACAGCGGCGTGGTGGGCACGGTGTTGGACGAGGTGGCCAAGACCATTCAGTTGGAGGAGGAGCCGGAGATTTACACTTCAGGGGCCACGAACATCTTCAAGTACCCGGAACTGAGCGATAGCGCCCGGGCCAGCGAGCTGATTTCCACCTTTGAGGAGAAACAGCAGTTGATAGAGCTGGTGAAGGATAGGATGCAGACCGATGAGAACACTGGGATCCAGGTCTATATTGGCAATGAGAGCCCGATTCAGACTATGAAAGATTGCAGTGTGGTGACGGCTACTTACCAGCTTGGAAATGGGATGCAAGGGACGATAGGAATCATCGGACCGAAACGTATGGACTATGAGAATGTGGTGGACAGTTTAAAGACGCTGAAGACCCAGTTAGACAATATATTTCAGAAAAAAACCTAGAAAGGCAGGAGAAAAATGTCAGAAGAGAAGAAAGTCCAGGAAGAAATGGAGAATGAGGAAACTGTGCAAAACCAGCCAGAGACCGAAACGGACAGTGTGGCTGAGAAAACTGACAATGAAACTGCGGATGCACAGGAGGACCCAGAAGGGGGGCAGGAACAGGATACCCCGGAGAGTGAGACACAGAAATCCAAGACCTCTTTCTTCGGAAAGAAGAAAGAGAAGAAGGATAAAAAAGACCAGCAGATCGCTGATCTGACGGACAGACTTCAGAGAACCATGGCGGAGTTCGACAACTACCGTAAGCGCACAGAAAAGGAGAAATCCAGCATGTATATCATAGGCGCCAAGGAGATTGTGGAGAAGATTCTACCTGTGGTGGATAACTTTGAGAGAGGTCTGGCCACGGCCCAGGAAGGGGATCCCTTCGCAGATGGGATGAAGATGATTTACAAGCAATTGATGAGCACTCTGGATGACTTGGGAGTGAAGGTTATCGATGCCCAAGGTCAGAGCTTCGATCCCAATTACCACAATGCGGTGATGCATGTGGAGGACGAGAGCCTGGGAGAGAATGTTGTGGCGGAAGAGTTGCAGAAAGGTTACACCTACAAAGATTTTGTGATTCGCCACAGCATGGTGAAGGTAGCAAATTGAAACAGGTTGGCAGAGCAAACCGCTGTCCTCTAAGGGGACGGAGAGAATAGATATAGGAGGATGAAGATCATGAGTAAGATTATTGGTATTGACTTAGGTACGACAAATAGTTGTGTTGCAGTTATGGAAGGTGGCCAGCCCACTGTCATTGCAAATACAGAGGGAGCCAGAACTACACCTTCTGTGGTAGCGTTTACAAAGACTGGCGAGAGACTGGTGGGCGAGCCTGCGAAACGTCAGGCCGTGACCAATTCCGAGAAGACAATCTCTTCCATCAAGAGAGAGATGGGCACAGATTACCGCGTGAACATCGACGGCAAGAAATATTCTCCCCAGGAGATCTCTGCGATGATTCTGCAGAAATTGAAAAAAGACGCCGAGGATTACCTGGGTGAGTCCGTGACAGAGGCGGTGATCACAGTTCCCGCCTACTTCAACGACGCTCAGCGTCAGGCAACCAAGGATGCGGGTAAGATCGCGGGCCTGGATGTAAAACGTATCATCAACGAGCCCACCGCGGCAGCTCTGGCCTATGGATTGGATAACGAGAAAGAGCAGAAGATCATGGTGTATGATTTGGGCGGCGGTACCTTCGACGTATCTGTCATTGAGATTGGCGACGGTGTCATCGAGGTTCTGTCCACAGCCGGCAATAACCGTCTGGGCGGCGATGATTTCGACCAGAAAATCACAGATTACATGCTTGCTGAATTTAAGAAAAATGAAGGTGTAGACCTGTCCAATGATAAGATGGCTCTCCAGAGACTGAGAGAGGCAGCAGAGAAGGCGAAAAAAGAATTGTCCTCTGCAACTACCACCAACATTAACCTGCCATTTATCACGGCTACGGCTGAGGGGCCTAAGCACTTCGACATGAACCTGACCAGGGCCAAATTCGACGAGCTGACCCATGATCTGGTGGAGAAGACCGCAGAGCCGGTGAGACGCGCTCTGTCCGACGCAGGTATCACAGCTTCTGAGCTTGGCCAGGTACTTCTGGTAGGTGGATCCACTCGTATCCCGGCCGT
>JBKXQO010000026.1:4994-43820 GCA_047014865.1 Blautia sp. | reverse complement strand
ACGTACGGTTCAGTGAGAGGGAGATAACTCTTGCAGTTATCTCTCTACTCTATTTGTGGGAAAGCTCTCCAATAGACAAGAGCCGTCCAGGAGGGATGCGACGGTCGCGCGGGGATGATCTGCAAGGGATAAGCGCTCGGTGTGGTTGACTTCCAGCAGAGACCGGAAAGTTACAATAGATGCAGGATTACTGTTTTTTATACATCTCTTAAAAAACAGAGAAACAGAAAAAATTTTTTTGGGAAACGCCTGATAAGTGAGCGGATATCAATAAAATAGATATAGATTCGGAATTATATGTAAAAAAATATAAAGAATAAAAAATAAGAATATAGAGACGATAATAATTTGAATTTTATTGACAATTATTTCGGAATCCGGTATAGTAGTTAAAATTGTAATTAGGAGGTGTATGGAGAAGGTATGAAAAAATTTAAGAGAATCTTAGTGGCAAACCGGGGGGAAATTGCCTTAAGAGTGATCAGGGCCTGCAAGGAACTTGGAATCCGGTCGGTGGCCATCTACTCCGAGGAGGATAAAAATGCGCTCTTCCGGACGAAGGCAGACGAGTCCTACCAGATCGGAAAAGGAAAATCGCCGCTGGAGGCTTATTTGGGCATTTCCCAGATTATTGAGCTGGCTAAGGCCAAGAGTGTGGACGCCATCCATCCAGGATATGGTTTTCTGTCTGAGAACCGGGATTTCGCGGCTCAGTGCGAGGCGGCGGGAATTGCCTTCATCGGTCCCACGGCGGAGATGATGGGGAGAGTGGGCGACAAGATTCAGTCCAAGTTGGTGGCGCACAGAGCTGGGGTGGCTACTGTGCCGGGCGTGGACGAGGCGATCAAAAGCGAGCAGGACGCCATCGAATTCGCCAGATTCTGCGGATATCCGGTGATGCTCAAAGCCTCTGCCGGAGGCGGCGGACGGGGCATGCGGATCGTCCGGGAGGAGAAGGATCTTCTGGCCGAGTTCAACAATGCTCAGAGCGAGGCCCGGAAAGCTTTCGGCGTGGACGATATTTTTATTGAGAAGTACATAGAAAGTCCAAAACATATCGAGGTGCAGGTGTTGGGAGATGAGTATGGAAATCTGGTTCACCTGTATGAGCGGGATTGTTCCGTACAGCGCAGGCATCAGAAGGTGATCGAGTTCACTCCCTCGCAGATACTAACTCAGGAACAGCGGGAGGCAATCTGCGAGGATGCGTTAAAGATCGCCAGGGAGGTGAACTACCGGAGCGCAGGGACGGTGGAATTTCTCATGGACAACCAGGGCAACCATTATTTTATCGAGATGAATACGAGAATCCAGGTGGAGCACACGGTGACGGAGATGGTCACAGGAGTGGACTTGGTTCAGTCTCAGATCCTGGTGGCCGAGGGATATGCCCTGGATTCCCCAGAGATCGGAATCCGGTCTCAGCAGGATATCTCTATGAGAGGAGCGGCGATTCAGTGCCGTATCACCACGGAAGACCCGGTCAATGGATTCGCCCCGGATACAGGTAAGATCGATATCTATCGGACAGGATCTGGCTTTGGCATCCGCCTGGACGGAGACTCCGGCTTCACAGGAGCGGTGATCTCCCCCTACTACGACAGTCTGCTGGTGAAGATCACTTCCTGGGGAAGGAATTTCCAGGATGCCCGGACCAAGGCGTACCGGGCTTTATCGGAGACGGTAGTGGAGGGTGTGAAGACCAATATCCGTTTTCTGCAGAATGTGTTGAATCACCCCACGTTCGTGGCTGGGGGGTGCGATACGAATTTCATTGGGGAGCACCCGGAATTGATGCACATCAACCAAGGGGAGACGGAAGAGCTGCGGATCTTGAAGTTCCTGGGAAATAAGTATGTCAATGAGGTGAAAGGAAATAAGCCCCAGTTTGACGTGCCCACTTTCCCAAGGATCAAAGACGAGGAGATTCAGTCCCTGAGCGGTACAAGACAGCTTCTCCAGCAGATGGGGCCTGAGAAGTTCTCCAAGTGGATCTTGGATCAAAAGAGGCTGCTGATCACGGACACCACCATGAGGGATGCGCACCAGTCTTTGATGGCCACACGGATGCGCACCATAGATATGGAGAAGATCGCACCGGCGGTAGCCTATTATGGAAGGGACTTGTTCTCTCTGGAGATGTGGGGCGGCGCTACCTTCGACGTGGCTTACCGGTTCCTGGAAGAGTCCCCCTGGGAGCGGCTGGCCACTTTGCGGGAGAAGATTCCCAATCTGCTTTTTCAGATGCTGTTTCGAGGCGCCAACGCAGTGGGATATAAGAATTATCCGGACAATGTGATCCGGGCTTTTATCCGGGAATCTGTCCAGGCGGGCATCGATGTGTTCCGAATTTTTGACTCGCTGAATTGGGTCCAAGGGATGGAAGTGGCTCTGGACGAGGTGCTCAAGCAGGGCAAGATCGCGGAGGCATGCATCTGCTATACCGGGGACATCCTGGATGAGTCCAAGGAGAAGTATAATCTGAAATATTACGTGGAGTTAGCCAAAGAGCTGGAACGGCGGGGCGCACACATTTTGGCGATTAAGGATATGTCCAGTCTTCTGAAGCCATTGGCGGCCCATAAGTTGATCACGGCCTTGAAAAATGAGCTGAGCATCCCTGTGCACCTGCACACTCACGACACCAGTGGAAATGGAGGCGCCACTTTGATGATGGCCGCCATGGCTGGAGTAGATGTGGTGGACGCGGCATTCAGCAGTATGGCTGGACTGACCAGTCAGCCTTCTCTGAACTCTCTGGTGGCGGCTCTGGAGAATTCCAACCGGGATACCCAGCTTCCTCTGGAGGGGTTGGATGAGATCTCGGCTTACTGGGAGGCTGTTCGGCCGGTGTATAAACAATTTGAGTCGGATCTGAAGACGGGAACGACGGAGATCTATTACTATGAGATGCCGGGGGGACAGTACTCGAACTTCAAATCTCAGGTAGAGAGTTTTGGCCTGGGGCACCGTTTCCAGGAAGTGAAATCCATGTATAAGAAGGTGAATCTGATGTTGGGCGATATCGTGAAGGTGACGCCCTCCTCCAAGGTGGTGGGAGATCTGGCTATCTTCATGGTTCAGAATGATCTGACGCCGGAGAACATCTGTGAGAAGGCTAAGACTATGGACTTCCCAGATTCAGTGGTCTCTTACTTTGAGGGGATGATCGGACAGCCTCAGGGCGGATTTCCACCGGAACTTCAAAAGATTGTGTTGAAAGATAAGACGCCCGTCACCTGTCGCCCGGGAGAGTTGCTGCCGGATGAAGATTTCCAGGCTATCAAAAAGTATCTGGACGAGAAATTTGACATGGATGCCAACGGCCAGCAGATCATGAGCTACTGTATGTACCCGAAGGTCTATGAGGACTACCGGACGAAGCTGAAGAAGGAAGGAAGTCTCCGACGGATGGGTAGCGACGTATTCTTCCACGGGATCAATCTGGAAGAGACTTGCGGGGTGAAAATCGAGGAAGGCAAGGAGATGATCATCAAGATGTTGGAGGTGAAGCCTGCCAACGGAGACGGAGAGCGGGAGGTGGTCTTCCAGATCAATGGAAGTATCCGGTCTGTGACCATCTTGGACAAGACGGCCAACACCAAGGCCAGCAAAGAATCCATTCTGGTGGCGGATCCAGACAGTGATCTGGAGGTGGGCGCCAACATCCCGGGAACCATCACCAAGCTTTTGGTGAAAGAGGGAGAGACCGTGACGGCCGGGCAGCCGGTGGCCGTGATCGAAGCCATGAAGATGGAGAGCAATATTCTGGCCAAGATTGACGGAGTCATCGACAAGATCTTTGTCAAGGAAGGCAATCAGATGATCGCCAACCAACTGGTCGTGAAGATGAGGGAAATGGAAAAGTAGGGAAAAGAGAGCAGAGAGAAGAATTCTGGGACAATGTTTGAATCAGGATTCTTCTCTCTGATTTTGTACAGTGGATTTTTTGATATATTTAGCGGGCTAAGTCAAGAATGCTCTGTGGATCGGGGAAGATTTCTCCAGAGGGCGCCTTGGAGACCGTATGCTCAAGAAGGCCGGGGAGAAATCTTTCAGGAGACGTGTATAGTGGTTGTGGGAAATTGGAATGCTAACAAATGACAGTGAAAAATACCCTTTGTATACAAATATGTACAGAAAAACCCAGGAAATTGGATGGACGGACATTTTTTTTTATGCTATAATAATGGCTGAATTTTAGAAGGGCATTATGCTCGACACTTATTATCATAAGATCTTTCAAGGAGGAAATGAACTATGGCAAGAAAGATGAAAACCATGGATGGTAACCATGCTGCCGCTCATGCGTCGTATGCATTCTCCGACGTAGCAGCAATCTATCCAATTACCCCTTCATCTGTAATGGCAGAGGCCACAGACGAGTGGGCGACCCAGGGCAGAAAGAACATTTTCGGACGTGAAGTACAGGTGACAGAGATGCAATCTGAGGCAGGTGCAGCAGGAGCTGTGCACGGCTCTCTGGCAGCAGGCGCGCTGACCACCACTTACACCGCATCTCAGGGTCTGTTGCTGATGATCCCCAATTTATATAAAATCGCAGGCGAGCAGCTTCCGGGTGTATTCAACGTGTCTGCCCGTGCACTGGCCAGCCATGCGCTGTCCATCTTCGGAGATCACTCCGACGTTATGGCCTGTCGTCAGACTGGATGCGCAATGCTCTGTGAATCCAGTGTCCAGGAAGTTATGGATCTGACTCCGGTGGCTCATCTGGCGTCAATCAAGGGAAAAGTTCCGTTTATCAATTTCTTCGATGGTTTCCGTACCTCCCATGAGCTTCAGAAGATTGAGACTTGGGATTATGAAGATCTGAAGGATATGGCAGATATGGATGCTATCCAGGCTTTCCGTGATCACGCGCTGAACCCGAACCATCCCTGCCAGAGAGGTTCCGCACAGAACCCGGATATCTTCTTCCAGGCCAGAGAGGCATGTAACCCATACTACGATGCGCTTCCGGCAATCGTACAGGAGTACATGGACAAAGTAAATGAGAAGATTGGAACAGATTATAAACTGTTTAACTATTACGGAGCAGAGGACGCAGAACACGTGATCGTGGCTATGGGCTCTGTGAACGATACCATCGAGGAGACCATCGATTATCTGAGAGCAGCCGGACAGAAGGTTGGCGTTGTGAAAGTGCGCCTGTACAGACCATTTGTGGCTGAGGCCCTGGTAGATGCAATCCCCGCTTCCGCGAAACAGATCACCGTTCTGGACAGAACCAAAGAGCCAGGCGCTCTTGGCGAGCCGCTGTATCTGGATGTTGTGGCAGCTCTGAAGGGAACAAAATTCGACAGCACCCCGATCTATTCCGGACGTTACGGACTGGGTTCCAAGGATACCACACCTGCTCAGATCGTCGCTGTGTACAACAACTCAGAGAAGAAGAAATTCACCATCGGTATTGTGGATGATGTGACAAACCTGTCTCTGGAGTTGGGCGAGCCGTTGGTGACCACTCCTGAGGGAACCATCAACTGCAAATTCTGGGGACTGGGCGCAGACGGTACGGTAGGCGCCAACAAGAACTCCATCAAGATTATTGGTGACAACACAGATATGTATGCTCAGGCATACTTTGACTATGACTCTAAGAAGTCCGGCGGTGTGACCATGTCTCATCTCCGTTTTGGAAAGAAACCGATCAAATCCACTTACCTGATCCACAAAGCAAACTTTGTTGCCTGCCACAATCCTTCTTATGTAAATAAATACAATATGGTTCAGGAGCTGGTTGACGGAGGTACTTTCCTGTTGAACTGTCCGTGGGATATGGAAGGACTGGAGAAACACCTGCCAGG
The DNA here is from genome assembly GCA_047014865.1 of Blautia sp. Taxonomy (GTDB): domain Bacteria; phylum Bacillota; class Clostridia; order Lachnospirales; family Lachnospiraceae; genus Blautia_A. Next base: position 37,992 of record JBKXQO010000026.1, on the reverse strand, counting down.
ACAGGTGAAATCCTTTATCGCGAACCATGGAATTAAGTTCTATGTGATCGACGGTATCAAGATTGGTAAAGAAATCGGACTGGGCGGACGTATCAACACCGTGCTGCAGTCAGCCTTCTTCAAATTGGCCAACATCATTCCGGAAGAGCACGCCATCGAGCTGATGAAAGCAGCGGCGAAAGCTACTTACGGAAGAAAAGGAGACGCCATCGTTCAGATGAACTATGACGCCATCGACGCCGGCGCAAAGCAGGTGGTGGAAGTTCAGGTTCCGGATAGCTGGAAAGATGCAGCAGACGAGGGACTGGCTCTGACTCATGCAAGCGAAGGACGCCAGGAAGTGGTAGATTTCGTAAACAATGTTCAGGCTAAAGTGAGCGCTCAGGAGGGTAACTCTCTGCCAGTATCCGCATTCAAAGATTATGTGGACGGCAGCACCCCATCCGGTTCATCCGCCTACGAGAAACGTGGAATTGCAGTGGATATCCCGATTTGGGAGCCAGACAACTGTATCCAGTGTAACCGTTGTTCTTATGTGTGTCCCCACGCAGTTATCCGCCCCATCGCTCTGACTGAGGAGGAAGCAGCCAATGCACCGGAGGGCATGAAGACACTGAAGATGACCGGGATGGCAGATTATAAATTCTCTATGGTTGTATCTGCTTACGACTGTACCGGATGTGGTTCCTGTGCGAACGTATGCCCTGGCAAGAAGGGGGCGAAAGCTCTGGTTCTGCAGAACATGGAGGCAAACGCAGGACAGCAGGAGTACTTCGACTACGCAGTGAAACTGCCAGTGAAAGAGGACGTCATCGCCAAATTCAAAGAGACAACCGTGAAGGGCAGCCAGTTCAAACAGCCGTTGCTTGAGTTCTCCGGAGCTTGTGCAGGTTGTGGAGAGACACCTTACGCGAAATTGATCACACAGTTGTTCGGTGACAGAATGTATATCGCCAATGCAACCGGATGCTCTTCCATCTGGGGCAACTCTTCACCGTCCACACCTTACACCATGAACGCCAAAGGCCAGGGCCCGGCTTGGGACAACTCTCTGTTCGAGGACAATGCGGAGTTCGGTTACGGCATGTTGCTGGCTCAGAAGGCGATCCGCGAGGGACTGAGAGAGAAGATCGAGGATGTTGTGGCCAACGGAAGCAACGAGGATGTAAAGGCAGCCGGACAGGAATGGCTGGACACCTACGCTTGCGGTGTGACCAACGGCGCTGCAACGGATAAATTGATCGCAGCTTTGGAAGCTTGCGGATGTGAAAAAGGAAAAGAGATCCTGGCGCAGAAGGATTTCCTGAGCAAGAAATCTCAGTGGATCTTCGGCGGCGACGGATGGGCTTACGATATCGGATTCGGCGGTGTCGACCACGTGTTGGCCAGCGGAAAAGATATCAACGTGATGGTATTTGACACCGAGGTGTACTCTAACACCGGCGGACAGTCTTCAAAATCCACACCGACTGGTGCGATCGCACAGTTTGCGGCAGGCGGCAAAGAGACGAAGAAGAAAGATATGGCAAGTATCGCTATGAGCTACGGCTATGTGTATGTGGCACAGATCTCTATGGGTGCAGACTTCAACCAGACGGTGAAGGCGATCGCTGAGGCTGAGGCTTATCCGGGACCATCCCTGATCATCGCTTACGCTCCATGTATCAACCATGGTATCAAGAAGGGCATGAGCAAGGCTCAGACCGAGGAGCAGTTGGCAGTGGAGTGTGGCTACTGGCATAACTTCCGCTACAATCCGGCTCTGGCAGCAGAAGGAAAGGCAGCGTTCGTTCTGGATTCCAAGGAGCCCACAGGAGACTACCAGGCATTCTTGGATGGAGAGGTACGTTACAATTCTCTGAAACGTTCCAATCCGGAGAAGGCAGCGAAACTGTTCGCAGAGAACGAGAAAGAGGCAAAGGCAAGATACGCTTATCTGAAGAAATTAATCACACTGTACGGAGCTGAGGAGTAATCCTTAGGGCCAGAGTGTTCAAAAAAGAGGGGAGCCATTGTAAATCTGAGGAATCGGAGGAGCAATGGCTTCTCTCGTGAGAGAGGAATGAAGATGAAAGGATTGTCTGTGGTGATACCGGCCTACAATGAGGAGGAGATGATCTCTATCATAGCGAATAAAATCAGCCGGCAGATGGCTGTGGAGAAGATCCCCTTTGAAGTCATTTTTGTCAGTGACGGATCGTCGGATGGCACCTGGGGGAAAATTCAGGAAGAATCCAGGAAAAGCGCTGCAGTGCGGGGGCTAGAATTCTCCAGAAATTTTGGAAAAGACGCTGCGATCTTGGCCGGGCTGGCTCAGTCCAGGATGGACGCGGTGGCTGTAATGGACTGTGACTTGCAACATCCGGTGGAGGCGTTGCCGCAGATGTATCGCCTCTGGCTGGGAGGAGTCCAGGTGGTGGAGGGCGTAAAGAGAGACAGAGGCCGGGAGAATGTGATCCACAGAGGCGGCGCCCGGGGATTCTACCGGATACTCTCCAGGGCTATGGGGATGGATATGGAGAATGCCTCTGACTTTAAGCTGTTGGACCGAAAAGTCGTAGAGCACATTTTGGAGATGCCGGAGCAACACCTCTTCTTTCGGGCGATCTCTTCTTGGACAGGTTACTCCACGGCGAGAGTGGAGTACCAGGTGGGAGAGCGGGTCCGAGGGGATTCGAAGTGGAGACTGGGTGCTCTGATTACTTATGGACTTCGCAATATTGTGGCGTTCACCACAGTTCCTCTGCAATTTGTGACGGTGGCTGGGGTGGTTTGCCTGGCGGGTTCTCTGTTGCTGGCGATCTATTCACTGATCCGTTATTTTCAAGGGCAGGCGGTGGAAGGGTACACCACGCTGCTGTTGGTCTTGCTGGTGATCGGCAGTGGGGTGATGATCAGCCTGGGGATTATCGGGTTCTATATTGGGAGAATTTACGACGAGGTGCGCCGCCGGCCCAGATACTTGATTGCCAGAATGACCTGCGAATCTGAGACTGTACGGGAGGAAGAGACATGAGCAGATGGGTGGAGAAATGTTACCAAAGTCCGGTGATTCGCTATGTGTTTTTTGGCGGATGTACCACGATGGTGAATTTGATCACTTTCTATATTTTCCGCAGGTGGGTGCGCCTGCCATTGAACCTGGCCAACCTATTGTCCATTGTCCTGGCTATTTTGTTCGCCTATGTGGTAAACTCCAGGTATGTCTTTCAGGAACCTACCCATGGGTGGAGGGAACATCTGGTCTCCTGTGGGAAATTTTTCGGCGCCCGGGGGATCACCATGTTGTTAGAGTTGGGAGGAGTCTGGCTGTTGGTGGATCAGTGGGAGATGGCGGATATGGCAGGAAAATTTCTGATTCAATTTTGTGTCTTAGTGCTCAATTACATATTCAGCAGGTTTTTTGTGTTTACCAGGGGGAAGACCAGGTCTTAGTGGGAGGCTTGGTTTTTTTGTCGGAATGTGGTACTATGTTAAAAGATTGCGTATTGCCGGGATTAGACTCGGGTTCAGATAGAGAAAAATTTTATGGAGGGTGGAAAAATGAAGTTAGAGGAAGTAATCGGACAGATCAAACCGTTGGACCAGAGCGCCATGAAGATGGCCAGAGTGCGGTGGGATAGTATTGTGAAGCCCTTGAGTAGCTTAGGGATGATGGAGGATATTGTCACACAGATTGCCGGTATCAACGGCGACTCCTCAGTGGATATCCAGAGAAAAGTGTTGGTTGAGATGTGTGCGGACAACGGGGTGGTGGAGGAAGGAATCTCCCAGAGTGGACAGGAAGTCACAGCTTTGGTGGCGGAGAATTTCCTCGCGGGTCAGTCTGTGGCCTGTCTGATGTGTAGGGAGAATCATGCCGACGTGGTTCCCATCGACATCGGTATGGCGGTGGACACGAAGGTGACCACCAAGTATAAAGTGACCCGTGGCACGAAGAATTTTACCAGGGAACCGGCCATGACCCGCCAGCAAGCCGTCCAGGGGATCGAGATGGGTATCCAGGCGGCACAGGATCTGGTTCAGATGGGGTATTCTCTGATCGCCACCGGTGAGATGGGGATTGGGAATACCACCACCAGCAGTGCGGTGGCCAGTGTGCTTCTGGGGGAACCGGTGGAGGAGATGACAGGGAAGGGAGCCGGACTTTCCAACCAAGGATTGGTCAAGAAGATTCAGGCCATTCAGCGGGGAATTGCTCTGCACAACCCGGATCCAAGAGATCCCATTGACGTGTTGGCGAAGGTAGGCGGACTGGATATTGCCGGGATGGTGGGGCTGTATTTGGGCGGAGCCTGGATGCACACGCCGGTGTTGATGGATGGATTCATCTCCTGTGTGGCGGCGTTGATTGCGGTGAGACTGTGCCCCAATGTGGACGGATATTTGGTTCCTTCCCATATGTCAAAGGAGCCGGCTTCCCAGAAGATCATGGCGGCCATCGGAAAGGAACCTATGCTCCACGCCAATATGTGTATGGGTGAGGGAACCGGCGCGGCTGCGGTCTTCCCACTCTTGGACTTGGCTGTGAAGATCTACACCACCATGAGTACTTTTGAGGATGTGAATTTGGAACAGTATGAGCATTTCGACTGACAGTTAGGAGGCAAGGATGCTGACAGTGATTACCGGGGGAAGCGGAAGCGGAAAGTCTGCCTTTGCGGAGGACTGTATTCTGGCGGGGGGAGAAGCCAGGAGGATCTACGTGGCTACCATGTATCCCTATGATGAGGAGAGTTATAGGAGAATTGACCGCCACCGGGCGATGAGGGCAGGAAAAGGGTTTGAGACTGTGGAGCGGTACCTGGATTTGGAGGGCCTAGCGGTGCCCTCAGGCAGTCAGGTACTGTTGGAATGTATGTCGAATCTGGTGGCCAATGAGATGTACTTGGAAGGGGGAGCCGGGGACGACACCGTTAAGAGGGTGTGCGGAGGCGTCCGGAGGCTGGAGCGTCAGACGGCTCACCTGTGTGTGGTCACCAACGAGATTTTCTCGGAGGATGTGGCCTACCAAGGGGACACCAGGCGTTATCAGGAGTATTTGGGAGAGATCAACTGCCAGATGGCCAAGATGGCCGACTGTGTCGTCGAAGTGGTCTACGGAATACCCATCTTTCTAAAAGGAGAGACGGATCAAGGAGGAGCAAGATGACGGCACTGTGGAATGGATTTAAGATTGCTTTTTCTATGTACTCGAAGATTCCCATGCCACAGAGTGACTGGTCCAAGAAAAATATGCGGTATGCTCTTGGGTTCTTTCCTCTGGTTGGGGGCGTGATCGGTCTGATTGTCTGGGCGACGGCCGGGGTGTTTGAGTGGTTGTCGGTGGAGTCAGGGCAGTTGTTCCGGGTCTGTGTGTTGACCTGTCTTCCCATCTTGATCAGCGGGGGGATTCACCTGGATGGGTTTCTGGATGTGTCGGATGCTTTGAGTTCCTGGCAGGAGAAAGAGCGCAGGCTGGAGATCCTGAAGGATTCCCACGCAGGCGCCTTTGCCATCATCTGCTGTGCGGTCTATTTTGCCTTGTATACGGGTGCGGTCAGCGTGGTGGAGGCGAAGACTTTCCAGGTATTGGCGCTGGGCTATGTGGCCATCCGCGCCGGGAGCGGCCTGTCCCTTGTGACTTTGAAGATGGCCAAGAACACTGGCCTGGCCGCCACATTCTCCGACGGCGCCTCGAAGAGGGCGATCCGCGTGTGGATGGCTGTCTATCTGGCGGCCTGTGTGTGGGGGATGTGTTGGGTGAATCTTGGCCTGGGCCTGGTCTGCACGGCTGTGCTGGCATTGGTCTTTTTCTACTACCGTAGGATGTCTTACCGGAATTTTGGAGGAATCAACGGGGACCTGGCCGGGTGGTTTCTGCAAGTCTGTGAATTGGGGATGATGTTGGCCGCAGCGGTGCTGACTCTGGTCTGCGGCGGCACGCTGTGGAATGGATAGATAGGAGGAGAGAGATGGAATTAATCGTTGGAGGAGCCTACCAAGGGCAGCTAGAGTATGCGAGAAGCCTGTGTCCCAAATGTCAATGGGTGGACGGTGCCGACTGTACCCTTGAGCAATTGTGCACCTGCGAGGGTGTCTATGATTTCCAGGAGTATATCCGTGGAGCGATGGCCAGGGGGGAGGATGTCTCACAGTTGGCACAAGTGTTGCTTGAGAGGAACCCAGAACTTCTCATTGTGTCCAATGAGGTGGGATATGGTGTGGTCCCTGTGGAGGCCTTTGACCGGAAGTACCGGGAGGCTGTGGGCAGAATCTGTACCCGTTTGGCGGCAGGGGCCAGGAGAGTGCACCGGGTGGTCTGCGGTGTGGGGATGGTGATCAAGGATGAGCCTTAGACTGTATCTTCTGAGACACTCTCTGACAGAGGGAAATACCAAGAAACGCTATATCGGAACCACAGACGAGCCACTGTGCCAGGCAGGTGTGGAGATGCTCCAGGCGCAGAGTTATCCCCAGGTGGAGGCAGTGTATGCAAGTCCCATGAGGCGGTGTGTGCAGACAGCCAGGATTCTCTATCCCCAGGCACGGATTCATATTATCGACGAGCTGAGGGAGTGTGACTTCGGGGAGTTTGAGAATCGCAATTATCTGGAACTGGACGGAAATGAGAACTACCAGAGGTGGATCGATAGCAATGGAACCCTGCCCTTCCCAGGAGGGGAGAGCCGGGCGGCGTTCAGGAGACGGACGCTGACAGGGTTCCAAAAGGCAGTGACTTACTGTCTGAGAGAGCAGTGCCGGGAGGCGGCCTTGGTGGTGCACGGCGGCTCTATCATGAATATCTTGGAGACTCATGCCGTCTCCAAAAAAGATTTTTATCAGTGGCGAGTGGAGAATGGCCATGGTTATCAGGTGGAGTTGGACCAGGGGGCGTGGAGACAAGGCAAGAGAAGTCTCAGCGTGACCGGCAAATTACCGCTGCGGGCGGAAAATTAGAGTCTTCACGGTTCGGTACCAGGCGGGCCGTGGGAGGAGAGGAAATTTTTTGCCGGTTTTCTCCATATAATAACAGAGAAGCGTGGCTGGAGAGACTTGGAGGGGGTGAGGGTGCGAATGCATCAGACAGATTTTTCCACCGGGAGCGTACAAAGAAATATCGTGGAAGTGGCTGTGCCGATGATCGCGGCACAGCTTTTGAACCTGACCTACAATATTGTGGACCGGATCTATATTGGGCGGATTCCAGGTTATGGAACCTTGGCTTTGACCGGGGTGGGACTGTGTTTTCCGCTGATCACGCTGATCACGGCCTTCTCCTTGCTGTTTGGGAATGGGGGAGCGCCGCTGTGTTCCATCGAGCGGGGAAAGGGTGATGAGGAGGAAGCCCAGATGTTGATGGGAAACACGTTTGCTATGTTGATGGTGGCCGGCGTGGTGTTGACTGTGTTGGGATTGTTCTTTTATCGGCCCATTCTGTACGCCTTTGGCGCCAGCGATGTGACCTTTCCTTATGCACAGGAGTATATTCGTGTCTACCTGTTGGGCACAATCTTTGTGATGACTGTCCTGGGAATGAACAATTTTATCAGCGCCCAGGGATTTGGGAACATGAGTATGTTGACAGTTCTCATAGGAGCAGTTCTAAATATTGTGTTGGATCCGCTGTTTATCTTTGTCCTGGGCATGGGCGTGAGAGGGGCGGCCGTTGCCACCATTCTCTCCCAGGCTTGCTCCGCAGTCTGGGTGCTGAGGTTCCTGACGGGAAGAAAGGCCGTCTTACGTCTGAACAGGGCCAGTCTGCGAATTCAGTGGCAGAGGGTGAGAAAGATCGTGTCCCTGGGTATGTCAGGGTTTATCATGGCGTTTACCAACGGTTTGGTACAGGTGGCCTGTAACGCCACCCTCCAGAGCTTCGGCGGGGATCTCTACGTGGGGGTGATGACGATACTGAACTCGGTCAGGGAGATCTTTACAATGCCGGTGCAAGGATTGACCAACGGAGCCTCCCCGGTGATGAGTTTTAACTATGGAGAGGGAGCCTATGGAAAAGTGAAGAGGGCAATTCGCTTTATCTCCATTGTCTGTATTGTCTACACCTTTGTGGCCTGGATGGTAGTCCGGCTGTTCCCGGAGATTTTTATTCGGATTTTCAATGGGGATCAGGCACTGGTGGAGGCCAGCATCCCGGCCTTGCATATTTATTTTTTTGGCTTTTGTTTTATGGCGTTGCAGTTTTCAGGCCAGAGTGTGTTTGTGGCCTTGGGAAAGTCTAAGAAAGCCACGTTCTTTTCACTGTTTCGGAAGGCAGTGATTGTCGTGCCCTTGACACTGTGGCTTCCCCACGTGGGGGGACTGGGTGTCCGGGGGGTCTACTGGGCGGAACCGATCTCCAATCTGATCGGAGGTTGCGCCTGTTTTATAACTATGTTGGCTACGGTTCTCCCGGAGCTGAGAGACTTGAAAAAATGACTAGGAGGAAATGAAATGGCAACATTTAGACCCTTTGCCGCCCTTCGTCCTGTGAAGGAACGTGCAAGAGAAGTAGCGGCGCTACCTTACGATGTGGTGACAAGACGTGAGGCGGAGAAAATCGGGGAGGAGAATCCCTACTCTTTTCTCCACGTGGACCGGGCGGAGATCGATCTGTCCCCGGAGGTGGATCCCTATTCCCCTCAAGTCTACGACAAGGCCAGAGAGACCTTGGAAAAGATGGAGGAAGACGGGATCTACATTCAGGATCAGCAGTCCGGTTACTATATTTACCAGCAGCAGATGGGCGAGTATGTACAGACCGGGCTGGTGGGCTGTGCTTCCATCGACGACTATCTGAGCGGAGTGGTCAAGCGCCATGAGTTGACCCGGGAGGAGAAGGAGGAGGACCGTATTCGCCATGTGGATGCCTGTGACGCCAATACTGGGCCGATCTTTCTCACAGGGCGGTTTTCGGATGAATTGTTGGACTTGATGGATCGTTGGATGGAGGAACACGCCGCAGAGTATGATTTCCAGGAGGAGGACGGGATCTTCCACCGGGTCTGGGTGATACATGGGGAAGAGACGATTGGACAGATCCGCCGGCTGTCGGGGGAGATCCCCAGTTTCTACATCGCAGACGGCCATCACCGCGCGGCTTCAGCGGTGAAAGTGGGATTAAAGAGGCGGGAGGAACACCCGGGATACACCGGAGAGGAGGAATTCAATTATTTCCTCTCCGTACTGTTTCCCTGTCGTCGGTTGAAGATTCTTCCCTATAACCGTGTGGTCAAAGACCGCAATGGCTGGACGGAGAAAGAGATCTTGAGTTTAGTGAGACAGAGATTTGAATTGCTGTTCTTCCCGGGCATGGCTTGTAGGCCCATGGAACGCCACTGTTTTGGCATGTACCTGGGGGGACAGTGGTACCATCTGAGAGCGCGGGAAGATTCCTATGACTCTGGGGATCCGGTGGCCAGCCTGGACGTCTCTATTCTCCAGGAAAACCTTTTAGATCCAGTCCTGGGGATTGGGGATCCGCGAACTGACCAGCGGATTCAGTTTGTGGGAGGAATCAAAGAGTTAAAAGAATTGGAGGCTATGGCAGACCGGACGGAGGGGATTGCTTTTTCTCTGTATCCCACCACCATTGAGGAGCTGATTCAGATTGCGGATGCAGGCGAGATGATGCCTCCCAAATCCACTTGGTTTGAGCCGAAGCTGCGGAGCGGCCTCTTTATACACAGATTGGGCGGGTGAGAGCGCGTGTCAGGGCGTATACTTGCACGGGTACAGTTGTCCACGACTGTATTGTCAGGAGCGTTTTGGTGTTATAGGGGAGTTCAGAGAACTTTCCTATAACACAGAGAAAGGCCGGCGCTTGTTCGCAGCAAGCGCCGGCCTTTTGACAATTAAGAGACCTCTTTGATGATTCCGTTGGTTTTGTCGTAACGGCAGTATTTGCCGGATTCTGAGAGAAATGGAGTGTAGTTGTCACTCCTGTGGTCTTTGATGTAGACAATGCCTGTGGCGATCATCTCCACCAGCGAGAAACGCTCGCTCAGACTGGAGATCCATCGGTAAGTCTTGTTCTTGGAAGAATTGGCCAGAAGAAGGCTGTACTCTCCGTTTCCGTGGCTTTCCAGGGAAAAGTAAGTTTTTTCTTTTTTGCCGCTGCCTCCGTAGACCTGGCTGTAGATGTAGGAAGAGAAGTTACGGTCTACAAATTTTTTAAAAGAGTGGGCGGTGTACTTCTCGCCAGACACCTCGTCTACAATCTTATCTCCCCTCTCCAGCCGAGTCTTGATAATGTCCAGAACCTCGATGGTCCAGTTGATGAAAGAGATACTGTTGTAGTCGATGGATTCCAGCAAAGTACTGATGAGTTGTTTGGACAGCAATTCGCCTCGAACTGCCTCATCGTATAGCTTTTGATTCATTTCGTTTCCTCCGCGTTTTTTAACCTATGTCCATTTATTATAGTAGATAGGAGAGAAAAATGCAAGATGGGCGGTTTAGGAAAGTTTTAGGATAAACTGAAAAATTTAGATAATAACAATAAAAAGTTCATAGTTATGTGTTACACTAGCCAATAGGTTATGGCTGAGAGGGCCGACACTGAGATCTGAAAAAGAACAAGGAGCACGAAAATGACAAATGAGCAGTACTATGATTTTATACAGCCGTATCAGAATGCAGACGCTATCATGCGCATGAAGCTGGAAGTGTTGAATCATAACTTATATTTGAAATCCTCGGAGCCGATTCACCATATTCAAGAGAGAGTCAAAGAGAAAAAGAGCATCGAGGATAAACTGGACAGGATGGGATACTCGGACAGTGTGCAAAACGCCAAGGACCACCTGTTGGACGTTGCGGGAATCCGGGTAATCTGCTACTTTGTGGACGATATTCACAACCTGGTCAACGCATTGAAGCGGCATGTGGAACTGATTATCATCCGCGAGAAAGATTATATCACCAATCCAAAACCCAATGGATACCGCAGTTATCACTTGATCGTGGGAGTCCCGGTGTACTATCTGGATACGATGGAGTATTTTCCAGTGGAGATACAGTTGCGGACCATGGCCATGGATTTCTGGGCCAGCATGGAGCACAGAATCTGTTACAAGAAACAGCCTGAGCACCGGGAAGAGTTGGCGGCGGCCTTTCACCAGTACGCCAAAGTTTTGGAGAACATCGAGGAACAGTTCGAGACTTACAATGAGACGGGGCGTCTGGGAGATGTACACGAGCCAGAGATTCCATGGTGGCAGATGTTGGGACAGGAAGAACTCTCAAAGTCAGAGAAGGAACGAGGTCTTACCAGCGGGAGTTTGGGAGTGGAAGAGAGGCGTATGGAAAATGGGTGAGGTCCGGGAAGTATATTTTTCGGGATTCTGTAGAACCTGTAATGGAGTCCAGAGTGTCTGCTGCGAGTACATACAGGGTGAGGGAAGCTGGCAGTTGGACATGATGTACTGCCAGGAGAAGTCCTGTCAACACCAGGCCAGTTGTGAGATCTATCGCCAGGCTCACCAGTCTGACGGGATTCCAGAACTTGGCTAGAACGGAAAACGGGAAAAAGAAAGAGGTGTGAGATGGCAAAGATAACAGGTGGCCTTTGGGGCCGTATCACAGGGGCAAAGATGGATAAGACGGAGGTGAAAACTGCGGAAAAGGCGCAGACGAAAGAGAAGAAAAAGGCCAAGATTCCCAAGGTATACCAGATGTATGTGGGAAATACGCTGAGACTGGTGGTTCCGCAGATAGAGGGCAAGGAAGTGATAAAGAGCAGTCACCAGGTAGGCGACCCATCGGTGGCCGGAGTGATCCACGGTGTCCTGATGGGCAGAAAAGGCGGGGAGACCACAGTGTCCAGCCAGTTCGTGTACGCAGACGAGAACGGTCAGGAGGAGACGGTCCGCTATGAGGTTCCGGTGCAAATTTTGGTGGGGAAATTAAAACTAAAGTGCAATCCGGCCACGGTCTACCGGATGGACGGCGCGCAGTCTCTGGAGGAGCGAACTTCTATGTCTGTGGCAGTGGGCAAGACGGCCAGAATCGTACCGGCCCTGGACTACAGAATCTTCTCGTCTATGCGCTATGAAGTGGAGGATGAGAAGATCGCGTCTGTCCGGCAGGATGGCCTTTGCGCGCTGGTGTCAGGCAACATCCCGGGGGAGACCAGGGTGACGGCTCACGGGGAGATCGCCGGGGTGAAGCTTGAGAAGCAGATGACGGTACAAGTGAGTCAGGCAGATCTTCCCATATCCAACCCCAAGAGCGGGGAGAATTACACACCGGAAGACCCCTGGGAGGGAGACCGGGTTTATTTTGGACGTTACCAACAAAACAGCAATTTCGCCGTGGGCAGCGAGCCGATTCTGTGGCGGGTGTTGCAGGTGGAGAGAGATACGATTCTTCTGCTGTCAGAGTATGGCCTGGAGAGCCGGAATATCAACGACACTTTCACAGAAGCTACCTGGGAGAGTTGCACCATGCGTAGGTGGCTGAATACGGTTTTTCTGGAGAAAGCTTTCACCAACTGTGAGATCTCTGCCATTGCCGACAGTGAGATCCGCACTCCTGTCAACAAAGCTTGGCGGTCTGAGCCTGTGAGAGATGTGGTGGACAAGGTGTTCCTGCTCTCGGTGGGGGAGTCCACCAATCCCAAGTATGGATTTATGAAAAATTATTACAGGAAAAGCGAGTCCAGGACTGTCCAAAATACCCAATATGCTACGGTCAACGATGGTTACACCAAGGCGGAAAATGGCAACACCTGCTGGTGGCTGAGGACATCGGGGATCGAGACGCAGTTCGCGTACTATTTCACAAGTGGGTGCGGGACTTTCTCCAATTTTGTGGGGAGGAGAAACGATGCTGTGCGCCCGGCGCTCCGCCTTCGTCTGGACAAAATCTCTTTTGCCGGCAATGGGGAGCGCGGGGGATACCCCTTTGTGGTGGTGGATTCCTGCCGGTGAGTGCCGTGGAGAGTGAAGAAAATATCGAGAAATAGAGAGAACGCTGAAAATAATCAAATAATCTGCCTGGAAAAGAGGGATTTTTAAGTGGAACCTGGGGAAATCCTGGGAAAATAACTTTACAAAACGACATTTTTCATATTATACTTGAGCTATGTTCGCTGTAGGGCACTGCCATGACAGTGTGTGTTCTATGGGCCGGCAAAGTTTGCACGGAAGGCCAGAAGAGAGAGACTCAATTCGTTGACCATTGCCCGTGAATCAGAAAGGATGGTATGGATAAATGAAAGCAAACGATGTGCACAATAAGATGACGCAACTGGTGGAGTACTGTAGAGCATCGGGAAAGATCGATCCCAATCTGTACATAGAGTACGATGTGAAGAGAGGGCTGCGTGACTCCAACGGTAAGGGTGTACTCACCGGGTTGACCGAGATTTCGGACGTGAATTCTTACCGCATGGTCAACGGCCGTAAACGGGCAGTGGATGGGGAACTGTTTTATCAGGGCTACAGTGTGGGGGACTTGATCCGGGGAACGGAGCACGAGAGATGGACCTTCGAGGAGGTGACTTATCTGCTGCTGTTCGGATGTCTGCCCACCGAGGCGCAATTTTACGATTTTCGTCAGATCCTCAGCTATTACCGGGATCTCCCGGATAATTTTGTGCGGGAGGTCATCATGCAGTCCACCAGCGCCAACATGATGAACATGTTGCAGAAATCGGTGTTGACTTTGTACTCCTACGATGAGGATCCGGACAATATCTCTATCCCCAATGTGTTGAATCAATCCCTGCGTCTCATCGCTCAGATGCCGTTGATTTCTGTCTATGGCTACCAGGCCTACCGCCATTATCACAAGAGGGAGCACTTGATTATCCGCTATCCACTTCCAGAGCTGTCCACAGCGGAGAACATTCTGCGTCTGTTGAGAAATGATGGGGAGTACAGCGACCTGGAGGCGAAAGTTCTGGATGTGGCGTTGATTCTCCACGCAGAGCACGGCGGTGGAAATAACTCTACCTTCTCCACCCATGTGATCTCTTCCACTGGGACAGACACATACTCGGCCATAGCGGCCTCCCTGGGCTCCCTGAAGGGTCCCCGCCACGGCGGCGCCAACTTGAAGGTTCAGGATATGTTCACAGATATTAAAGAACACATTAAGGACTGGGAGAATGAGGAGGAGATCCGCTGCTATCTGGACGATATGCTGGACGGTAAAGTGTTTGATCACAGCGGTTTGATCTACGGGATGGGCCATGCAGTTTATACCCTGTCCGACCCAAGGGCTGTGATCCTGAAAAAATACGCGAAGGCCTTGTCTGTGGAGAAGGGACGTGAGGAAGAATTTGCCTTGTACGAGCGGGTGGAGAGAATCGCGGCGGAAGCCATCACGGAGAAACGGCAACTGTTTAAACCTTTATGCGCCAACGTGGACTTCTACAGTGGGTTTGTGTACAGTATGCTGCGTCTGCCCAAGGAATTGTTCACGGCGATCTTTGCCATCGCCAGGATCTCCGGCTGGTGTGCCCACCGGATTGAGGAGCTGGTCAACGCTGGCAAGATCATCCGTCCGGCCTATAAGTATGTGGGAGAGCACAAGACCTACGCGAAGATGTCCCAGAGGGGAATGAAAAAAGAACCAGGGCAGGTTACGGAAGGAGAAGTAGCCGAGAAGACACCGGAGAAGAAAGAATCTTGAGAGAGTTTTTGGCTTGGCTGTCACCGGCGAAGGTATGTGGGAAAAAGTATCTATAGAAGACGGACGGCACAAGTGAAGTCTTCCAGAATAGTCAAAGAGGCGGCACTCTGAATTAGAGCGCCGCCTCTGTTTGTCTTTTCTATCACAGGGAACTCTCACGGAGTTTCCATCTGGGGACGGAACATCACTGAGGGTAGGTAAGGCGGTCTGGGGTGATGTGGTAGAGAACTTCCTCCAGATACTTCTTGGCCAGGTATTTGGCCATCCCTAAGTTCATGTCCAGGTAGTTTCCGCAGTCCATAGGCGTGGCTCCGGGGATTTCTCCCTCGAAGTCCCGGATGAACTCAAAAGTCTCAATCATCAAAGGGACGATCTCCTGGGAAGTGAAATCTCCGTTCATCAACAGATAGTTGCCAGTGCGGCAGCCCATGGGACCCCAGTAGATAATCTTGTCCTGAAAGTCCGGCTGGTTGCGCAGGTAGGTGGCGGCCAAGTGTTCGATGGCGTGCAATTCCGCAGTGTTCATGACGGGCTCTTGGTTAGGGGAGGTCATGCGGATGTCAAAGGTGGTGATCACGTGGTCGCCTACCTGATCCTTCCGGGAGACATAGATACCTGGCTGCAGTTTTATATGGTCTATGGTAAAGCTTGCGATTTTTTCCATATTTTGCTCTCCTCTCTGTTACGCTTGTAATGATGCTGAGCCTATTTTAGCAAAAAATCTGGGCGGTTACAAGGTGGGAGAGACAAATAAAGCTCATAGGCCTATGGCTATTTGGGAAAACTGCAGGAAAGATCTTGCATTTTTATGGGGAAATGGGTAAAATGATAGTCACACAAAAAAGGGCTCAGACGTCAAATATTCCCGCCCGGAAGGGGGAGAGTTGGACTTGAAACCCGAGAAGAGAAGCAGGAGAGAGCAAGATGCAATTATTGGAAGAGAGAATTCGCAGAGACGGAAAAATCAAAGAGGGAAATGTCCTGAAGGTGGACAGTTTTTTGAATCACCAGATGGACATCGAATTGTTCAGTAAGATCGGAGAAGAATTCAAGAAGCGCTTTGAGGGCCAGCAGATCAACAAGATCCTGACCATTGAGGCTTCAGGCATTGGGATTGCCTGTGTGGCGGCCCAGTCCTTCCATGTACCGGTGGTCTTTGCCAAGAAGAACCAGACGAAGAACATTGCGGGGGACGTATACACCACAAAAGTGGAGTCCTTCACCCATGGCCGTGTCTATGACATTCTGGTGGCGAAAGAATTTCTGGGCAGAGGGGATAAGGTGTTGTTGATTGACGACTTTCTGGCCAACGGTATGGCCCTGGAGGGGCTGGCTGAGCTGGTGCAGCTCTCAGGAGCCGAGTTGGTGGGCGCGGGGATCGTAATCGAGAAAGGATTTCAACAGGGGGGAGATCTGTTGCGGTCTCAGGGAATTCGAATCGAGTCCCTGGCCATTATCGAGTCCATGGATGAGAACACCGGAGAGATTGTCTTTCGCCATTAGGAGCGGAGACAGAACTGCCGGGAGAGAGGAGAACAATCCGGTCTCCGCGTGTCAAGGATGTTGGCCTGACGGATCTGTCCCCCAGGCTATCAGGAAGTCCTCCGGCACAGGAGCGCACAGGCACAGGGGCTGCCCGGTGATTGGGTGGACAAAATCCAACTGGTAGGAGTGCAGGGAGACCCGGTGAATCCGGCTATATTCCGGGTGATATAGGTAGTCCCCCAACAGTGGATAGCCCAGATGGAGCATGTGCACACGGATCTGATGGGTCCGGCCAGTCTCCAGACGCAATTGCACCAGGGACAGGCCGTTTCGGCGGTCCAGACATTCGTAGTGGGTGCAGGCAGGCGCCCCAGTCTGAGCGTTGACTTCCCGTTCCAGGATGGAAGTGGGTTTCCGGGCGATGGGAGCGCGGATGATACCTTGGTCGGGGCAGGAGCCTTCCACCAAGGCCAGATAGGTGCGGTGGATCTGGCGGCGCTGGATGGCTGAGGACAGCAAGGAGGCGCCGTAGGCATGTTTGGCCAGGATTAAGGCTCCCGTGGTGTCCCGGTCCAGTCGGTTGATACAGCGGTAGACGAAAGATTCTCCTTTGCTCTGAAAATAGTAGGCGACGCCGTTGGCGAGGGTATTGTGATGGTTGCCTGCGGAGGGGTGGATGGGAGTGTCGGCTGGCTTGTTCAGGACCAGGAGATCCTCATCTTCGTACAGTATCTGAAGTTTCATAGGGATGGGAGAGATCTGTGAAGCAGCGGGATCTTCCTTTAAGAGGATATCCAAGGTGTCCCCAGCCCGCAGTACGGCGCTGCCGTAAGTAGCCTCCCCATTGTGCAAAAGTCCCCGAGGGGTTTGTCTCAGATGTAACATTAGGTTGCGGGAATATCCCAGGGAGCGCAGGTACCCCCTCACAGTACAACCTTCCTGCGATTCGGTGATCTGGTAGTGAAATAGACGTTCCATAATATCTCCTAAGTTGGATTCAGGTGTCACAAGCCCGTATCTTTTTCCCGGAATTTTCCGGGATCTGGATCGCAGATGGCTTTGGACACCTGAATTTTATTGTGCTAATTGTGTGAGGAGTGTTCTGCGTCCTCCAATTCTTTTCTCAAGAGAGCCAGCTCCTGGGTCAGCTTGGTGACTTTTCGGGATAGGCGGGAGATGGCCACCGTCAGGGAGAAGATGATCAGCAAGGAGAAGCAAAATCCTAGGAAGAACAACATGTTGATGGGAATCTCGATGCCCAGCAAAGTGGCCAGAAAGCTGGTGAGATAGGGGAAGAGATCAAAGATTAGGATTCCCACCCCCAATAAAATCCAGGACAGGGCATATTTTAATTCCAGATGGTTTTTGCGGATCATGTTGATCAAACCGACCAGACAGGCCAGTATGATCAGAGCGATGATGATTTGCAATTTGACGTTCATAAGGATTCCTTTCTCAGCGGCGAATCCATTCGATCAGAATGGCCAGCGTGACTTTGATCATGTAGTAGATGGATTTTAAGGGGGAGATTGAGGAGACGCCACCGGTGCGTTCCTGCATGATGACAGGGATCTCAACCACTTTTTTTTGTCTCCTGAGCACACAGACGGTGCTCTCCGGTTCCGGGTAATCTTTGGGGTAGTGGGAGGCGAAGAGGGAGATGATCTCCCGGTTGACCAGCCGAAGTCCCGAGGTGGGATCGGTGATGGTCTGTCCGGTGAGCAGGCGGATTAAGCCGGTGAAATAGTGGATGCCCAGTCTCCGGGTGAAGGAGGATTGGAATCCCTCCCGGCGGATAAAACGGGAGCCGATGACCATGTCTGCCTGTTCCTCTTTCATGGTCTCGACCATCTCCTCCAGGAAGGCAGGATCGTGCTGCCCGTCACCGTCCACCTGGACGGCTGAGTCGTATCCGTTCTCCCAGGCGTAGAGATAACCGGTCTGTACGGCGCCACCGATTCCCAGGTTGATGGGAAGATTGATATGGGGATAATGGTTTTCCTCCAGAATCTTCCGAGTCTGATCGGTGGAACAGTCGTTGATGACGATGAAGTCAAAGACTCTTGCGTGGCATTTTAGCTTTTCTATGGTTTTCTTGATGTTGGCCTCTTCGTTGTAAGCGGGTATGATCACTAAGTTTTTCATGGAAGTATCTCTCTTATTTATTGGATAATCAGTCTTTTATTTATGAAAATGAGCTTTTTCACGGGGATTCTTCTCTACAGAGATTGGATTTTGTCTGTGACAATGTCCCAGGTGAAGTGCTCTTTTAGTCTGCGGTAAGTCTGCTCTACGGCCTGATTTCTCAGGATGGGGTTCTCCAGTGCCTGCTGCAATCCCTCCTGGATGGCAGAGACGGACAGCGTGGGCAGGATGGTGGCGTAGGAGGTATCCGGCAATAATTCATAGGGGCAGGCGCTGGCTGTCACCACAATGTAGTTCTTGCAGGCGGCCGCCTCCAGAAGGGAGGTGGAGAAGCCTTCGGACACGGAGGGGAGACAGAAGATGTCTGTGGCGTGCAGCAGATCGATGATCTCTGAACTGCTAAGCCGGCCCAGCAGTTTGATGTGGCTGTCTGCCAGAGAGATCAATTCCTTCTCCAAGTCCCCGTCTCCGGCGATGCACAGATAAAGGTCTGAGCGGAGGCTCTGAAGGGCTTTGAAGGCCTCCACCAGTGGAAGAAGTCCTTTTTCTCTCAGAAGCCTTCCGGTGAAGGTGATCACACAGGCCGTCTCGGGAATCTGATTCTCCTGGCGGAAATCCCGCTGTGGATGGCTGAGGCAATCTTGGATCTCACGGAGGTCTATGGCGTTGTAGAGCGCCCCTTTGGCCTGTATATGAAAGTGCCGCAGCCATTGGATACTGGCCTGTGAGACGCCGTAGTAGTCTCTGCAGAATAACTGTAAGACTTTGGTGAACAGGTGCTCATACCACCCTCCCACTGTGTCCCAGAAAGGGTTATGGACAGTCAGGTGGCTGGAGCCATGGTCGATGACGATAGTCTTAGCCTTGCGGATTCTGCCGAAGAGTACGCCGTACAGAGAATGGGGATAGAAGCGGGTATTGACAATCACCTTATCAAAGTGGCGGTGTCTCAATGCTCTGTGGATCTTCCAGAAATCTCCGGTGGGCTTTAACACAGGGAAACGGCCATCCAGGAGATTGAGACAGGGGAAGCGGTAGACCAGCACTCCGTCCACAAGCTCTTGGGAGGGCAACCTCTGTACGTTGGAGGTGACGATCACCACCCGGTCTCCTCTGGCAGTCAGCTCCCTGGCCAAGTGGTAGGTATACCGCTCCACCCCTCCTAAGTGGGGAAGGTATTGGGCGGCAAATATACAATAGGTTTGACTCATGATGATATACCTGATTTTCTAAAGGATAAATTCTTGGCAGGAGATCTTCGGCCACCTGGGAAGGGGCCTTTACCTGCTTACTCCCACCGCTGTTACCATGATACCATAATCTACGGAGAAAAGGAAGGGAGCGTTTTGGCTTGGCGGGAAGTTGGGAGGATTGCCGATGGGGCGGACGTAAAGCTGGTATCCCTTGTCTGGCTGTGGCGGTGTGTGGGAGAAAAAATTTCGCCTGCCCCAAGGATGTTCTCGGGGCAGGCGGTGGTGTGGATCTATTCAATTTTGTCCAGGTGCAAAGTGGTGTGATAGAGACAGTGCTCATCCAGGAGGGTGCTCCATTTCTCCTCCTCCGGTTTCGTCTCGTTGTCGTTATAGTTCTCCTCGCCTTTTAGCTCATCCATGTATTCCATATAGTCCAGTATATAGATATCTACAGTGGAAATATCCCGATCCTGGATGGTGAATGCGTTACAAGAAGGTTCTGAGTCATTGTAAGGCAGTTTATTACCATTGGCGTCCAGGGCCACGCAGAAGAAATCAGAGGCAGAGACGTCGTCGCTGTAGAGATCGTTGACGATCAGTTCATAGGGGGAGAGAACCACGGAGGAGAGTCCGGCGCCGTGCTCTCCAATCTCGTCGATCTGGATGGTCTGCGTGCGGGAAGAGTCCACTGTGAGATCCAAGGAGAAATCCCAAGGCCCATCGTACCAGTAATTCTCATAGGAGTTGGGGAATTCCAGATATTCCTCAGGCATCTGGTTCATCACTTCTTTCCACTGTTCGTCAGACATGGCAGAGAGTTCCTCCTCGGTGTAGCCGCTGTCCCAGACCTGAGGATCGGCCAGTTGTCCTTGGATCTGTTGAATCTGTAGATCCAGATGGAAGTTGTCCGGGATCTCTGTCTTGAGATTGTTTAAGTCCAGGCGCAGAATGCAGGAGTAGGTATGGTCGTCGATGAATTCTCCCTCTAGGTATGTCAGGTTCTCTTCGTCTTGTTCCTCTGTGGGGGAGACGAAGTCGTAGGTCTCCAGGGTGTTCATGGACAGGACCAGTTGACCGTTCTGGTCGATCATAGTGTCTGGAAAGGCGTCCTCAGTCTCCATCAGCACTGTCAGGTAGACGGCCTGTGGATCGGTGTAGACTTCTGAGAGTGTGACCGTCAGACCGTTGGCAGTCTTGGAATATGCGGAGGGCTGAGAATCAGATTGCTGGAATCCAGCGTCTTCCTCAGTGGAGTCTAAGGGGACGCTGTGGCTCTGAAAATCTCCGAAGAAACTGACCTGGTCTTGGAGTCTGGAGAACAGATTTCCCACCAAGGGGAGATCCTCGGCCATGACAGGATTGGACAGGCAGAGTAGAAAGCCCAGAAATAGGGCGGCGGCCACAGAGCCGAAGGCGGCGGCTGTTCTTTTTATCCATAGGCGGGGAGTGGGGGCGGAAGTCTCCTGGGAGACCTGGCCGTTTTTGATCTGGAGATATGCCTGGTTGGCCTTTTTCTGTACAGCCTCAGGGATGGGGACTTCCTGTTGCAATTGTTGTCTTAATTCTTGTTCCAGTTGAGATTTCATATGGTTTCCTCCTTTGGGGAATGGTAAGCGGCTGCCAGATAGCTGCGGCCCCGCTGAAGTCTTGATTTCACTGTGGGTTCTTTCATGTCTAGGATATGGGCGATCTCCCGGATGGTAAAGCCCTCCATGTAGTAGAGCAGCAGAACTGTCCGGTACTTCTCGTCCAGAGGTTCCAGTAGCACGCACCACTCTACGTCCGCGTAGCCGGTGCAGTGCTTGCCTTTCTCAGGAAGCGCCTCCATAGGTTGTATCTTTTTCTGGGATGCGAGAATGTCCTTGCATTTATTGATCAGAATCCGGGTGAGCCAGGTCTTAAAATAGCGGTTCTGCTTTAACGTCTGTAGTTTTTCGTAGCAGGTTAAGATGGTTTCCTGGATGGCGTCAGCCACATCCTCCTCGTTTTTCAGGTAAGCCTTTGCCACTTTGTACATACTTTGCATGTGTAAGTCCATCAGTTGGCAGAAGGCGTCAGGGTCTTGCTTTCTCGCTTTGCGAATCAATACGTCCACAAAAGGATCCTCCTCTCGGGTATTTTTAGCCGGCTGTAAATAGTTTTCATACATTAGACGGGAAATAAGGGAGATTGGATGCAGAAGGAAGCCAATTTGCGAAAATTATTTCTGCGTCTGTAATTATGTCTATCATACCATGATAGAGTGGAAAAATAAAAAAAGATAGGCTATAATATGTACAGAAAACAGCGATTTCACAGGGAGGGCGAGAAGGCGTGAAATTGCGCGCCGGACTGGCGAATCGTTCACAGAAGGAACATAAATCTTTGTTATAGTTTTGGAAAAAGGAGGATGGCGGAAGATGGACGCTTTGAAAATATTAGTGGTAGACGACGAGAGCAGAATGCGCAAACTGGTCAAGGATTTCTTGGTGCGCAAGAATTTTGACGTTGTGGAGGCGGCGGACGGTGAGCAGGCTGTGGACCTTTTCTATTCGGATAAGAATATTGCCCTGGTGATTCTGGATGTGATGATGCCGAAGATGGATGGCTGGGAAGTCTGCAGAGAGATCCGTAAGAATTCCAAGGTACCCATTATCATGTTGACAGCCAGGGGAGACGAGCGGGATGAACTGTTGGGATTTGAGCTGGGGGTGGACGAGTATATCTCCAAACCCTTTAGCCCTAAGATTCTCGTGGCACGGGTGGAGGCGATTCTTCGGCGTACCGGGCAGACCAGTATGGACGAAGTGCTGAGCGTGGGGGGAATTGTGGTGGATAAGGCGGCTCACCAGGTGACGGTGGATGAGAAGCCGGTGGAGCTTAGTTTCAAGGAGTTTGAGCTTTTATCTTATTTTATTGAGAACCAAGGAATCGCCCTGTCCAGGGAGAAAATCTTAAATTCCGTCTGGAATTACGATTATTTCGGAGACGCCAGGACCATCGACACTCATGTGAAGAAGTTGAGAAGTAAGCTGGGGGACAAGGGGGATTATATCAAGACTGTCTGGGGTATGGGATATAAGTTCGAGGTGGAGGAATGAGAGCGGAGAAGTTCCGTACCCTGCGTTTTCAGATCACAGTCATTTTTACCGTGCTGATCTTTCTGTTTTTGGCGGCGATTTTGTTGATCAACCAATTTTTTTTGGAGGACTATTATATCTCTCAAAAGGAGGCTGTCCTGAAGAAATCTTTCACGAAATTGGAATATCTCAGTGAGAACGAGGAGATCACAGACGACTGGATGAAAGACAGCTCAGAGCAGAATCTAAGTTGGGTGGTGCTAAATCCGGAGGGAACGGTCATCGGGGGTGTGGGGGAGAAAGATATGCTGGCCTCCCGGCTGTTTGGCTATCTGTACGGTATTGAGAAGAAAAAGGTGGAGACGAAAGTCCTGGAGAAAACCAAACACTATGTGGTCCAGAAGAGCAAAGACAATTTCGTGGGGATGGATTACGTGGAGATCTGGGGTCAATTGGACAATGAGAATTACTGCATTATCCGGACGCCATTGGAGAGTATCCGGGAGAGTGTGAATGTCTCCAAAGGATTTTACTTCTATGTGGCCTTGGGGGTTTTGGTCTTTAGCTTTCTGCTCATCGCGGTTCTCACCAGGAGGATTACGGAGCCCATCAGCCAGTTGACAGGGTTGTCCAAGCGGATGGCCCAGTTGGACTTCGGCGTGAAGTATGAGGGTAGGGCTGGCAATGAGATTGATATGTTGGGTGAGAATTTTAACCTGATGTCCGGACAGCTTCAGTCCACAGTCTCTGAGCTCAAAGAGGCCAACGGACAGCTCCAGAGGGATATAGAGGAGAAGATCCGGATTGATGAGAAGAGAATTGAGTTCCTAAACAATGTATCCCACGAGTTGAAGACTCCCATTGCGCTGGTACAGGGATATGCGGAGGGACTTAGGGAGAATATCACAGAGGATCCTGAGAGCCGGGAATTCTATTGCGACGTGATTATAGACGAGGCGGCGAAGATGAATAAGCTGGTTCGGAATCTTCTGAACCTGAATCAATTGGAGTCGGGAGTCGACATGGTGACCATGGAGAGATTTGACCTGGTGGAGGTGATCCAAGGCGTCATCCAGGCCTCAGATATCTTGGTGCAGCAGAAGGAGGCCCAGGTGATTTTTCGCAGCCAGGCACCGGTCATGGTCTGGGCGGATGAATTTAAGATCGAGGAGGTGATCACCAACTATTTCACCAATGCGTTGAATCACCTGGACGATCACAAGATTGTGGAGATTAAGATTCTCGAGAGAGATGAGAAGACTGTCCGTGTGACAGTGTTTAACACAGGTAACTCTATTCCGGAGGAAGATCTGGGCCAGGTCTGGAACAAGTTCTATAAGGTGGACAAGGCTAGGACCCGGGAATACGGTGGCAGCGGCATCGGCCTGTCCATCGTGAAAGCTATCATGGAGTCCATGGGGCAGCAGTGCGGTGTGGAGAACTATGAGAACGGCGTGGAGTTCTGGTTCCAATTGGAGAGAAGAGAGTAGAAAATTCGACAAAAAAGGCCCCAGGCGAAGATTCACTTTGACCCTGGGGCTTTTTTGGAGTATACTAATATCCAAAAGCAGAGCGAGAGAGAAGGCAAGCGCGGAGGTTGGTATGATTGGAATTATCGATTACGATGCGGGAAATATCAAGAGTGTGGAAAAGGCCCTGGATCATCTGGGGGAGCATTCCGTGGTCACCCGCGACCCGGAAGAGCTGCTGGCCGCGGACAAGGTGATTCTACCGGGGGTGGGAAGTTTCGGGGACGCCATGGCCAATTTAAGAGATTATGGATTGGTTCCTGTGATTCACCAGATTGTGGAGAGAGGGACGCCGTTTCTTGGGATCTGCCTGGGACTTCAACTGTTATTTGAGTCCAGTCAGGAGAGTCCTGGGGTGGAAGGGCTGGGAATTCTGGAGGGTGAGATTTTGCGTATCCCGTCCCAGAGCGAACTGAAGATTCCCCATATGGGGTGGAATTCTCTGCGGTTCTCTGAAGGTGGCAGACTGTTCCGGGGAATTCCACAGGAGACTTACGTGTATTTTGTGCACTCGTATTATCTCAAAGCCAAAGATCCCTCCATTGTCAGGGCGACCACCCAGTACGGGGTTACGATTCACGCGTCGGTGGAACAGGGAAATGTGTTCGCCTGTCAGTTTCATCCGGAAAAGAGCAGTCGCTGGGGACTGGAGATGCTGAAGAATTTTGCGAAGTTGGATCGGGGGGAACGGTGATGTTTACGAAACGAATTATCCCATGTCTGGATGTGAAAAATGGACGTGTGGTCAAGGGGATTAATTTTGTGAACCTGAAGGATGCTGGAGACCCTGTGGAAGTGGCCAAGGCCTATGACAAGGCTGGGGCTGACGAGGTGGTGTTCTTGGATATCACAGCCTCCTCTGACCAGAGGAAAACGGTGGTGGAGATGGTGCGCCAGGTTGCCGCCAATGTCTTTATTCCCTTCACAGTGGGAGGGGGGATCCGGACAGTGGAGGATTTCAAGACCCTGCTGCGGGAGGGGGCGGATAAGATCTCCGTCAACTCTGCAGCCATTGAACGTCCCGAGTTAATCTCTGAGGCGGCGGAGAAGTTTGGCAGTCAATGTGTGGTGGTGGCCATCGACGCCAAGAGAAGGCCGGATCAGAGCGGCTGGAATATCTATAAGAACGGAGGCCGCGTGGACATGGGGATTGACGCCCTGTGGTGGGCGAAGAAGGCGGAGGCCTTGGGAGCCGGGGAGATCTTGCTGACCAGCATGGACTGCGACGGCACTAAGAACGGGTATGACCTTTCTTTGACCAGCGCGATTGCTGAGAGTGTATCGATTCCGGTGATTGCCTCTGGGGGGGCGGGAAAATTAGAACACTTCTACGATGGATTGACGGTGGGAAAGGCAGACGCTGCTCTGGCGGCGTCGCTGTTCCATTATAAGGAACTGGAGATAAGTGAAGTAAAAGATTACCTGGCACACAGAGGAGTGCCGGTCAGAAGATAAAGGAGTCAGAGTATGGCAGCATTGGATGGTGAATGGTTGGAAGCTCTCAAGGGGGAGTTTCGGAAGCCTTATTATGTAGAATTGTACAAGAAAGTTTTGGAGGAGTACCAGACGAGGAAGATATTTCCTCCGGCCCAGGAGATGTTCAACGCCTTCCATTTTACACCTCTGGATCAGGTGAAGGTGGTGATCTTAGGGCAGGATCCCTATCACAATGACGGGCAAGCCCATGGATTGTGCTTCTCGGTGAGAAAAGGCGTGGAGATTCCGCCGTCTCTGGTGAATATCTACCAGGAACTCCATGACGACCTGGGCTGTTATTTCCCCAACAATGGATATCTGGAAAAGTGGGCCAAGCAAGGCGTGCTTCTGTTGAACACGGTATTGACTGTGCGTGCCCACCAGGCCAATTCCCACCGGGGGATCGGCTGGGAGGAATTCACAGACGCGGCCATAAAGGTTCTGGACGAACAGGATCGTCCCATGGTCTTTCTGCTGTGGGGAAAACCGGCCCAGATGAAGAAGAGTATGCTCCGCAATCCCAAGCACCTGATCCTGGAGGCGCCTCATCCAAGTCCGCTGTCCGCTTACCGTGGGTTCTTTGGGTGTAAGCATTTTAGCCAGGCCAATGAGTTCCTCAGAGCCAACGGCGTAGAGCCTATTGACTGGCAGATTGAGAATGTGCCCGGTGGCAGATAAGGGGATGGAGAAGAGCTAGATGAGTAAGAAAGACAATACTTTGGTAAAAAATGCCTCTTTTCTGATGGTGGCCGCCTTGATCTCCAAGATCATCGGATTGATCTACAAGAGGCCGCTGTCCTCCATGTTGGGAAATGAGGGGTTTGCCTGTTTTCAGTTCGCCCAAAATATTTATTTTATCCTACTGATGATTGCCTCGTTTAGCATTCCCCAGGCAGTGTCCAAGATTATGGCGGAGAAGATTGCTTTTCGCCGTTACCGGGATGCGCAGAAAGTCTTCCGGGGGGCGCTGATCTATGCTGTGGTGGTGGGAGGCGTGGTGGCTCTCTTCTGTCTGTTCGGAGCCTCGATTCTGATTCCCAATAATATGTCCAACGCCCGCCTGGCTCTGAGGGTTCTCTCGCCGACGATCTTTCTGTCGGGTATTTTGGGAGTGTTCCGAGGATATTTCCAGGCTTACCGGAATATGATGCCTACCTCCCTGTCGCAGATTCTGGAGCAGGTGGCCAACGCTTGCGTCGCGCTTTTGATGGTGCATTTTATGCAGGTGAGCTTTGCCTCTGCCTCAGGTTCTGTTCAACAGAGGTGGGGAGCGGCGGGGGCGACTATGGGAACGGGAGCCGGCGTGCTGTCGGCTCTTCTGCTGATGTTGCTGATCTATGGGGTCAACAAGAAGTATATCCGCAAGAGAATTGCCAGGGACCGGGTCTCTGAGGATGAGAGTTACGGGGAAGTCCTGCGAACGATCGTCTTGATTGCGTCTCCTATTATCTTGAGTGCATTCATCTATAATGTGAATGGCTATATCAACAGCTATATGTACTCGTCCATCATGGAATATAAAGGCGTGGCGGAGGATGTGGTGAAGGTGGCCAACGCTTGCGTCGCGCTTTTGATGGTGCATTTTATGCAGGTGAGCTTTGCCTCTGCCTCAGGTTCTGTTCAACAGAGGTGGGGAGCGGCGGGGGCGACTATGGGAACGGGAGCCGGCGTGCTGTCGGCTCTTCTGCTGATGTTGCTGATCTATGGGGTCAACAAGAAGTATATCCGCAAGAGAATTGCCAGGGACCGGGTCTCTGAGGATGAGAGTTACGGGGAAGTCCTGCGAACGATCGTCTTGATTGCGTCTCCTATTATCTTGAGTGCATTCATCTATAATGTGAATGGCTATAT
The DNA here is from genome assembly GCA_047014865.1 of Blautia sp. GTDB lineage: Bacteria > Bacillota > Clostridia > Lachnospirales > Lachnospiraceae > Blautia_A. The sequence goes on along the minus strand of JBKXQO010000026.1, from coordinate 10,641 downwards.
CAACAGCTATATGTACTCGTCCATCATGGAATATAAAGGCGTGGCGGAGGATGTGGTGAAGGCTCTGTACAGTCAGAACTCTTACTTTATGACTATCATTAACATCCCGCTGACGTTGGCCAGCACAGCCCCCACCTCGATGATACCGGAAGTCTCCGCGCACTATGCCTATGGGGACGTCCGCAGCGCCAATGGGAAGACGGATCAAGCCACTTGGATCAGTATGTTGATATCTATCCCAGCGGCAGTGGGACTGGCGGTTCTGGCCGGACCGGTCACTCGTCTGCTGTTTCCGGTGTCCACCTCTGTGGCAGCCAATATTCTGGCCATCGGTGCGGTGACAATCGTCTTGAACGGCTGTTCTAATATCTCCAACGGGGTGCTTCAGGGAATTGGAAAACCGAAGATCCCAATGATCAACGCGGCGATTTCTCTGGTGGTGGACATCGTGGTTATGGCCGTCCTACTGTTGGCGACAGACCTGGGAGTCTACACCATTGTGTGTGCGATGATTGTCTATGCAGTGGTGATGTGTGTGCTCAACGACCGGGCTATGAAAAAGTATATGGGCTACCGGAATCCCTGGAGAAAGGCTTATCTGCCCCCGTTGTTGGCCTCTATTCCTATGGGAGCAGTGGCCGGGGGCGTCTACTATGGTCTGTATTATATTCTGCCGGTCAATGTGCTCTGTCTGGCTTTGGCCATCGCCCTTGGAGGGTTGGTGTACTTCGTGGTCTACTTTAAGATCGCGCATCCTTCCCCGGAGCAGATGGCCGGGCTGCCTGGCGGTGGGCTGATGGTCCGGCTGGCTGGTAAGCTGCGATTGCTGTGATGAAAAAAAGAACAAGTTCTGCGGGAGATTCCCGCAGGAAACTTGTTCTTTTTTTTGTCTCATTCTATGTATCCGTCAGTTTGTCCGTGTGCCTTTTTTCAGGTTCTTCTGGGCGGTGGAGAGCATCAGCTTGATTCGGTTGAGCTGATTCACTTCACTGGCGCCGGGATCGTAGTCGATGGCCACGATATTGGCCTGAGGATACTGTTTGCGGATCTGTTTGATGACGCCCTTACCTACAATGTGATTGGGTAGACAGCCAAATGGCTGGGTACACACGATGTTGGGTGTGCCACTGTGGATCAATTCCAACATCTCTCCGGTCAGGAACCATCCCTCTCCGGTCTGATTGCCGTTGGAGACGATGGGGCGCGCCATCCGCGCCAGATCCCGAATGTCGGCGGAGGGCTCGAAGTGCTTGCTCTTGGCAAAGGCTTCGTTGGCCGCGCTCCGAACCCAATCTAAGGCCTTGATGCCCATGTTGGCGGTGACGGCGGAGGATTTCTTAGCGCCTAGGTATTGTACTTTGAAATTCTGGTTGTAAAAACAGTAGCACAGGAAATCGATGAGATCTGGGACTACAGCCTCGGCGCCCTCAGATTCCAGCAACTCGGCCAGATAGTTGTTGGCGGCGGGCAGGAATTTTACCAGGATCTCGCCCACGATGCCAACCCGGGGTTTTACTTGATCTGTGATGGGGATCTGGTCAAATTCCTCGATCATCTTTCGGCACATCCATTTGAATTTCTTGTGGGTGACTTTTGGATCGCTGACAAACTGAATACAGCGGCGCTCCCATTTTCTGTGCATCCGGTTGACAGAGCCTTTTTTGACCTCATAGGGGCGCATCCGGTAGACGCATTTCATCAAGATATCCCCGAAGACGCCGCCGTAGGCCACCCGTTGGATCAATTTAGGAGTCAGTTTAAAGCCGGGGTTACTCTCCAGGCCGCTTAGATTCACAGAGATTACAGGAATCTGCTCCATGCCGGCTTTTTCCAGAGCCCGCCGGATAAAGGCGATGTAGTTGGAAGCCCGGCAACCGCCGCCGGTCTGGCTCATGATCACCGCCACCCGGTTCAGATCGTATTTTCCGGAGAGCAGAGCCTGCATCACCTGTCCCACCACCATCAGGGAGGGATAGCAGGCATCATTGTTGACATACTTCAATCCCACGTCCACGGCCTGTTTGTTGTCATTGGGTAACACTTCCAAGTGGTATCCGCTGGCATTGAAGGCTGCCTGGAGGATGGAGAAGTGAATGGGAGACATCTGGGGACACAGGATGGTGTACTTCTTGCGCATCTCTTTGGTGAAGGGTACCTTGTAGATCGAGGACGGCTGTATGGTTCTGGGCTGTCTCTGTTTTTCTTTTACTTTGAGCGCAGCGATCAGAGAACGGATTCTGATCCGGGCGGCGCCCAGGTTGTTCACCTCGTCGATTTTCAGGCAGGTGTAGATCTTCCCACTTCGCTCCAGAATCTCGTAGACTTCGTCCGTGGTGACGGCGTCCAGTCCACAGCCAAAAGAGTTTAGCTGTATCAGATCCAGATCATCCCTGGTCTTCACGAAATTGGCGGCTGCGTATAGGCGGGAGTGGTACATCCACTGGTCATTGACTCTGAGAGGACGCTCGATCTTTGCCAGATGAGAGACGGAGTCTTCGGTGAGTACAGCGATGTCATAGCTGTTGATCAGTTCGGGAATGCCGTGATGTACTTCTGGGTCCACATGGTAGGGGCGTCCGGCCAGGACAATACCCCGGTGATGGGTCCGTTTCATCCAGGCCAACACATCTTCCCCTTTTTTCTCGATGTCTTTCCTTGTGGATTCCAACTCTACCCAGGCTTTGTGCGCCGCCTGGCGGACTTCTTCCTCCGGAATCTTGGAGAATTCAGCTACAAGCCGGTCGGTGAGGATGTCCTCCGAGGTAAAAGCCAGGAATGGGTTGGCGAAATGGATGGATGGATCGTCCAGCTCATCCACATTGTTCTTGATGTTCTCCGCGTAGGATGTGACTATGGGGCAGTTAAAGTGGTTGACTGCGTCTGGAAACTCTACCCGCTCATAGGGGACGCAGGGGTAGAAGATGAACTTCACGCCCTTTCGGATCAGCCAGGAGACGTGCCCATGGGCCAGCTTGGCGGGATAACACTCGGATTCACTGGGGATGGACTCGATGCCCAGCTCATAGATTTTCCGGTTGGAGCTGGGGGAGAGGACTACCTGGTATTTTAGTTCGGTGAAGAAGGTGTGCCAGAAAGGATAATCCTCGAACATGTTCAAGACCCGGGGAATGCCGACCTGTCCTCTGGTTGCCTCCAAGGGGGACAGGGGGGGGCGGTGAAACAATTTCTTATATTTGTAGTCAAACAGGTTTGGAATCTGTTTTTTATTCTTCTCTTTGCCCAGACCTTTCTCACAACGGTTTCCGCTGATGAACTGGCGGCCGCCGGAGAATTTATTGACGGTCAGACGACAATTGTTGGTACATCCCTTACAGTTGGCCATGGTGGTGGAGAACTCCAAGGTGTTGATCTTCTCGATGGGGAGCATGGTGGTCTCTTTCTGGGAATCGTACCGTTCCCTGGCGATCAACGCTGCGCCAAATGCCCCCATGATCCCAGCGATATCTGGGCGTATGGCATGACAGTCGGCAATCTTCTCAAAACTCCTCAGGACGGCGTCGTTGTAGAAAGTACCCCCCTGGACTACGATGTGCTTGCCAAGCTCAGAGGCGTCGGAGACCTTGATGACCTTATACAGAGCGTTCTTAATCACAGAGTAAGCCAGACCGGCTGAGATATCGGAGACTTCAGCTCCTTCTTTCTGGGCTTGCTTTACCTTGGAATTCATGAACACGGTACAGCGGGTGCCAAGGTCGATGGGATGCTTGGCAAAAAGAGCGGCTTTTGCAAAATCTGCCACGCTATAGTTCAGCGATTTGGCGAAGGTCTCGATGAAAGAACCGCATCCGGAGGAACAGGCTTCATTCAACTGGACGCTGTCCACAGTCTGATTCTTGATTTTGATACACTTCATATCCTGGCCGCCGATGTCGAGGATACAGTCTACTTCTGGGTCGAAGAAGGCCGCTGCGTAGTAGTGGGATACGGTCTCCACTTCTCCCTCGTCCAGCAGCAGAGCCGCCTTGATCAGAGCCTCCCCGTATCCGGTGGAGCAGGAGTAGGCAATCCGCGCGCTGGGTGGGAGCTTTTGATAGATCTCCTGGATGGAGCGGATGGCGGTCTTCAGGGGACTTCCGTTGTTGTTACTATAGAAAGAGTACAGCAAAGTACCGTCCTCCCCCACAAGCGCCGTCTTGGTGGTGGTGGAGCCGGCGTCGATGCCCAGGTAACAGTTACCCTCGTAGGTGGACAGGTCCCCGGTGGCCACATTGTATTGATTTTGGCGTTGTTCAAATTCTTGGTAATCTTTCTGGGAGCTGAACAATGGCTCCATACGATCCACCTCAAAATCCAATTTGATGGTGGCGGCCAGGCGGTCTTTCATGGCGGACATGGAGACGGAGACTTCATCCTTGGCGTTTAGGGCGGAACCCATGGCGGCGAAGAGATGAGAATTCTCTGGGATGATAGTGTGCTCCTGGTCCAGATGTAAGGTGCGGATAAAAGCCTGGCGCAACTCTGTCAAGAAATGTAAGGGGCCGCCCAGAAAGGCTACATGGCCACGGATAGGTTTGCCACAGGCCAGCCCACTGATGGTCTGGTTGACCACAGCGTGAAAAATAGAAGCAGCCAAGTCTTCCTTCGTGGCTCCTTCGTTGATCAAAGGCTGAATGTCAGATTTTGCGAAGACCCCGCAGCGGGCAGCGATGGGGTACAGCGCCTGGTAGTTTTTCGCATATTCATTCAAACCGGCCGCGTCAGTCTGCAGCAGGGAAGCCATCTGGTCGATGAAAGAACCGGTTCCCCCGGCACAGATGCCGTTCATTCGCTGCTCAATGTTGCCTCCCTCGAAGTAAATAATCTTCGCGTCCTCACCGCCCAACTCGATGGCCACATCCGTCTTCGGGGCGAAAGTCTCCAGGGAAGTGGAGACCGCAATTACCTCCTGTACAAAGGGAACCTCCAGGTGATTGGCCAAAGTCAATCCCCCGGATCCAGTGATCACCGGGTGTACGGTCAATTCCCCCAGTTTTGCTTGCGCTTTTTTCAGGAGATCAGCTAAAGTCTCCTGGATATTGGCAAAATGGCGCTCATAGTCTGCAAATAACAGAGTATTGTCTTGGTCGAGAATCGCAATTTTTACTGTTGTTGAGCCGATGTCAATCCCCAAACGGTAGGAATTATCTACGGATGAAATTACAGCCAAAACAGTACCTCCTTTTTATCTAAATTCGTGTGAAGAAAGAAGTGATGATACAAAATTCTTTCTTATTTAATATTTGTCTTCTTGATATCTGTAACATTATACGACAGTACCCCTCAAATTACAACAGTTAAATCTTAACAATTTATATCCTAATATCCCCTTGAAATTCAGAACTTTTCAGGATATAATATCCACGTTGGCAATGAGCAGTGCGTAACTCTCAAAAAGCAAATCTTCCCGCTTGCGGGCAGATTTGCTTTTTGAGAGTTACATAGGGCGAAGCCCGTAAGCTGGAAGGCGAAGCCTGCCAGCGGCACTGCGGAGGTGCAAAAAGGAGACAAGCAGAAGGGACGAAGCCCGTGAGCTGGAAGGCGAAGCCTGCCAGCGGGCACTGCGGAGGTGCAAGAGGAGACAAGCAGAAGGGGCGAAGCCCGTGAGCTGGAAGGCGAAGCCTGCCAGCGGGCACTGCGGAGGTGCAAG
>JBKXQO010000026.1:0-4894 GCA_047014865.1 Blautia sp. | reverse complement strand
AGGAGACAAGAAAAAGGCAAAGCCCGCGAGTGGGAAGATTTGCTTTTTGGGAGTTACACATTTTAAATAAGGAAATATAGATATGTATAAGATATTGAAGACAGAGGGAAGGGCCAAGAGGGCCCAGTTGACGACGGTGCACGGGACGATCCAGACACCGGTATTTATGAATGTGGGGACGGCGGCTGCCATCAAGGGAGCAGTCTCCACGGTGGATTTAAAGGAGATTGGCACTCAGGTGGAGCTGTCGAACACTTACCATCTCCACGTCCGCCCAGGGGATCAGGTTGTGAGACAGCTAGGAGGACTCCACAAGTTCATGAATTGGGATAGACCGATTCTCACAGACTCTGGCGGATTTCAAGTGTTCTCCCTGGCGGGACTTCGCAAGATCAAAGAAGAGGGAGTCTACTTCCAATCCCATATTGACGGGAGGAAGATCTTCATGGGGCCTGAGGAGAGTATGCAGATTCAGTCAAACCTGGCGTCTACCATCGCCATGGCTTTTGACGAGTGTCCGTCCAGTGTGGCCACCAGGGAGTATGTACAGAATTCTGTAGACCGGACAACCCGGTGGCTGAAGCGCTGTAAGGAGGAGATGGCCAGGTTAAATGCCCGGGAAGACACCCTCAATCCTCACCAGTTGCTATTTGGAATCAATCAGGGAGCCATCTATGAGGATATCCGCGTCTCCCATGCCCAGCAGATTGCAGAGCTTGAACTGGACGGATATGCAGTGGGAGGGCTGGCCGTAGGCGAGAGCCATGAAGAGATGTACCGGATTTTGGACGAGGTGGTGCCCCATCTGCCCAAGGAAAAGCCTACCTACTTGATGGGGGTGGGGACTCCGGCCAACATCCTGGAGGCAGTGAGCAGAGGAGTGGACTTCTTTGACTGTGTGTATCCCTCAAGAAACGGGAGACATGGCCATGTGTACACCAATCAGGGAAGACGAAACCTATTCAACGCCAAGTATGAGTTGGACGATAAACCCATCGAGGAGGGATGCCAATGTCCGGCTTGCCGCCATTATAGCCGCGCCTATATCCGCCATTTGCTGAAGGCGAAAGAGATGCTGGGAATGAGACTGTGCGTACTTCACAATCTCTATTTTTACAATACCATGATGACAGAGATCAGAAATGCCCTGGACGAGGGGAGATTTCAGGAGTACAAGGAGAAAAAACTGGCGGGAATGGAAGAAAACACTTGAAGAAAACGGCGTTTTTGTGTATTATATTCTATAGTGCATATTTTGATGCAGGCGCCTTTGAGGAGAATGGCGTCTGCTGTATACACAATATGAAACATTTTATAGGAGGTATCTTTCAATGAACAGCCAGGGTGCAATGGGGATTGGCGGAATGGTGATCTGGATTGTAGTTTTGTTTGCAATCATGTATTTTCTTATGATCCGTCCTCAGAAAAAAGAACAGAAACGTCTGAATGCGATGCTCTCCAGCATGGAAGTTGGCGATAGTATTGTGACTACGAGTGGATTCTATGGGGTAATTATTGATCTGACCGAGGAGGATGTAATTGTAGAGTTTGGCAATAACCGCAATTGCAGAATTCCTATGCGCAGGGCGGCGATTGCCGAGGTAGAGAAGGCGGGAAGTTCCGCAGCGGAATAGAGATTTCCGGGACAGTTGTGAGATCTTAGAAAGTAATTCCAGGATTGTTTGATTTACGATTCTGGAATTGTTTTTAGATTTTACAACTGTCTTTTTCTTTATAGAATTGGACGCTGAGGGGCTTTTTGAGAATGCCTCTGGATCTTGGGCTGAGAGGCGGGCGAATTTCGGAGAATCCTCTGATTTTTTCGGGGAAGTGGTTGAAACTTTTAATGAAGTAGAGTATCATAATAAATTATATCTAATTTTATATATTAAAATATATTGCCGGTGGGGCATAGAAATTTATTACCGGAAGGGGCATAAGACAATGGAATACAGATTGGGTTTGATCTATGGCGACGGAATTGGTCCGGAGATCGTGAGAGAAGCGAAGAAAGTTTTAGATAAAGTGTGCGAGAGATACCAACATACGTTTCAGTACCAGGAGTTGTTGCTGGGCGGGGCATCCATAGACGTCCACGGCGTCCCTCTGACCGAGGAGACCGTGGAGAGGGCAAGAGAGATGGACGCCGTCTTGATGGGGTCCATCGGAGGGGATGCGGCCACTTCCCCCTGGTATCAGTTGGAACCGTCTAAACGGCCAGAGGCGGGCCTGTTGGGGATTCGAAAGGCATTGAACTTATTTGCCAATTTGCGGCCGGCTTATCTGTATCAGGAATTGAAAGAGGCCTGCCCCCTCAGAGACGAGATCATTGGGGACGGCTTCGACATGATGATTATGAGAGAGCTGACTGGTGGCCTGTATTTTGGCCAACGCTCCACCACGGTGGAGCAGGGCGTGCGAAAGGCTGTGGACACTTTGGTGTACGATGAGAATGAGATTCGCCGTATCGCAAAGCGGGGATTTGACATTGCCATGAAACGCCGGAAAAAAGTCACCAGCGTGGACAAGGCGAATGTGTTGGACTCTTCCAGACTGTGGAGATCCGTGGTGGAAGAGGTGGCCAAGGAGTATCCGCAGGTGACTCTGGAACATATGCTGGTGGACAACTGCGCTATGCAATTGGTACGCAATCCAGGACAGTTCGACGTGATTTTGACGGAGAATATGTTTGGGGATATTTTATCGGATGAGGCCAGTATGGTGACCGGTTCTATTGGGATGTTATCATCAGCCAGTCTGAATGAGACGAAGTTTGGCCTATATGAGCCCAGTCATGGGTCGGCGCCAGATATTGCCGGCACGGATAAGGCCAATCCCATCGCAACGATTCTGTCTGCGGCCATGATGCTGCGCTATTCACTGGATCTGGACGAGGAGGCACAGGCGGTGGAGCAGGCTGTCCAGAGCGTTCTGACAGCCGGGTACCGCACGGTGGATATTATGTCGGAAGGATGCAAGCAGGTGGGAACCCGTGAGATGGGAGATTTGATTGCCGCTGAGATTTGAGAGTGAACGGAGAAGACTCCGTTGAATACCATAGAAGAACAGGAGTGGAATTATGAGAAGTGACGCAGTTACAAAAGGTGCGCAACAGGCGCCTCATCGTTCTTTGTTTCATGCTCTGGGCATGACACAGGAGGAAATGGATCGGCCATTGGTGGGAATCGTCAATTCCTACAATGAGATTGTACCAGGACATATGAACCTGGATAAAATTGTAAACGCAGTAAAACAAGGTGTGGCGATGGCAGGCGGGACACCGGTTGTATTTCCGGCGATTGCAGTCTGTGATGGGATTGCCATGGGACATATCGGGATGAAGTATTCCCTGGTGACCCGCGATCTGATTGCGGATTCCACGGAAGCCATGGCCATGGCTCATCAGTTTGATGCTCTGGTGATGGTGCCCAACTGTGATAAGAACGTGCCGGGGTTGTTGATGGCGGCCGCCAGATTGAATATTCCAACCGTTTTTGTCAGCGGCGGTCCTATGTTGGCTGGGCATGTGCAGGGTCACAGGACCAGCTTGTCCAGTATGTTCGAGGCTGTGGGTTCCTATGCGGCTGGCAAGATCTCGGCAGAGGAGCTGAAAGAGTTTGAACAGAAGACTTGTCCTACCTGCGGTTCCTGCTCGGGAATGTATACGGCCAACAGCATGAATTGTCTGACGGAAGTTCTGGGTATGGGCTTACAGGGAAACGGAACCATTCCGGCGGTATACTCAGAGCGATTGATTCTGGCCAAACACGCGGGAATGCAAGTGATGGAGATGTACCGGAGGAATATCCGCCCCAGAGATATCATGACCAAGGAGGCCATCTTAAATGCGCTCACAGTGGATATGGCGTTGGGCTGTTCCACCAACAGTATGCTTCACCTGCCAGCCATCGCCCACGAGGTGGGTATGGATTTTGATGTGAGTTTTGCCAATGAGATCAGCCAGCGGACGCCGAACCTGTGTCACCTGGCGCCGGCAGGTCCCACTTATATTGAGGAGCTCAATGAGGCGGGAGGCGTCTATGCCGTGATGAATGAGTTGAACAAGAAAGGTCTGTTGAATACAGAGTGTATGACAGTGACTGGAAAGACGGTGGGAGAAAATATTGCGGACTGTGTGAACCGAAATCCAGAGGTGATCCGCCCGATTGAACATCCCTACAGCGAGACTGGCGGTCTGGCTGTGTTGAAGGGAAACTTAGCCCCAGACGGCGGCGTGGTGAAGCGCTCGGCAGTCTGCCAGGAAATGATGAAACACCAGGGACCAGCCAGAGTGTTTGACTGTGAGGAAGATGCCATCGCAGCGATAAAAGGCGGCAAGATTGTGGCCGGGGATGTGGTAGTCATCCGCTATGAGGGACCGAAAGGGGGACCGGGAATGCGGGAGATGCTCAATCCCACTTCGGCCATCGCCGGTATGGGCTTGGGATCCAGCGTGGCATTGATCACCGACGGCCGTTTTAGCGGAGCTTCCAGGGGAGCTTCCATCGGCCATGTGTCTCCGGAAGCGGCTGTGGGAGGCCCTATCGCATTGGTGGAGGAAGGAGATATCATCGAGATTGATATTCCCAATCTCTCCATGAGTCTGCGCGTATCGGAAGAGGAGATGGCGGCCAGAAGAGCAAAATGGCAGCCAAGAGAACCGAAAGTGACGACGGGTTATCTGGCCCGCTATGCGGCTATGGTGACTAGCGGCAACCGGGGAGCAATCTTAGAGGTACCTAAGAAATAGAGAAACTACAAGGGGGAAAAGACATGCAGTTAACAGGAGCTGATATTATTGTAGAATGTCTGCTGGAACAGGGAGTAGACACTGTGTTTGGATACCCAGGCGGGGCAATATTGAACATTTACGACGCTTTGTATAAATATAGAG
>JBKXQO010000025.1:0-51817 GCA_047014865.1 Blautia sp. | reverse complement strand
TTCTTCTTATGGGGTGTAGCAAAAACTATATAATGTATTGGGGGGTTTTTACGATATTTATTATAGCAATCGTCAACCAAAAAGTGTGCATAAATATCCACAAATTTTAAAAATATTTTTGTGCACCTTTCTCCTACTTTTCTAAAACCACACCATTTTTGTCTGTGAAAAGTGCCTCAAACTCTTCCCGGTGAATCTTCTCCTTCTCCAAGAGAAGCTTGGCACATCTGTGAAGCACCTCCTCATTGGCCTGGATGATCTCCCTGGCCTGCCTGTGACACTCCTCCACAATGCTGTGAACCTCGCTGTCAATGGTCTTCGCCACTTCCTCACTGTATCCCCTGGTATGGGCCAGGTCTCTTCCGATAAACACTTCATCGTCATCATTCCCATAGGCCACCAGGCCGACCCTCTCAGACATACCATACTTAGTCACCATGGAATGGGCCGTGCTAGTGGCCCGTTTGATGTCATTGGAGGCGCCGGTGGTGATATCTCCAAAGATAATCTCCTCCGCTACCCGTCCCCCCAACAGGACTGTGATATCTTGCAACATCTTCTGTCTTGTGTTGAACATCTCATCATTCTCAGGGAGAGGCATTGTATAGCCAGCCGCCCCCATTCCTGTGGGAATGATGGAGATGGTATATACCGGTCCCATATCCGGGAGCAGATGAAAGAGAATCGCATGACCCGACTCATGGTAAGCCGTGATCTTCTTCTCTTTGTCAGAGATCAGTTTGCTCTTCTTCTCAGCGCCGATGGCCACTTTCGTGAAAGCCCCCTTGATATCTGTCTGAGTCAGATATCCGCGGTTCTGTTTCGCGGCCACAATCGCAGCCTCGTTCAACAGGTTCTCCAGATCCGCCCCGGTGAACCCGGCCGTTGTCTGGGCAATCTGCTTTAGATCCACATCGTCTCCCAGAGGCTTATCATGGGCATGTACCTTTAATATCTCTTCTCTTCCCTTGACATCGGGTCTCCCCACGCCTACCTTCCGGTCGAAACGCCCTGGGCGCAGAATAGCAGGGTCCAGAATATCCACACGGTTCGTGGCTGCCATGACGATAATGCCCTCGTTGACCCCGAATCCATCCATCTCCACCAGCAACTGGTTCAACGTCTGCTCTCTCTCGTCATGTCCGCCGCCCATTCCGGTTCCACGCTGCCTGGCCACGGCGTCAATCTCATCGATGAAAATAATACAGGGGGCATGCTTCTTCCCATCCTCGAACAGATCCCGGACGCGGGAGGCGCCCACGCCAACGAACATCTCCACAAAGTCCGAGCCTGAGATGGAGAAGAAAGGTACGCCCGCCTCGCCGGCCACAGCTTTGGCCAGGAGAGTTTTTCCGGTTCCCGGAGGTCCCACAAGGAGTACTCCCTTGGGAATCCTCGCCCCAACTTTCGTATATTTCTGAGGCGATTTCAGGAAATCCACCACCTCCTGTAGATCTTCCTTCTCCTCGTCCAACCCGGCCACATTCTCAAAGGTCACCTTCTTCTCATCAGGGCTGGTCATCTTAGCGCGGCTCTTCCCAAAATTCATCATCTTGGCATTGCCGCCCCCGCCTCCGCCAGACATCTGTCGGTTCATCCACATAAAGACAAAGACAACGATTCCAGCCACTAACAGAGAGGGCACGATCGTGGACAGAAAAACGCTCTCCTGAGGCACGTCTGAGATCACTGGGTCAATGGAATTTTCCCTGAGAATGTCCTCAGCCTCCTTCACATCCGTGACATAGAATTGTCTTTGTTCACCGCTGGTCAACTCCACATTGACCCTTCCGGTGGGAACCTGACGATTCTGATGGATGGTCACTTTGACCACCTGATGAGCCTTCGCGGCGTCCTCCATCTGCTCCAGCGTGTAGCTACTTTGATCATTGATCTGTTCATTTAAGTACAAATAGCCTGCAATCATCATGATAATCAAGATAAGATATAGGCCTACTCTACTAGGTTTTCTGTTCACTTTTCCCTTAAATCTCCTTTCATCTGCTCTCCACCACACCAATAAAGGGAAGGTTTCTATACTTCTGTGCGTAGTCCAAACCGTACCCCACTACAAATTTATCTGGAATATCAAAGCAGCAGTAATCTACATTCACGTCTTTTACCCGGCGTTCCGGTTTATCCAACAGTGTACACAGCCGGAGACTCCTGGGATTCCGATCCTTTAAGACTCCAATCAGATAACTCAAGGTTCTGCCTGAATCGATAATGTCCTCCACAATCATCACATCTTTGCCCTCCAGGGGCTGGTCCAGGTCTTTCACAATGCGCACCACACCGCTGGATTTCGTGTCGTCCCCATAACTGGAGACCGACATAAAGTCCAGGCTCACAGGCACGGTGATCCTCTTAGACAACTCACAAGTAAAAAAGACGCCTCCCTTTAAGACACAGATCAAGTGCAATTCTTTACCGGCGTAATCCTGGCTGATCTTAGCTCCGATCTCTCTGATTCTGCGATCTACCTCCTCCTCGCTGATCAGTACACTTATCTTCTCACTCAATTTCCCGTCCTCCTTGGTATTTTACCTCTAATACTCTTTTCGTAAACTCAGAAATCTTATAAGCCTCGCTGACTCTCATCCCCACAACCCAGAGAATCTCTCCCTCTTCCGCCAAGAGAGTCAGGCGCTCCCTCTGATCCCGGGGAACTTTCTCATCTATCAGATAATCCTTCAACTTCTTACCACCGCCCTGGGCGTTCACCACAATCCAGTCTCCCGGTCTCCGATTCCGAATTTGCAGAGTTGTTTTTATTTTATCATAATCAAACCATTTCGTATACTTTTTTTCCGGAATCTTCTGGCATTCATAGGAAAAAATTCTAGTCTCCCAAAGGTCTTTTCCACATAGAATCCGTCCTGAAAAGGGCAGAGTCCACATTTTCTCACAGCTCTCCTCTGTTTTCTCCACATCTCTTCTGAGCACAACTCCCTGGTAGGTACGGTACGCCGTGATCTTTCCCGGAATGCTCACCTGTTTTCCCGTATCCTTGTGAAACAGAGACAATACTTGCTCTAGATGCTCCGCCGACAGATCCTTTCTCTGCCCGGTGAGCCGCTCAAGCGCCGACAGCAGTCCATAGATCTGGAGAATATGTTTCTCCTGTTGCCAGGTGGATCTCAGTAGAATATGGTCCGATTCCACCTGTCCCTGGCGCCTGAGAATCTCTTCTCCCTCGGCGCTTAGATGCTCCTCCACCTCGGCAGCCACTCGGGCCGTCCCGGCCATGTGTGCCACTGCCTTGGCGTTCACATTCTTCTCCAGGTACTCCACCACATGGTGACGTATACAATTTCTCACATACCGGTCAAAAAGGTTCGTGATATCTGTCCGGTACGGAATCTTCTTCTCCTCTAGATAATGTTCAATTTCTCCGCGTTCTATACAGAGGAACGGTCTTATCACCTCTGCTTGCACCGGCAGCATCCCTCTCATCCCCCGCAATCCACACCCTCTGGACAGATGGTGGATCAAGGTCTCCGCCTGGTCATTTTGATGGTGTGCCAGGGCAATCTTAGTCCCCCGCCACTCCTTGGCTGTCTGGCGGTAGGCCATCCGGCGTACTTCCCGCCCGGCCTCCTCCTCACTCCATCCTTTCTCCCGGGCAATCTCCGGCACCGGATAGTGAAAAACCCTACACTCCACCCCACGGCGCTGACAGAACTCCTCCACCAAGTTCTGATCCAACTGAGCCTCTTCTCCCCGTATCCCATGGTTCACATGAACCACACACAGCTCATACCCGCACCGCACCTGGAATCTCAACAGCAGAAAAAGCAGGGCCATAGAGTCCCCGCCTCCTGAGATGCCCGCCACAATTCGGTCCTTCTCCTCCACCATATGGTATTTCTGCATAAATTGCCAGACCTTCTCCTCCATCTTCTCTCCTACTTTTTCCACATGCCCGCCACCAAGATGGTCATGTCATCCTGCGCTTTATAATCGCTGTATCCCAGCACCCTCTCCAGAATCCCTCTGCTCATCTCTCTGGGCGCCTCCTCATGTACATCCATAATAATCTCCTTCATGGTCTCCTCCTCCTTTTCCTGGGGAAGAGCATCCAACACGCCGTCTGTCACCATGATCACATAGTCGCCGTGGTAAAGCTTCCTGGCCGTAGTCTCAAAATCGATCTGCTGCACCAGTCCCGCGGCCAGGCTGGTGGATGTGATCGCCTCCACCCAGTGATCCCGCTTGATAAAAGTGGTAGCCGCCCCCGCTTTCAGAAAATTACACACCCCTGTGTACAGATCCAGGGAGCAGATATCCACCGTGGAGAACATACCGTCCTGCCTTCTTAGAATCAAAGCCGAGTTCACCATCTTCGCCGCCGTCTCCTGAGAAAAACCAGAGTTCATGAACTGTTCCAACAGTTCCACCACACTCTCACTCTCCTTGCTGGCGTCCATACCAGACCCCATGCCGTCGGAGAGACACATGACGAACTTTCCCTCTTCCTCCATACTACAACTGTAGTTATCCCCTGAAACCTTCTCCTGCTCTTTCGTGATCTTCGAAGCTCCATAGAGGACTTCATAGCTCATATCCTCCACAAAGTGAACCGTGTGAAATTCTCCATTTACAATACACCGGCTGTCTTTCACTGGTGCCATAGGACAACTGCAGACTTCTGAGAGTTGCTGCGCCACCTCCAACATAGAGACACACTGTCCGCCTCTCGCCCGCATATTCAAAAAGACCTGTCTGCGCCCTTCCACCTTGTCCATCACCCAGACATTCTGGACCACTACTTGACGTTTCCTCAGCTTTTTCTGGATTTCCTGACTGAATTCCGGTTCTGCCTGAGAGATATCATAGAGATCATCCGCCACTGTCTGCATGATCTTCGACACTTCATTTAACTGTTGAGCCACCGCAAGGCGCCCCTCGATCATCCGGTTGTTCCACACCAGATTCTGCTTTTCCTTCTGAAAATACTGTCTGGACTCCTCATAAAACTGACCTGCCCTGGCACACTTTCCCATCCACTCTGCCCTGGACTTGCGGATCTTCTCCTCCTGCCCATCCTCAATGGCCCGGATCAGGGTACATGCCCCTTCATACATCTCCTGTTTTTGCTCTCCCCAGCAGAAATCCCTCTGATAACATTTCCCGCAGATCTTTCCACTGGCCTGGCAGAAGACCCAGTCCACCTGTCCGGCGCTCAGATAATCTTTTCGAAATGGCATCCCGTAAAACGTATCCGCCAACTTCTGAAAGGACTGGGCATACCGCTCCACCTTCTCCTTCTGCGGATGATTTTCACACAGTTGAACCATCTCGTCATCCTTCGACAACCGTCCCGACAAAATAGTTTTTGCCATGTCCCGCAAGATTAGCAATCCTATAATCGCGAGCATGGCAATCATCCATTCCTGCATATGTTCCCCTCCCCTTCCATTTTCTCTATTCAGAAGGGATTATACGGGATTTCTCCTAAAATCTTTGTCAAATAAGGATACCTGGAGAGAAAAATTTTCAGACAAAAAACAACTTATTCCTTCTCCTCGAAGACCACCTCGTTGTCTTTGACCAATCCCAGTTTGTTCCGGGCTACCTCCTCAGCATATTCATCGGTCTCCATGTACGCCTTTGTCTGATCGATCTCCTTGGTGCGCTCATGTTCATCTTCAATCTGATTGGTCAGACTCGCCTCTTTTTCCTGGTAGAAGCTTAACTGACTCTGAAGGTTCTGCCCCTCGTACAGAAGCGTCCCCAGTAGGATCACTGCTACCACTCCTATACTCACCATTCCCATGCGGATTCTTTTTCTGACCCCTCGACTGTTTCTTGATCTTCTCAAAACTCTTAACCCTCTTATTCCGTTTTAAGTTTCTTTTCTGGTTATATACAAAAATTCTACATCGTTTTTTGAGAAATAGCAACCGTTTTATCAAAAAAACAACACCGTTGGCCGGAATTCTTAAAATCCCTGTAAAAAAATCCACAAGAGCCGGGCTTATTGTCAAATGATACCCAATCGCGCCCAAAAGTGTTCCCAGCACCGCAAAACTGCGGATACTCCCATCACATTTTAAAAAAATCTGCCGGAATAAAAAGATGCTGCACGCCGTCCAAAAAATCAAGTCTTGCACTCCAATCCCCACGGGACGGTGGGGAATGACACGCCGAAGAACCCGAAGTCCATCATAGATCACCGTCAGCAAAATCCCGGTGCCCAGGAAATAGACCAAAGTCTGAAGTTCATACTGAATATGTTCACTCATAGGCGCTATTGAAACAGTCTGGACAGTAGGGACTCTCCTTTTTGCCCTAACGATTTTGACTCGGTATAGATCAGGCTGTCAACCCTACCTGTCAGCTCCACCTGTCCCTGTTCCAGATTAAGATTTTTCACATGAAGATTCTCCCCTTTGATAGTGATAACGCCACAGCCAGCCGACAGGATAATCAGCTTCTCATCAAAGGACTTCACATCGGATATCCCCGTGATTCTTCCGTACTTTCTCTCCTCCAGGACTATGCTATGCGAAAGATTTTTCTTCTTTTCTTCCACTGGAATCTCTCCCGGGCTTCTTTACCAATAGTCTATGAGCTCTCCTGGAATTCTATTCCTGACAGAAACCATAGGGGGACGATTCCTCTCGCCCAATCCTCACTCACAGATAGCGGTACAGACTCTCCACTTCTTCCTTTCGGACAGTCTCCCTGACCTCCAGAACCTCCACTTTCACATTCCTGCTGCCGAACTGTATCTCAATGGTATCGCCTGGCTTCACCTTCACAGAAGCCTTCGCCGGTTTCCCATTCACCAACACCCGGCCGGCGTCGCAGGCCTCGTTGGCAACCGTCCGTCTCTTAATCAGACGGGATACTTTTAAAAATTTATCTAATCTCATAATCCATCTCCTCACATTTTAGAACAGAGAACTTTCCTATAACAGAACAAAAAAATCCTGTACCGCAGGATTCTCCGCCTGCGGCGAGTCGCATAAGCGACACAATACCACTGACATAAAAAAGCTGCTGCCTGGAAAAGCATCCCGCTCACTCCCTGCAACAGCCTCTGAAAACATCAATTATTCTTCATTCACCAGATCTTTTAAAGCTTTTCCTGCCTTAAACTTCGGCGCCTTAGATGCACTGATCTTCATGGTCTCTCCGGTCTGAGGATTTCTTCCCTCTCTCGCTGCTCTTTTACTTACCTCAAAAGTTCCAAAGCCCACTAACTGAACTTTCTCACCCTTTTTCAATTCATCGGACACTACATCAATAAAAGATTTTAAAACGGCTTCCACATCTTTCTTAGCCAGTTTAGTCTCTTTAGCCATAGCTGCAACTAATTCTGTTTTGTTCATGGTGTTTCCTCCTCTAACTGTTGTTCTGATGCTTGGTTTTGACTCTCCTGAGCCCAAAGAGTCCTATCAATAGTTTATATACCTTTTCGCCATGTTTGTCAAGGATTTTCCTTGATTTTCGGCCGTCCTGCGTGTTTTCCCCGCGCCGCTTTGCAGATTCAGGAGCGCCCTTTCTCTCTCTGCCTCGCCGCCTTCTCCAAGCGCTTAATCTCCTCCCAGGAAGGAATCCCCTCGCAGTCTTTAAGAATGTCCGATTTTCCAAAAATCATTGGATGTCTGCGGACCATTTTCCGGGCCACTTGAGTGATCACATCTTCCAAGGTAAAGAGGCCCTCCTCCTCGGCAATGACACTGTGAAGTACCACCTGCAACAAGACGTCGCCCAACTCTTCGCAAAGGTTATCCCACTCCCCAGTCTGTCCCAACAGGTCAACTCCCTGGATCACCTCTGCGGCCTCCTCCATCATACAAGGTTTCAAGCTTTCATGAGTCTGCGCGCTGTCCCAAGGACATTTTCTCCGCAGTTCTTCCACGATGTCAAGAAATTCCTCGAAAGTATACTTCTTGTCCTCCATCATCCAATCATGGAGTCCACCATCTCCAGCACTTCTTTCCCCATGTACTCAGATTTCTGATCGGCATCCTCCAGAGAAGTCCCCTTGACGCCATAGTAGAATTTCACCTTGGGTTCTGTCCCAGAGGGTCTCACACACAACCAGGCATCGTCTGTCAATTCATAGTACAACACATTGGAAGACGGAAGTCCCGTCGGTCTCACCTCTTTTGTGGCCAGGTCCGTGACGGTGTCCTTCTTATAATCACGAACTGCCGTCACCCGATGCCCTGCGATCTCCACCGGTGGTTTCTCTCTGAGGGTATCCATAATCTCCTGGATCTTCTGAAGTCCCTCAATTCCTTTTAGAGTCACAGACTGAATCGCATCCTTGTAATATCCATAAGTCTCATACAGATCCACCATGGCATCCCACAACGTCTTGCCCTGTGACTTATAGTAGGCCGCTGCCTCGCACAGCGCCATAGTGGCCACAATCGCATCCTTGTCCCTGGCATAGGTGCCGATCAGGCAGCCGTAACTCTCCTCAAACCCGAACAGGTAAGTCCCCTGCCCGCTGTTCTCAAAGCCTAAAATCTGCTGCCCAATAAATTTAAAGCCAGTCAGCACTTCAATCAGACGAATCCCGTAGCCCTTGGCAATGGCATCCGCCAGGTTCGTAGTCACTATAGTCTTGATCAGCGCGCCGTCCTCGGGAAGTCCCTTCAGCGCTTTCTTCTGTCCGATCTCATAGTTAGCCAGCAAACACCCAGACATATTTCCGGTGAGGTCATGGTAGACGCCGTCCTTGTCCTTCACACGAACACCCAGACGGTCTGCGTCGGGATCCGTGGCCAATACCAGGTCTGCATCCACTTCTCTGGCCAATTTCAAGCCCAGCTCAAAGGCTTCCTCCGCCTCCGGGTTGGGGTAGCTGACTGTGGGGAAATTCCCATCTGGTAATTCCTGCTCTTTCACCACATAGACGTTCTCAAATCCCAATTCACTGAGTATTCGACGAGCTGGGATATTTCCGGTTCCATGTAGTGGAGTATACACAATTTTTAAATTTTTACTCTCCACCTGGATCGCATCCATGTGGAGCACTTGTTTTTTCAATTCTGCCATATATGCGTCGTCAATGGCCTGTCCGATCACCTCATACAGACCTGCATCTGCAGCGGCACTTTCCTCCATGGTCTTCACATTCTGGAAGTCTGTCACCTTCTTCACTTCAGCCATGATTCCCGCGTCGTGAGGCGGGGTAATCTGCGCTCCATCCTCCCAGTATACCTTATATCCATTGTATTCCGGCGGATTGTGACTGGCTGTGATATTGATTCCAGCCGCACACCCCAGTTTCCTCACTGCAAAAGACAGTTCAGGCGTCGGTCTAAGAGATTCAAAAATATAAGCCTTAATGCCATTGGCCGCAAGACAAAGCGCCGCCTCCTTGGCGAACCTTGGCGACTGATTCCGGGAATCATAGGCGATCGCCACGCCCTGAGCGCCCTTTCCCACAGATAGTATATAGTTGGCCAGCCCTTGCGTTGTTTTCCTCACAACATAGATGTTCATACGATTTGTACCTGCGCCCATAATCCCGCGGAGACCAGCCGTCCCGAACTCCAAATCCATATAGAATCTCTCTTTGATCTCCTTCTCATCCCCTGCAATACTCTGTAACTCTGCTTTGGTATTTTGGTCGAAGTATGGGTTATTCAACCACTCCTGATATACTTCCTGGTAATCCATGCTGGTACCTCCTAT
Organism: Blautia sp.; assembly: GCA_047014865.1. Classification (GTDB taxonomy): domain Bacteria; phylum Bacillota; class Clostridia; order Lachnospirales; family Lachnospiraceae; genus Blautia_A. Next base: position 42,154 of record JBKXQO010000025.1, on the reverse strand, counting down.
GACATTTATTTTTCGTAACTCTTTCACTCTTCTTATGAATCGTTACTTCCTACTAATTATATAACAAACCCTTGAAAAAAGAAATCAGATTTCCAAATTACAAAAACATTTTTTCTCAAAATCCTGCCACAATTCTTTCTGTGCGACCAGTTTTTGAATCTTTTCGACATTTTTTTCTGAGACCAAAGATTTCCTGTGGGTAAAATAATAATTCCCCAATTTCCAGTACTTCTCCGGATAAGAGAATCGAATCCGAAGGTTCTCAAGTTCCCCGCCGCTCAACTCTCTCTGCTGGTGATAAGCCTTTAAAATACTCTGGGCCAATTCCACGTCCCAATTGTTTTTCTCCAGAACCTTTCTCATAAAACGGTAGAGATCTGCCATGGGAACGTCATAAGACCACTTCTCAAAATTCGTCGCCGCAGTTCCCCGCCGCAGTATTATCACATTGTGCTGGTTGTATTCCCCGTGACATATGCAGCCGTCCTCTAGGGCCTTCTCTCTCAACAGAAGATAGTCCGACTCCTCCAGACGCCGTATCGCCTGGTACCCCTTCTCCAGAAACCAGTCCACACTGGAGAGATAGGCCTTCTCAAACGCATTTTCCGGGCCTTTCTTGCGGATGAACTTCTGAATCCTCTTCAACTCACGGTTGTGACGGAGATATTCATCGGTCAGAACCTCCGCTGTGTACTCCTGACAGATGGGCTGTCTCATAACTCTATGTAACCTGGCCAATGTCTGCACACTCTTGATCACGTCCTCCCGGGATCTGGTGTCGCACTCCCGTCCTTCGTACCAGACTTTCAGAATATAAGGAACTCCTTCCCTGTCCACACTGACCAATTCTCCAGCCTGGTTGACCAGTATCTGGTCCACATTCTCTTCGCTCTGCCTCTGTACCTGCAGCAGAAACTCTCTCTGCCTCTCCAGTCTCTTTGCCGAACCGCGAAACTCTCTGAGAATCAACAGTCCCTTTTCTGTCTGACACAGGAGGGCACCCCGGCCCCGGTAGCTGTTCTTTGCTGTCAAACCATACTGTTCCAGTACGCTCAGTCCCCGATCATACAAAAGCAAATCCCCCTCATAATTTTGTACCTTCTATCTTATGAGGGGGATTCTTCAACTATTCCATTGTACTTTTCAGGCTGTCGCCCCTATCTACCCTGACTGTCCATTCTCCTCCGCGCCAATTTCAAAAGGTATTCTCTCTTATTGTAATCCGGCTCGTCCAGAACTTTCTCCAACAGAAAATTCAACATCTCTCCGATCTCTCTGCCCGGTTTCATTCCTATGGCGATCAGGTCTTTGCCAGACACCGCCAACATTCTCAGAGAGACGCACTGGTTCGTCTCCACAATCTTCTCATAGATCTGCTGGGTGCGGTTGATTTGCTCCAGCCTTTTCTCCTGCCCAAACTTCGCCTTCGCCGCCGTGTCTGCCAACTGCACCTGTAAAAGCATCGGGAAGATATCCTCGCCCACCTTGTACACGGCTCTGCGGATTCCTTTTTCCACCGTCACAGGCCTATAATCATGCCAGCGAATCAGGCGGCAGACTTTGTGGATAGTGTCATTGTCAAATTTCAACCTTCGTAAAATCTGCGCTGCCATCTTCTCACCCACAATCTCATGAGTCTTAAAGTGATCCTGCCCCTTCTCGTCTCTCATCCGCACAGCTGGCTTTCCCACATCGTGGAGCAACATCGTCAATCTCAATACCCGGTCGGCCGGGACAGCCGTCAGGCTCACCAGCGTGTGTTGTCCCACACTATAACAATGGTAAGGGCTGTTCTGGGGCGTCTCCATCATCCTGTCAAATTCTGGTAAGATTACCTGAGTGATCCCCGTCTCCCAGACCGCTTCCAGATACTCGGGATGTCTGGAGACCAACAATTTCACCAGCTCCACCTGGATACGCTCTGCACTGATGTTAACCAGATTCTTGGACAGAAGCCCCAGCGCCCGGTATGTCTCTTTCTCAATGGTGAAACCAAGCTGTGCGCTGAAACGGATTGCCCGCATAATCCGAAGGGCGTCCTCCGTGAACCGCTCCACAGGATCACCCACAGCACGGATAACTTTATTCTGTAAATCTCTCATCCCTCCGAAGAGATCCACCAAGCCATCTCTAGGATTGTAAGCCATGGCATTGATGGTGAAATCTCTTCTCTTTAAGTCTTCCTCTATACTGGAAGTGAACGTCACTTCCCGGGGATGGCGGGAATCTTCATATTCACCGTCCAACCGGTAAGTTGTCACCTCGTAACCTTCATTTCCTGACAGAACTGTGACAGTACCGTGCTGCAGCCCAGTGTCCACCGTTCTGCGGAACAGCCTCTTTACATCCTCCGGCTTTGCCGAGGTCGTGATATCCCAGTCATCAGGTGTTCGGGCCAAAATGCTATCCCGGACACAGCCGCCCACCACATAGGCCTCATAGCCATGGCCGTGGAGAGTATCTAAGATCTCTATAACCCTGGGTGGTATCCAAAGTCTCATCTCAATACGCCTTGCCCCAATATACCATCTTCTTGGCTGGTTTGCCACAGCAGACACATTTCTCAGACAACTGCTCCTGTTCAAAAGGAACACAACGGGAAGTCGCCTGAGTGTCCTCCTTGATTTTATCCTCGCACTCCTGGTCTCCACACCACATTGCTTTCACAAAACCTGGCTTCTCAGCGATGGTCTGTCGGAACTCTTCGTAATCTCTGGCCACATAGGTGTGGGCTTCCCTATGAGCCCTCGCTCTCTCCAGCATATCCACTTGCATGGCGTCCAGGATCTGCCGTACCTTCTCAGCCAACTCCTGGAACTTCACTACGGCCTTCTCTCTGGTATCCCTGCGGACAACCACGGCCTGGCCGTTCTCTATATCTTTGGGACCACACTCAATACGAACCGGGATTCCTCTCATCTCCTGTTCTGAGAACTTCCATCCTGGACTCTTATCACTGTCGTCCACTTTCACCCGGATTCCAGCCGCCTGAAGCATCTCTCTCATCTGCTCCGCCTTCTCCAGCACGCCCTCCTTCTTCTGCTGGATGGGGATCACCATCGCCTGTGTGGGGGCGATTCTCGGCGGCAGTACCAACCCACTATTATCCCCGTGAACCATAATGATGGCTCCGATCATACGGGTGGTCATTCCCCAGGAAGTCTGATGGACATACTTCAACGTATTGTCCTTATCCGCATACTGGATCCCGAAGGCCTTTGCAAAACCATCCCCGAAATTATGGCTGGTACCTGACTGCAGCGCCTTTCCATCGTGCATCAGGGATTCGATCGTGTAGGTGGCTTCCGCGCCTGCGAACTTCTCCTTGTCCGTCTTTCTGCCTTTCACCACAGGAATAGCCAATACTTGCTCGCAGAAGTCGGCATACACATTCAGCATCTGAATGGTGCGCCCCTCGGCCTCCTTGGCCGTGGCATGGGCAGTATGCCCCTCCTGCCAGAGAAACTCTCTGGAACGGAGGAAGGGGCGTGTCGTCTTCTCCCAGCGCACCACTGAACACCACTGATTGTACACCCTTGGCAGGTCCCTGTGGGAGTGGATGTCCCTGGCGTAAAAATCACAGAAGAGCGTCTCTGAGGTGGGACGCACACACAGTCTCTCCTGTAATTCTTCCAGACCGCCATGAGTCACCCAGGCCACCTCCGGCGCGAACCCTTCCACGTGGTCTTTCTCTTTTTGCAATAGGCTTTCTGGGATAAACATAGGCATATACACGTTTTCCACACCAGTCTCCTTGAACCGGCGGTCCAACTCATGTTGAATGTTCTCCCAGATCGCATACCCGGCCGGTTTGATAGCCATACAGCCTTTCACACTGGTATAGTCCACCAGCTCCGCCTTTTTCACCACGTCTGTGTACCACTGTGCGAAATCCTCCTCCATAGAGGTGATCGCCTCCACAAGTTTCTTTTCCTTAGCCATAACTTTACTCCTTTTTATTTTTTGCTACAGAACTTCTTAGATTTATAGAAAAAAGCCTCCGATCCCACTAGGGACCGAAAGCCTCGGCGTTACCACCCTGATTCACAGCCGCCCTAAGACAACTGTGCTCCTCATCTCCGTTATCGCCGGAATCACGTTCTGCTTTCACAGAAAGGCTCCAAGGCCGGTTCCACTGTCTGCGCACAAAGTTCTCTCACCATCCGAACTCCTCTCTGGGGATTGCTCGCAGTGTACTATTCTCTTCCTCGCCCTATCCTGTCTCACTTTATCTAAATATTTTAGTGAAAAACTTCCCGGTTGTCAAGAAAAATCACCCGGTTCTACAACTCAATCTGGATGGTTCTCCCGGTATGACTGTATTGATAGTATCTGACTCCCGCAGCGTCCAGCATTCTTTTAGACGCCATCACAGAAGGAGTCTTCTCATATTTATCCTCCCCATAGACGATGGTCTTAATTCCCGCCTGAATGATTGCCTTGGCACACTCGTTGCAGGGAAACAGCGTCACATACAATTTAGCGCCCTCCAGGCTGCCTCCCCGATAGTTTAAGATGGCGTTCAGCTCACTGTGGGTTACGTACAGGTACTTAGTCTCCAGCGCCTCTCCGTCCCGGGCCCATGGGAAATCATCGTCAGAGCAGCCCATGGGAAAACCATTGTAACCCATAGACAGAATCTTATTGTCCTGGCTCACGATGCAGGCTCCTACCTGGGAATTCGGATCCTTGGAGCGCATGCCCGAGAGCTGCGCCACGCCCATAAAGTACTCATCCCATGTGATATAACCGGAACGCTTCAATATCTTTTGCACCATATCTTCTCCTCCGCGAAATGCAAGATTCTCCACCTGCGGCAGGTGGTATCGACGGCATCCTGCTGTTAAGCCGCAGTGCAATGCTACGCACCGTCAACACTCTTCCTCTATCATACGGATTCTCCGGGCATGTCTCTCATCGCCGGAGAACGGTGTTCTCAAGAATGTCTCCACAATTTTGATAGCCAGTCCAGGCCCTACCACACGGCCTCCCAGAGCCAGCACGTTGGCGTCATTGTGTAGACGGGTGGCCTCGGCGCAGAAACAGTCGGTACACACGGCCGCCCGGATCCCTCTCTGCTTATTGGCCGTGATGGAGATTCCGATTCCAGTGCCACAGATCAGAATTCCCTTGTCACACTCGCCATTTTGGATTGCTTTACAAACTTGTCTGGCATAGACTGGATAGTCCACTGCTTCTGTACTGTGACAGCCGAAGTCTCTGTAATCCATCCCTTCTTTTTTCAAATATTGCATAATCTCCTGTTTCAGCTCAAATCCACCGTGGTCGCATCCGATTGCTATCATTGTCCATTTCCTCCTCATCTCTCTTACATCTTATCATTCACCTGCACCACCCGGTGACCGGCAGCCTTCAGCAGGCGGTTCATAATCGCCTGGCCCATCCTCGGCGTGTCAAAGGCCTCCGAGTAGATGGCGCTGACTTGATATTGGTCAAAATCTCGCAGCACCTCGTACAGATGAAGGGCGATGCCCGCCTCATCCTTCCGGCTTCCAATGCTTCGAACCAGTCCGCTGGAATAGTAGGGCAGTGTCTCCTGAGTGCCGATAATACCCACCTGCCCGCCGCAATCCGAAGCTTCCTTGGCTCTCCGGTTAATATATGAAACCACATGCTCCGTCTTTCCTTCCACAATCGTCAGCTGGGCTTTGGGGGCATAGTGGCGGTATTTCATCCCAGGCGCCTTGGGTCGCCCCATTCCATCTTCCCGCAATAGCCCCCGGTCCATTCTCACCTCTCCCAGAAGATCCCGCAACATCTCCAGAGAGATATATCCCGGCCGCAGCACAGTGGGCACCGCCTCGGTGAAATCCACAATGGTGGACTCTATGCCGATCCCCACCTGTCCCCCATCTAAGATCATATCCACCGCTCCCATCAGATCCTCCTCCACATGGGCCGCCGTCGTGGGGCTGGGCCGGCCAGAGGTATTGGCGCTGGGCGCCGCCACATAGCCTCCCCCTGCCAGGATCAGAGCCTGGGCCACCGGATGGCTGGGATACCGGACAGCTACGCTCTCCAAACCTCCCGTCGTCTCATAGGGCACCGCAGAAGACTTTGGCAGAATCATAGTCAGAGGTCCCGGCCAGAATGCCTCGGCCAGAATCCGTGCTTTCTCCGGCACTTCCGCAACAATCTTCCCCAGATCCTCCAATCTTGCGATATGTACAATCAACGGATTATCCGAGGGTCTCCCCTTGGCCGCGTAGATCTTCTCAGAGGCGGCGGCGTCCAGCGCGTTCCCACCGAGGCCATAGACCGTCTCTGTGGGAAACGCCACCAGCCCTCCCCCCTTTAAGATCTCTCCTGCCTCTCCGACCACCCCTCTGTCCGGGTGAATGGGATCTATCTTCCGTAGCGCTGTCTCCATCCTAAGCTTTCCTCCACATTGGTTCGCATTCCTATTTTTTAGCACTTCTATTTTACTCTATTTTCTCCAAACCGGCAAGGACTCCTAAGTTTTTTTATGCAACGTTGGCTCCCACCTTCTGTGAGTTTCCCTTGACATCCACTTCCTCTACCGCCACCCTGGTTCCTCTCGCCAACGCCGGAATCAGGTACGAAGTAAAAGTCTTGTCGTCCGACACAACCGTTTTATAGGTCGTTCCTTCCACAGTCACAGTGACTGTAGATCCCGCCTTCCCCACAGTCCCACGGATTCTGGTACTCCCCTGAGCAATCTTATCCACAGACAAAAGTCCAAAACTGGTGGTGTTGGCCTTAGTCACTCTCAACAGATAGATAGGCGTCTTCGTGGTATTTGTAAAGGAGTTATAGCTGGTATTCAGCGCCACACAATCTTTCACACAGACTGCAAATGTATTATATACCCTGTGAATGTTGTTGGAGAGAATTTTTACCGTATCACAACCGCTCACGTAGATTCCATTCTTTTGGGGATTATACACTGTGTTCTTTCGGATCACCGGAGTATGACTGCTCTCCGTCAAGAGAATCCCGCCGGCCTTGCTGCTTCTGATCCTATTTTCCTGGATATCACAGTTCTCGCTCTTACTCAAAGCAATACTGCTGCGTGCGCTCTCGATCACCAGATTTCCGTGAATAGTATTGGATCCGCTCTCTGTCAGATACACCCCGTAGAATCCTGGCTGGCCGATTCGATTGTTCTCTATGGTATTCCCCTCGCTCCCTACCCGGAGCACAATCCCATACTTCGTCACCGTACCGATCTCATTCTCTGTGACGGTATTATTCACAGCGCTGGTGTTTAAGTAGACTCCCAGGCGAGCCTCGCCGCTGGACACAATATCCCCAGCCTCGCTCACGCCGCCAATCTGATTGCCAATGACCTGCACGCCTCCCAGAGGGTAATCTGCATGCCCCACGACGGCGATGCCATAGGAAGGTTTCTTTGTTTCATCCGGATAACGGTCCACCAGATTTTCCATGGTATTATCCTGGATCAACAGGTTGTAGCCGTATCCCTGTGCCTCTCCGGGTATCTCCTCAGTCACGGTTCCCGGGAGAGGGTCAAAATAAAACTTATCGACTCCTCCGAGAAGAGTGTGGGATGTAATTCCCCTCCCTGCATCCTCGATATAGTTTCCGGTAATCGCTGAATCCCTGTAAGAGTAGGTCTTAATCGCCTCAAAATAAATATTCTGAAACACATTATTCTCGATCGTGATATTTCTATGAAAGACGCCTTTTACACCGCTGTGAGATCCAACCCCCCTGGGGACATTGCGGAAGGTGCACCCTGTCACCACAAGGTTGTTCACAGGCGCGTCGTCATAGCAGTCCGTGCCTGGCGCGATTGCGCTGTTGTGGACGATGTCGATGTGCAAAGCCTCCTTGGCAGTCGGCTCCCAATTCCAATTTGTACTCCTCGCATTTGAGTCAGAAATGTATCCATCAAAGACACAATTCTCCACTCGCGCGTTGTTTACGCCTTCCAAGGTCAGCATATGACTTTTGTCCCCCGCATCACGAAAACTAACATTTCGCACTGTGACGTTACTTGCATGGATAAAGCGCAACATCTCCCCTTTCTTACCATTTCCATTAAAACACCCGCCATCCACAGTCACATTTTGGGCCTGCTCAAAACCTCCCACGTCATTGTTCAGATTGTCCAGCCCTAGCATGGAGCAACTGTTTGTCAGAATAGAGTACTCCACGCCCTCCGCCGAGTGCAACGTAGTGTCGGAGTAGAGGATCATCTTTCTGGACAATACGTATCTGCCAGGCGTGAGCACATTCACCGTCAAAGTCCTCCCATCCTGCGGCCTGAACTGGTATAGCGCCCCCCGGATATCATCTCCTGTGCAGTCTGCCTCCATGTTCACCACGATCTCACTGTCTGTCTCCTCCACCGTATAAGACCCCTCCGCAGGTTCCAGAACTTCCTCTCCCAGAGGCATAACCTCCTCTGTATCGTCCAAGTCCTCGTCGGAAGCGTCCATGGCTTCTTCCAGATCGGCCTCATCCAGCTCATTCAGATAAGCCTCCTGTTCCTGCATCTCCATCTCGTATTCTTCCCCTTCCAGCTCAGCTTGTCCCGCCTCCTGGATCTGCACAGGGTCTCCCTCCATGTCTGTGGCGAGAATCTCCAACGGCGCCGCCACAGCCAAAGACACCGCCAAAAGCACAGACAGGCACAATCTCTTTCTCTTCATATTAGATCTCCTCCCATCCTCTCCCAGTTCTTGTCTATTTTATTCTGACGCTCTTCTGCCCTGAGTACGCGCCAAATACCTTTTCCCCGTCCACGGTCCGGTAAGCACGCATCTTGTAGTAGATTTTCTGCCCCTTTTTCAGTCCCCTGTGGGTATAGCTAGTCAGGTTTCCCTTCCCGATCTGGGCCGCGTACTGCCACTTCCCATTCTCCGAAATCCGGTAGTACAGACGGTAGCCGCTGGCCCCATTCACCCTATCCCAGTTGACGGCCGCGGCCCCGCTTTTCCCGGTCACTTGGCGGATCTGCACCGCCCGTGGCAGCGCCTTCCCGCTCATCCCCTGGGAATAAGCCCCGAAGATCTTCTCCCCGTCCTCTATGCTATGGTAGGCACGCATGTAATAGGTGTAGGTCTTTCCCGTCACCCTCCCCGTATGTATATAAGAGGTGGCTTTCCCGTTCCCGATCTGCGTCAGGTACTTCCAGGGCTTCCCCGGGCCCTCCGTGTAGTACAGGCGGTACCCCTGCGCATTGTTCACCCGGTCCCAGCTCAGTTTCACACCGTCGTACCCCCAGGTCTGCACCTTCCCTATCTTCGACGCCGACGGCACGCAGTCGTTCCAGCGCTTCCCCATATCCATATCATAGCCCCAGATCTCTGCGGAATAGTAAATACGCAATTTTTTATTTGCCCCTATAAATGAAGACTCTATGCTTTCTCCATCCCAATCCGGTTTTCCGTAGAAAATAACTTTCTCAAGGGATTCTGCACGATGGAACGCCGTGTCCCCTAGCTCCTTCAACGTTGTGGGTATGCTAATCTTTGTAAGATTACTGTCCGAGAAAGCATCTTCCCCAATCCTTTTAACGTGAGATGGAATTGTATATTCCCCTCCGATGGCCGCCGGAAAAGAAACTATCTCCGTCTTATCTTTATTGTATAAGATTCCGTCTTTTGAGGAGTAGACGGGATTGTCCGCCGACACCTCGATCTCAAGAAGGCTGACACACTTAAAAAAGGCCCCAGAATACCCCACATCGTAATGATATCCAACTTCCGTCACGCTGGCTGGAATACGAATCTTCGTCATGTTGGGGCAAGAATAAAACGCAGCATCAAAAATATTTTTGACCCCCTCCTCGACGGTAACCGTAAGGATCTTATCCCCATACTCATTCCAGGGTCTCTCCACCCCCATAGTCCCCTGGCCGCTGATCACCAGCTCTCCATCTTCATACAAGACCCAGTTCAGGTTCTTCGCCGTCGTCCCCTGGGCCACCACCGGCCTCTCTGCGGCGTCTTCCTGTTCTTTTGCGCCCTCCCGGACATTCTCACTCCCAAAGCCAGTCCCTTCCGCCTCCTGGGAGACCTCTTTCCCGGCCTCCGCCTCCAAGGCCTTCTCCTCCGGCGGCTCTTCCATCTGGGCCTCACCCTGTGTGTCCCACGCCTCCGCGGCCTTTGGCCCTTCTGTTTCTTCTTCCGTCCCCTGGGCCGTCTCCGACGCCCAGACATTTCCCACTGGCTGCCCCACAGCCAGGCACATTGCCAGAACTACAAGCAACCACAATCCTCTTCTCTTCATACCGTTCTCCTTTCTTTTTCTGCTCCCCTGTCAGTACCTCCAGACTTGACAAAATTAATTTTCCCACTTCTGTTCAAGCTACTTACATGATACTATTTTCCCCCTTATTTTTCTATTGCTGATTTCCCTAAAAATCCCAATCAGTTTTAAACAAATCCTCTAAATCGATTATCCTCTTCAAAATTCTTAGCCACTGATTCCCCCCCTTTGGAGAACTTTCCTATAATTAAAAGGACCTCCCGTCACACAACACAACCGTTGTGGACGCAAGGTCCCTAACTTCATTTCTTCAACCTGCAAAACAAATCACAGCGCTCCTACCAAGCGCCAGACCTGTAGCTCAGGCCTTATCGATGGAGCCAAACAATTCCATTTTCTCTTTCACAGTGGCTTTGATGGCCTCGTAGCCAGGCGCCAACAGTTTACGTGGGTCATAACCCTTTCCCTGCTGATCTTTCCCAGCCTCCACGTATCCGCGAGTCGCCTCCGCAAACGCCAACTGACACTCTGTGTTCACATTGATCTTAGCCACGCCCAGAGTGATGGCCTTCTTGATCATATCGGCCGGGATCCCTGTGCCGCCGTGAAGCACCAGAGGAAGCTCTCCTGTCAGTTGCTGGATTGCGTCCAAGGTCTCAAAAGAAAGTCCCTGCCAGTTGTCCGGATACTTTCCGTGGATGTTACCGATCCCTGCTGCCAAGAAATCCACGCCCAGATCTGCAATAGCCTTGCACTCCTTGGGATCTGCACACTCACCCATTCCGATAACGCCGTCTTCCTCTCCGCCGATAGAACCTACCTCAGCCTCTATGGAGACGCCTCTCTTATGGGCTTCTGCCACCAATTCCTTGGTCTTGGCCACATTCTCCTCGATGGGATAATGAGAGCCGTCAAACATCACAGAAGAAAATCCAGCATCCATACATTTATAGCAGTGTTCATAGGAGCCGTGATCCAAATGCAGTGCAACGGGAACGGTAATATTCAGTTCTTCCAGCATGCCGTTTACCATACCTACAACCGTCTTATATCCAGCCATATACTTTCCTGCACCCTCGGATACTCCCAGGATTACCGGAGAATTGTTCTCCTGTGCAGTCAAAAGAATAGCCTTTGTCCACTCCAGGTTGTTGATGTTAAACTGTCCCACCGCATAGTGGCCAGCTTTCGCCTTTTTCAGCATTTCTGTCGCAGATACTAACATTTTGTTTACCTCCGTATTCTTATATTATCTCACTTGACTCATTGCACCGCACTCTATCAGATACAGGAGTTCCATCAGGCTCGGCACAACAGCTATAGATATTATACCCCAAATTCTGTAAACTGCAAACCCTTTTATACTTTACCGATATAAAATTCTGTCAGCCCTCAGACCCTGCTCAGCCCAAATACTCGTCACTTCCAGATACGTTCTCACCCACCTACCTGAATAATATAAGTCTCATAGACCTCATCCTGGAACACAACCTCCCCCAGACTGCGCAACATTTCCTCATTGAGGTCGCTCCCATATTTATCCCGCTCTGTACTGCCCACAAAGATATAAGACACATCGTACTTCTGAATCAGGCTGAGCACCTGCCATTCGTCGAAGGAAGTGTAGATCTCCTGAATCTCCATGCTCTTAGCATTGAGGTCATCCGTGTCATTGCCTCGCCAGAGCTGCTCATGGGTGTACCATCCCAGGATCGTAGGCAGTCCAGTCATCGCCGATACTCTCTCATACTCTGTGTAGCTGAGGCCGTCGGCCTCCAGCACCACCGGGCTCCCCTCCACATTGGCCTGTAACCACCGGATAGCCGCCGCATCCTCCGGGAAATCCGTCTCCAGAAAATTGGTTGCATCCAGCCCTTGGTACAGAGATGGCTTCCACACCTCCCCGAACCAATTGCGCACTGCATTGCCAAAATAGCCTGCCGTCATCAACAACAAGCTTAGACCTATAATCCCCACGGCCTTCATCAGCTTTCTTCTGCAAACCGCCAGAAACCTCACAATAATATAAGCCATACTGACGCCGAACATCAAATACGCCTGATAGGTCAGCTTAAACATGGTGTTGGATCTGGCATTACCATTCTCATAGATATCTCTCACATACACCAACTCCGGAAGCAGAATCAGCCCCACGGCGCACAGGCCCAGAATCAGAATATACAGGTCCGGCACCCGGATCTCCGAGAGTATCTTGTGAACCTTCCGCCCCGTCTTTCCCCAGAAAAGCGTGACGATATAGATGAACACCAAGACAGTGGGCAATCCCCACAAGACACAGAGCTGATAAAACCTGGAATGATTCTCAGCCAAAGCCACCCCCTGTGTCATAGAAGTGAAATTCAGTGTAAAAGGAAGCGCCACCACCAAGGCCACCGCCATCACTTCCACAGCCTGAAGCGCCGTCACAGCCAATACCTCTCTCGCCTTCCCCTCATAAACCACAATGTTGGTGAAGAGGACCACGCCGCCGATAACCACATAGTAGATCACAAAATCCCAATAATTGGTCCACTGGTAGACTCCCAGCAGGAAAGCCGCCATCCAGATTCCAGGCTGTGTCAGCTCCCTGAGTATCTGCTTCTTCCCGAGTTTCCCTTGATCTCCACACCTCCGGCGCCATCTCATCCAGGCATAGAGCAGGCCCAGCAACAGAATGACAAAGAGCAGATTCACCATATGAGCATGCAAATCTCCCAGCACAAAGGAGTAACTGGGAAATTCATGGATGGTCTTATCCGCCACATCGGGGTCATGGCCAATGTAGCGGGTGGCATCCGGAAACCAATACTCGTCCCTCTTGGAAACCAATCCAAGATCAGCCAGCCAAGGCCGTATCCAGGCATAGATCACGTAATGCATATTGCCGGCCATGCTCACCGCCACACCTGCCAGAAGTCCTCCCAGCGGCGGCGCACATCTTCTCTTACCTGTCAATCTCTTACCCATCCGGTCTCGCAGCAATTGCCACACCAGAGAACAGGGGAGTACAAAGAGAAATCCAGCCACAAACGTCCTCATGAGATTGTAGGTCAGAGCCACCTTAGTCCCCGTAAGCTTCGTGAGGAAAACGGCAAAATACTGGCCGCCGTAGTAGTAGTTGATATCTTCCAAAGAATACCACAAGTCCCTGGCCGGTAACGTGGTACTCCTCATCATGGCCTCCATGAACCCGTAATCCATGAACTTCTCCGTCCCATAGGCCGCCGGATGAAAACCAGCCAGATAAGTCCACAACAAGAACATAGCCAGGAAGATGATCTCTTCCCAGTAGACCAGGTTCCACTGTCCTTCCGGGAGTGTAATACGGTCTCGCCTGGCGTCCCAAAAGCACCACAGAATCATCAACGCCACACAGACAGCCGTGACCCCAATACAGGCCGCGCCCGTAAAAGGTAGCGCCTTGATCACTACCAAGAACCAAGTCAGATATCCTGGAATCAATATGCCGATCACTTTGGAGAACATCCAGCCCTTATCTGTAAAAGTGTCAAACAGACGGGCTGTCAACGGCTGAAACAAAAGTCCTAGAATTCCAGCCAGAATCCACCAGATATAGAAAGTGATACTGTCGCTGCCCAACAGAAATCCGGCCAATACCAGCAAGCCAACGGCCAAGATCCCTTTACCGATCCAAACTCTCTTCAATTTTCTCCCTCCGTCTCAAATCTCTCTGCGTATTTTTCGGAAATCTTTCACGGCCTGCCACCCGATCCGGGAGATCTTCCTTAGATTGATGGAATTGACTCCTCCTTGCCTGGGGCGGAAGGTGATCGGATAGTAGACCACCGCCTTCTTTTTCTCATAGACCACCGTCATGATCACATTGGAGAGATTAAAGCCCTCTGGAATCTTCTCCAACACCTCCTTTAGCTCTGCGGCCTTCATCAGCCGGAACGGTGTGTTGGCGTCTGTCACCCAGACCTTGAAGACGGCGAACAATACCAGCCGCAGAACCCGGGTAACAATCACCCTGGACGCCCCGTCCTCCCGGTTCCTTCTCTGCCCGATCTGGAGACCACCTTTTTGCCGGTTCTCCCAGAGCGGCCAGAATTCCTCTGGCAGCGTCTGCCCATCTGAGTCTGTCTGAAAGATATAATCCGCGCCACGCTCAATGGCATAGCGGTAGGCCCTGAGCACAGTCCCCCCGTGACCCTCATTGGGTTTCGTGACTGCCGTCAACTGGGGATATCTATCCTGCAACCTCCTCAGCCTCTCATAAGTGTGATCCTTACTCCCATCATCCATGACCACCAACCGGCTCTCTTTTCCTATCTTCTCCACCACCGGATGCCACTGGGCAACCACAGCTTCTATATTCTCCTCCTCATTGTAGGCAGGCATCACAATATATAACTTGTCCATTCTCATCCAACTTTCTATGTTTTATTTTTTCGCCTGTCGCCCTCTTCTATAACTCCCTAACACATCCCCTACGAAGTGGCGTAGATCCTCAGCGTCCCATCCTCTGCGGTATAGGCCAGAGAGTACGCCTGGCTTATGGTCTCTTCTTTGCACTGCTGGCCCTCGATCTCCATGCCGTCCTCATAGATAATATAGGTAATCCCCTCACGCTCCACCAACGCCCTCAATTCCTTCTGATCCTCTGTCTGATACATCCGCAAGGCTCTGCTGGTCCTGAGATCTGTGTCGTACCCAGCCGACCAGCCATAATAAGGCCATCCACAGTACATCATAATCCCTGACACCGTCACCCGAGTCAAACTATACTGTGGAGTCAAGAATAAATCCTCACTGTCCGAATTCTCTTTCAGCCAAAGCGTCACATCATCCTCCAGAGAGATTTGAAAACTGTGCTGGGCATCATTGTCTTTATAAATTACCACCATGTCGTAGAGTCCCGTCACTGTGAGCATCCCCACCAAAGCGCAGACTGCTCCCTTTTGTACAACATTCCTACTCCAGAGTTTTCGCAGCCCCCAGGACAGAAAGATCCCTTGAAACATCACAGTGAGCATCACATACTTATGGTTCACCGCTATGTCCGGCGTCAGAGAAACTGTAAAGGCAAACACCAAAGGCAACGTGGCGGCCGCCAATATACACCTCTCCTGTCTTCCCAGAAAAAAAGCAGTTACAGCCACAGCCGGAAAAAACACCCCATAGAGTGCAAGCAGATACCCGAAGCTACCCAGCAGCGTGGGACTCTCAGCTAAAAAGCCAAACTGTAGCTGAACATCCATCCCCTTTCCCTCCATAAAAAAGGAAGATTGAATCCACGAGGCCGCCAGTGCAATCAGCGCCGTCACTCCATAGTCCAGCTTCGCGTCGGAGAACATTGCAAGTCCTGCCAAGACCAACAAAGCCCCAATCACCATCGCCCCGTTCCAGAACACTGCTATCCCCAGAAGTGCCCCCGCCAGCACGGCCCGCCCCACAGACCTAGGCCTCCAGGCCCGCCACTGAAGAAAGCGCCCTCTCAGCCAGGTAAGTCCCCGCTCCCCACTGTCGAAACTTTCCCAGAATACCGGCAGATAAAGCAAAAGAGCCAGGCATAGCACACCGACCCCAATGGAGAGATGTCTCTGATTTAAGTATACATTGAGATTCCACAGCCCCCAGTCCTCATTGGCTGTGTAGCCAATAAACTCTGCATTGCTCTTCAAAGTCTCCCACAAGTCCCCCGCCTGCATGTGTTCCCAGACAAAACGCCAAAAGGAAAAAGAACTCCGAAAACACAGAAAAATCCCCGTCAACACACCGATGGAAAAACTCCTGAAAATCCACTGAGCCAGAGTATAGAGCAACATGACCATCGTCAAGAAAAACACTGCTCCCAACAACAGAAATCCCAATTCCATGGGAATCCCCAGATACTCCAGATTCCCCACCAGAAATTGAAACATAAAATGGTATCTCACATCTTCCCCGCCGAAATACGGATACTGGGTGGGAAAATTATCTCCCCAGGAGAAGGAGCGCACCATGGCTGTGTGGGGGGAGAAATCCCCAAAGACCGTAAAACCCGCATACAAAATTCCATTCTCCTGGTGAAAAACATACCACATCCACCAGGCAATAAATACAAGCATCGCCAAAAAGAAAACACATTCTCTGTAAAAAAGCTTTCGATCCGTTATCCACAGACCTCTATCCGTCCGTCTCTTCTTTTTTGATAAAAGGAAAATCAGAACCGCCAACGCCGCCCCAGTCATGACAATCCCATCACCGTAGGCCAGAGGATGACGCGCTTGCCGAGACAGATAGGAGATCCCATAGACAAGCCAGGTCACACAGAGAGTCCCTGACAGAAGGCAAAAACTGATTCTCAACCAGATGGGGTTGGCAATCCTGCGAAAAGTAGCCTTCCACAGGGGAAACGTCCACTCTTCGAACACCCTCCCAACAGACAGACATATGACACAGTACAATACTCCCAACATAAATACTCCCAATTTTCCCACCCTGGGATTTCATTCTAAAGATCTACTATATGTATAAAAGGGCTGATTATACCCTCAGCCCCCTTCTCATTCACCTTGACAGTATATCAAAAAACTCACTCTTTGAACAGATCAAAATCATAAATCACAATTTTTTCAGATTTGTCGCTGAAGTTTCATTCGGTAGACTTCTGCAAGAATTCTAGAATTCCATCCTTGATGGCCTCGGCAACCTTCTGCTGATACTCCTCCGTCTGAAGCTTCTGCGCCTCCTGTGGATTTGTGAGAAATCCACACTCCACAATATTCAAGATTCCCTCGCTGCGCTTTAACAGATAGTAGGTGGTGTTTCCCTTTATCTGCCTGGGCCGCTCCACGTCCAATTGTCGGTTCATCTGTTCTTGGATGCAGGTGGCAAGCTCCTTCCCCTCCTGGGAATGTTCATAGAAAAATACCTGCGGCCCTTTCACCTGAGAATCGCTATAACTGTTCTGGTGAATACTCACGCTGACCACCGGTTTCTTCTCAGCGATCAGTGCACACCGGTTCTGCATATCCTGCACCTTCTGATTCGTGGTTCCCTCTTCGTAGAGTCCTTGATCCTCCTCACGGGTCATCACCACCTGATAATTCTCTTTCTCCAGGAGAACCTTAAGCTTTTTGGCGATTGCCAGGTTGACCCCCTTCTCCTCCAGGCCATCCACGCCGATCATTCCCGGATCCGTCCCCCCATGGCCAGCGTCAACCAATATCACTTCTTGCTTCGCCTGACCGGCCACAGAGGCCGCCTCCCTGGACAATGCCAGAAAACACACCAGGAGGAGAACCCCCATGCCCAACTCCAGCATTTTTTTCTTCAATATAAAAACACCTCTCAGGTCTACTCTGTTAAGTATATGACCTGAGAGGTACTTTTAGCATCTGCCACTTACACTGTCTCTTCCTCTAAATCTGTATCGTCCATTGTCTCCGGCACTGCGTTCACAAGGTTATGAATCTCCTTATAAGATGCCATGAAACTTCTCTGAACCTGGCTGACAAGATCCGCGATCCCATTTATCTCTCTCTGAATCGCAAGATAGCGCTTTTTTCCATCGGCCAGTCTCTCACTCATCTCCCGCTCAGACTGCTCCATCATCTCTTGGATCTCCTCCTGGGTCTCCTGGCGCATTCTCTCACACTCCTCCCCGGCCTGCTTGATCATCTCATCCGCCCGGACCTGAGCCTCGAATACCAATTTCGAGATGCTCTCATACTTATCAATGTACTTCTGGTACTCCTTGCGGATCTCCTCCTCCCGGTTCTGAAGTTCCTCATCCTTTCTGTCTATCTGCTCTTGTAACCTATGAATCTGGGATTCGCTCTCCGAGACTTCTCGGCTGAGACGCTCCCTCTCCTGGGCAGCTTCATCCCTCATCCTCTGCACCTGCTCCAGCACATCCTCTTTGTCAAAACCACCTAGCAACGTTGTCTTGAAAGTCTCCTGCTCCATGATAACCCCTTTCTCACTTACCACTGTCCTTCAGGTTCTCACTGATTACACTCCATATACTGGAATCCTCAAATCCCAGCTTCCACTCTGCCACCCCGGCTAACCCATACTTCGGGACCAGTTTGACTTTCTCAGCGATGGAGTCTGCATCCTCCAGCCAGATCTCATAGACATCGTTTCCTTCTTCATATTTCCCATAATTCTGATGAACTTTCTTGTTCCAGTAAGTCTCAACCTTGTGTACCTGCACCACTTCCGCCGCCTGGGACATAGAGATCGCCTCACTGGTCACAATTCCTGCGGAAGTCCTCCACAGACGGGTGTAAAACGGAATACCGTGGATCACCTTCTCGGCCGGAACCTCCTGAAGCGTATCCTCCAACCCCTGGATCACCCACGGAAGAGAAGCCACGGAACCTGCCTCCTCCGATCCGCTGTAATGTTCATCGTATCCCATGACCACAATATAGTCCACCACCGACGCCTGTTCCCGGCGATTATAATACTTGGTGTAATCCTGGGGCGGTGGATTGTCCACGGAGAGTATCAGTCCCCGGGTCCTACAAGAAATCGAGAGTTCTCTCAAAAACTCCAAAAAATGCGGAATCGTATCCTCCGTCATGGTCTCAAAGTCCACGTTGATACCGTCCAGCCCCGTCTTTTTGGCCGCCGCCATCAGTTTCTTGATAATCTTCGTTCTGGCCGTCGAACTGGAGAGCACGACCTCTGTGTCCACATTCTCACTAAAATTGTCAATCAACCCCCAGACTTCCATCTTCCTCTGGTGCGCCTTGGCCACATATTCTTTGCTGGCAATGGAGCTGACATTGCCCTGGTTGTCCGTTATGGAGAACCAAGTGGGAGAGATCACATTGACGCCGCTCACATTGGCCAGAGTTGCATCCAGAGTCCCGTTGGCATCCTGGGAAGTCACCTGATGCCAAGCCAGGTTGATGGTCTCCTCGCTCTGAATGCTGGTATAATCCTCAAGTGTGTATTGAACTTCCTTGGTGGAATCCTCCGGTTCGCCCACAGCCGTCTTGGGAATAAACCCAACATATCCGTCCGTGGTAGCCACCTGATCCCAGTTCTCATACTCTTCCATCAGCCACATTTTATCCCCTGGCTGGACAGTCGTCAAAATCTCACTCTTGATACCTCCACGGTATCGGACGGACTCCTCCTCCTTCGCCTTCACAATCTGGTGGTCATACTTATAATTCACCACCATTCTCTGAGGAGTCTCATACATTTTGGCGCTCATATCCGTGTATTCCTTCACAAAGTCCAGAGATAGATACACCGTCTTATTCTCAATGATCACCTTCCCAGAGTCATCATTGGCCGGAATCTTCTCAATCTCCTTGGGATGGGCATAAAAAATTTCCTTCTCGTCCGCTGCCCAATAAAACTTAGGATTTAAGTATGTATTTACCACGTTAAGCGGAAGATAAGGAACTCCATCTCTGAGAAGCCCTCTGGACTCCAAAATCTCTGTCTCAAACACAAGCGGAAACTCGTCTTTCGAGGTCTCTCCATAATATTCAGTCTTATCCATCTCCTTCTTCGTCGGAGTATGTTTTCTGACATACATCGAAATGACCCCTGCAACTCCGATTACAAAAATCAGAAGCAGTACAATCAAAATCGGTATTCCCTTTTTCTTCATGTCTTTACCTCCTAGAGGATCATTATACCATATTTTTAATTTCCGTCAGCACTCTTTTCGACATTTTATAATTTTTTTAGATCTTTTTTTCATATTCTCTTAAAACTTTTGTAACTTTTCCCAGATCTGCCCTCTAAAAAAAGAAAAATCCTGCTCCACAAGATGCTGCCGCTACTCAACTGGTAGTCCAGCGGTCTTTTACTCTGAGGAAGCCTGTAAAGCGGTTATGTATGAGGGGACCTTACAGGTCTTTACAGGCTCCCCGTGTTCAATTATTTCTCTTCTCTTTTCGTTTTCACAAAATCAAATTTTAGTTTGGCGATCTCTCCTTTCTCATTTTCCTCGTAATCCCGCATGTAGATGCCATCCTCCGCTATTTTGTGAGCTTTCGCAATCTCCTTTGGCGTGCTGGGATGGCCGTCGAGCCACAGTGTGACCCCCGCTTCTTGATAGCTCTTCAGCTCTTTCTTTAGGGATTTCTTTGTTGTACGTGACATACTTTAAATTAAAAGACCTCCTTTCCCGGAATTTATTAGAAAACACCACATAGGTTCCAGAAAAAGATGTAACAGAGCATGAAAATAACTAATTTGGGATTTTTATCTGCAGCAAGAACACTGCCTGAAATTCCAGATATGATTATTTGATAAGTCAGATGTCTTATTATGCAACTTTGATCATTTTACTCATTGACTGCTGCATCACATCTTTTTCTAATTCTATTATACTCAAAATCCCAGGGATTTCAACTGCTTTATACAATTTGTGCAATTTTTTCTCTTTTCTTCCCATATATTTTATAAATTGGTTTTCTGATTTACTTTACATTCAAAAGACCTGTGTATATAATAAGATTAGGATCTCATAACATGCAGATATTGTTTCGAGTCGTGGACTAAGAACAGGATGTGATCTAATGAAAATTGAAAAAATTAATGACAATCAAATTCGCTGTACACTGACAAGGGAAGATTTGGAGAATCATCAGATTCGTCTCAGTGAACTGGCTTATGGAACAGAGAAGGCCAAATCCCTTTTTCGGGATATGATGCAACAGGCCCATGCCCAGTTCGGATTTGAGGCTGACAACATCCCTCTGATGATTGAAGCCATCCCGCTGAACTCTGAGAGCATTCTTCTGATCATCACAAAAGTCGAAGACCCCGAGGAGCTGGACACTCGTTTTTCCAAATTTGCCCCCTCAGCCGGCAACAACGATGCTGTGCTCCAGTTGGACGGAGCTGACAGCATAATAGATATTTTCCAAAAAATTTACGAGGCCCGGGCGAAAGCCGCCGGCAAGAAGCCGGAAGCCAAATCGGAGAACTCCAACGCCTCCTCTTCCGCAAAGAAGGAAGCCCCGGCCATCACCGTCAATCTGGTATATATTTACCGTTTTCCAGATTTGGACACCATCATCGAGGCCGCGCACAGTCTAAATCATTTTTATCAAGGGACCAACGCCCTCTACAAAGACTCAAAAAGCGGCGTCTACCAGTTAGTGGTGCACCAATCTTCCTACACGCCGGAAGAATTCAATAAAGTATGTAACATACTCTCCGAATTTGGACAGGGCAAAGCGTTCTCCAATGCCGGCGAGGCTCATCTTATTGAACACGGCGAGGTGATCCTTCCACAGGAGGCGCTCCAACAATTATCAAAATTATAGTCCTAAACTGAAACAATCTCCTGTGGCATTGTTTTTCTATGCCACAGCGCGATCCTGATTACCGCGTATTTTAACCATACCAGGCAAGTCTTACTCCCGTTTCTCAATTAGGGGTAAGACTTGCCTGTTTTGGCAGAAGTACAAGCCTATTCCAAAGTTCCACGAGAGTGGCAATAAAGTGATGGACAAGTGGCGAAGCGGATTGTGAATATCCGCTTTGACTAAAATTTCTACAGACAAAACACAATCCTTTCATGATTGTAATTTTTTTGTCTTCTCATCTCTCCAACAGAACAAATGAACCATTCATACCAACAGCAATTCTTGTCTCTATGAAATCCGCCAAAACACATACGTGACAGATTATCTACAGTCAAACGAAAAAAGTACTGTAAACACTCCCCTGTTCTCAATACAATTTAATCTTACTTTCCTTAGATGGTCCGTTTGCCTACAGTCACCTGGAGCATAACAGAAACTTACAAATGTGGGAAATTCTTAAAATTGTTTGGAATTGTGACTGAATAGTCCCGTAATATTATTCAAAAACATCTAAAAAGAATACTTGACAACTCTAAAAAAGCGCTTATAATAAGTAGTAAGCTACCTAATGGGGAGGTGGTGCAATGACAGGTACCGTGCCTATTGGATTGAAGATCGCGATCATCGACCGGGCCTTTCGCAAAAAAATGAATGAACGCGCCTGCCTGATGGGACTGACATCTGTACAACTGCGTGTGTTGGATGAGATAAACTTCCTGAAGGCATCCGGTCAGGCTGAAATCAATCAGAAGGACTTGGAAAAGATCGAGCAAGTCACACACCCGACGATGACAGGAATCATCCGGCGTCTGGAAAACAAAGGATTTATAAAATGTATCCCAAGCCCCACCGACCACAGGTATAAGAAAATAACCTGCAAGTCGGAGACACCGGGAATTCATGAGAAGCTTGCCGCTCAAGATAAAGAAGTTTTATCGGAGTTGTGTAACGGTTTTTCCCGTGAACAGATCGATGAATTTGTCCATATGACTGACTTGATCCTAAAAAATATTTCAAAGTGAAGTACCTATTAAAATTGATTCCACAGGCCAAATGCCAAGAAAATCAACCTTGTGTTTGGCCTGTCTTTTACAGCAAAATAAGTAGCTCACTACTTAATAGCAAGAAGGAGGACGAAAATGATTAAAAAGTTACTGAGAAGTGTGCGCGACTGTAAATGCGCATCCATAAAGACAGCTATGTTCGCCGGGCTTGAGGTTGTCATGGAGATTATCATCCCGCTTTTGATGGCAGAGATGATAGATCAGGGAATCTATGGCGGGGACATGGGGATTTTGACAGAGTATGGACTTTACATGATCATCTGCATCGCATTCGGGTTAATTTTTGGCTTGCTGGCCGGCAACATGGCAGCGGATGCTTCAGCAGGATTTGCCAGAAATTTGCGACAGGATCTGTATTTTCATATTCAAGAATTCTCTTTTACAAACATTGACAAATTCTCAACTGCGGGATTGGTGACACGGCTGACCACAGACGTGACCAACGTGCAAAACGCATACCAGATGCTTATCCGGGTGGCCGTCCGCGCTCCGCTGATGCTGTTGTTTTCGCTGTTGATGTCCTTCGCTATCAATGTAAAACTGGCGCTCATCTTTCTGGTTATGGTTCCCATACTCGGCGGCGGCCTTCTTTGGCTGATACATAAAGCCCATCCGATTTTCGAAAAAGTTTTTCAGGTATATGACAATCTAAATGGTGTCGTGCAGGAAAATCTGAGCGGGATCCGTGTTGTAAAATCTTTTGTGCGCGAGGACTATGAAAAAAATAAATTTCAGAAAGTTTCCACCGACTTATTTCAGAAATTCTGTAAGGCGGAGACTTACATGACTCTGAACACGCCGTTGATGCAATTTGTGGTCTACCTCTGCATGATCTTGGTGTTCTGGTTTGGTGCGCGGATGATCGTATTGTCCCGCGGAACAGAACTGACCACTGGAGAATTGACCAGCCTGATTACTTATGCAATGCAAATTCTGACCAGCCTGATAATGTTATCTATGGTTCTGGTTATAATCACAATCGCACAGAGTTCCGGAGAGCGCATTGTGGAAACGCTGGATGAGCAAAGTGATATGGAGAACCCTAAAACTCCCGTTACTGCGGTTACAGATGGCTCCATTTGTTTTAACCATGTAGATTTCAGTTATTATAAAGATGAAACTGCACTTTGCCTGCGTGATATTAACTTGAGTATCCCTTCTGGCTCTACCGTTGGCATTATCGGTTCCACCGGTACTGGTAAGAGTAGCCTAGTCTCTCTAATTCCAAGGCTTTATGACACGACTTCCGGTCACGTACTAGTCGGCGGCGTGGACGTCCGGAACTATGACATAGAGACCCTTCGCAACAGCGTGGCCATGGTCCTACAGAAAAACTTATTGTTTTCTGGTACCATCAAGGATAATCTGCGCTGGGGAGATGAGAACGCCTCAGATGACACACTGATCCATGCCTGTGAGTTGGCACAGGCTGACGAATTTATCTCCGGTTTTCCGGATGGATACGACACTTATATCGACCAGGGAGGCACGAATGTCTCCGGTGGACAAAAACAACGGCTCTGTATCGCACGAGCACTCTTAAAGAAACCAAAGATCCTGATCCTAGACGATTCCACATCCGCAGTGGATACAAAAACCGACGCTTTGATCCGTCGTGCATTCCGCCAGGAGATTCCAGATACAACAAAGATCATTATCGCACAACGTATTTCTTCTGTGGAAGAAGCGGACATGATCATCGTCATGGACGAAGACCATATTGACGCTGTTGGATCCCATAAGGAACTCTTGCGAAATAACCGTATCTATCAGGAAATATTTGCGTCCCAGCAAAAAGAATCCAAAGATGAAAACTCCGCTCAGACGGAATCCAGCAAAACAATAGAAAAAGGAGGCAAAACAAAATGGGCGAGTATAGTAACAGAACCGTGAAACGTCTGCTGGCTTACATTGCCGGACACGCAAAAAAGCTTTTCACAATCTCTTGTATCTGCGTAATTTTTTCAACGGCAGCCAACGCTAGTGGCTCTTTGTTCATTCAAGTTTTAATTGACAGATTTATTACTCCTCTGTTGACAGAGAAACACCCGGTATTTACCGGACTGGCCAAAATGATTCTCACAATGGGCGTCGTTTATGTGATCGGAGCATCGTGTACCCTGATCTATAGCCGACTGATGGTAACGGTGTCACAGGGATGTCTAAAGTCCATCCGTGATGATATGTTCAACCACATGCAGACCTTGCCAATCCGTTATTTTGACACACACACCCACGGAGACATTATGAGTTATTACACCAATGATACGGATAACCTACGTCAGTTCATCTCCCAGGCTCTCCCCCAGTTGTTATCCTGTGTATTGACAGTACTGGTCTCCTTTATCCTCATGCTGCACTACAGTGTGAAGCTTTCCGTAGTCGTTGTCGCAGTCACTGCCTTGATCTGCCTTGTGACAAAAAAAGTAGCAGGAAATAGTACCCGATTCTTCGTCCGCCAACAGACAACCTTAGGCGACATCAACGGTTATATCGAAGAAATGCTAGGTGGCCAGAAAGTAGTCAAGGTATTCTGCCATGAAAAAGCCTCCAAGACAAAGTTCGTAGAAAAGAACAACCTGCTCTATGAGGATGCAAAGTTAGCCAACCGGTATTCCAATGTTCTGATGCCAATTCTCAGCCAGATTGGAAACTTTCAGTATGTACTGCTTGCGTTTGTTGGAGGCTATATGACAATGAAAGGAATCAACGGCATGACGCCTGGTACCGTTGTCGCCTTCCTCACGCTCTCCAAATCTTTCTCCATGCCAATCCAGCAGATTTCTCAACAGATCAGTATGGTCGCTATGGCGCTGGCCGGCGCAGAGCGGATCTTCAACTTGATTGATGAGGAATCGGAGACAGACGAAGGATACGTGACACTTGTACAAGCCCAAGAAAGAAACGGGCGGCCAACAGAAGGCAAAGAACGCACCGGTATCTATGCATGGAGGCATCCGCACAGTGACGGAACCGTTACCTATGCACCTATGAAAGGTAATATCCACATGGAAAATGTTGACTTCGGCTATGATACAGAAAAGATTGTTTTGCATGACGTGACACTGTATGCAGAACCGGGACAGAAGGTGGCGTTCGTCGGCTCTACAGGTGCAGGAAAAACCACGATCACCAATCTGATCAACCGATTTTACGATATTTCAGACGGAAAAATCAGCTATGACGGAATTAACATCAACAAAATCCAGAAAGCAGATCTCCGCCGTTCATTGGGCATTGTCTTGCAGGATACCTGCCTATTTACCGGCACAGTCATAGATAATATCCGATATGGACGTCTGGACGCGACAGATGAAGAGTGCATCGCAGCTGCAAAGCTGGCGAATGCAGACAATTTTATCGCAAGGTTGCCACAAGGTTATCAAACCATGCTGGCCGGCGCTGGAGCAGGTCTCTCCCAGGGACAGCGCCAACTCCTTGCCATAGCCAGGGCAGCCGTGGCCGACCCGCCTGTCATGATTCTTGACGAGGCAACATCCTCCATCGACACCAAAACGGAAAAACTAGTACAAAAGGGTATGGATGCCCTGATGAAGGGACGCACCACCTTTGTGATCGCCCATCGCCTCTCTACAATCCAGAACTCAGACGTCATCATGGTGATGGATCATGGCCGTATTATTGAGAGAGGCAGCCATGACCGGCTGATAGAGAAGAAGGGAACCTATTACCAACTTTATACTGGAGCATTTGAATTGGAGTAACAAAAAATCGCCAAAAACACAGACTTAAGGGGCTGTCCCTCTGACGATTGAAAAATCGTGAAGCGACAGCCCCATTTTGCATAATCCTTTATCTCTAACTTATTTATTCTCCAGAAAGTCGTTAATCTGAGCCACGAGAACGTCCACATCCAGGCCATGGACAACTGCTGCCTCAGCCAAAGATTCCATCTGTGCAGATGGGCAACCCAGACAATGCATTCCTGCGCGCATTAAGATCGGCGCGACACTCGGATCCATTCTCATCAGTTCTCCGATCAACATATCTTTTGAAACTTGTGCCATAATGAATTACCTCCTTTTTATCTCATAAAATAAAATTATCAGACGTGCTGAGTCTTATTATATAATCTTTTTAGTCAAGAATCAAGTCATCCTTCTTGGAAATTTCAAATTGCCAGCCCAGCCCTTGTATTTTCATGTAAAACGCCATTGGCGAGACCCCTCTGTTTGTCAGAAATCTTGCACTGGTTTTCGTACATATTTTATAAAATTTCCACTTGTAATCTATTCCTGGATATATTAGAATGAGGATAAACCAAAGAGGTTCATCAAGATTATAAAGGAGGATACAAATTATGGCATACGTAATTACTGACGAGTGTGTAAGCTGTGGAACCTGCGAGGCAGAATGTCCATCAGAGGCTATTTCTCAGGGAGATGACAAATACGTAATCGATGCAGACGCATGTGTAGACTGCGGTACTTGTGCAGATGCCTGTCCTACTGAGGCAATCGTAGCAGGTGAATAATTGTCGCTTACATAGGGATCCGGCGGTTGTGTGTTCTGCGCTTCCCGATTCCTTCAAAAAAGACCTTGTGGCTCTATAGCGACAAGGTCTTTTTTGTCCTAAAAATTTCAAAACACAGACAGTGACTAAGCTGCCTGTCCGCTCCTAATAGTTCTTAACTCTTTTTCCCTTTTTTTGTTTCTTCTCCTCGGCGGCTGCCGCCTCCCTGCGCACCTGTTGGTGATGTCGAATGGATTCGTCCAGCCTGCGACAACGAAGCTCATCCTGGCATTTCTCCTGGAGGCCTATGGTGATCAACTTGTCCAGAATCATCTGGAATTCCCGCATTTTATTGAACTGCGGCGTTTCCTCCGGCACACTCTCTTTTCTCTCCTCTTGTTTCTCAGTGGTCAATAGCTGAATCTTGCTGTAGGGACTTCCCGGCGCCTGGTGATAAATACTCGGAATCACCTCCCGGATAGCCCTCAGCTGTAAGCCCCGGCTCTTTAGTTCTTTTATATTCAGAAACAACTGAATATCATATCGGGTGTAGTAGCGATGCCCCATCTCATTGCGCGCAATTCGCAGATTCAACTCCTCTTCCCAATACCGGAGCACATAGGATTTGACTCCTGCCAATTCTGCCGCCTGTGAGACCGTATAGTGCACATCTTCCATACCATCCCTCCTCAGGAAATTCCTCGCAATTCTGTCAGTTTACAATCCGGACAACGCGGGCCAGTCCGCATCCATTTCCCTTTCTCTATTATAACAGAGAGCAAACAGATTGCAATGAAATCCCTTCGACAAATTCTCGCCTCATTTCTTCATATTGACAAACTGTGTATATTTTGCCATCCAGACTAGCTCAACCGTTCCGATGGGGCCGTTTCTCTGCTTCGCAATGATAATCTCGGCAACTCCAGGTTTCGTCGTATCTTTGTTGTAGTAGTCGTCTCGATAGATAAACATCACCACATCCGCATCCTGCTCAATGGCACCCGACTCTCGCAGATCCGACAAAATTGGCCGGTGATCCGTTCTCTGTTCCACCGCCCGGCTTAACTGGGATAATGCCACCACCGGCACATTCAGTTCTCTGGCCAACGCCTTCAAAGACCGGGAGATATCCGAGATCTCCTGTTGTCTGGAATCGCTCCTCCCACTGCCCCCCATCAATTGCAAATAATCGATAAAAATGATGCCTAGATTCTGTTCTAGTTTATATTTTCTACATTTTGAGCGCATCTCCGCCACAGAAATACCGGGAGTATCGTCGATAATCAGGTTGGAGCGGCCAATAATATCCGCGCCCTCCACCAATTTCGTCCAATCCTCATCTTTCAGATTTCCTGTCCGCAATGTCTGTGAATCCACTCTGGACTCGCTGGCCAACAGACGGTTTACCAACTGTTCCTTGGACATCTCAAGGCTAAACACCGCCACTGTGATGTCCTTCTTCACAGCCATATACTGAGCGATATTCAGAGTAAACGCGGTCTTTCCCATGGACGGTCTCGCCGCAATCAAGATCAGATCTGACTTCTGAAAACCAGAGGTCTTATAATCCAGATCCACAAAGCCAGTGGGCAAACCCGTCACATTTCCCTTTGTCTTAGACGCCTTCTCGATATTGCTGACCGCATTCAGGACAATCTGCTGAATCGGCACATACTCACTGGTCGACCGGCGTTGAAGCAGATGGAAAATTTTCTTTTCTGTCTCCTCCATGATCTCCTCCGTACTCTGTTTATCCAGGTAACAGGCATTGGAGATCTCCTCGCTGGTCTTGATTAGCCTTCGAAGCATGGCCTTCTCACTGACAATGCCGGCGTAATACTTGATATTGGCCGAGGTCGGAACCGTGGAGATCAGATCCCGGACGTACTCCATACTACTGATATCCGGCGGCAAATCCTTCTCTTTTAGGCGATCTTGCAAGGTCACCAGATCCACAGGCTTGCCTTCATTGCACAGTTCCACCATGGCGTCAAAAATAATCCCATATTGGTTCTGATAAAAGTCCTCGCCTGTGAGAATTTCTGAGGCCACCAAAATCGCATCCCTACTCAGAATCATAGAGCCGATGACCGACTGTTCCGCCTCCACGCTGTTGGGCAGAATCCGCTTAATCAGGGCTTCCTCCATACGGCCCTCCCCCTACGCTTCCTTCACAAACACTTTCAATTGGCCTGTCACCTTCGGGTGTAGCTTTACCGGCACCTGAGTGACTCCCAACACCTTGATCGGTGAGGGGAGCAGCAACTTTCTCTTGTCAATCTCCATATTCAACTGCTCTTTTGCCGCCTCTGAGATCTCCTTGGTTGACACAGACCCGAAAATCTTGCCACCCTCTCCCACTTTCAATGTGACAGTCACCTCTTTGTCTTCCAGATCTTTTGCAAAGGCTTGGGCTGCCTCCAGATTCTCCTGAGCCAATTTCTCCTCATTCGCCTTCTTCAACTTTAAATCATTGAGGTTTTTCGCGTTCGCCTCCACGCCTAACTTCTTAGGGAGGATCATATTCCTCGCATACCCGTCGCTCACGTTGACGATTTCACCCTGTTTTCCCAAAGATTTCACATCCTGCAATAAAATTACTTTCATTATAATTCTCCTTCTTTCTGCATCTCGTCGATAATTCCCTTCACCATGTGCAAGGTCTCCTGTGTGGTATAACCGCTGACCTGGGCTCCCGCCACATTCATATGGCCGCCTCCGCCCAGCTTCTCCATGATCACCTGCACATTCACCTCATCAATGGCGCGGGCGCTGATATATATTACATTATTATAATTCGTCAACACAAAGGAAGCCTTCACCCCATCCACATTCAGAAGTTCATTGGCCGCCTGCGCCCCCACCACCGTGGGACTTTTCAGACCTTCACTGGGGCAGACGCCGATGGCGTACCCGCCCTCATAGATCTCCGCATCGCTGATCGTAGCCGCCCTGGCCTTGTAGGACTCCATATCATCCCTGAGCATCTTGCGCACCCGGGTCACGTCCGCTCCACATCTCCTCAGAAAAGCAGCCGCCTCGAAAGTTCTCACCCCAGCCTTTGACAAGAAATTATTGGTGTCTATGATAATACCCGCATACATACTATCTGCCTCTACGCTTCGGATCCGGATTCCATCTGGCATGTATTGCAAAATCTCCGCCACCATCTCACAGGCCGACGAGGCATAGGGCTCCACGTAAGACAAAACTGCATTTTGAATCACCTCGCTACCTCTCCGGTGATGATCCAGAACCACAATCGTCTTGGTCATATATAACAGATCCTCGCACTCCGTATAGCTGGGCTTGTTGGTATCCACCACCACCACCACCGTGTTCTGGTCTACCAGCTCTTTTGCCTCAGAACTGGTCACGAACATATTGTCCTCATACTCTGAACTCTCTATAAATCCCGCCATCAGAGGACGAATAGATGTGGTGGGATCATTCACCACAATGTGAACCGATCTGCCAAGAGTCCTCGCCGCCCGGTAGATTCCCACCGCCGCGCCAAAGGCATCCACATCTGTAATCTTGTGTCCCATGACCACCACCCGTTCCTTTGTGCTGATGATCTCCGTGAGCGCCTGCGCCTTCACACGGGCTTTCACCCGTGTGGTCTTCTCCATCTGGTGGGATTTTCCCCCAAAATAGGTGATGTTGTTGCCATTTTTGATCACCACCTGATCCCCGCCGCGCCCCAGAGCCATCTCCATGGCAATCCGGGAATACTCGTAATTTTGTCCATAGGTGGCGCCGTTCACGCCAATTCCGATGCTTAGTGTCAGAGACATCTCATTTCCAATGTTTACGGTCTTGACCTCTTCTAAGATGTGGAACTTTTCCTCTTGGAGCCGTCTCAGAGACGACATCTGCATAATCAGAAAATACTTATCCGTCTCCATCTTGCGCACCAGTCCGCCGTAACCCGAGAAATACTTGGTCAGTTTTCGGTCGATCAGCGCGATCAGAAGGGCTCTGCGGACCTCCTCCACACTCTCCAGCGCCTCATCGTAATTGTCCAGATAGGCCACGGCCACCACCAGCTTATCCTCTTCGCTTTTCTTCTTATAACTGCTCAGCTCTGTGGTGTCAAACAGATACATCGCATAGATATACTGCTTCTCCCCTATGGCCTCCAAAAGCCCTGTCTGCTCCAGGAGATCCTCCAGAGAAATCTGGTGCATCACTGCATTATAGATTCTCTCCTCATATTCCACAGAGATCTCAGACTGTTTCTTACCCTTTGGAAGCCTGTCTGCGGTGATCTCAGGAAATAGATAGGACACTCTCTTCTTCACCTGGTCCTTTCCCAGCAAATCCAGGAGAGCATGATTCCCCCATAGCAATTTGCCGTCGGAGTCCAGCAGCCCATAGGGAATCGCCAGATTTTCCAGCATCCTCTGCTCCAACTCATCATACTGGTTCGCAAAGGAAATCAGTTCATTGAGGATAATCGGTTTGTTATAAAAATACAGGATCCCCGCAGTGATCAGATAACAAACCACAACCACTGTGACCAGCACCCCCGCCTTCACACTCATAAAATAGACCGCGACGTTCATGCCTACTAGAAGAACAGAGAGAAAAGCCGGCCACTGCATAAATTTTTTTAATTGTCCTCGTAATTTGAATTCTCTTTTCATCCTTTTTCCCACGTTTCAACAAATTACTTCTGCACCATTGTGAAATTTTACCACGTGTAATTTCACAGATATAGTTTATTATATCAGATATTTCCTGTTTTTGCAAAAAAGAATGTGCCAAGACACATTCTCGCGCCGAACGCGGTCGAGAGTTCAGAGAACTTTCCTGTAATAAGACAAAGAATCCAGCCCTGCTGGATTCTCCGCCTGCGGCAAGTCGCGTAAGCGACTTATTCCTCTCTGCCGCAGTGCGATCCTCGCGGCGCGTTTTTGTGTTACAGGTAAGTTCGGAGAACTTTCCTGTAACACAAAAAAGAATCCTGCACCGCAGGATCCTTCCTATTATTTCTCTTCCATATTCAATAAATGTTGTTCTTCTACCAGAGAGTCTCTCAGATGCTGCCGCATAAGCTGCATGGCCCGCTCAATCTCACCATTCTCGTAAGCCTTAAATATAAGCTCGTGAAACCTGCAAATCTGCTCTTGGAGCTCTATGTACTTGCCACACTGATTACTCATAATCGCCAACTGGCTTCTAACCCCATCAGCCGCCTCTGTCAACCGCGAGTTCCTGCAGTATTCAAAAAACAACATGTGAAACGCATCGGTACAGGCATTCCACTCCTCCGCGTTCTCCACTCCCATCAATTCCCTGCTGCGTCTTAAGTTCTCCCTCAATTTCTCAATCAACTCTTGATTTCTCGGATGCATAGAGGCATAATGGATCGCCAAACTGTCCACATCCCCCACAAATTCATAGATCTCCCGCAGGTCATCGTCTGTCAACTCAATCACACTGGCCCCCACGTTGGGATGGTAATTCACTAGCCGCTCCTGGGATAGTCGGACCAAGGCTTCCCGGATTGGAGTAGCGCTCACCTGAAAATGGTCTACCAAGGTCTTCACTGTCATCTTCTCGCCACATTTTATTTTCTGATGCACAATATCATCTTTTAACATTCGATATATTTGATCTGATAAATTAACTCTCGCTAACCCCATCGCTTTTCCTCCTCATCTGATCCTTTTATTGTACAGCAGAATCTCCATCCTTTCAAGAAGAATTTAGACCTATTTTGTACTACATTCTTCTATTGTGCTCTACGCCTTCCCCTTGGCAACCAATTTTTCATATCCTCCGCTCTTCAAGATCACCGCGCCAATGAGAAGACTGGCAGCCTCAATCACACCACAGACCACAAACGCCAGGAAATAACTCCCCAACTGATCATAGATCAGCCCAGCCAGTGGAGGCATCAAGATCGGTCCCAGGAAAGTAAAGACTGTGATAGTACCATAGATATTTGCAAAATCCTTAGAACCAAAAGCAAAAGTCGTCAACAACGGCGACAACACGAACGGCGCCGCCATCGCAAAGCCGAACAGGAAACACGCTAAAATCGCCATCGGTCCCACTGCAGAGAAATTCAATAAGATGATTCCCACTGTAGACAATCCCACCAACAAAATATAACACTTATGTAATCCAATTTTATCTGTAAGCCATCCGGCCCCGATCTTACCTACCGCCAAGGTGAAGCCTACAATACTGATAAAAGAAGCCGCTCTCACCTGAGCGTAACCAATGTCTGTGAAATACGCCGCCATGTGCTGGTACAACCCCTGACATGCCCCGCTGAGGCCAAATGCAATAAAACAAATCCCATAGAATTCCGGGCGCTTCATGGCCTGAGCCCGTGTCAAACCTGTGATCACCACAGGAGCCTCCTCTTTCTTCTCCTTCTGCGGCTGGTTCTCAGCCCCCACTGGGCTCAGCCCAATCTCCGAAGGCTGGTACCGGAAAACCAACATATAAGGCAACAACGCTAGGATACAGATCAGGCCCAGCCATCGGTAAGCAGCCTGATATCCGAACCTCACAATCAGCTCACTGGCCACCGGGTTAAAAATCATACTGCCTATCCCAGTTCCCGTCAACGCGATACCCATAGCAGTCCCTTTTCTCTCCACGAACCAGTTGTTCATCAAGATACTGACACAAACCATTCCTGTCAGAGAAGAACCCGTCCCAATCAACAGACCCAAAATATAAAACAGGCTGAAATTATCCACAACAGACAGCCCCAGCCAGCAGCCTACCATCAGAAGGCCACCAAAGACGGTCACACGCTTGGGCGGAAACTTCGTAAAGATTTTCCCGATAAATGGACTTACAATCATAGAGGTAATGGAGATACAGGAGATATAAAACGAGAACTGTCCCCTGGAGACTCCGAAGGCCTCCGTGACCGGTTTTAAAAATTGATTCGCCGCATTGATGATAATTCCGGCTCCTCCTGTGAGCATCAGACAACTGGTAAAACATAGAATCCAGCCGTAATGCAGTTTACTTGTCTTTTTCATTTCTGCCAATTTCCTTTACTTTTTATAGATTTTTATTTTCGCCTTCTATTTTCTGACAAATTTCTCTATCAAACAAGATTGCTGAGCCTCTGATAAATCAAACAGCTCAGCAATCTATTTTAATATCAAATATTATTTATTACAGCTAGTATTGACCAATCGTCACACTTTGCCTGTTCTGGTAGCAACCATCGGGCACTTCTTGGAATCCATAGAGCTCACCAACACCAACGCGATCAAAGATGCAAGGTATGCCGCGAACAGACCGAAGTCTGGATTCATAAAGCCTGTCAGACTTCCCACAAATGCCACTGTACCGATCAAACCACCAATAATCATAGCGGTGAAACAGCCTTTCACAGTAGCGCCTTTGTAGAAGACAGAACCCAACAACGGAACCAAGATAGATCCCATGTATGGATAGTTGAACAGAATGATCGCATCCAACAAGTTATTGATCTTAAAGCTGAGAAGTACACCCACAATACAACTGCCGATTACAGTCACACGCGCAATCGTCTTTGCCTTTGGAAGCTGGCTCAGCTCTTTATCTGGATGCATAACACCTCTGTAAAGGTCAGCGGAGAAAGATCCGCCCAATCCAAGGAGCAAACCGCTGGCTGAGGACATTGCTGCAGCCAACACTGCCGTCACCACCACTGCGGCCAACAGAGGATGAAGAAGCTCAGAAACAGTAAATGCAAAAATACTTGCATGGTCAGAACCTGGATAGATCGCCTGTCCAGCCACACCTACGATGGAAGCCGCCGTGCCGACGAAGATCGTGATCACGCCGCCCCAGATACAAGCCCACTTTGCAGTCTTCACATCTTTTGCCGCCTGATAACGCAGGAACGCGTCATAGGAAACAGAAATAGAAACCAACATTGGAGTTACTTTGTAGACAAATTTGCTGAACAGTCCGTCTGGGATAAATGGGATTCTGAAGACATCACCCACTGGAATGCCCGCATTATTCATGGTAACTAACCCAAGAATCGCCGCAATCGGAATTCCAACCATGATAATCGCGATCTGAATGGTATTACCGATGGCCACAGACCACATACCACCCATCGTGGTGGAAATCAAGATAACGATCGCACAGATGATCACACTGCCGGAAAATGGAAGACCAAACGCCGAGAGAATACTTCCACAGGCCAACAACTGCGCGATAAAGATACCGATCATTGACGGAACATTACTCAGCCATGCCCATCCACGTACCAACTGATATTTTCCAAAACGCGCCTCAAAATAGTCCATGGGCACAACGCCCTCGATATCTCTCATCCTTCCTGCGATGAAGATACCTGCTACGATACATCCAAGTCCGCATCCCAGAGAGTAGTACATACCCGGCCATACGCCGAATTCAGAACCGTCAGTGGCGCCACCGACGATTACACCCGCACCGATCTGAACTGCCGCAATGGAAAACGCCCCCACCAAAAGACCTACGTTACGCCCTGCAACCAGGAAATCATCGGCTTCTTCGTTCTTGTCTTTTGTAAAGAAACCAACCCCCAATAAAACAATAAAATAAACAGCAACAACACCAATAATAAACATCTTAGAATCCATATTCTATTCTCGCTTTCTTAAATATGGAATCGAGTCGCCTATCCTCCTCAATTCAGCAACGTGTTACCCTGTCCTTCCAGGAACCACTCTCACGTCCCCAAGGCCCTGCGTGTCGATGTATGCACAGAGACCTGTCACAGCGAAGGCGTATCTAACAGCGACAACGCCTCTGCCTTTCGCATACGTTCAAATTCCGTCTTATACTTCGTGTCCGGCAAATACCGCCTTAATCTTCCCTGCCAATCCTGGAACCTTGTCTGTGGGCACTGCACTCAGAGCCAGACGGATTCCCTCCTTCAGCGGAATTACAAAGACATTGTTCTCTGCCAGCTTGTTGGCCAGCCCTGCGGAATCTTTTGCCGGAATCGTGATAAAGAATCCCGCCTCGTAAGGAAGAATCTTCAATCCCTCTTCTGCCGCTTCCTTGATGAAAATCTGCGCTCTGTTGGCCAGCATTGCGCTGAAGCCTGCACGCTCTTTGTCAACGCTCTCTTTCAGAGCAGCGTCTGCAGTGATCTCCGCCAACATCTTCTGAGCACCGCGGCTTCCGTTAGACCAGGTCGCCCGGTTGGAGAAGGTATTGACATTCGCAAACTCTTGTGCCACTTCCTCTGATGAGGATACCCCGATCAAAGCGCCGGAACGCATTCCATACACCAGGAAGGATTTGGACATGCTGTAGGCCACTGCCAACAGAATATTCTCCGGAAGATCCTCAAAGTATTTCAGGAAGTTTCTAACCTCATCCGGATCTCCGGCATAATCAATGTAGGCCATATCCCACAAGATCACAATCTTCTTATCCGACTGTTTTGCACACTCCCGGTAGAAATCCATGATGTCTTTCCAATCCTCATCTGTCATAGTGTAGCCAGACGGGTTGTGAGCCGGTGTGTTAAAGATTGTCATGACACTGTCCTGAGTCTCGAGCAGTTTGGAGACTGCGTCTTTCAGATTCTGTCTGGAGAACTGGTTGTTCTCGTCAAACATCTGATACATCTCCCACTCTCTCTCATTCTCCTCAGCGATCTCACGGTATGGACCCCAGTGCCAATTGGGAATTACAAATTTTTGTCCTTTTTCCACATAGTTAAAAATCATGTGATGAATTGCACCTGTCCCGCCTGGCGTGGCAACTGCGCCTGTATAAGTACCTTTCGGCTGATGTCCTTTAAAGGCATTCTCCATCGCGGCATCCAGAAAGTCTTTTAATCCTGGTATCGGCGCATAGTCCATCAACTCATTGGCTGGGAGCTCCCGGTAACATTTGTTCACTGTGGGCAGAGACAAAAAGTCTCCCTGCTCATCCTTGAGTACACCCAGAGTGGCGTCTGTCACATTTTCTTTCCCGTATTTCGCAATTGCAGTCCCTGCATTTCCTGCGGAACTGAAACTGGGATCGGGTTTTCCTTTGCCAGTAGCATTCGATGCTGTCATGGTAAATTCTGCCATTTCTATTCCCCCTGTCCTTGGCATCTGAGGTATACACCTCGAAATTTATAGTATTTTTATTACTCGCACATCTCTCACCTTAAAGGTGGTGAATTTCGGTGCAATTTGCCCTGCAAATCGCACCGCATCAAATAGTTTCGCGCTTCACGGGCGCTCAACCCCTTCCGGGTATCGCTGCAATTTGCTCTGCAAATCGCACCGCATCAAATAGTTTCGCGCTTCACGGGCGCTCAACTATTTTCTATCTGTATTTTACAATTAAGGCGTCTACGGCGCATACGCCTTGGCCTTCGGGATATACAAATACTGGGTTGAGGTCCATCTCCTTGATCTCGTCCTTATGCTCATAAGCATAGTTGGCGATCTTGACCATCATATCGGTCAGCGCGTCTAAGTCGCAAGGCGCTGAGCCGCGGTATCCGGTGAGCATTTTGTAGCTCTTCAGAGATTTCAACATGTTCATGGCCTCGCCCTTATTCAGCGGTACTGGATAGAGAGCCGCATCTTTAAACACTTCCACATAGATTCCGCCCAATCCCACCAGCAACATCGGTCCAAACTGTTTGTCGTTGGTCACGCCGATAATAATTTCCACTCCAGGAGCTGCCATCTCTTGAACCAGGATTCCGTCTGTCTTCTTGCCAGGATTGGTTCTGGCCACGTTTGCCATAATCTCTTCGTAAGCGGCAGCGGCCTCCTCCTCATTTTGGATGCGAAGTTTCACACCGCCGGCCTCTGTCTTGTGGAGAATCTCAGAAGAGTTGATCTTCAGGGCCAGCGGATATTTCATCCCCTTCACAGCCTCTTTGATCTCATCCACACTTCTCGCGATGGCCTGAGCCGGAACTGGTACCCCATACTGCTTCATCTCTTCTTTGCTGTCGAACTCAGAGAGCGCATAAGTCTCGTCTCCCTCATGAGCTTTGGGAACACAAGCTTCCAGGTTATGTTCTTTGTAGTCATAAGTCGCAAAGGCCAGTAATTTCTTCAATGCAGTGAAGGAAGTCCCCATAGACGACATCAACGGTACACCTGCATCTTCCAGAATTCTTCTGGAACCACGGTAGCGATACCCCTCCAGAGACGGAATGGCGACTACCGGTTTGTCCACGCCCAGTTCTTTTGCATGGGCAATACTCTTACACATATCGGCGGTGGTCAGATCATCATCCTTCTTCACGTTCACCCCAACTGTGATCATCCCTACGGCGGGATCATCATTGAAGGACTTCAACACACCTACCGTGCGCTCGTCATCGTGGAACAACGTCGTTGTGGCGTCCAGAGGATTCTTAGCGGAAGCATACGCCGGAATAAAGTTCTTCAATTTATCCTTCGTATCCTGAGAGATCTCTGCCAGATCCACGCCTACCTCCTCGGCAATATCTGCACTCAGCGTGCTCTCGCCGCCTGAGAAGCTGATCACGGCCACTTCCTTCTTCGTCGGGAAATTACCGTTCAACACACTCAATGTCTGAGCAAGGCACATGAACTCTTCCAGAGTCTCTGCCACAACCACACCATATTTCTCAAAAATACTCATGTAGGACTTGTTAGATCCCGCCATACTTCCTGTGTGGGAAGCTGCTGAGATCGCGCCTCTCACAGATCTGCCAGATTTCAGAATAACCACCGGCTTGCGCATCTGGGCCGCCTTCTTGAGCGCACGTACGAATCTCTCCGAATCCCGTACACCTTCCAGATAAAGGGCGACAACCGATACATTCTCATCCTCTACCACGAACTCCAAGAACTCTTCCAGAGTAACAATATTTCCGTTTCCAGATGAAACCGCATAAGAGATATTGAAGAAATCTGTGTTCAAGATTTCTGCGCAGATAAATCCGCTCTGAGCAATAATTGCAATTCCATGTGCATCGTCTTCCAGATCCCAATGGGTATGTCCACCCCACATATTAACCTTGTCAACATTATTCAGCATACCCATACAGTTAGGGCCGCAAATGCACATATCATACTTTCTGGCAATCTCTTTTACCTTCTCCTCCAGCGCGATTCCCTCTTCCGTATTCTCCTCCGAGAAACCGCTGGCATAAATCACAGCTGCCTTCACCCCAAAGGCGCCGGCTTCCTCCAACAGTCCCGGTATGGTATTGCAATTGGTCGCCAACACCACACACTCAGGAACTTCTGGAAGTGCAGAGATACTGGGATAACACTTTTTCCCGAAGAGCTCTGTCTTCTTAGGATGTACAAAGTACGCATGCTCCACAATCCTACTGTTCAGCGCCCCCTGCGCTGCCCCACGTCCAAATCCAGGTCTATCAGTTACCCCCACAACCGCAATGCTCTTAGGCTTAATTAGTTTTTGTATATCCATTTTTCCCTCATACCTCCGCTACATTCTTTGTGCCGCTACTTACTGAACGTAATCATAACCTTCATTAAATGCCGCTTCGTTTGCTGCTGTAAATTTCTCTTTACCCTTGTTTACAAAGATCTGTTTCAGAACCTCTCTGGCCAACTCAGGTTTAAACAGCTCACATTTTTTGATCAATGCTCCAATAGCTACAATGTTAGCCGCTTTGGGATTGTTGGCTTTCATGGCCAGCTCCATACATGGAATTCTCACAATATTGAAGTTCCCTTCCACTGTCTGGTCGTCGGAAACTTTGTCACTGTTAATGATCAATGTACCGCCTTCTTTTAAGTAAGCGGTGTACTCCAGCGACGGTGCATTCATAGCCACCAACACATCGCTCTCCTCAATATCTGGACCACCAATAACGCCATCCATATATTTCACTACGCTATAAGCCTTTCCACCTCTCATGGCTGGTCCATAAGTAGGCATCCAAGTTACATTTTTTCCCTCTTCCAGGGCCATCTCAGCTACAATCATTCCGGAAGTCAAGACTCCCTGTCCACCGAAACCAGCGAATACTAATTCCATACTCAGTCACCCTTCCTTTCTCTTAACTCACCCAAGGTGTAATAAGAAGAAACTTCCTGATCCATCCATGCAAGAGCTTTGTCGATAGGCATTCCCCAGTTGGTTGGACATGGCGCCATCACTTCTACCAGTGAGTAACCTTCATTGTTCAACTGTGCCTCGATGGCATTCTTCACATATTTGCGCAGTTTGCGGATCTCTTTTGCACTCTGTACAGATCCCCTGGCCACATAAGCCACACTTGGAAGGGACGCGATCATCTCTGGGAGTTTGATCGGCATACCAGTCCAGTCAGTATCTCTTCCGTGCACACTGGTGGTCGTCTTCTGTCCAGGCATTGTCGTCCAGGACATCTGGCCTCCGGTCATACCGAAGTTGTTGTTATTCACCACGAACACAGTAATATTCTCATTGCGGTAAGCTGCATTCATCGTCTCTGCCAAACCAATTACATAGGCGTCTCCATCACCCTGATATGCAATGGACAGAAGATCCGGTCTTGCAACTTTCACACCCATAGCAGTCGCCGCGCCTCTTCCGTGAGCAGTCTGAATCTTATCTCCATTCCAGCTCCCGTTCATATTACAGGAACATCCAACTCCAAGAGTCATAATTGTCTTATCTTCATAACCATTTTCTTCGATAACTTCCGCGATCAGACGGTTCAAAATACCATGTCCACATCCTGGGCAGAAACTGTTAGGTATGCTAACCATCTTCGGTGTTTTTCTTAACACTGCCATCTTAGAACACCTCCTTAATCTGTCCGGCTTTTACCTGCTCGTAAAAGCTAACTACTTCTTTTGCTTTCGGAATATGCTGATTTGTGAACTGTCCATATACCGGAACATTAAACTGTGTCTTCTTAGCAGCCAGAGCCACATCCTCGATCAACTGTCCGGCGTCTGTGGATTCCACAGAGATAAATCCTTTCACATCCTTATTTACTTCCTCGAAAGCCTTATATGGGAATGGCCACACAGTGATTGGACGGATAATTCCCACTTTTTCTCCCTGCTCACGCAAGATATCCACTGCATTTTTTGCTGTTCTAGAGGGAAGTCCAAAAGCGACAAATACATACTCTGCATCGTCAACCTTGTAAGCCTCATATCTCTGCTCGTTCTCTGTGATCACTTCATATTTTCTCTTAGCAGCCCCTGGCTTGTCTGGGTTTGCCAGTCTTCCGTGATCGCGGTTGGTTCCATCGAAGGTCCATCCCAGGTCTTCCGTTCTCTCTTTAAACTCTGGGAATTCCACTGCCTCCATCATCTGTCCAAGGGCGGCCTCTGTGAGGATCTCCACTGGATTGCGGTATTTCTCCGCCAGGTCAAACGCTATGTACATCAGGTCGATGGTCTCCTGGATACTATTGGGAGTCAAAACAATGACACGACAGTCTCCGTTTCCACCACATCTGGTATCTCTCAGGTAATCTGTCTGTGAGGAATCCAAGGTTCCAAGTCCCGGTCCCCAGCGCTGAACATTCACCAGTACGGATGGATAATTGTTTGCACACATATAAGAAAGTCCTTCTTGTTTCAGAGAGAATCCCGGGCCAGAGGAACTGGTCATGGATCTCATGCCACAAGCGTAGGACCCAAAAATCATATACATTGCGGACATCTCATTTTCTGCCTGCAAAAAAGTTCTTCCTAGTTCT
The DNA here is from genome assembly GCA_047014865.1 of Blautia sp. Classification (GTDB taxonomy): domain Bacteria; phylum Bacillota; class Clostridia; order Lachnospirales; family Lachnospiraceae; genus Blautia_A. Next base: position 472 of record JBKXQO010000025.1, on the reverse strand, counting down.
GGCATACGCCAGGATAAGTACTCTCCAACTTCTGTCTGCGGAGTAATCGGATATCCTGCATAAAACTGACAACCCGCCCGCATAGCCGCTTCTCCAATTGCATGGTTGCCTTTCCACATTTTCTTCATAGTCATTCACTCCCTTTCCCTATTCAACGATCTCAAATACATTGTCTGGACATACAATATAGCAAGTTCCACAAGTTGTACACTTGTCATGGTCTACCGCTACGTGGTCATATCCTGCCTCATTGAGTTCGCCTGACAGAGATAATGACTTAGTTGGACATGCTACGATGCAATACTTACAGCTCTTACACCTTTCTGGACTGATTGTAAGTTTCGCCATAATGCTCCTCCTTTCCATCTACCATTCCCACTCTTTAAATTTCTGGAATATAGAATCTAAATCTCTAATTTTCTTTCGTTTATAGTTCGCATTATATATTATATATAATATATAATCAATATAT
>JBKXQO010000024.1:0-53990 GCA_047014865.1 Blautia sp. | reverse complement strand
GTATAGCAGGTGTCATAAGTGGGAATGTCCTCCACCCGGCCGCCAGCCTCCTGGAGCAAATCCACCAACTGCCGATTGCCCTTCCTCGCCCTGGGAATCAGGATTCTCTCCCCGGGATTGATGATCGCCGCCAGAGCCTCCCCCAGGGCCTCGCCGTCATAGATCTCCGGCATCAAATCCACAAAGAGCCCTTTGGATTCCAACGCCTTCTTGGTCCCAGAGCCAATGGCTGCGATTTTCGCCTGTCCCAGGCGCCGGATATCACACCCAGCCCGCCGCATCTCCTCGAAGAAGACCCTCACGCCAGTTGGGCTGGTAAAGACTACCCAGTCATAGACATCCAAACGCTTCATTGCCTCTCCAAGCTGAGTCTGGTCCTGAAGCGGTCTGGTCTCGATGGCTGGCAATTCCAACACCTCCGCCCCCTTACACCGCAATTTTTCTGCCATCGATGAGATCAATTCCTTGGGCCGTGTCACCAACACCTTCCATCCCGCCAGGGGCAATTCCTCGTACCAGGCGAACCGCTCCGCCAACTGGCAGACCTTTCCCACCACGATGATGGCCGGCGTCTGAATCCCCCGTCTTTTTACCTCCTCAGGCAGAGTCCCCACGGTGGCCACAATCCTCTTCTGGCCAGCGGTGGTTCCCTTCTGCAGAATCGCCGCTGGTATTTGGGGATCCATTCCCGCTCCCAACAATCCGTGGCAGATGTCTGCCAAGGCGGTGACTCCCATCATAAAGATTAAAGTGCCCCCGGTCTTAACCAAGGCGCCAAAATCAATGTCGTATTCCGTCCCTTTTTTCTTATGCCCGGTGATAATGTGCAAGGAGGAGGTATAGTCCCTGTGCGTCACCGGAATTCCGTTGTAAGCTGGAACCGCCAAGGAGGAGGTGACCCCTGGAACCACCTCGTAAGGAATCTTATGATCCCTCAACAACTCCAACTCCTCCCCTCCGCGCCCGAACAAAAAAGGATCTCCCCCTTTCAGCCGCACAACCTGAAGGCCTTTCTTGGCCTCCTCCAACAGCACCTGATTGATCTGTTCCTGGGGCATTGTGTGATTGCCTGCCCGTTTGCCCACATTGATACACCGGGCGCGCTCAGGAATCATGGAGAGCACGCCTTGTCCCACCAGACTGTCGTAGACCACCACCTGCGCCTCCTGGAGCACTTTACGTCCTTTCAGGGTGAACAGACCGATATCCCCCGGGCCTGCTCCCACCAGCCATACCTTTCCTACTGCCATCTATTCATATCTTCCTTTCATTCTCTCTGCCAACTGGACACCCAGCTTCTCTGCATCAAGCGCCCGTCCTTCTATGTCTTCCTTATGCCACTGTCCTGTGGCCTCATGGTAATACAACCCTGTCAGGCTAAGTTTCTCCCCTCGACACACTCCGTGGGCCGCCACCGGTGAGGAACACCCCCCGTCCAGATAGCGGACGAAGGCTCTCTCCGCCAAAGCCTCCGCCCTGGCACAGGAGTCGTCGTATTGTTTCAGACAGGAGTAATCCTCCCCCGCCCTTCCCTGAACCGCCAGAATTCCCTGACCTGCCGCCGGGAGAAGTTCTTCCACTGTGAAATAGCGGGAAATTCTCTCTTCCAACCCCAGACGCTTCACCCCGGCCGCCGCCAAGACCAAGGCTCCGTACTGTCCCGCGTCCAGCTTCTCCAACCTGGTCAGCACATTTCCCCGGACGCTCTGAAACCGGGCGCCGGGAAACAATTTTTCCAATTGCAGACACCGCCGAAGGCTGGAACTCCCAATGGGCTTGGACAGATCCAACCCGGCGCTCCCCTTCGGCAAGATCAACACGTCCCTGGGATCCTCTCTCTTAGAATACGCCACCACGGGAAGCTTCTGGGAGACTTCCATGGGAAGATCCTTCAGACTATGCACAGATAAGTCGCTGCGTCCCTCCGCCAAAGCTTTGTCCAATTCCTTGACAAACAAACCTTTGCCTCCAATCTGATCCAAAGTCCGGTCTAAGATCAGATCTCCTGTGGTCTTCATGGTAATAATCTGCGCGTCCACCCCCTGCGCTCTCAGATACGCCTGCACAAGCTCACTTTGAATTACCGCCAGACGGCTGGCGCGGCTTCCAATTCGAATCGTCCTCATAGGTCTTCCTCCACTAGCACTCTCTCAATCGCTTCTCTCACTCTCCTGGCCTTTTGATGATCCAGGCCACTGGCATTAATTCCGATCACCATCTCCTTGTACTTCACAATCCCAGGGAAATAAAAATCACATTTTTCTTTGTCGCTGGCCACATTGACATAGATTCCTTCCTCCCTACAGATTCGGTAGATGTCGTCGTTCACCTTGCGGTCGTCGGTGGCTGCGATCACCATATACGCCTCCGACAGATCCGTCCGTCTGCATTTTCGGTTCACCCACTCCATCGCCCCAATCTTAGCCATCTCCTCCAACTGAGGAGACAGCTTCGGTGACACCACGCTAATGTCCCTGGTAAACTGAGCCAAAGCTTTCACTCTGCGTGTGGCTATCCTTCCGCCCCCCACTACCACAACCCGCTTTCCTTCCAAGTTCACGTACAGTGGAAAAAAACTCTTACTCTTCATACAATTTCTCCAGTCCAGCCACACACTCTAAAAATGCTTCCTGCTCCAGCGTATCTCTCAGCCCGAAGATCATCTTATTGACCACCTTGCCTGCAGCCGTGTCAATTACTTGGATCAGCCGCTCCCGGTCTTTTTCTTCCATAGGAGTCGCCTTCAGTATCTTCGCGATGCGAAGGTTTAGGTCATTGACTGCATCCATCTTGATCTCCTGGATTCTGGGAATCACGTCGCGCCCGTCCAGCCACTGGTAGAATTCCTCCATCTGTTCATGGACGATGGCGCCAGCCCTGTGAAGGCTCTCCCGCTGCTCCTCTCCCAGAGCTTCCGCCTTAAAGCTATCCATATCGTACAGTGTGACCTGTTCCATCTTTGACAACTCCGGCTCCACATCCCTGGGAACTGCAAGGTCAATGATCACCACCGGACGTTCCAACACAGTATCCTTAAAAAGATCCGTGCGCAGGGTGTAATTGGGGCTCGCCGTAGCGCTGACAACCAGATCACATTTGGGCAGGTATTCCATCCGCTCCCCGTAATTGATCCGTTTACAACCCACAGGAATGTTGACTATACCGCTGCGGTATTGCCGCACAGTGACTGTCACGTCCGCCCCCCGCTCTCTGAGCGTCTGGGCCGTGATCTTACCCATCTCTCCATTTCCAATGACCATACAGGTCTTTCCCCTCACCTGGAAACCAGCCTTCCCCAGACTGTCGATAGCCCGGTGAATCACCGAGAAATTGCCATGTGAGAACGGCACCTCCGTCTTGATCTTCTTTCCTGCTGTGACTGCCATCCGGAAGAGAACCTCCAGAACACTGTCCGTGGTAAAATGCTCCCTGGACAGGGACAAGGCCTCCTTCACCTGGGACAGGATCTGATCCTCCCCCAAAATCTGGGACTTTAGTCCGCCGGTGAGATAAAATAAGTGTTCCACAGCCTCCCGGCCCTGTCTTCTCACAAAAAATTCCCGATACGCTTTTGCCGGGACTCCTCTCATCTCACATAGACTTTCATACAAATCTCCCTCCCAGTCCACATCCGTACTCACCCACAGTTCCATACGGTTGCAGGTGGACAGAATCACACAACCTAAAATTCCATCCTCCTGGACAAACTCTTCCATAGCGCTGCCTGCATTCTTCTTTGTAAATGAAAATTTAGCCCGAATGTCCACAGAGGCCATGCTATGATCAATTCCAATCATGGAAATACCCATCTCTAGCTTCCTCAAACTTTCTGTATCTTTATTTCTCATCTCACGCTCTCAGGGCGCTCAACTATTTTTTATCATATCATACCCTTGTCCAATGTCAATTCTAAGACTTTGTTTTTTTTACTAAATTCTCCTTTTTTCTTTCTAAATGTTCGCAAAAACCCTCTCATCCTTTTCTTTTAAAACGTTTAAATGGATACAATTTAACAATTGACAACTTCCATGTAAGAAGTTATAATGACCAGGACAATTTCAATAGCTTGTGGTTCCTTTTTAGGAAAAATGGGAAAAGAGTGAGAGTCTCTTACGGTCACGCCACTGTAAAGGAGGAGCAAACCTCAAGACGCCACTGGGAAACTGGGAAGGCGAGGAATGTTTTGATTCCTGAGTCAGAATACCGCCACCGGCTAGATACACACATGGTTACGAACGATGACCAGGTGGAAACCCGGTTTTTTACTGTCTTTTTGTAGAAACCGCTGTGCAAGCGGAAACTCTGCCACCCGCAGTAAAAATGGGGTTATTCTGCCTGTCTGAATTTCAGATAGGTTTTTTTATGCCACTGGAAAATCAGGCAGGTCAGGCTGCAAAATCGGTGTAACCTTTTGAACAGCCTACACAAGGGAAAGGAGATCTAAAAAATGACAAACAGACAAAAAAAGATTGTGATGCTCTCTGCAATCTTGGCGTTGACTTTCGGAGTCACTCCCGTGGCCAATGCCATGCACATCATGGAGGGATATCTGCCGGGAACCTACTGCATCGCCTGGGGCGTTGTGTGTATCCCATTCCTGGTAGCAGGATTCTTCTCCATCAAGAAAACACTGGCTGCCAATTCCAGACTGCTCCCGTTGGTGGCAATGGCCGGGGCCTTCGTATTCGTAATCTCATCCTTAAAGATTCCGTCGGTGACCGGTAGCTGCTCCCACATGACCGGGACTGGTCTGGGCGCAATCCTCTTCGGGCCTTCTGCTGTCAGCATCCTGGGAATCATCGTCTTACTTTTTCAGGCAATCCTGCTGGCTCACGGCGGACTGACCACCCTGGGCGCCAACACTTTCTCCATGGCCATCGCAGGTCCGTTCATCTCCTACGGTGTCTATGCGCTTTGCAAAAAAGCAAATGTCAACAAAAAAGCCAGTGTATTCCTGGCCGCCACTTTGGGCGATTTATTTACATACTGTGTCACCGCCATTCAGATGGCCATGGCTCACCATGCCGACACCACAGTTGGAGCTGCAATGGGCAAATTCCTGATGGTCTTCGCGCCTACCCAGGTTCCTCTGGCCATTATCGAGGGAATCTTGACGGTTTTGATCATCTCTGCTCTGGAGACCTACGCAAAACCAGAATTGCGTTCCATTGGATTTCTGAAAAAGGAGGCTCACTGATATGAAAAAATCTACTGTAATCCTTCTGATTGTCGTAGTCATCTTGATGGCTTTCATTCCACTGTTCGCCATGCCCGATAAGGAATTTGGCGGTTCCGACGATGCCGGAAGTGTGGTGGTGGAGGAAGTTGACTCCAGTTACACGCCATGGTTCGAGCCAATCTTCGAGAAAGCGCTGGGCCACGAGCTGCCCGGGGAAGTGGAGAGTCTTCTCTTCTGTCTCCAGACCGGTATCGGCGTGGGCATCATCGCCTTTGTCATGGGCCGGTATGTAGAGCGCAAAAAATGGCTGAAGGAAGAATAATTTCTATGTTTATCAACCGGCGAAAGGAGTTACTATGATTGCCATTGATCAACTATGTTATAATTCGAAACTCAGATACTGTAATGCCGGGGAAAAATTTGCTTTTGCAATCCTGACCCTCATCTTCTGTGTGGCCAGTCGTTCGGTTGCAATCGCCGGAATTGTTCTCATTCTCACAGGGATTCTCACCGTCTATAAGGGGGGGATCCCTCTTTTCCGTTATATAAAGTTTCTCACCGTTCCCCTGGCTTTTCTGATCCTGAGCACGCTGGCCATCGTGTTAAACCTCTCCAGAACTCCTCTGGACCTTTTTGCCATCCCGCTTGGAGGGTGGTATCTGACCAGCAGCAAGGCCGCCCTGTGCTACGCAGCCCAATTGATACTCACCGCCCTATCCAGTGTCTCCTGCCTATACTTTCTGTCCTTTAACACACCCATGACCGATATTCTGTATGTTCTCCGAAGGCTGCACTGCCCCAGACTGGTAATTGAGTTGATGTTGCTGATCTATCGTTTCATCTTCGTCCTACTGGAGATTTCCTCGGCGATCACCACCTCTCAGAATTCAAGGCTGGGAAACCGGAACTTTCGGACTTCCTGCCATTCCTTCAGCGCCATGGCCTCGGCGCTATTCATCCGGGCAGTCAAAAAGTCCAACGCTCTCTATGACGCCATGGAATCCCGCTGTTACGACGGGACTATCCGGGTACTCAATGAGAACTTTCCTCCTGTGGGAAGACACATCTTCCTCATTGCCCTATTTGAAATCTTTTTACTGATCTTGACAATTGTCCTGCGACTGACATAGAAAGAGGAACCATCCATGAAAGATATTATATTGAAAGCGGAAAATTTATACTACTCCTACGACGATGAAAAAAGTCACTCTCTCAATGGCCTGTCCCTGGAGATCGAACGCGGAAAGAAAGTCGCCTTTATGGGAGCCAACGGCTCTGGAAAGTCCACATTTTTTCTCTGCTGTAACGGAATACACCGCCCCAGCAACGGAAAGATCTATCTAAACGGCAAACCTGTAGACTACTCCAAGAAAGGACTCTTAGATCTACGGCAGCGGGTGGGAATTGTCTTCCAAGATCCCGACAACCAACTGTTCTCCGCCAGCGTCTACCAGGAGATCTCCTTTGGGATTCTCAACCTGGGCGTCCCTGAGAATCAGGCGAAAGAGGAAGTGGAAAAAGTGATCCGCGATCTGGAAATCACCTCATTTCGCCATAAGCCCACCCACGCCCTCAGCGGTGGCCAGAAGAAGCAAGTCTCCATCGCGGACATCCTGGTTATGCACCCTGAGATTATCATCCTGGACGAACCGGCAGCGGCCCTGGACCCCAAGCACACCCAGATGGTCAATGCCATTGTGGATGAGATGACAGAGAATCAGATCACCGTTCTGATGTCCACCCATGACGTGGATTACGCCTATGAGTGGGCCGATCAGATCTTTCTCCTGAAAGACGGTCAGGTATTGTCCCAAGGAAAACCGTCGGAAGTCTTCACTGACCACGCTGCCCTGGCTGCCACCAATCTGCGCCCGCCCATGGTCCTGGAGGTCTTTCACCGCCTCTGTCAAAAAGGAATCCTGGACGACACCCTTCCGCTCCCCAAAAGTTTAAAGACACTGGAAACTTATATAGAAGAAATTCACAGTACAAAGGAGGACCTGCACCCATGAAGCAGACTGAAAAGAAAGCCATTCTGGTGGTGAGCTTTGGCACATCTTACGAAAAGACACGCAAGGCCACCATCGAGGCCATCGAGAATGAGATTGCCAACGCCTACCCCGCCCACCGGATTTACCGCGCTTGGACCAGCAAAATGATTATCGCCAAGCTAAAGAAGCGGGATAACATCCATGTCTGTACCGTCAAGGAGGCAATGGAACAGATGATTTCCGATGGGATCACCCACGTCATCCTTCAGCCCACCCACGTCATCAATGGAATCGAGAACGATCTGATGAAAGAAGACGCGCTCTCCTACCGGGAGCATTTTCGGTCCATCCGATTTGGCGACCCTCTCCTGACTTCCCAGGCGGACACCCAGGAGATTATCCATGCAGTGGCCCAAGAATTCTCCTATCTAAAGAGAGAAGAGGCATTGGTGCTGATGGGGCATGGTACAACCCACTACGCCAACACGGTCTACGCCGCCTTAGACTATGCGTTCAAGGATTTTGGGTACAAGAACATTTTCCTGGGAACGGTGGAAGCCTATCCCAGTATGCAGTCTCTACTGCGGTTGGTAAGAGAATACCAGCCTTCCAAGGTCATCTTAGCCCCCTTCATGATCGTGGCCGGAGATCATGCCCGCAACGATATGGCAGGGGACGACCCAGAATCCTGGATGTGCCAATTTCAACGGGAAGGCTATGAAGTCGTTCCCGTCTTAAAAGGCCTAGGTGAGTATCCCCTTGTCCGAAAAATGTTTCTCAAACATATCGACGCTGCCATGGCAGATAGAGATCCGGTCTAAAAAGAAAAGATTTATAGAAATCTTGCGACACTCTTCATTTTCACATGAGTGCGCATCCTCACACAAAGAGAGCGCAAGCCTAGCAAAACCCAGGCTTGCGCTCTCTTTCTCAACCTCTCCGATACCCCGTGCCGTTCTCAAATCCTGATCGCCGGATCACAGATCTCTCCGGTCGTCAATCATATACAGAAGCGCATTGCAGATACATGCCGCAATATTACTCCCACCTTTTCTCCCCCTGGCCACGATATAGGGCACATCGGCATCCATGATCAATTCTTTGGACTGCACCACGTTCACAAAGCCCACGGGAACTCCGATGACCAACTTGGGATGGATCCTTTCCTCCCGAATCATCTCATAGAGATGGATCAGAGCAGTGGGCGCATTCCCTATGGCAAAGATCAATTCTTTGTCCATGGCCGCGGCCTTCTCCATACTGGCCACCGCCCGGGTGGTTCCCCTCTCCCTCGCCGCCAGAGCCACATCCTCATCGGACATAAAACAGTGCACCTGCCCGCCGAAACGGGCCAGCATCTTCTTATTGATCCCGGCCTTGGCCATCTGCGTGTCCGTCACAATATCCGCGCCGCCTTTTATAGCCTCAATCGCCTTCTGGACTGCCTGTTCTGAAAAACAAAGGTTCCGTGCATAGTCGAAATCCGCGCTGGTGTGGATACATCTCTTGACGATCCACTCCGTACCCGGGACCAAGGAAGTATCTCCCAATTCCTCTGTGATGATCTCAAAGCTACGTCTCTCGATCTCCATGGGTTTTACTTTTTCCAGTTCTACTTTCATGTTCTCACTCCTCTATCCCTTTCTCCAAGATCTCATAAATTTTCTTCATATCTAAGTGCTCGCGCAGTCCCTCCGCCAAGATATCATACTGGCTCTCCTTAAACGCGGCGAAATCCACACCAGTCATCTCCGTCACGTCCACACCTTTTGACTGGCCCAGCGCCTGGATCAACCCCTTGCTCACTTCCTCCCGGTCAAAGATCCCGTGGACGTAAGTCCCATAGACGTGATCCGTGCACAATCCATCCTGCTTCCGCTCCTGGGACACCTGATCCAAGATCTCCGTGGCCAAGCTCGCGCCCTCCCTGGGCGTACTGGTTCCCATATGGATCTCATAGCCTTCCAACGGCGCCCCGGACAGACTGCCTAACACTCCTGGCAAATCCAAAAAATGTCCCTGAACCCTCGTGCGGGTCTTGGTCTTCTCAAATACCGTATCCATGGGCAAGAGTCCCATCCCCTTTATCTGGCCTCCGGCCTCCACGTGACAGGGGTCGGACAGGGTCTCCCCCAACATCTGGTATCCCCCACAGATGCCAAAGATCACTTTGCCCTTAGCCGCCTCCTTGAGGATCGCCGCCTCCAATCCATTCTGGCGCATCCACAGCAAATCTTCCATGGTATTCTTCGTCCCCGGCAGGAAGATCACGTCTGGATTTCCCAACTCGCGGGTATGTCTCACATAGCGGAGGGAGACTCCCGGGATACTCTCCAAGGGATTGAAATCTGTGAAATTGGAGATCCGCGGGAGACGGATCACTGCAAGGTCGATCAATCCCACCTGAGAATTCCCCTCAAATCGCTCCGTCAGGCTGTCCTCGTCCTCCACTTGAATGTCCAGATAAGGAGCCACCCCCACCACGGGAATCTTACTCTTCTCCTCCAACATGGCGATACCCGGATCCAGGATCGTCTTGTCCCCCCGGAACTTGTTGACAATCAGCCCCTTGACCATCGCCCGCTCGTCATCATCCAACAACATCACCGTACCGATCAACTGGGCGAACACGCCGCCTCTGTCAATATCACCCACCAACAGCACCGGCGCTTTGGCCCGCTTTGCCATCCCCATGTTGACAATGTCGTCCTCCTTCAAGTTAATCTCCGCCGGGCTTCCCGCACCTTCGATGACAATGATATCGTTCTCCGCCGCCAACGCCTCATAGGCCTCCATCACCTTCGGAAAGAGCTGACGCTTATACCGAAAGTACTCCCGGGCGCTCATGGTACCTAGAACCTCCCCGTTGACAATCACCTGAGATCCCACATCGTTGGTGGGCTTTAACAAGATAGGATTCATCTTCACAGAGGGGGAGATCCCCGCTGCCTCCGCCTGCATCACCTGGGCTCTCCCCATCTCCAGCCCTTCCTGGGTGATAAAAGAATTGAGCGCCATATTTTGGGATTTAAATGGCGCCACCCGATATCCATCCTGCTTAAAAATTCTACAAAGCCCAGCCGCCAGCAGGCTCTTCCCGGCATTTGACATGGTTCCCTGTACCATAATCGCTTTCGCCATCGCTCCATCCTCCTCTATCATAATTTTTCCGTCCGGTAAATCTCACCTAACACTTGTAACAATCTCTGATTCTCCTCCGGTCTTTTCACCGCCACCCGGTAATACCCCTTGGACAGACCGGTATAATTGCTACAATCCCGGATGAGAATTCCCCGCCTCTCACACTGTTCCCACAGATCTTCCGGCCCCTCGAAGAAGAGGTAATTGGCCTGTGAGTCGTAGAAAGAAATGTTCAACTGGCCGAAGGCCTCCTTCATCTTCTTCAACTCCTGAAAGACCATCTGGCGCCCCAGACGGACATACTCTGTCTCCTGCAAAGCTGCGACGCCCGCCCTCTGGGCAATCACCGACAGGTTCCAGGGCTGGGTCATCCGATTCATCTCCTCCAACAACTCCAGATTCTGGCACAGGCCATACCCCAGACGCACTCCCGCCATGGCATATCTCTTCGTGAACGCCTTTAATAAGAACAGTCCTGGATATTCGGGGAGATCCGACTTCAGTGAGTACCTCCGTGGATCTGGCACAAAATCCAGAAAGCACTCGTCCACCACCATGTATATCTGATTTTGTTCGCACACCCTTTGCACCTGACGCAAGAAATCCCGCTCCAACAGTAACCCTGTGGGATTGTTGGGATTACACAGGAAAAGCACATCCACCTCCGGAGTCAGTCTGTCCAAAAAATCACTCCCTGGACAAAACCCTGCTTCCCGTTCCAGATAATAGTAAGAAACCTGACAGCCCAGATTCCCCAGGGCCTGCTCATACTCCGCAAATGTGGGGGCGAAGACCAAAGCCTTTTTCGGTCTTAAGGCCAACACCAAGGTATAAATCAATTCCGCGGCGCCATTTCCACAGATCACCTGCTCCGGGGGTACCTGTTCGTACTCCGCAATCGCTTCTTTCAGCTTTTCGTACCCCACTTGAGGGTAATTTACCAGTTCATCCAAACTATCCGTCACCGCCTGCCGCACTCCTCTGGGCGTCCCCAATGGATTACAGTTTGCCGAGAAATCCAGACAGCCACTGTGGTGGTAGATATCTCCGCCGTGTATATGCTTCATGGTTCACTTTCTCCTATCAAGTATTATTTTCTGCGGGAATCCCCAGATCAAAAACGCTCCAGCCATCTCCTATCTCTGGCCGCGTCCCCATCGGCGTGATTACAAAAGCACACAGATCACGCCCCGGACCAGAGCCAGCAACCCCAGCCCCAGCCAGGACGTAGCGTACAAAAGCCGGTTGGCCCTGGGAATGTCCTCTCTCTCCACCGGGCGGATGGGATCTCCAATCGTTGGCTTCTCATATACCTTTCCAAAATAAGAAGCGTTTCCCGCCAATTGGATTCCAAGAGCGCCGGCCATCGCAGACTCTGTCTGGGCTGAATTGGGACTTGCATGGTTTCTCCGGTCTCTGAGATATATTTTTTTCGCATTTTTCCCATCGAAACCGGAAAAGTCAGAGGCCCCTGACTTCTCACCCCTGCAGAGAAAGCTGGCCGCCACCATCAACCATCCGCTGAGCCTGGCCGGAAGATAATTGGCCGCGTCATCCAACTTCGCCGCGCACCTTCCAAAATACAGATATCTGTCATTTTTATATCCCACCATGGAATCCATGGTGTTGATTCCTTTGTAGAGGAACATCAAGGGCAAGCCTCCAAGAGCCATATAAAACATGGGTGCGATCACTCCATCCGAAGTATTCTCCGCGACCGTCTCCACCGTCGCTTTGACAACCCCCTCCTCAGTCAGAGACTTGGTATCCCTCCCCACAATCATGGAGACCGCATACTGGGCATCCTCCAGCGTTCCCTGGCTGAAAGCCCGGTAGACCCTCATGCTCTCAACTCTCAGCGATTTCCCTGCCAACAACTGGTAGCACCAGAAAGTCTCAACAGCCAGGCCTGCCCAGAAGCTCCACCGATAGAGCAGCCATAAAATCCCCAGAGGAATTCCACCGCTGGCCAACAACACCAGTGCCACCAGGAGGACACCTGCCCGCTTCTCTCCCGCAGGCGTCTCTGGGAAACACTTTCTGAGCTTCTTCTCCAGAAACCCGATCCAATTCCCGATGACACAGACCGGATGGTAGAGCCACCTGGGATCCCCCAGCCACAGATCCAACACAAAACCTGCGCACAGTGCAATCAATCCTGCCATTTCTTCACTCCTCCACCTACAGTCTGCTGTCCATCCTCCCTCTTCTCCCTCCATTCTCCACATCGGCTGAGGAAGGCTGCGGCCACCTGCGGACAGCCGTAATAGTACAGATGGGGGAACCCGAGAATGCCTTGTCCATTCCCATGAATGCATTTCCACCCACGGGTACTGGCCGGTTTCTGTGCGCTGAAAGTCTCTCCACAGTTGTCTGAGTCAAAGTAATGGAATTCATGGGCTGGAATCTCTCCCAACGGTTCTCCCAGAACCCTCTTATCCGAGTGCAAGGTGACATAGCCAAAACGGTTCAGCTTCGGGGTTCGGTAAGCCTCCCCCTCCAGAAATCCCACCATGGGATAGGACACTTGATCCATCCCTTCCAATCGCCGGTGCAAATACATAAAACCCCCGCACTCGGCCAGGCAGGGCATACCGTTTTCCAACCTCTCCAGGATCTCGCTTCTCATAGACACATTCTCAGACAGCCTTTTGCTGTGAAGTTCCGGATATCCTCCGTACAACAGCAGACCATCCAGTCCCTCTGGCAGGTGCTCATCGTGTAGAGGAGAGAACTCCACCAACTGAGCGCCCATCCGCTCCAACAACCGTAGATTATCCTCATAGAAGAAGCAGAAGGCTTCATCCCTGGCAATCCCCACCTGTACCGGTCTTCCCAGGCGGAAGGCAAATGCTGGGTTCTCCTCCTCCAGTCCAGTCATAGGTAGATCCACCGCCTCCCGGGAGAGAGCCAGAATTCCATCCAGATCCAAGGTCTTCTCCAGAATCTTGGACAGCTTCTGAAGCTTCGCCTGTAATCCTTCCACCTCATCAGGCATTACCAGGCCCAGATGACGGCTCTCAATCTGGCAGTCCTCCACCTTTGGCACGTATCCGAAGGTGCGAACCCCCAACTCTTCCTCCACCAATCTGGCCATCCGCGGATAGAGCATAGGGGACATCTGATTGAAGATCACACCTTGGATCCCGTTGTCCCCGCGGTACTCCAAAAAACCTTTCAGATAAGCAGCCAGAGAGACGCTCATTCCCCGGGAATTGATGATCAGAATCACGGGAGTCTGAGTCGCCCGGGCCAGATCATAGGCGCTGGCCCGGGTGGTAGTCCCTCCCACGCCGTCATAGTAGCCCATGACGCCTTCCATCACTGCCAGATCCATCCCTCTCATATTCTCCACCAGAAGATGGCGGACAACCGTCTCGCTGGCAAAAAAAGTGTCCAAATTTCTGGATCTGGTGCCAATCACTTTGCTGTGAAACATGGGATCGATATAGTCAGGCCCACATTTAAAAGAAGCTGTCCGGACGCCCCGGTTCTTCATTGCCTGGAGTAACCCACAGGTAATCAATGTCTTTCCACTGCCACTGGCGCCTGCGGCCAACAGGATTCTGGGTATGCTCATACCTCTCCTCCTTTGCTGCATGTGATAATATAGATAGGATTCTCTCCCATCATCATGTGGTAACGCCCCACATTTTTGGAGCGGGCCACCGCCACCTGGACCAGATCTTCACACACTAAGCCCAAGGTATTGACCGACTCCAACACCTCTGAGACCGTCTCCAGAGTGATGCAGTTGATCACCATTCTCACCTGAGGATTTTTATTGATCAGTTCCATGACAATCTCTCTCAGGTTTCCGGAGGATCCGCCGATAAAAGCATGGGTGGGTGCCTCTAATCCCTCCATGGCCTCCGGAGCCGTCCCCTCCACAATCTCCAACTGCTCCAGCCGAAATTTCTGTCTATTTTGCCTCAACAGTTCCACAGCCTCCGGCTTCTTCTCAATGGCATAGACCCTCCCGCGGGGCACGCAGAGGGCCATCTCCACACAGACCGATCCCGTTCCCGCCCCCACGTCATAGCAGACGGAATCCTCCTGAAGCCTGAGTTTTCCCAGAGATACACAGCGGACCTCCTCCTTGGTCATAGGAGCTTTTCCCCTGAGAAACTTCCCGTCTGGCAGACCATGGGTGCTCCTCAGCGGCCTCGCATGGGGATTTTCCACACAGACCACACTTAAGGGATCCCCCAGGTAATCCAGTAAATTCTGGGGATGCTCTGAGAAAATTTTCTCATCTTCGTAGGAGAGCCTCTCCCCCACGTGCAGAGTGACGTCGTCCATCCCATAGCGGTTCAACGTCTGAGCCAGGCTGCGAACACCGTCTTCTCTTCCCAGGATAGCGAAGACTTTGGGGTAGCGCTGTATCTGCGGCAGCAGATTACAGTCTCTCCCGTGGGCGCTGACGATCTTGGCGTCATCCCAGGAAAGTCCGATTTTCGCCATAAAATAGACCACCGATGAGATGCCGCACAGAACCTGGATCTCTGCCTGCGCCTTTAACGCCTCCTTCAGTTTTCTGGCCCCACTGTAGAATCCCACATCCCCAGATAAAGCCACCACAATCTTCTCATATTCTGGGTGCTCCCGCAGATATTCACAGATGGCCTGCGGCCGGTACTCCAGATAAGTCTCCTTCTCTGGAAGGCCGATGGACTGAACCATACGCCTGGCTCCCACAAGGAGGTCTGCCTCCTGGCAGGCTCTGCGCCCCTCCAACGTCATTGTGTCGGGATTGCCCATGCCTATTCCCAGCAGCGTTACCTGTTGACGGTTAGACAGCCCCAATCTCTGAGTCAGCCTCCGCTTCATCTGCGCTAAGGAATCTCCGGTCTCCTGGAGAGGACGCCCGATCACCACCAGCTTCGCCCCTGCCTCCTGGGCAGCCTCACATTTCTCAAGAAAGCCTCCCGCGCTCCCTGAGTCCTTCGTCACCAAATAACGACAGTCATACTGGCGCAGCATAGCCAAATTCATCTCCTTGGAGAAAGGGCCTTGCATACCGATGAGATGTTTTCCCTCCACACCCAAGGCCGCGCAAGCCTCAATGACCGATGGCAGGCTGAGCACCCGGGCGTACAGACGCTCTTGGTAGTTGGCCAAGACTGTAAATTTTCTCAATTCCTTGCTTCCCGTGGTCAGCAAAACCGCCCCCTGGGTACCCTCCAGGTAGGCCGCCGCCTCCTCCACAGAATCCACGTAGACAGCCCCTGTCTCGGGATCACTCGCCTGGCGCAGTAACCGCAAGTACTCTGTCCCACTCGTCTGGCAAGCCTTGCGGATATTCTCTGTGACCTCTGCCGCATAAGGATGGGTAGCGTCGATGACAAAATCCGGAGCCTCCTCCCGGATCAATCCTTCCATCTCTGTCTGATCCATCCGTCCGGCCTGCACTCTCAGGTACTTCGTCTCCTTTAGGGAACGGGCCCCATACTGGGTAGCCACACAGGACAGAACCGCCACCTGCCTCCGGGATAGCCAGTTGGAGATCTCATACCCTTCCGTGGTCCCTGCAAATACAATGCTTTTATACATTCTTATACCCTCTGGGAGTCACCATCTTTCCATCCAAATTCTTCGTCTGAGAATTTCCCACAAACACTGTGGTGAACATATCCACCTCTGTATCTCTCAGTTCTCTCAGCGTCGTCACCTCTGCCTGCTCTCCCTCTCTCCCAATCTGAGAGACCAATCCACAGACCGTATCCCCGGATTTATACCTAAGCATCAAGTCACAAGCCTTCTGCAGGTAATCGTGACGCTTCTTACTGGAAGGATTATACAGACAGATCACAAAGTCGGCCTGGGCAGCATGCAGTAATCTAGCCTCGATCTTTTCCCATGGAGTCAGAAGATCGCTAAGACTGATCAGGCAGAAATCGTGAATCAGCGGCGCTCCCAGCACAGAAGCCCCCCCGGAGGCCGCCGTCACGCCGGAGACAATCTCCAGTTCCACCTGGGGATAGTTGACGCCCACCTCGTACATCAGGCCTGCCATCCCATAGACTCCTGCATCTCCACTACAGATCATCGCCACACGCTTACCCTTCTGTGCCTCCTCGAAAGCCAGCACGCAGCGGTCCACTTCTTTCTTCATAGGGGTGGTCAGAAACTCTTTTCCTGGAAAATGTTCCCTCACCAAATCCACATAGACCGTATATCCAATAATCACATCACACTCTCTTAGAACATTCGCCGCTTTGATGGTCATCAGCTCATAGGCTCCCGGGCCGATTCCCACTACCCATATTTTATTCAAAATGTACACTCCAATCTGAGAGAACCAGTGCAAACGTCACACCGTCTCCCGCAATTTTTCTCTGAACAATATTCCCGGATTTTGCTGCTTTCACAGCACTTCTCTCACAGACGTTCTCCACCCCAGTCACTTCCCGCACAAAGGCAGACGGGGTAAATGTCCCGCTCTGTCCCATCAACGCCTCCTTGGAATAGGTATAAAAAGGAATCCCTTTTTTCTCACACCAACTGAGGATTCCACTTTCCCGGGCCTTCAAATCAATACTGGCCGCCTGCCTGAGGGATTCCGGCCAGATACCAGCCTGTTGGAAAGCTTTCTCAGCCATCCGTCCGATGGCCTCCTCCTTACTTCCCTTTCGGCACCCCACGCCGGCAGTCACCACCTTCGGGACCACATATACCGTCTTCCGAAAAGGTTTGCAATCCCTTCGCACCGTCAACGCCATCCCAATCTCAGGATTCCCAGCAGGATCGGGACTTTCCACAGCCGTCACACCCCGGGGCAATTCCCCTCCCCAGGGAAAATCGCTGTAGAATCCCACCGCTTCCCCGGACAGAAGAGCCGCCGAGAACGCTTTCGCCTCCTCCATCGGAAAGATCTCACACCGATTCTGACGCGCAAACACATCCACGGCAAACTGCCTGTGTAGGTCTGTGGCTGTGGTGACAACGGCCTCCGCTCCCAAAAATTCTGCCAACCTTAAAGCCATCTCATTGGCGCCGCCCAGATGTCCGGACAAGAGAGAAATCACATATCTCCCACATTCGTCCACCACAAGGACTGCGGGGTCCGTCTTCTTGCTCTTCACAAAGGGAGCAATACTGCGCACGGCAATGGCGCAGGCTCCCACGAACACCAACAACTCACAGTCTGAAAAGCGCCGTGCCGTCCACTCCCGCACAGAGTCTTCCAACGACTGGGGCAGATAGGCGCTCTTCCAGACATTCTCCGTTTCCCAGCCCTTCTCTTCCCAGCAAGCCTGCACCCTCTGGGCGACCGTGACTCCAGTCAGGCTGAAACTGATAATCGCCAGCTTTCCCATCTACTCACTCTTCTTTCCTTCCCGAAACTCTGTGGTGAATTCCGGGTGGTATAAAAGAGACCTGTCATAATCTGCAGTATTTGCCGCATCTCCAATGATCATCAAGGCCGTCTTGGTGATCTGATTCTCTCTGGCTGTCTGTGCCAACGTCCCCACCGTGCAGACGAATTTCTTCTCATCCTCCCAAGTGGCTTTGTAGACGATAGCCGCAGGCGTCTGAGCCGTGTAGCCTCCCTCAATCAAGCGTCTACTCAGCTCCTCCAGCATCCCTGTGCTCAGAAAAATCACCATGGTGGCCTGGTGGGCGGCGAAAGATTCAATGCTCTCCTTCTCAGGAACCGGCGTACGACCTGCCATCCGGGTGATAATCACGCTCTGGGAGATGTTGGGGAGGGTGTACTCCAGGTTCAATGCCGCCGCTGCCCCACAAAAAGAACTAACCCCAGGACAAGAATCGTAAGAGATTCCCAGCTTATCCAACTGATCCATCTGCTCGCGTATCGCGCCATAGATACAGGGATCCCCTGTGTGAAGACGCACAGTCATCTTTTCTGTGTCCTCCGCCTCTCTCATCACTTCCAAGACCTCCTCCAGCGTCATCTTAGCGCTGTCATAGATCTGACAGCCTTCTTTGGCGTACTCCAGTAATTGAGGATTCACCAGAGATCCCGCATAGATAATCACATCTGCTTGTTCCAGATAAGTTTTTCCTCTCAAAGTAATCAGGTCTGGCGCCCCTGGACCTGCTCCCACAAAATGTACCATCGTATCACTCTCCTTTTTCTCTCACAATAATCAACGAATAATATCCGGCGTTGTCTGGAATCTCCTCCACCTCTCGATAGATCCGTTCATTTTCCATTCCGCAATTCTCAATCATCACTGCGCACGCCCCTTGCTCCATCAATGTCTCCTTGACTTTTCCTATTTTCTTGCCTGCTTTCATCAAGACCTTCGTCCCTGGCAACTTCAAAGCCTCCTCGATCTGATAGGAGGCGGGAATCACATGGAGTGGCTGCGCTCTCTCCACCAAACCCGTATTCAATCTGGCCGCCACCGCGCAAAAAGACGTGATTCCACTGACAATCTCCAGCGGAAATCCCATGGCTTCGATTTTCTTATGGATATACAGATAAGTTGAGTACACCGTGGGATCGCCCAATGTGAGGAAAGCCACGTCCAGGCCTTCTCTCAGCTTCTGGGCAATCCGCGAAGCGCCCGCCTCATATCCTCTCTCCAGCACATCTTTGTCCTTGGTCATAGGCAAGTCAATGGCCAAAATCTCCTTCTCGTCAATCTCAGGATAGGCCTGCCTGACAATGCGGTAGGCCACACTCTCCTCCTTCACCTTTCCCGGCACCGCCAGGACTTTACACTCCTTTACCAGACGAAGTGTCTTCAACGTCAATAATTCCGGATCTCCCGGGCCTACGCCCAGGCCGTATAACTTTCCTGTCATTTTTCTACTCCTTGTCTCTGTATTTCTGAAATGAGAATCTGCGCATCTTTGGTCTGCCCCAGATACCCCTGTACATTTGAAAAGACCACTGCCCCCAGGGTAATCTGCTCATAGGAACGGTGATCCAGATAATATTGTATCTTCTCCATCACCACATCCATGGTGGAATCCAACCAGCCATCCCTCCCGAGCAGCGCCAAGGCCTCGTCGGTAGTCCCGCATTCCAAGATTTCCCGAACCAGGTCTATACCTGCTCCTGCCCGGACCGCGCTGGCCGCCAGCACTTCCATTCTCCCATCCGCACTGTGGGAATGGGTATTCATAATCCCAGCGGCCACCTTCACAAACTTCCCGATATGGGCCACAAAGAGTATCCCCTTTACTCCCATATCCACAGCCATATCGATGGTCTCCCCCACGTAGTTGCTGCACTTCATATTCTTCTCAAATGGCAAATCCATATGGCTACGTAGATACTCCGCCCCATAGTTTCCCGGAGTGATCAGCAAGTATTCCTCTCCCGAGTGGTATTTCATCTTCATCTCCACCTGAATACTGGAGATCAAGGCCGCTTCGCTCATAGGCTCCACAATCCCACTGGTCCCCAGAATCGAGATTCCACCCTCGATTCCCAACCGGGGATTGAATGTCTTTTTGGCAACTTCCTCCCCGCCGGGAACCCAGACAGTCAACACGATACCTCCGCCATAATTCCACTCCTTGCAGGCGCTCTCCACCTCTCTTAGGATCATTTCTCTGGGAACTTTGTTGATAGCCGGGCTTCCCACCGGCTGTTCCAGCCCGGCCTTTGTAACTCTCCCAACTCCTATTCCTCCGTCCAAATGGAACTTACCGTCTCCACTCTTGCGAGCCCGTACAAAGATCTTAAGCCCGTTGGTGGTATCCGGGTCGTCGCCCCCATCTTTTTGCACCGCGCAACTGGCACAGTCCTCTTCAATCTTTTGTTCCTCTAATTTTAGATGTAAGAATACTCCCTTGGGAGTCATCAAATTCACCTGCGAGAGCTCTTTTTGTCCCAAGAGCATAGAGACTGCGCCGTAGGCCGCTGCCGCCGCGCAGGAACCTGTGGTATAACCGTACCGCAGCTTCCTATGATTCCTCACCACATAATAATCTTCCAATCCTGTCTTCCACATTTATCCATTCCTTTTCCCAAAAAAAGGGCACTCTCTCTTGACGAGAGAACCACCCCTCACTCCAAAGGCTTTCACACTCCCACTCCCCAAACCTTCGGTTCTTTTTCGACAAAAAATCTACACACTATTATAGTAATATTTCATAAAGTTGTCAATCTGTCAGCCCATCCGCTGAAAATTTTCTTCCTTTCTTTTTCATCCTGAACTGGCATATCTGATCATGCCATGTTATAATTTTCTTATAGAAATTTTTATCTTACTTGTAATTATCCCGTTGATCGGACTTTACCTATCAGCCCATGATTGCTTCATAAAATCCGGAGGTTTCTATGCGAAGAATTCAACACCGAGGGATCCTGTTTCTAGGCGCAATCCCTCTTTTTATCCTGATCGCCCTGAGCGCCTATGTCCTATATATGGAAGTCAACTATTACCGCATCGACGATGCAGTTCAGGTTGAAACACAGAACAACCGGCCCTCTGGACGCATCCAGACTGGCAGGTCTTACACCTTAGCCACCTACAACATTGGTTTTGGCGCCTATGAACCTACCTACACCTTCTTTATGGACACCGGCTTGATGAAAGACGGCACCAAGACTCAGGGCACATACTCACGGGCGTACAGCCGCGAGCGGGAACTGACCAACACAAAAGGGAGTATCCGCACGCTCCAGAACATGGGCTGCGATTTCTATTTCGTTCAGGAGGCAGACGTCAAGGCCACCCGCAGTTACGACGTCAACCAAGTACAAATGTTACAGAACTCCCTAAAGGAGTACGGTTCTGTGTACACCGACGCTTTCCACTCCCCCTATCTGCTCTATCCCCTGACAGAACCTCACGGATCCGTGGAGAGCGGCCTGGTCACTTTCAGCCGTTACCCCATCGAATCCAATATCCGGTACCAGTTTCCCGTCACCGACAACCCCATCCTAAAATTCACAGACCTGGACCGCTGCTTCACCGCCTCCTACATCAAGGTAAGCGAAAACCGCGACCTGGTACTGGTGAACCTACATATGTCCGCCTACGACAAGGGGGGAACCATCCGCCAAAAACAGTTAAAACGGTTAAACGAATTTCTGGAGGCGGAATCTCAGAAGGGAAACTATGTGATTGCCGGCGGTGACTTCAACCATGATATCGCCCACAGTCGCACTCTATATCCCTCTGACCAGGAAGTACCTTCATGGATCTATCAACTGACAGACTCCGACCTGGCGAAAGGCTACTCCTTCGTCGTTCCTGAGAACCTAGGGGAAGTGGCCAGCTGCCGCGGTGCAGATATTCCCTACCAAAAGGGAGTGACTTACACTGCCGTGGTGGACGGTTTTTTGGTCTCTGACAACGTGAAGGCCACCAGCTCCGTAATCAACACAGCCTTTGCCTACTCAGATCATCAGCCGGTGAAGCTGACCTTCTCCTTAAAATAAAACTGTGGAAGGTTCCATAGAATACCCTTTCTACTTATAGGAACAAAGAATCCTATAATAGAACAAAAAGGGGCAAAGCCAAGATAGCTTTGCCCCTTTTTTGTCATCCATATCCTCCGTCCCGATCACAGAATCTTTCCACTGGCCCAGAGCAACGGCTCTGTCTATACAATCCCCGCGTCTTCCAAGACCGACTCCAAAATCTCAACCGCATCCTCTATGCAACCGTCGCAACTGCGGAGGGGCTCCTTTGTGTGGATTCCCTTTAAATCTTCGCAGATTGTCGCCTGATTCTTCTCCTGGAACTTGTCCAGGAGAGCTTTTGATAATTTATAGGTCTGGGCCTTGCTCTTGCACTGGTCCTTCCCCTCGCTTCTCAGCAACCCTGCAACCGCAATAGCTCCGGAGAGCGCCCCACAGGTCCCTTTCAGGCCTCCCATGCCGCCCCCAAATCCCTCCACAACCCGGAACAAGGTATCTTCATCTATATTCACCGTGTCACTGAAGGAACAGGCCACAGACTGGGCACAGTTATACCCTCTCTTGTGATATTCCAATGCTTTCATGCTTCTCTCTGACATTTGTAGTTTCTCCTTTCCCCTTCGTCTTAGCGAGGCTGTAAACGCCCCCTTAGCCCCACAAATATATAGACAAATTATAACATAATCTCAAAATATTTGTCAATTTCTATTGTCCCGGCACCCTAAGCACATCTATTCCTTTACATTTCTCCACGTAGAATATACTCCTTGAGGAACTGATAGATCTGCTTCTCTGTGGGAGGACACCCCTCCAGGCTGTGGGCAAACTTTCTGGTACAATGTCCAATTCCCAATTCTCCAGACTTTCCCCGGTATCCCTGTCCAATGCAGATTTTTTCGTGGAGCTGGCTTAACACTCCCTCCTCCCTCAACTGATCCAGGGCCGGAATCAGATAACCGTAGCAGGCGCTGCAGGATTCCACCTCTTCCACCGCATCCTGCAACTCCACTACTTTTCGAGAATACGGCAGTTCCGTCTCCCCACTCAGCTCCTGACAATCTCTCAAAACTAGCCGGGACAGATCTCCACTGCCCACTCCCAGCTCTTGAGACAGTCCAATATATGGCACTTCTTCCTGTCGATAATGCATCTTCTCACAGACATAGGCGTCGCACAAAACCGGATCGCGCGCGGTGAGAATCTGGTTACAGACCACGGGATTTCCCCCATCCTCAAAGTCCAAATCCCCACAGATATGATCCACCACAATAAAATCTTGGCGGATTCCCCGGTTGAGATGGGCGATGGGTCTGTGTAATCCCAACGCATGGAATCTGCGTTTCTCAGAGTTGGGGATTAGACCTTTCATATTCTTCAGCGCACAGGTGATCTTGGTCTGACAATGGCCCTTCCACACTGGAACATTAATCAGAAAGTCAATTCTCTCCACACATTTGCACAGGTTTAGTTTCATTCCACCACAATCTTTCTCATAGGATTTCTCCCTCTGAGTATCCCAGAAAGCAATCTCATAGTCTTGGCAGATCTGGCGGTAGCCACACACTTCCACCGCCTCCTCAGTCCGGTCTCCCACCCAGGATCCTTCCAACACTACAAGGTTGCAAAATCCGCGTTCCTTCAGGTACTCCACAATCCCTGCCACTATCTCCGGGTGAGTCGTGGCTCCATAGGAGGCCACAGAAGGGGACACCAAATTGGGTTTGATCCCTACGCAGGCATGCTCTCCCGGTATCAGCTCCTCCAACCGTGACATCTCCAAAATTTTTTTCGTCATGGCCTTGTACTGTGTCCCCTCTATTCGAAACATCTCATTCTCATACATACGCTCTCCTCCTGTACAATAGAATCGCGCTTTTACATCGTCCAGCCGATTATCTCAGACAAGACTACTCTGTCTTCCTGCGCATTCTACATTGACTTCCTTGGATATCTTTTGACTATTATACTTCTATCCCTCTGAGATTTCCATAGCTCTCTCCGTTTTTTTATGGTATAATGTATAGATATGTAGCAAACTCTCTGCCCTTGCCAATGGCCGTCCGTCGCCCAGGCATTGCACGGCAAATATAAGGAGGAAGTCAACCTTGAGACGCCTAAAAAAATCTTATGAGTACATGTACAAAATCGCTCATCTGGGAGAGCTTGCACTCTCCATCGTCATTCTGATTGCAATCGTCCTATCGGGCATCGCCCTGATTCAGGATTTGACCAAATTTTCCCCCACCACTCTCGACATTTCAGCTTTCACCACCTTCCTGGCCAACGGCCTCTCTCTGGCTGTGGGAATCGAGTTCGTGAAAATGTTATGTAAGTACACACCCGAGACTGTGGTGGAGATCTTGATGTTTGCCATCGCCCGCCAGATGATCGTGGAGCATCTCCAGCTCCTTCAAATGTTCATAGGCGTGTGCGCCATCGGCCTTCTATGTGCCATCCGCAAATATTTGATCCATCCTTCCCCAAAGAATTATAAGAGCAACTGACAAACTATTTTCTAGAACAATGAATCCTGCGTCGCAGGATTCTCCGCCTGCGGCGGGTCGCATCAACGACACAATCCCACTCTGCCGCTGTGCGATCCTCCTGGAGCGTTTTTGTGCTATAGGGAAGTTTATAAAACTTTACTATGGTGTGTGGGGGCGATTGCCAAAATATCATTTAAAATTCGCCTGTACCTCTGGGGCAGTGCTATTCATAGCTTCGTCAAAGGCAGGCATTTCTTCCCGTATATCTTCCACAGAAACACAGCATACCTTTACATTAGCTTTTAAGATTTTTTTCATATCTCGTTTTTTAACCCTATCATACATTTACTCCAATTTTATTTTTTAGCCACTACTAAATAGCTGGATTTATTTATCTTTTGATACTGTATATCTTGAAAACCACTGTGTTTTAAAAAACTTAATATCTCGCTTCGAGAATATATTTTTACATCGCCTTCATTACTGAATGGAATAAAACTATTCATTAGCTGGCGAATGGGGAACGGCTTCCAAAAATCAGCTAATAATATGTGACCGTTATTTTGCAACACTCTGTAAAATTCATCAATCGCTCTCTGTGGTTTCGGGTAGTGATGAAAACTATCCGTACATATCAATACGTTAAATCTTGCATTTTCAAAGGGGAGGTGTTCAGCGTCGCCAAGATATAATTTTACATTATCTATTTCCTTGCTTTTGGCTTGTTTCAACATTTCTTGTGAAATATCAATCCCCAGCAATGAAACAGTTGGATATAGCGCTCCAATGGCACTTAAAATTTCCCCTGTACCACACCCTACATCAAGCACATTAGAAAATTGTAAGGTAGATAATGTATCTATAACGTGCTGATATAAATTTCTGGCATGTTTTCCGTTTTTATCTGTATCATAGGTTTTTGCCTGTATATTAAAAGTATTTTCTGATAATTTTTTATAATCTGCCATAATCAAACTCCGTTTCGTTAATATCGTTCAATATTCCCATTGTAATTATGGGCTTTTTCAAGGAGTGGTCCTTTTGCACCCATTGTAAACGCAATATCGCTACTTCTAATACACAATAATTCATTTCCCACATCAAGATTTAACTGTTCCAGTAACTGCGGTGTGAATTGAATACTTCCATTTTCTTTTAGAGCAAGCCACGCATATTTGCGCCCCTTATATGTAACCAACGTACCTTGTGGAATAGACTGGTTCTCTAACTGTGGACACTCATGTAAAATATGACTTAACTTCGATGCGGATAACAGAGGATATGTCGTTACACAAAATCCACCCGTAACCTTACTTCCTGTAAAAATAATGACTTTGTCATCGCTCAGCATATGGTATTCTTCAAGTGCTTGTATTGGAAATTGAACGTCCAAATCATCATATATCAAAGATAGTCCAAATATAAATTTTCCGCCTTTATTTAATTGTGGCATAAGCACAACTCCTTTCTATCTTCCATTTTTCTGATATTCGTGTTATAATCAGAATAAAATGGTGTATATCAATACCACTCTATATATAGAGTATTCCAAATCGCTATATTTGTCAAGGAGTGTGAAATAGATGTTATCAAAACCAGCAACTATGCTTTTAGGGCTTATTAGTCATCGACCACTTAACGCCTATGAAATTGTTAAAACTTTAGATTACATGAATATCAAGTATTGGTTCAATATCGGCACTTCTACCGTGTATGCAACTATTAAAACTTTAGAGAAAAAGCAATATATCACTGGCGAAGTACAAAAGGACGGCAATATGCCTGATAAAACAATCTACTCAATCACAGAACAGGGAACGTCTGTATTATTAGATACTTTGCGGGCTTCTTTTCTGAAATTCGATTATGATACAAATATTTTTTCTATCACAGCATTTTTCCTTGATTGTTTGCCACCAGAAGAACGAAAGATACTATTAGAAAAACGTATGACTGTTTTATATGACTATCTTTCTGGTATTCAAAAGCAAGACACAGACGAGTGGGAAAAACAGGTCAATCCGTATCACGTTGCCAATTTACAACGGATGGCGGATATTGTATTGGCTGAAATTAACGGTACAAAACGGCTTTTAGAAGTTATAACAACTTTCCTATAACCCAAAAAAGCCCTTCCCAGGGGACAAGTTCTCATTCTCTCACCTGTCTCCCCAGAAAGGACTTACCGTCAAGACAACTTACCGTCAAATGACAATTTGAATTGACAAACGCAATCGCCTCCGGCGCTCCCTCCTACCTTTACACGTCTTTCCACTGGGACGTCTCGCCTTTATAGATCTCGCGCAGTTGATCCATAGTGATATTCTCCAAAGGATTCTCACTGTTTGTCACAATGGCGATCCCATCTTTGGCGATTATGTCATAGTCGAACACATCTTTCTCATAGTATTCCAGCTCTCTGGAGATCATCGCAAAATTACACTCGCCCCCCAGAAGATCTGTGATTCCCTGTTCCGAGTCGGAAGCCTCCACCGTAACCTGGGCATTGGGATTCTCCTCCATATAGGCCTTTGCGATCTCTTTTAACATTTTCTCCGCAGATGTGGAGCCATGGACTTTGATCTCACCTTGAGGTTTTTCCGTCAAGAAAATTTTTGATTTCCCTATGGGGACGAATTCTTCTGCCACGATATCCTGCCCCACCCCAGTGACATAATTTAAGAAATCCTGTTCCACTGACCGGAGTTTCTCGGAATGCACCAGATAAAAAGACCGGGTCAGCTCGTATTTTCCCCGCTCAATATTCTGTCCACTGGGCTTCGTCCCATCCAAATCCAGAACCTTCACATCCGAAGACTGCTGTCCCAGGGTTCCGTAGGAGACATATCCGATGGCATTCGCATCCGCCCCAACCTGCTCAAGAATCTCTTGTCCGGAGTTGACACTCACGGCATCCTCCCGGATCTGGTCCTGGTACTCCTCCTGCTCCCCCGCCTGCCGAAGATCCGTCAAATCCGCAAACACGGAGCGGGTTCCCGACCCCTCTTCCCTGGTCAGAACCGAGATATCCCCCAGACCGGACATATCCGCCTCACTTTCCTTTTGCTGTCCACAAGCTGCAAGGCCAAACCCGGCCAGCGCCACCACAAGCAGCAGACAAACCCTAATTCTTCTCATCTTCTCTCCTTTTGTACCCCGAATTTTTGTAAGTTTATCTATTCTACCATCACCGCATGAAATCCCAGTAAAATCAAGCAGAAATTCAAGTAAAATTTCTCACCACCGCCTGCATGGTGTCCCACTTTCGCTCCATATCCTGAACCAACTGGAACTGCGTGCGGCATCTGTCTAAGTTGTGGTCTTCCCGGTGGATCTTAAAGTAGTGATCCCCCTCCAGATAATCTGTCAAAAATCTCATCCCACACTCATAAGTCATCACCATAGCCCCCACCGGGAGAAGTTCTACCTCCCTGGACGTGAGCTTCCCTCCGCAACCTGTCAGAAATCCCCTGGTATAAGTCTCGAACAGCCCCATATCACAGGAGACTTTCCCCAGATCCCTCTCATCCTCAGCGGCTGTGCTCGCGCCAAACCGGATAGAATCCCCGAAGTCATTCACCGCCAGCCCAGGCATCACCGTATCCAGGTCAATCACGCAGATTCCTCTTCCCGTCTTGTCATCGATCATGACATTGTTAAGCTTCGTGTCATTGTGGGTAACTCTCAAAGGGATCTGCCCTGTTCTCTGGAGTCTGCCCAACACTTGAGACAGCTCCTCGTGACTGAGCACAAACTGGATCTCTCTCTGGACTTTGGCCGCTCTCTGGCAGACATCCCTCTCCACAGCCTCCCGAAACATCTGAAACCTCGCCTCTGTGTCGTGAAAACCTTGGATCGTCTCATGGAGCGTCTCTGCCGGATAGTCCGCCAACATCCTCTGAAAGTCTCCAAAAGCCACTGCACTCTGATAGAAATCTTCCGGCCTCTCCACCTTATCGTAGCTGGTGGCGTCTGTGATAAAACGGTAAGCGCGCCAGTATTCCCCCTCAGAGTCTACATAATAGGGCTGTCCATCCTTGGTGGGAATCACGTTCAAAGTCTCCCTGTCCGGGTCACCGCCCTTCTCCACGATCTTTCGGCGCAGATGTGTGGTCACTCCGAGAATGTTCTCCATCAACTCCTCCGGTTTCTCAAAAATCTGACGGTTCATCTTCTGCAGAATCACCTTTATCCGGCCCATCTGGGCAATCTCAAAACTCAGCAGAAACGTATCGTTGATATGCCCACTGCCGTAGGGTTGGCAATCGGCCAGACGTCCCTCAAACTGAAAGCCGTCGATGGCCTCCCCGATTCTCTCTCTGTTCCCTCTCATAACTCCTACTCCTCCCACAATCTCTGGGGATAGACGCCTGCATCTTTCAACGCCTGGATGGCCGCCACCACCACCGGCTTATCCTCCTTGTAAGTCACCCCATACCATTTGTCCTCGGACTCCAGAACGGCCACGGTAGCGCGGTTCTCCTCCAGAAGGTTGCTCACCACAGACGGGAGAAAATATTCGCACTTCATGGGATTCTCCTGCAACCCCTTCTCCAGAAACGCCGGGAAGCCAGCCTGAATCTCCTCCAAGATACTCCTGGTAAATCCCCACATATTCATGGAGACCAAAGTCTCTCCATCTATAGATACCCAAGTTTTCCCTTCGTCCTCAGAGTAGACAATCTCCTTGCCATGCTGCTCGATACGGGTTCTCTCCTTAATCTCCACCAACTCCCCTCTCTCATTGAGTTGACAGATCCCTCTGGCCACATAACCGTGATCCGTGACGGTATTCTTCAGACGGTATCCCACCATCGTATAGCGGTATTTCTCATCGTCCCGGTGCGTGGTCAGATATCGGTAGATCACCTGAAAGGCATGCCTTCCATAATAATCGTCTGCATTGATGACGGCGAACGGACCCTTTACCTGATCAATGGCGCTGTAAACCGCGTGGGCTGTGCCCCAAGGCTTCACCCGCCCCTGGGGTACTTGGTAGCCTTCCGGTATGTTGTCCAAATCTTGGTAAGCGTAGGACACTTCCATGATCTCTCCAATCCGGTCTCCCACGGCTGCCCTGAAATCCGCCTCATTCTCCCTCTTGATAATAAACACAACCTTCTCAAATCCGGCTCTCTTGGCATCGTAAATAGAAAAGTCCATAATAATATGGCCCTCACTGTCCACGGGATCGATCTGCTTCAATCCACCGTACCTGCTCCCCATCCCCGCTGCCATAATCACTAATACTGGTTTGTCCATGATCTTCTCCTCCTGGTTATAATAAAGTTATTGTAAGATACAAGGATCAAAAAATCTTTGTCCTATAGTTTCTTTGATTTATACAATCTGCACTTTTGCTTTGCATTTTTAGTCCATATCAGTTATGATAAAAATAGACGTCACAAATTCAGATATGAGGTTACAAAATGAACTACAAGGGTATCTCCCTACACAGAGAGTTCTGTGTGGAGGAACTGTTCTCGCTGCATTATTTTGAATACATGAGTACCTTCTCATTTCCAGGGGAATCCCACGATTTCTGGGAATTCATCTGTGTGGACAAAGGCGCCGTGGAGATCGGGGCTGACGAACAGACCCATCGTCTCCAAAAAAATCAGATTGCCTTCCACTCTCCCGGAGAGTTTCACTGGGTAAAAGCCAATGGCAGCGTCGCCCCCAATTTGATCGTGGTCTCTTTCTCTTGCCATTCCCCCCAGATGAATTTCTTTCGCCGCAGAATTCTTCAGGTGGGTGAATCCGAGCGGCGCCTCTTGGCGCTGTTGATCACAGAAGCGCGAAATTGGCTGGAAGGACGGCTGGACGATCCCTACCAGACAATCTTGACGCCGAAGAATGACAGTCTGGCCGGCTGTGGCCAACTCATTCAACTCTATCTGGAACAACTGTTGCTTCAACTCTACCGGAGATACGCTAAATTCCCAGAGAGCCCGCTCCTGTCCGCCCCCACACTGACCTCTGAGAAAATCTCCAAGGAAAATCTGGACACAGAATTATACCACCAGGTGGTAAACTATATGAGACAAAACCTCACCGAACAGATCACCATAGAAAAGATCTGCCGCGACAACTTGGTCGGGCGCTCCCGTCTCCAAAAAATCTTCCAGGCCAAAAGTGGACTGGGAATCATCTCCTACTTCTCCCAGATGAAGATCGAGGCAGCTAAGCAATTCATCCGGACAGGACAGATGAATTTCACCCAGATCTCAGAGACTCTGGGTTACAGTTCCATCCACTATTTCTCCAGGCAATTTAAGAAACTGACCAACATGACACCTTCTGAGTATGCGTCCTCCATCAAGGCCCTCTCAGAAAAGACAGCCATTTCAAAGGAGTAGACTATGAGACAGCCAAATATAATCCTGATCATGACAGACCAATTGCGCTGGGATTGCCTGGGCTATGCCGGCCATCCCCATGTCAAGACCCCCTATCTGGACTCGCTGGCCTCCAAGGGAGTCGTCTTCGACCGTGCCTACAGCGCCTGCCCCAGCTGCATTGCAGCCCGGGCCTCTCTCCACACCGGGATGGAACCGTCCCACCATGGCCGGGTGGGCTACGAGGATAACATTCCCTGGGATTACCCTCATACCCTAGCCGGCGAGCTCTCCAAAGCCGGATACTACACCCAGTGCGTGGGAAAGATGCATGTCCACCCCCTCCGAAACTACCTCGGTTTTCACAACGTGGATCTCCACGACGGTTACCTCCACGCAGCCAGGTATGGGAGCGTTCCCTACAGAGAATCCCA
Organism: Blautia sp.; assembly: GCA_047014865.1. Classification (GTDB taxonomy): domain Bacteria; phylum Bacillota; class Clostridia; order Lachnospirales; family Lachnospiraceae; genus Blautia_A. Next base: position 23,068 of record JBKXQO010000024.1, on the reverse strand, counting down.
GATGGTGGCAGATGACTATTTCTATTGGTTGAGACAGGAACTGGGAGTGAGCGCCGACGTCACCGACACAGGGATCGACTGTAACAGCTACCTGGCCCGCCCTTGGATCTATGAGGAGCGCTACCACCCCACCAACTGGGTGACCCAGCGAAGTCTGGACTTTCTCCGCAGGAGGGATCCCAGACAGCCTTTCTTCTTGATGGCCTCCTACCTACGTCCCCACCCCCCTTTCGACTCACCAGAATCTTATTTCTCTCTGTACCAAAGCCAGGATCTATGTCCTCCCCATGTGGGGGACTGGGAGGATACCTCCCTCCTCCAGAGAGATGGCCGGATTTTCGACTCCAAGACCGGTCCCATAGATCCTGAGTTGATCCGCCAGGCTCAGATTGGCTACTATGCCTGTATCACACATCTGGACCATCAGATTGGACGCCTGATCATGGCGCTGGTGGAACAAGAACTCTGGGAGGATACCGTGATTGTGTTCACCTCCGATCACGGGGAGGAACTGTGCGACCACCATATGTTCCGTAAGTCCCGTCCCTATGAGGGAAGTTGCCACATTCCCATGATTCTCTGGGGATCGGAGAAAATCCTGCCAGATCTTCACTCTGGTTCCATCTGCCACAGCGTGGTGGAGCTTCGCGATCTTATGCCCACCTTGCTCTCCGTAGCCAGAGCCAAAATACCTTCATCTGTGGATGGACATAGTCTCTTGCCGCTCCTGAAGGCGCCTGGGACTTCAGTGCGTTCCTGGCTGCACGGAGAACATTCCTACGGGGAGTTCTCCAACCACTGGATCGTCACCGAGACAGACAAGTATATCTGGCATTCCCAGACTGGACAAGAACAATACTTCGATCTGTCTGCCGATCCCCATGAACTCCATGATCAGATTGACAATCCGCAGGCGCAAGAGAGAATCCAGACTTTAAGAGGCCACCTCATAAAAACTCTCACAGCTCGTCCGGAAGGTTTCACCGACGGCCAGAATCTAATCCCCGGAAGACCTTACCCGCCCACGCTCCCGCACCTTAATGCGACAAGGACTTTCCTATAAACAGAGAATTCCGCACCGCAGGATTCTTCTCCTGCGGTGGGTTACACAAGCGATATATCCCACTCTGCCGCAGTGCGATCCTAGAGCAAAAAGGAGACGCCAGTCACTGCGTCTCCTTTTTATTGGACATCTCAAACCATTCCCCGGGCCACCATCCACTCCATCCTCTCGATGACATATGGAAAAAATTCCCGGTACGCCTCGCAATAGTAATTGCGGTTCTCCCCATTTTCGCTGAGACAATCCCTTCGACATCCGCCTCTACAGAGAGGATACCACCGGCAATCTTTACACCGGTCATCTCTCCTGGAAGAATTCTCAAAGAAACTCCCCCTCTCCTCTGTCCAGGCCCTATCCTGAAGGCTCTCAAAATCCGTGTCCCGTATATTTCCCATCTCATAGGAATCCAACACATAGAAGTCGCAGGGATAGACACGCCCGTCCGCCTCAATCACATTTTGCATAGTGCACCTGCCATACATACCGCAGGATTCCGGCTGCCCCCGGTCCAACATTTTAAGATAATTGTCAAACTGGCGAATATAAACCGGCACGCCCCGTCTTCTGTCCTCAAACCACAGGTCAAAAAGTTTCTTCAAAGCTTTCCCATACAGGCCGGGACTCAAAGAGTATTCCTCCCGCCCTCTCGGCCCTTCCAGGGGATCCAGACACGGGATATACTGCTGGTATCTCAACCCTTTCCTCATAAAAAAACGATAGACAGCATCTACCCGCTCTCCGGTCTGCCGATTCAGCACACAGAGAACATTCAAGGGGACCCCAGCCTCCTGCATCTTTTTCACACTGTGAAAGACCTGTTCAAAAGTCCCTCTCCCAGCCTTGTCCAAGCGATTGCGATCATGGGTGTTTCTCACCCCGTCCAGGGAGATCCCCACCAAGAAACCCTTCCGTCTAAAAAATGCGATCCACCTCTCGTCCAGGTTCCACCCGTTGGTCTGAATACTGTAGAAGACCTCCTGTCCTTCCCTTTGACGTTCTTCTACCATCTGGACAAACTCCTCAAAAAAACTCAGCCCCGCCAGCGTAGGCTCGCCTCCTTGAAAAGAAAAAGTACAAGTCTGGGCGCCCCCCAGAGCTCTCTCCACCAATACCTTCGCCGTCTCCCGGCTCATTCGCCCGTAGTCTTCCATCTCCCGGCGGCCAGACTCGTCCCGGTAGAAACAGTAACGGCATCTCAGATTGCAGGCCGACGAGACCGGCTTGATCAAAATTCTCAGTTCCTTTAACATAGAGCGCTATCGATACCTGCGGTTGTACAAAAACAACAGTGTCAACAGCCCTACCAGCCCCGCCAGCTCCATCAACAGCCCTGTCGCACTGATGTTTTTCTGCCCCATAAGGATCAGCGCAAGACAAACGACGAAGACAATAATCATAAGTACATTTCTAGCCACTTGATTCATTGCCACTCTCCTCCTAACCCTTTAGGCCGCCCAGCGTCATACCTTCTGTCAACTGTTTCTGTACACAGATATACAGAATCAGAACTGGAAGCATGACGATCACAAGACCGGCATACATAATTCCATAGTTGGTTGCAGTTCTCTCCACAGCCATCAGATTTTTTAATCCCATGGCCAGCGTTCCGTGATCATCCATCAAAGTGTATGCGATGATGTATTCATTCCAAAAAGAAAGGAAGTTGAATAAGATCACAGTGATGATACTTGGCTTTGCCATAGGTATCATAATCTTGGTCATCGTCTTAAAGTAGCCACAGCCGTCAATATAGGCAGCTTCCTCAAACCCTTTGGGCAGTGTCTTAAAGTACCCGCTCAACAAATAGATCGTAAACGGAAGCGCACTGGATGCGTAGATTAACGCCAAAATCAGCCGATTGTCCAGGAAGAAATCTACCTGAAACATCTTGTTGGCATCACTCAACATCAAGAAAATCGGAACTACGATATAATTAATATTGATAAACAAACCTGCCATGAACCCCAGGTTTAAGAACTTTCTACCCCGAAATTGAAACCTGGCCAACACGTAGGATGCCGGAAGCGCCAACACCAGAAGAAACAACAGCGCAAGGGCTGTGACAATCACAGAATTGAGGAAGAACTCCCCCATCTGCGCGTCCTTAAAGGCCACGATAAAGTTCTGATAATAAAACTGTTTGGGCAAAGCCCAGGGATTCACCTCTGCCCCGATGAACTCCGCATTCTTTTTTACACTGGCCATAAAGACCCAGGCCACCGGCACAATGATCGAGATCGCCAGAGCTAGAAGGGCTGCGTATACGAATACTTTATAGATAATCTTACCTGCACGACGTTCTTTCTTCACGACAATCCCCTCCTCTCTTAGAATTCCAACACTTCTCTGTCTGTAATTTTATTGACAATAGCTGCCAGGATAAAGGAGAAGATGAAGACGACAACGCCGATGGCCATGCCGTATCCGTACACTCCCGCCCCGTAGGCTTGCTTGTACATGTAGTTTAAGAATACCTCCGTCTTACCGTTTGGCCCTCCGTTGGTCATAATCTGCACAAACAGGAAGCTCAAGTTGATGGTACTGATAATGTAGAAAGTTAACGTAGTCCGAATATTACTCCAAATCAGCGGGAACGTCACCTTGAAGAAGGTCTGTATCTCCGTGGCCCCATCCAGCGAGGCCGCCTCGTACAAATCCTCCGGGATCGCAGCCATACTGGCCATATACATAACCATATAATATCCGATGGCCTGCCACACCAGCGCAAAGATCACTGAGTACAACACAATCTTCGGATTTCCCATCCACTGCTGTTTCAACCCGTCCAGGTGGACAGCCTCCAGGAAGGTGTTTAAAAGACCATTGCTGGGATCGTAGATGGCGCTGAAAATACCTGCGATAACCACAATACTCAAGATATTCGGTATATAAAATATCACCCGGAAGAAATTTTTGCCCTTGAACTTTCCTCTGGACAACAGCGCTGCAAAAAGTACCGCCAGTACAATCGTACAGATTGTGACCATCACAATGATCACAATCGAATTCTGCATTGCCTCCAAAAACTTTTTATCCCCCATCAAGGTTTGAAAATTATAGAGTCCCACGAACTCTTTCCTATTTGTGATACCGCCCATGCGGTACAGGGACATACGGAAGACATTGACTGTCGGAACGAAAATAAACAGTACAACTAAGATCACTGCCGGAGCCAAGCATGCAAAGACAAACCGCTTTTGTGCCTGTTCTCGATTCATGATTTTCCTCCTCTTTTCTCTGAAAAACGGTGAGTATAACTACTCACCGTTTTTGTTCACCGGCTACAACTTAGGAAATTACTCCAATGCACCCTTGCACTTTTCCCAAGTCTCAACCAGCTGCTTCTGCCAGTCATCCACAGTCATATCCCCTGTGTTGATGGACTCAATGGGTTTGTAGACTGCATCATTTAAGTTTAATCCTTCAATCGGCGCCGTGGTAGCCCATTTTCCAGTTACCGTCACAATGTCGTCTGCAGTGGTAGCTTCATAACAATCTTTTGTCGTTCCCTCCGGCAATTTCTCGGCTGCGCCCTTGACTGGAGCCACGATAGGAGCCGCTGAGGTCTTTCCAGACTCTTTGTCCGTTGTGGTATTGTTCAACAGAATATCCACCACTGTGTCGGAATACATAAATTTCACAAACTCTTTCGCCATATCCATATTCGGTGCGTCCGCGGGAATCCACATCTGCTCTGTGAAGGTGTAGACAGCCTGGGTATCGTCTCCCTCCCACTTGGGCGCCGGCATCATTCCCCACTCAAAATCATCCGGTGTAGAAGCCGCCATCTCTGCGATCACCCAGTTTCCATTTGGCATAAACAGCGCTTTTCCATCAATCACATTCTGCTGATTGATCTTAAACCCGCCGTCTGAATTGGCATTCGCAACGGTATCTGCCTGTGTGTAATCCGAAGAAGCCAACTTACCAATGGTATCAAGCACTTTCTTGCCTTCATCAGATGTCCAGGTATCTGCGTCATACTTCAGAGCGGCATTATAGAAATCCATTCCTCCCGCCTGCTCTAACATGGAATACATCGTCGCGTCAAAGTATCCAGCCTGTGGGAAAGTAAACAGAGAAATACCGTTCTCCTTTGCCTGATCACCCACCTCGAAGAACTCTTCCCAGGTGGTGGGCTGCGCATACTCTTTGCCCTCCCCTACCAGATTCTTATTGTACCAGAATCCTGTGGGCGTATAGAAAATCGGAGCCAGATAGATCTTGCCATCGCCATAGGGCTGTGCGTCGGTACCTTCCAAAATTCCATCCAGCAATTTTCCCTTCAATTCATCGTCGAACACGTCCGAGATATCTGCAATGGCGTTCTCCTTGAGCATGGTCTCTGTGAAGCCGCTTTCCTGTCCCAGATTATAGTACACCACATCCGGAATATCGCCGTTGCGGATCTCTTTTGTCAAATCCTGATCCAGCTCAGAAGACATCTCCAGCTCAACGGTGACGTCCTCATGCTCTTTCTCAAAGGCCGCCTTGATATCTTCCCAGATCTGACTTCCGTTTCCACCCTCGAAGGCTGCGACCTTCAGGACTTTTCCATCGCCACTGTCCTCTTTTTCCGCCGAGTCGCTGCCACCGCCGCCACATGCCGACAGTCCGGTCACAGTCATAGCTGAGACAAGGGAGAACGCAATTAATCTTTTCACAGTTTTCCTCTTCATTACCCTTCCTCCTGTTCTTTAATCTTAGCCCTATCATATAATACTTTTGCTATTTTTTCCATACAAATATTGGTTTTTCTTTTATATATATTGCTATTTTTATAGAATTCATTCAAATCTTTCTACATTTACTGATATTTTTTTATATATTTTCCCATATTACATCCCTCTCTCCCCAAATCCGACAGCCCATTTTACCATAAAAGCCAGAGATAACGCATTGATTCTCTATGTACTTTTCCAAACTCTTCTCTAATTTTTCTATATAGATCAGATAAATATTGCCATTTCCAGCTATTTTATACTATAATGAAAGTATTATTCTAGGGGAGTCAGGAGGTAGCTTATGGGACATCGACATTACGCCATCAAAGACACAGACATTTCCAAGTTTAACACACGACTCTTGTCCATATCCCTGTCAAAAGACGAAAAAGATTGGAAAAGTGTACTGCACACCCACCATTTCACAGAATTGTTCTACGTGGTCGGCGGGGAGGGCAACCTGTTATTCCGGGAAGAGTCCCGCCCCATCAAGACCGGCGACCTGATCATCATTCCTCCCTATGTGGAACACACAGAACAATCTCTCCCCGGCCTGCCGCTGGAATATTACGTCATTGGCATCGACAGGATCTCTTTTCTACCGGAGAACGCCAAAACCTGCAAACAGATATTTTGTAACTTCCAGGAGCAGTCACAGATCACCGTACTCCTATCTGAGATGCTCTATGAAGTCCAAAATAACGGCTACGGTTCCGACCGAATCTGCCAGAATCTCTTAGAGATCTTAATTCTGCGCATCATTCGCTCTGCACACCTGGTGCCGGTCTCCATCTCTTCCGCCAAGATGACCAAAGAATGTGCCCAGATCAAAGAATATCTGGACACAAACTATGCCGAACACATCACCCTGGATACACTGACGAAACTGACCCACATGAACAAATACTATATGGCCCACTCTTTTTCCAAATACACGGGCCTGTCACCGATACAGTACCTGAACCGTCGCCGGCTGAAAGTTGCCTGCACGCTGCTCCAGAACACGGACCACTCGATCTCAGACATTGCGTCTGCCACCGGCTTTTCCTCACAGTCCTATTTCACACAGAATTTCCGCAAGAATTTTGGGATTACCCCTATCAAATTCCGCCAGAGAAATTCTGACGAACAGGGAGATCCTATGCCAAAATTAAATTTCATACCATAAGATTTCATTTGCCTTCAAATCCAGATGGAAGTTGCTTCCGTCTCCCCGGTACACTGTGGTGCTCTGAGGTTCATAAGTATTATTCACCACACAGTATTTTTCATTTTTTACATAGGCGTGCACTTCCACATTATAATTGGTGCTGTACCATCGAAGCAAGTTTTCCTCACTGTGGGAGGACCAGAGAATGGACCGGTACAACAACCGGCTATTCTCAAAACTATACGGGAGACCGCTGATATACACACAGCGCCCTTCTCCGAATTCTCTCACAGCCATCTGAACCTCCTCATCCCGCTGAACAAGGATTTCTGTGCCGTCCAGAGCATAAATATTCTTCTTACCCTCTCCAAAATCAATCTCTCCCTGGCAGTCCTCTGTGATAAAATGCCTGTGTTCTTCCCAATTATACTTATCCACGTTCAAGGTGAATCCATTCTCTTTCTCCACTCCCATAACTGTGGCGAGCTGGAAATAATGCCCCTGGGATTGATGGGCGCTGGGTTCTCCCACGCCGATAAAGCCACCCCCGTTATAGATAAAGCCTTTCACGGCTGTGAGGATTTTCTCATCTGTCCAATTGTCCCCTCCCGTGTAAGCTGTGTCGGCGTCCCCCACATTCAGCACAACATCGATTTCATCCAAGATATGAGGATTATCCCTGATATCGTCGAAGCTGATAAACCGCACGTCGAACGGCGCGCCGCTGAGCGCCTCGCTCACTCCCGCATAGGAATAATTCTGCTTGTGGTAGATGGCATGGTGAACCATATGATTGCCCCAAGCTCTCATCTCTCCCCAACAATTTAGCACAGCTACTTTCTTGACACAGTAGGGAGTCGTTCCCTTAATGTTCTGATACAAAGTCCGAAACTCTTCACACACGCTCTCCACATAGTCGATAAAATCCGGGAACTCCATAGCCAATTTCAAGTACCCGCCATACCCGATACGGTCAATCGGTTTTCTCAGGATGGCACGCCTGGCCGTCACCCAGTTGACCTTCGCCTCACGAATCGGATCCCCTCCTTCATGGAAAGTGTCAGGAAAAAAGTAAGGAAGAAAACGGCCTTCTGTGTACTTAACCCCCTGGATATCACTGATCAGTCTCAAGGTGCATCCATTTCCCACGCTGCCCACCACGGCATCCAGTCCAATTCCCTTGAATTCATCCATGAAAGGCTCCATCCCAATCCAGTGATCTCCCAGAAACATCATCGCTTCTTTGCCATACTCGTGGGTGATATCCACCATCTCTTTGGCCAGCTTGGCCACTTCCCGTCTCTGGAATGCCTGAAAGTCCAAAAATTCTCTGGACGGGATGCGGTAAGTATTATTCATGTACCCCTGATCTATAATGTACTCTGGGCGGAACCGGTAGCCTGCTTCCCTCTCAAACTGCTCCAGAATATAGGGACTCACCGACGCCGAGTAACCATACCAATCTACGTACTTCTCCCGCGCAAACTCGTCAAAGATCAACGTAAACTGGTGAAAAAACGTGGTAAAGCGGATGACATCCACATGGGGATTGTCCTCGATAAATTTTCGCAGCCTCCTCATGGAATACTCGTGTGTCTTTGGTTGACGCACATCAAAAGTGATCTGTTTCTCAAAATTCTCCCATCCATTGGTGACGGCATTGTACATGTGTACTGGATCCCACATAATATAAGCCAAAAAGCTCACCGTATAATCATGAAATTTCTCGGCCTCCCGGATGATCACATTCCCGGTCTCAGAATTATACTCCCACTTAGACGCTGGCAGACTCTCCCCCGTGGTGCGGTCCATCACCTCCCACCACCTGGCGATATCATCCCGGTCATTGACTTTGAGCATATCCGGGTACAGATGATCCATCAGATGAATGGACAAATCCCCTCCCACGGCTGTGTAAAATGGGGTCATGATATACATCTGCTGAATCTCATCAGGGTTATCCTTAGCCCACTGGTTATCCTTCCTTGTGGTGTAGTAGGTAGAATACACCTTCGCATCTACCGTCTTCAGCGCTTCTGGGTAATCTGTGCCATCACAGTCACGGATTGCATCCGCTCCCCAGCGCTTCACCAACTCCAGTGTCTCCTTGACTACGTCCACGTCTGTCGGTATCGTTACTCTGCCACTTGTACGCTCTTTCACAGTGATTCACCCTCCTAAAATATTATTCTTCTTTCGTACCACAATCATACGCAAAAACCCATTGAGCGTCAATTTTCATATTGCTATCATTTTTATATATCTTGCTCAGCCTTCCCAGAGAGATCCGCAAATCTTCCGCATACAGTACAATCCCTACAGAACCCCTCTCCGTACATGCCAAAATCTCCTATAACACAACGATGAATCCTGCCACGCAGGATTCTACGCCTGCGGCGAGTCGCACGAGCGATGCTATCCTTTTCTGCCGCAGTGCGATCCTCGCGGAGCGTCTTTTGTGTTATAGGGGAGTTCACAGAACCTTCATAACACAAAAGACGACCAATTAGAACATTTGAATTCTACTTGGCCGTCTCTATTCTTTCCTAAATTCCACAACGTCTGTGATCTCACAGTCCAACATCTCACAGATATCCTGGAGGGTATTCAGTGTGATGCTCCGATTCTTCCTAAGAGCATCCAAAGTCCCAGTGCTGAATCCATAATCTTTGATCAGAGAATACTGGCTGATATTCTTCTCCCTCAAAGTTCTCCAAAGTGGAGCATAGCTAATCATAAAAGTCACTTCCCATCACAAAATCTCTACTAAATAGTATAGGGAAATCACGACTTTTATACATTGCCGAACATTCGGCCAGAACAAAAAGGTCCTGTGATCTCACAAGCCATCCGTGGGACGCCAAAATCCCAGATTTCTCTTGGCATCTCGGAGCGCCATCTCCTATGTTGCAGATTTCCCACATAGGAGTTGGTCGCACAAAAAAAGTAGACTCCTGATCGCGCTTCTCCTCAGGCTTCTACTTTTTTGGTTCCCTTATAAACTCCACAACTTCCCATATCTCACAGTCAAGCATAATACAAATATCTTCCAGAGTATTCATGGTGATACTACTGTTCTTCCTCAAAGAATCCAACGTTCCAGTGCTAAAATTATAATCGTTGATCAGCTTGTACTGCGTAATTCCCTTCTTGTCCAGAGTTCTCCAAAGCGGAGCGTAACTAATAATACCACTCACCTCTCTTCTTACAACTATTATAAAAAAATGTTATGACTTGCACATTACCGCAAATTCGGCTATACTTAGTAATAACAGATATTGTCGATAATTCGGCTATAGCAAGGAGAGATCACTTTGAAACCAACCCAAAAATGCATAGAAGAAAGAGTTTTATTTTTTTCCTTATGTTGCAAAAGCGATCGGGAAAAGCTATTAAAACACACCCCCATGACCTTCCATGACTTTGAGCGCATCATTTGTATCTTGGATGCCTTAGAACTGGTCAATTATGAAATTTATGTCTACAATCGTTTCCCTGAATTTATGAACTGTGAGATCGAAAGAATTGAACACCATACAGATATTTTTCACAACTATACAGATCGCATAGAAGACGAGAAATTCCATCAGAGACGCCGTGGCTGGCTTGCCGACTTCTACAGGCGTCTTCCCACGGAAGAGCTCCGCGAGAGATATCAAAAAAAATTGAGCTGGGAGGAGAATAAGCCTTCTGACCCCCAACTCTTATAATTTCACTTGCCCTGTGATGACACAGACGCGCCCCTCCTGGGCGGCAATCATGGCAGATTTCCTGTGCCATGAGACGGATTCCCACGGATTACTATTCACACAATCCGCCTGGAGTCACCTTTGATCGGGACAAATCTCCTATCCCATATGACCTATCTGCACCTTCTTCTCTCAAACACAATCCGAGATGCGAGAGAAAAGGCCAACACAAGACCCACACACCAGAGGAGCGCACAGATCAAAGTGTCCCCCTCCATCGTTCTGCCCAATAAGGCATTCCGTATCGTGTCCAACATCGGCGTCATCGGTTGATGTTCCGCGAAGATCTTCATAGCCTTGGGCATCGTCTCCGTGGGTACAAATCCCGAACTCACATACGGCAAGATAACGGCCAATGCGGAGAGAGCGCTTGCTCCCTCGGCACTGTCAGCCACAATCCCCACCAGAACGGCAAACCAGGATACCGCCAAGATAATCCCCATCAACACCAAGGACACGACGTACCACCCCCTAAGATCTGCCGAAGGACGGAATCCCATAATACCCGCCGCCAACAATACCACCACAGAAGTCAAGATATTTCTCACGACAGCCTCCAACAGGTGTCCGTTTAGGATCGATGTCTTGCGAATAGGCAAGGTACAAAATCTGTTCACGATCCCGCTCTCCACATCTCTGTTCATCATGATCGCCGTGGTGGTGGAGCACTGTCCGATACATTGAAACAAAATGCCTGGGACAATGTAATTGACATAGGACGTATCTCCCAGATCAATAAGATTTCCAAACAAGGAGACAAACAGCAACATCATCAAAGCCGGCAATAAAATACTTGTCAGAAAGGTGTCTGGATTTCTCTTTGAGAGTAGCAGGCAACGTTTCGCCATTGTAACTGTCTCCCCAAGTCCTTTTTGCCAAATTACCATGGCGCCCCCTCCTCCTTTTCTCCAATCATTGTCAAGAAGACTTCTTCCAAATCCGGTTTTTGTTGGGAGAACTGGGAGATGCCTAATCCCTCCTGGCCAAAACAGAAAAAGAGTTGCGCCAAGGTTTCCGCCTTCCCATCGGTAAAAATGGACAGCGTACAATCCTCTGGCGTCGATGAGATTTTATATCCCTTCACAAGCGCCTCTGCTCTCCTGAGAGTCGTCACATCCGCAAAGCGGAAGCGAACCTCTCCCTGGGGAAGATACTCCTTCAACTCCTTTGGCGTTCCCTGTGCGATCACCATCCCCCTGTCCAAGATGGCTATGGTATCTGCCAACTGTTCTGCCTCCTCCAGGTATTGCGTGGTCAAAAAAATCGTCACCCCAGAACGTTTTAACTCTTGGATGATCTCCCACATATTGAGACGGCTCTGGGGATCCAATCCAGTCGTAGGCTCATCCAGAAAGATTACACTGGGCTCTCCCACTAAGCTCATGGCAATGTCCAATTTTCGTTTCATTCCCCCTGAGTAACTGGAGACAGCGCGGTCAGCGGCATGTGACAGTTCAAAATATGTCAGCAATTCCTCCGCTCTTTTCTCTGGATGAGAAAGATGGCATAGTTCTCCCATGATTCTTAAATTCTCCCTCCCTGTCAAAGGCTCATCCAAGGCTGAGAATTGCCCTGTCACACTGATCACCTGGTGAATTCTATCCGTGTCTCCAGATATATCACATCCCTCAATGATGACGGAGCCGCCGTCTGCCTGAATCTGGGTCGTCAGTATCCGGACCGTAGTCGTCTTCCCTGCCCCGTTGGATCCCAGCAACGCATAGATACTCCCCTTGGGGACGGAAAAATTTACATCCCTCAAGACTTCTTTTTCCTGATAACGTTTCTTCAAAGACGACACCGAAATCGCCGTATTCCTTTGTGGCATCTCACACCTCCCTTCTCTCCACTTGCACATGCAAGCCCCTCCTCACTACCGCTAAAACAGACCGGCCAAATTTGGCAGTCCCCCATAAAGAAGTAAAAAGTTTCTGTCTCATCCTTTCCTCCTGAATACCAGTATCCGCACCAACTCTGCCACAAGGCCAACAACACCTACTCCAGCACACCACATAGCAGCGGTTCTGTGACCTCCATCCACAAGACGTTTTGCTCCGGTCAGAAGCCCAATTTCGGCGGCTAAGGAAATCCCGCTTATTAGAAAGCGAAACAAGTGGCTTTCATCGTGTTTTCGGGTTAAGTGATCAGCGGCTGTCTCAATACAGCGCTCAAAGCACGCAGCGATATCCTCAATTTTTTGGTCAAATTCTTTTTCTGTCATCGTTCATACCTCCATATTTTCTACTTGATTCAACATACTTCTCACAGCCATCGCTGTGCCGATTACAGCTACGCCTGATAGACAAAAAAGCACCGGGCGGAAAGAGTAAACTGCCGATAGCGCTTGACACAAGATGGTCGCCATAATAACCGCCGCGACAATCGTCACGGGTATGGATTTTTTTAGAAAGCCGATCCATATTGACAAAAGCGTCACAGCGCCAGCCAAAAAAGAATGACACAGGCAGGAGAGAAACGCCCATAGTACAGTCTCCCATGTGAGCTGGTCAGCGCATAAGGGAAGCCAATTCTCAGTAATCAAGAACACACCGCCTATCACAATTCCACACAACAACATGGCAACAACCGGATAACCAAAAACCAGCCCCAGCTTTGCACCCATCACCTCTCTCCGGCTGATTGGATAGGAAAATAATAAAATAGCCTTTGCGCTGCTATATTCCTCTATGACAAACCGTGCTCCCATCACTGCCCCCACAAGCCCGAAGGTAACCATACTTGAAAGATGATTCAAATTGAAAAGGAACTCATAGGAAGAAAACATCTCTATATCTGTCTCCGTCGGAGATAGAAGAGGAAGCGCCGCCATAAAATAGTGAAAGACCAACAAGGTAAAGCCGCAGATCAGCGCTGCCATATGGTAAGACCGTAACCGGTTTCGCCTGATTTCCAGAGAGATCAGTCTATTCATGGAGATAACCTCCTTCCATCACTTTGATCAAGTAATCTTCCGTATCGTTGAGATGACTTCTATGGATTTCTTTGGTGTCCGCCTCCAGTGCAAGCCTTCCATTTGCAATCACTCCGATACGGTCCGCAACATGCTGTACCTCAGATAAAAGATGACTGGATAACAGAAGTGTCATTCCATCCTGATTGGCGAGCTGACGAAACAGGAGACGCATTTCTCTCATGCCCACAGGATCCAGCCCATTCACCGGTTCATCTAAAATCAAAACTTCCGGTCCGTGAACAATCGCTCGGGCGATCGCCAAGCGTTGACGCATTCCCAAAGAGAATTCTCGGACGGGTTGTGAGCCTGTGCCGATTAGTCCCACACGTTCAAGCACCGGCTCCACCTCCATATTCTCAAATCCCATATAGGCCAAATGGAGACGCAGATTGTCGGTAGCGGATAGGTGTTCATAGAACACTGGAGTTTCAATCAGGTTTCCGGTATATCTCAGAATCTTGGCATTGTCTTTTACGCTGTCCAGGCCAAGAATGGTAGCCGTCCCTGCTGTTGGTTTGAGAAAACCCAGCAGCAATTTGAAAATTGTGGTCTTTCCGGCTCCATTTTTGCCGAGAAGACCATAGACTGTCCCCCGCTCCACTGCGATCCGGCACTCCTTGATAACCTCTTTCCTGGAAAAGGTCTTTGTCAGCCGGTCTGTGGAAATCGCAATTTCTTTCATTATTTCCTCCTTCCATCGTGTTTAAAAATATACCTTTGAGCCTCCTGGCAATCCTTGACTCCCGCAGGATCTCCTTCCCCAAATCTCTCTGTCCGTTGGATGTTCTTTATTTCCACGGCTTTGCTCATAAACCCTCCCTCATCCTTGTTATTTTTCATACCAAACAAATGTATGTATAATGTGATAATAAAATTGCCTATCTCAAGGCAATCTTATTATCATTTTTAATTCCATAAGAGAAACTTTATGATCTTACCGTCAATCTCATGGCATTTTGGCAAGAACTTGTACTCCTGTCAAAACAGGCAAGTCTTACTCCACTTGAGAAGCGGGAGTCTTCCCCGATAAAGTTAAAAATATGGCAGTGAATCCAGACTATCTGCAATCTCGTCGTCGAGCAGAGGCAATCCCATCTTCTCCAACATCTCCTTGATGCATTGAAACCTATGTCGCAACGCTTCCCTATCGGCCGGAAAAATCGAGGGGATTAGCCACACATCCATCAAGACCAAAAATTCTGCCAACTCCCTGGGGTATTGCGTGTGGATAGACCCGTCTCTCTGCCCCTCCTGGATCAATTCCATCCAATGGGGACACAGGGTACGGCGGTTCGTCTCAATCATTCTGGACAGGACATGGGGATTTTTCAACATTGGTATGGCCTGCCGTGTCAATTCCACCTGGTTTACATCGGACTGGTTAAGCAAAACCACCATTTTCATTTTCTGTAGGCCATTGAGATCTGTCCTCCTCTTGACTGCCTCGAAAGGATTATTGTTCATGAACATCTTATCCCCCAAAGCATCCATAATCGCCTCCTTAGATTTGAAATGGTGGTAGATTGCCCCTTTGCTCAGTCCCTCCAAGTTATCAACAATATCTTGGATCGTAGTATTATCATACCCTTTTTCCAAAAACAACCTCTGAGAGACCTCCAAGATCTTCTCCACTGTCTCTTCCGGATACTTGTTCCTCGCCATCTGCACCTGTCCTCTCATTTACATTCGTTTAGTATGTATATCATACTATACCTCAACTCCGGAAGATTGTCAATATCTTACACAACACTGTTC
Organism: Blautia sp.; assembly: GCA_047014865.1. Taxonomy (GTDB): domain Bacteria; phylum Bacillota; class Clostridia; order Lachnospirales; family Lachnospiraceae; genus Blautia_A. Next base: position 7,653 of record JBKXQO010000024.1, on the reverse strand, counting down.
TCTTTTACCCGTGGAACAAGTTCTCCATGCGCGCCACCGCCTCTCTCAAGACACGCTCTGTCACCCCAAAATTCAGCCGGACAAATCCTCTGCCCTCCTCCCCATGATCCAATCCATTATTCAGGCTGATCCCTGCTTTTTCCCAAAAGACCTTGCCCAATTCCTCGGGTTCCACTCCTGAATTCCTACAGTCAATCCAGAACAGATACCCAGCCTCTGGTCTCAGCGGAAGTATCGGAAGCTCCTTCTCCTCCACCAATTGAGAGAAGAGATCCCGGTTCCTTCTCAGGTATTTTGTCACCTGCTCCAGCCAGTGGTCTCCCCTCCCCGAGGCCAGCGCTGTCACAATGGCAATGCTAAAAGAGTTGGATGCATAGTGAAAGTCAAAGGGAAGGAGGTACTCATCCCAGCGTCTTCGCATCTCTTCGTCTGCAATCAAGAGCAATGCGTGGGGAACACTCATGGTATTAAAACCCTTACTGAAACTGAATAGTTGGATCGAGATCTCTCTCGCTCTCTCTGACACGGCCAGAATCGGAGTATGCCAAAGTCCCTCATAGAGAATCAGCGAGTGCACCTCATCGGAGAGTATTTTCACCTGATACCGGGCGCAGAGATTCACCATCGCCTGCAACTCTTCAGATGTGAACACACGGCCTGTGGGATTATGAGGATTGACCAGTAGAAACATCGAGGGGCGGTGTCTCTTGAGCTTCTCCTCGAAATCCGCCAAATCCAATTCGTATCTCTCTCCTCTTAGTCTCATAGGATTCTCCAGAAAAACACATCCGGCTCCCTCAATGGCCATTCTGATCGGCCCAAAATAAGGTGTTTGCATCAACACAGAGTCTCCGGGCTTACAATAAACTCCTAAGGCCAGGCGGATGGCTCCAATGGTGCTGGGAAGTTCCCGTACCCACTCTCTTGGAACTTCCATCCCATATTTTCTGTGAAACCAGCTTCCCACTGCACTATAGTAAGTATCCGGTTTCCTGCGATAGTTGAACGTGTTCTCCTCGCTAACCTTCAATGCAGCCTGCCTCACACAGGGTGCACAGACATAGTCCAAGTCAGCCGTCCCCATACCCAGAATATCTTCCCTCCCAGCCGGTTGCTCCCATCGGTAAGAACCGTCATGACGGTGATCCACCGTCTCATCAAAATTGTACTGCATCTCAAATCCTCCTCTCTCCAAACTCCACCTTGACACCTACGTTTTCTCAATGTCTTTAGTATACTCTTCCTCCCGTCCCCAATGCAAGGATCGTGTGGCTTGTCTATGTTTCGTCAAAGCGGAGAGGCGTCCTTGTAGAGCGGATTTCCCAAGGCAGGACAAAGAATATTGCAACGCAGGATTCTCCGCCTGCGGCAGGTTGCTTTTGCAACGTACTTCTCCGCCGCAGCACGATCTTCACGGAGTGTTTTTTTGTTCTACTAACTTAAAATAAATTTTCCATTATCTTTTCATATCTTTTCAAATGTCCGCAAAGCCTTATTTTATCAGCTTTACGGGCATTTCTCTTTTGGGTCGACACTTCCAAACCGCCACGTCTCATCACGTTTTTTCACGGTCAATCGTGGTAAATATCGTGGTAAAACTTTAAGCTATCATGCTTCTTAATTCTGCCTTGACGTTCTCTATGGACGCATGGACGTACAGGTTCAGCGTGATACTGATGTTTGCGTGCCCCATGATGTACTGTAAACTCTTAGGGTTCATGTTCCTGTTCGCAAGCCTTGTACAGAACGTATGACGCAGGATATGGGGCGTTATCTTTGGCAGGCTGTCCTCATGGCACTTGTTATACTTCTTTGTCAGATTGGCAAAGGTAGCAGTATAATAAGCGTTCGTCATGGGAAAGCCTTTCCCGTTCAGAAAGAGGAAACCGCTGTACCCGTTTATCTCTATTGGCTCTGCCTTTGGCTTGTTCGCTATAACACGCTCAAACGCCTGTTTCACTTCCTCGCTCATGGGAATATCACGCACACCGCTTTTCGTCTTTGGCGTTTCGATATAGTAGCCTGTTTCCTTGCCGGAAAGTAACTGGTGGTCTACATGGATAACGTCGTTTTCAAGGTCTATATCCTGCCTTGTCAGTCCGCACAGCTCCGAGATACGAAGTCCCGTTTTCAGCAGTATCACGATTGTGTCATAATACTTGCGGTATGTCCTGTCTTTACTGCCAAAGGACAGGAGCTTTTCTTCCTGTTCCTCGGTCAATGCTTGCCGTGGCGTCCTGTCGTCCGCTATGACTTCATTCAGCTTGAAATCAAAGGGATTTTTCCTTACAAGGTCGTCCGCTATGGCAATGCGGAATGAAGCGTTTAACGAGCGTTTATAATTGCTTATGGTCTGATAGCCGTAGCCTTTCTCTTTCATGCGTAACGCCCATTCCTTAGCGTCTGAAAGGCGTATGCTGTCAATGCTCCTTGCCCCAAGTATATCGTCCTCTAATATCCGCATGAGCTTCTTTCTGCCTTGCTGTGTGCTTTTCTTTACGTTGGCTCTCTGTGCGTTCTGTTTGGCGTATAGCCGGCACAGCGTCATTTTTCCGCCTGTCGTGTCGATACCGTCCTCTCTGTCCCGTCTGATCTGCTGTTCCAGCTCTCTTAGGGACGGCTTATCACGCTTGCCCTTTGGTGTTGCGTCCGTTGGTGTCAGTTTCCATGAATACACCGATTGCGGTTTTCCAAATGCGTCTGTATATTTGTATAAGTATCTTCCGTCTGCTCGCTGGCTCTCTCCTGTATGCAGGACACGTCCTTTGCTGTCCCGTCTTTGCTCTTTCATTCTGTTCTGCTCCTTTCGTAAGAAAGAGCCTTGATATGACTTATAGAAATAATATCACATACAAGGCTCTTTTGCATTAGATTGCGTCCGTTTTGTCCATAAATTTCTCAAACTGTTTTTTCTTAATCAGGATACGGTTGCCGTTCATCACATACCAGTCGCCGTGTCGGTTTTCTTCTACCAGTCGGCGTAGCTTATTCTGTCCGATTGTGAAGTATCTTGACGCTTCCTCAATGGTAAGGGTGTATTTTTCCCATACGGGAATATCTGTCTTTTCGCTCATCATGCCACCCCCTACCTGTTCTTTGTGTCGTACTGGACATAAGGTATCAGCTCTGCTCGGTCTATCCGCTGTAAATGGGCGGTCAGCTTGCTGGAAAGGGAAGTGCTGTACCTTGCCTTATCTACCATATCCCCGACACGTTCCAGCTCACCTAAAGCGTCATGTTCTTCCAAAAAATAAAAGCCTTTGACGGCTGAAATCACGCCACCCTCGGTCAGCCATTGTTGTGTTTCTTCAAGGGTATTCTGCTGTTTTGGAGTATGGAGCTTTAAGAGTTCCACAGCCCCTAAAAAGCGTTGCCAGAAACGGCACGTTTTCCAACGGCTTTTATTGTTCTCATTTTTGTTTGGAACGATAAAGCGTAAGTTTCCAGCCAGCAGTCCGAAAGCCAGCTTCTCAAGCTCCAGCGGTCTGTCTCTGAATGTCATGGCAAAGGCATGAGCCTTTTCATCACGCAGTTGCATTTCCGTCCGTTTCCAGCTCCCCACTTCATCAAGCGTCCTGTTATACTTTGAACACACTTCCTTGTCCTTATCATAAAAGCGGTAGGACAAGCCCGATTTTCCAGCTCCGATATAGACCGTCTTTGCGGTGTCAAAATCATCAAACTTGCTTTCATCAAAGTGGTAGCCCTCACTGTTGCCGATAAATTCCTCTTTTTCGCATTTCTTCTTTATCTGCTCTATGGTAAAGAACGGCGTTTCGTTCCTGTCGTCAATGGCAACGTCCAGCCTTGTGAAATGATAGTTGCCTGTCCCGTATCTGCTTTCACAGCGTTCAAACATATCCCCAAAGGTCAAGCCGTTTTCGTCAAGGATATGGAATATATCATCACACCCTCTGCCTGTCATCACGAGATAACAGCCTAAGCCCTGTGGGTTGTCCTCGGTTTTCCTTGCGTTCCCCGATACATAAATGTCCCCGATTTCCCAGCGTGTCTGATAGGTCTTGAATTTGACCGTTGCGGGATAGACATTAAAAATATCTGTCGGCAACTGTAAAATATAACGGATTACATCTTCTGACGTTGCCGTGTCAAATACAATGCTGATGTAATCAATCTTGACGGATAAATTTTCATGTGTTGCGATAGTGCATTACTCCTTTCGTACTTCCCGATTTTTTGCGGGGTAAAAATAGCGTTTTTTCCTTTATTTATCACAGTTTCTAGGCACTATGACATGTATGCGCAGGGCGGTGTTACATATACGCCCTTTGCGGAACGCCTGACGGCGTTCTCTTTCCAAAAGGAACTGTCTGTCCGTTCCACGTCTGGGGGACGTGTCCCGTCCAGCCAGCCCCTTTTGGAAACCACAATTTTCAGTCTGCCAGTCCATACCTATTCATGCCGACAAAGTGAAAATATCTTCTCTAAATGCTCACTCAAGCGTGCGATTGACCCTAGCGTGCTTAATCGCTGTATCTGATATGATAATAACGCCGTTAGAATTACTTGTCAAGATATTTTTCTTGACTTTTTCGAGTATAATAAGTATGATAGGCTTATATAGAGAAGAAAAAGCCGAGAAAGGAGAAGTTATACTAAGTTATGGAGCGTTACAGAAAGAACATAAATTTTTTGGGAGAGAACATACAGACCATAAGAAAACACAGGAAAATGAAACAGCAGGAGCTTGCGGACGCTATCGGTATCAATATGCAGAGCCTTTCCAAGATTGAACGAGGGGTAAACTATCCCACCTTTGAAACGCTGGAAAAGATAATGGATGTGCTGGGCGTAACGCCAAATGAGCTTTTGAGGGGTGAATTTAAGAATACGTCCCATACGGAACAGTTCATCATGGAAGTGATAGGACGGGAAGAAGATTTCAACGTATCGTTGGAAAACCTGCCAAACAATGACTTCTTTTGCAGTAATGAAGAATGGCAGTATTACATGAAAGTCAAGCTGACAGAATACATCAGCAATTATCTGAACGACATCAAGACCTCTCTTGATGAACTGTTCGAGATAAAACAGTTGGTACAGCGTCAGAAGATAGAACGGCTGACGAAACAATACAAGCTGTTGCACAGCATTGACCGATATGGAGAAACGCCGACCAGCTATGCTTTCGTTGCCCCGTATGATGATATAAAACTTGCAGACTTAGCGGACGAGGAGAACGGACAGAATATCCCCGATATGCTACCGCAGAATGATTTTGATGAGCTTGATTATAACGAGTACATGGAAGAAATGAGAAAGAAACGATAAGGTTCTTTTTCCTCTTGTAAAAAGATACAGCAAACAAAAAGCCCGATCAAGAGTGCAAAGCACCACTTCTAAGAAGTGGCAGGCTCTTGACAGGGCTTTTTCTTTTCTGTACTGAATAATCAAGAGGAAGAAAGGAAAGATGTACCAAAAATTTCTCAAGATTTTTCATTTAATGTATATGCTTTGCTTCCCCAATTTCCCAATGCTTGTAAGGCGGGCTCTATTGCTTTTCCTAAATCAGTAAGAGAGTACTCTACTTTTGGTGGAATTTCATTATATTGTCTACGATTTATAATTTTATTCCGTTCCAATTCTTCCAAAGTTTTAGAAAGCATAACACTGGAAATTCCGGTTAGCCGTCTTTGCAACTCATTGAAACGGATTATTTCCTGCTGATTTAATTCCCAAATAATTCGTAATTTCCACTTTCCGTTTAATAAATCCAAAGCATATTTTACAGGACAATCTGTCATATTTACCATCGCTCCTTTACTTAGTTTTTTATTAGTAGGTAAATAAAAATTGCGTACTTGTTATATTTTTACCTCTTGCTATAATTATAACTGTACCAAATAAAAAAGTAAAGGAGAATGAATTATGCAAGTATTAAATGCTATTAAATCAAGAAAAAGTGTCCGTACATATGCCCCTAAGACTGTGGAAACAGAAAAAATGGAAGTAATTATTAAGGCTGGTAACCTTGCGCCTGTTTTTGGACGATTTCACATGACGATAATCGAAAACCAGCAAATGCTTCAAGAAATCAATGACATCACGTTAGATATGATGAAACACTCTGGTGATGAATTTCTTGAAAAACGAGCATCAACAGAGGGTTATAATCCTCTTTATGGTGCACCTGCTTTGATTGTTCTGTCTGCTCCTAATGGGAATGACAGCAACGGATTTAATATGGCAAATGTTTCATGTGCTGCCGAAAATATGATTATTGAGGCTACGGAACTGGGATTGGGCAGTTGCTTTGTAATGGGACCGCTGATTGCCTTTGCAAATCCAGAACTGACAAAGAAAGTTGAAATCCCAGAAGGATACACACCTCTTGTCGGTGTGTTGATAGGCTATCCGATAGAAAGTCTTGAGAGTAATAAACGAAACCTTCCAAACAATATAACTTATATCAAATAATTTTATCAAACTCATTTGTAATAGTTATACGTATCATTAAATGACTTGATACGATTTTTGTAACAACTACATATACACTTTTAAAAGCTCGTACAAACAATAAGTTTTGTGCGGGCTTTTTTCTTTCTCTCTTTTCCGTATTTCCAAAAGGTATAAATGGTACTCCGTTTATATATTTCAACTTTGCGGAAAGGGGGTGAGATTATGAAACTATCTTCTTTTGAGGAAATCATCAGATTACAGTTTAACGCTTATATGATGATAACAATTAATGGTATTGTCCGTTATCGTAGGAAACAACGTGCAAAACGTTGGGAGCATGAAGCGCTGTTTTGTGAAATTCCAGAAATAAGACAGGATAATCAAAGTAACTATGATAGTTATTCCTTTGAGTTTTCTGTATTTCAAGTATGCAATTTCTCAATCAAGGTATCTGATGAAAAACTGGGTATGGCTTTACGCAAGTTATCTGAAAAGCAACGTAGTTATATTTTGTTATACTATTTTCAAGATATGCGGGACAGGGAAATTGCGGAGCTTTACCATGTATCACGTTCTTCTGTAAGCTGTATGAGAAACAGAGGATTGCAAAAATTACAAGTGTTGATGAACGAAAGGAAGTAAAGAAAATGACAAAAGATTATGGTTATCCTGCTTACGAAAAGATTGTCAAAGCGTCCAGCGGTAATGAACAGGCAATCAAAGAAATTTTAGAGTTTTATGACGGCTACATATCAAAATTGTGCTTGCGTCCATTCTACCATGAGAACGGAAAGGTCAGCATGAGGGTAGACGAGGAATTAAAAGGCGAAGTACAGACAGAGCTTATGAAAGCTATATTGAGATTTCAACTCAAAGTAAAGTAATATTGTAACCATGAGAAAAGGGAGATACACGTTTTGTGCAATCTCCCTTGTTCTTCTTCTGTCATATCAAGGCTCATATTCAATCATGGTAAATTCGTGGTAAAATAGGTGTTTTTTTAGTTGATGAATAGTACTTAAATGCTGTATTTATGCGGATAATCAGATTTTTTATATCAAGTTTCCTATAAAGTTTAGAAAACTTTCCTATAATCGAGTAGGAGGAATTTCTCTTGATTGAGAAATTCCGACCTCTCAGTCGAGTAAGTAAGAGGACTCTCACCTCAAACTTCTCACAGAACCGTACGTGAAAGTCTCCTTTCATACGGCTCTTATCATTCAACAATACGAA